>JANYCY010000096.1 GCA_025360045.1 Janthinobacterium sp. | reverse complement strand
ACCGCATTCACCAGTAATTCTGACAAACCTAATGCAACACGCTGCGGCTCTGGGCAAGCATTTGATAGCAACAATGTAAGGTGGCGTGCTTCTTCCAAAGTTTGGAAATGAAACTCGCCCTTCATCAATAAATGATAAGAGCTGGCCTGTGCCGCAAGCTGCGCATCAAGCTGGCTTTTTTCCCGATGAAAATTTACGGCTGCAGCCACAATCGCCAACAGCATATCGCGCTGAAATGGCTTAATCAGATAATAGTAAGCACCCGCAGCAAGGCCTTCGCGCACATTTTCTGCCGCGCCCACTGCGGTTTGCATAATCACAGGTAAATGCTCAAATTCTGGCTGCTGGCGCAAACGGGCGAGCAAGGCCATCCCGTCCATACGCGGCATCATGCGATCGAGTAGCACCGTGTCAAAAGCGCGATCTTGCGACAAGATCTGCCAAGCTACTTCGCCATCTTCAGCCACCACCACTTCATAGCCTGCATCGCTTAGATGCTCGGACAATATTTCCAGATTAAAGGGTTCATCATCCACGATGAGTACCCTAGCCCGCTCTTGCATGACGTCTCCTTAGCTTTTGGCGTATGAAGTTTTTGTTAATTCTAGTTACTACTTAAGCGAAGAACGAATTGCATTTTTTAAATAACTAGTTCAATAAGGCATATAAGGCACTAAACTGCTGGGATAATTTGTGTGCTGGATCAAGAATTAGCAAAGGAATCGCCCGCTCGTGGGATTCCCTCACCTTGACTGAGGCCCCCAGAAACACATCTAACACGGGTAAACCCTGCTCTTTTAATTCGCCCACCATTCGTGCGGGTAAGCTGGCTCGCGCTTGATACTGATTAACTACAATTCCTTCTACCACTAAATCAGCATTGTGATCATGACGAATTTCAGCCACTCTATCGATCAAGCCTAATAGGGCGTGCCGAGAAAATTCATCGCAATCAAAGGGGATTAAGCAGCCTTGGGCAGAAATCAATGCCGATAGCGTAAAGAAATTTAATGCGGGCGGCGTATCTAGCCATATTTCATCAAAATCATCGGCTAATTCATGCAGCGCTTCACGTAATTTATAAATCTTATGCCGAGATTCTAATTTAGATTCCAATTCAGCAATCAAAGGATGTGAAGGCATAATTGACAATCGCTCAAATGGCGTGCGATGCACAAAATCGCGCGGAGCCTTGGCGTACATACTAAAATTCAATACTTGATCAAAAAAATCAAATAAGTTGGGCTTTGCCAAATCAACGCCAGCACCTAATAGATAATGACTAGAATTAGCTTGCGGATCGAGATCAACCACCAGCACACGTTGCCCTGCTTTAGCCGCAGCAGCCGCCAAGTTTACGGTAATGGTGGACTTGCCCACGCCACCTTTTTGATTAAATACCACCCGAATTTTCATCGCCACTGTCTCTTGTCCACTCATCGTTCAATGAATGTTAGCAGCTCTGATTCAACTTGTATTGCGTTGCACAATTGCTGTGGCAATTATGTTAGAAAAAATAGATACATGCATTCAATCAATCAATAGCGACTTTGCCCACTATTTTTTATTCAACCGGCAAAGCCCGCCACTGCCCATTGAATAAACCTTCAATAGGCTGATAGCGTGCTTTGTAAGCCATTTTTCGGCACTGATCAATCCAATACCCCAAATAAACATAAGGGATTTGCATTTCTTGAGCGAGACTAATTTGCCAAAGAATATTAAACACCCCAAAGCTAGCCTTAGGCAGATCAGGATTATAAAAGGTATAGACCGATGAAATACCATCATCCAGCTGATCAATCAGGCTGACCATCTGTACTTCATTATTTAAACTAAATTCAGCTAAAAAACTGCTTACATTACTTTTTAAAATAAAGTTTTGATATTGCTCGCGATTATCTTGATCCATGCCGCCCCCTGCATGGCGCGCCATTTGATAGCGCTGATAGAGCAAATAATGGGATTCTACATATTCCAAACCCAAGACCCGCACCTGTAAATCTGCATGCAGCTTTTGCGCACGGCGCTGCGCTCGATCGGGCTTAAAATCCGCCACCGGTAGCCGCACCGGTACGCAGGCTTTGCAATGATCACACCAAGGCCGATACACAAATAAACCGCTACGTCGAAAACCATGCTGCACAAGCTGGCTATAAGCATGGCTATCGATAAGCTCAGCAGGCACCGCCACTTGTGATCGGGCCACCTGCTTATCCAGATAACTGCACTCATAGGTGGCCGTGGTATAAAACTGTAATTGAGTCGTGCGCGTACGCAATGAATCATTCATCCCTTACCCCTAATAATCATCCCACGACGCCACAAAATCAAACCTTAAACCACAAGGGAGAACACGGAGGTTCGCGGAGAAAAGCAAAAATATTTTCTCCGTGAAGCGCGGTGTTATCTGGGACCTCCGTGTTTCAAAGTTTGAGTTTTATGCTGGGTGTGCTTGCCACTGCGGTGTACTCGCTTGATAAGCCCACGGCCCAGCAAGATGCGTTTCTTGAATCAGCGGCGTAAGCCGTTGCATAAATTCATCACGCAAAATCTCACGCGCACCAAACCGAGCCAAATGATCGGTGCGCATCTGACAATCGATTAATCCAAAGCCCTGCTGCTGTAAATATCGCACCAAATGCACGAAAGCTATTTTAGAAGCATCGGCTTTTCGAGCAAACATAGATTCACCGTAGAACATTTTACCCATTGCGATGCCATATAATCCGCCGGCCAGCTCGCCATCAATCCAGCATTCAGCCGAATGCGCCCAGCCAGCGCGATGCAAAGCACCATAGCTGGCACAGATCTCATCGCTGATCCATGTTGCAGGCTCACCATCACGCGGCGCAGCACAGCCCTGCATAACCTCGTCAAAAGCCGTATCGAAACGAACTTCATAGGCGCGATTACGCAGCACTTTATCTAGCGACTTGGGGATATGCAGCTCAGCAGGAAAAAGCACCATCCGAGGGTTGGGGCTCCACCATAAAATAGGCTCTCCTGGCATAAACCAAGGAAAAATACCGGAAGCGTAAGCGGCCAGTACACGCCGGGGCGATAAATCACCTCCGGCAGCCAGCAATCCATTGGGTTCTTGCAAGGCAAGCCTAAGCTCAGGAAATTGCAAGCCGCCATCAAGCCATGGAATCACAAGCTATGCGACCTTACATTTTGCACAAATGCCATACAAATACATTTCATGGTCCTGAATATCAAAGCCATGATCTTTTGCAATGGCATCCTGACGTTTTTCAATTTCTGCATCATAAAATTCTTCAACCTGACCACATTTCACACATACCAAGTGATCATGATGGCCACCCGCACTCAATTCAAATACAGATTTGCCTGTTTCAAAATGGTGGCGAACCAAAATTCCTGCCTGCTCAAATTGGGTGAGTACACGGTAAACCGTAGCCAAACCAATATCTAAGTTGTCAGCCAGCAACAGGCGGTAGACATCTTCCGCTGTCATATGGCGCTGATCACCTGTCTCAAATAAGTTCAAAATCTTCAGGCGTGGCCCTGTCGCTTTCAGACCCATTTCTTTTAATTCGTTTGCTTTACTCATGTCTTATCTCCCTGATTTAGGCTATGTGCTTCGGCAAGCGGCCAGATCAGGTTATGATATAGCGTTTAAGTTGGTCACTCCAACCCGCTCTGGAAGAATATCGCCCATGATGAAGGCAAAAGTACTTATTTTGTTGCTCCCTATCGCGCTGATGACCTCGGCGTGCAGTGTTGCTAATTTTCTTACACCCTACAAACTCGACATCCCGCAGGGAAACGAGATTACAGCCGATCAGGTGGCTAAGCTCAAAACAGGCATGACACGTTCGCAAGTTCGCTTTCTCTTAGGCACGCCGCTGCTGAATGATCCCTTTCATGCCAATCGCTGGGATTACCTCTATAGCGATGCACGCGCAGGCCAGCTTAAAGAGAAAAAGAGTTTCTTCCTTGTTTTTGAAGGAGATACCCTGCTTAGCTTTGGTGGTGAAACACTACCTGCTCCAGTTAAATTCAATAACACTGACGCTTCTGCACCTCAAGCAATCGCCGCCTCTGCCGTTAGCAAGGAATAATCAAAATGACGATTAAAATCGCCATTGCTGGCAGCAGTGGGCGCATGGGGCAAATGCTGATTGAAGCCGTGCTGGCACAGACCGATTGCCAGCTTTTTGCCGCACTAGATCGCGAAAATAGCCCTGCAATTGGCCAAGATGCCGCGGCTTTTCTTGGTAAAAGTTGCGGTATCAAAATTAGCAGCGAGCTAAAAAATCTGGCTGGAGCCGATGTTTTAATTGACTTCACCCGCCCAGAAGGCACGCTACAGCACCTTGCAGCCTGTCAACAACACGGCGTGAAGATGATTATTGGCACCACCGGCTTTGAAGAAGCAGGCAAAGCGGCCATTCAAGCCGCCGCCCAGCACATTGCCATCGTGCATGCCTACAATATGAGTGCAGGCGTCAATTTGCTGGTCAAGCTCTTAGAAGTCGCCGCTAAAACTCTGAATACCGGTTATGACATCGAGATTTTAGAAATGCACCATCGCATGAAAGTCGACGCGCCTTCTGGCACGGCCTTGATGCTGGGTGATGCAGTGGCGGGTGCTTTAGGCCGCAGCCTTGATGAATGTGCTGTCTATGATAGACATGGAATTACTGGCGAGCGTGATCCTTCTAGCATCGGCTTTGCCACGCTACGGGGTGGTGATGTGATTGGTGACCACACGGTCATTTTTGCTGGCATGGGCGAGCGAATCGAAATTTCGCATAAAGCATCCAACCGTACGATTTACGCCCAAGGCTCCATCCGTGCGGCACGCTTTTTAGATAGCCAGAAAACAGGCCTATTTAATATGCAAGATGTGCTTGGGCTAACTTAAACCGAGGGCTTGCAATGCGTTGGCAAGATTTACGACGTAGCGATAATGTCGAAGATCATCGAGATGATGACGCCAGTAGCCCCCGCTCAGGAGGCTTGCCTATCGGCCAGCTAGGGATTGGTGGCGTCGTGATTGTCGGCGTCATCTCTCTACTGCTTGGACAAAACCCACTGCAAATATTAGGGCTTATCGCAAATCACAGTGCGACTCCGCCCCGTACCCAGCAGACATCCGTCAAACGCGAGCATGCTAAAGATCCAGCGAGCGAGTTTTCCCGCGCCATCTTAGCCTCAACAGAAGAAGTCTGGGGCAAAGCCTATCCCGCTGCATTTGGCTCAGCATATACCCCACCTAAGCTTTATTTATTCAGGGGGCAGGTGAAATCTGCTTGCGGTAGCGCGTCCTCTGCAATGGGGCCGTTTTATTGCTCTGCCGATCAAAAAGTCTATATCGATCTGAGCTTTTATGATGAGCTAGCCAAGCGCTTTGGCGCGCCAGGTGATTTTGCCAATGCCTATGTACTTGCCCATGAAATTGGCCATCATGTACAAAATTTATCTGGCATCTCAGGCAAAGTGCACCAAAAACAGCAGCAAGTTTCCAAAAAACAAGGCAATGCCCTATCGGTAAAACTCGAGCTGCAAGCTGATTGCTTGGCTGGGGTATGGGGCTTTTACGCCGCTCAACAAAAAATACTTGAGCCAGGTGATGTTGAAGCAGGCTTAGCTGCAGCCAATGCCATCGGTGACGACACCTTGCAACGCGGCGCAGGCCAAACCATTACGCCAGACGCATTCACCCACGGCAGCTCCGCACAGCGTATGCACTGGTTTAAGCAAGGCTTGGAAAGTGGCGAGGTCAGTAGCTGCAATACGTTTGCAAGTAAATAGCGAATGGTTTGGCGATGATGTACAGATTGGAATGCTATGGACGCGTGAAATATTTAAATAGGCAATAGCGCATCTGACGCTGAAAAAACTAAAATCAGATCGCTATTTCATCAATGCTCATGCCGCGTCATCAAAAAATCACACGGAAAGTCCTAGCTGTATATTTAATGGCACTAAACCAGCTGCGCATGCTAGGGATTTTTCTGGGTGGCAGAAACGACAACGGAGCGCGAATGCGCTCCGTTGCTTCTTGCGGTAAAACAGATGAAATGCCAACTGCAGGTTAATGTTTATAAAAACAGCTTTTACTTCAACAGCAGCTACAGGAAAAACACGTACAAAAAATACTACGGTACGGCCACATCTACAGCTACAACAACCTAACAGTACTCACTTCTAAAACACTTACATCTAATACACGCAAAGAGCATTTACTACGACACCTGACGGCTTTCATGTGATGGCTTGGTTCTGTGCCTTCACTGCACTACAGGTATCCAGCAAAACGACACATTAGCCGCGTCGCAACGGGGGTCGACTTCACCTCCGAAAACAGCACTTCTTGGAAACTATTCATTCGATCTCCTTTTGCTGTTGCTGGAGATTTAGTTATACACCTAGGAATTTAATCCTGCAACATAACCAGACGACCAAGCCCACTGAAAGTTGTATCCGCCCAGCCAGCCGGTCACATCGACCACTTCACCAATAAAAAATAAGCCCGCAATATGGCGTGTTTCCATGGTTTTAGAAGAAAGCGCCTGTGTATCCACCCCACCGCGTGTCACCTCAGCTTTTTTATATCCCACAGTGCCAGACGGCATAATCCGCCAGTGATGCAAGCTTTCTTCAATAGCCGCCAGCTCTTTGGCCGTGTATTGCTTAAGCGGTTTAATATCGCCCCATTGCGTGAGCCACGTCTGCACCAAACGCTTGGGCAGCAACTCAGAAAGGATGGTACTGATTAATGCATCACGATTTGCCGCTGCCCAAATCGTATCGAAATCCACATCCGGTAATAAATCGATATCCAGCGTATCGCCTGCGCGCCAGTAACTTGATATTTGCAAAATAGCGGGGCCAGATAAGCCTTTATGCGTGAGCAAAATGGCCTCTCTAAACTCTGTGTCACCACAACGCACGATGGTGTCTTCAATCGCCACGCCAGATAAATCAGCCCATAAATCTTGCGGCTGAAAGGTCAGCGGCACCAGAGCTGCAGCAAGGGGAATAAGCGGGATATCAAACTGCTTGGCAATATCAAAGCCCAAACCCGTTGCCCCTATCGGTGGAATCGATAAGCCGCCACAGGCAACGACCAGCGAGCTGCACTGCCACGTTTCTTTGCTGCTCACCACTTCAAAGCCCGTTTCGGTTTTTTGGATCGACACGATGCCAGTGTCCATGCGCCAAATCACTTCTCCCTTATCGACTTCAGCCTTGAGCATATCGATAATCGCTTGTGAGCCTTGATCACAAAACAGCTGACCCAGCGTTTTCTCGTGATAGCTCAAGCCATACGATTCAACCATCTTGATAAAATCAAATTGGCTGTATTGCTTAAGTGCAGATTTTACAAAATGGGGATTTTCGGATTGAAAGCAGCTAGGCAGTGTATTCAGATTAGTAAAGTTGCAACGCCCACCGCCTGAGATACGAATCTTCTCAGCCAGCTTGGTAGCATGATCGATCAGCACGACTTTGCGCCCTCTTTGGCCTGCCGTTGCAGCACACATCATTCCAGCCGCACCGGCCCCAATTACGATCACATCTACTACATTTTGCATATTACTCCCCATACTAAGCTGGGCTAAAACGGGGTATTGTAACTCACTATCTAAACGACTAAAGGTGCTGTCATGAATCCAGAAGATGTCCTCTCTTTTTGGTTTGGAGAACAACTTGAAACGCGTATGGAATGGTTTCGTAAAGACGCCGCATTTGATGCGCAAATTAAAGCTCAATTTCTCCCCCATATTTTGTCTGCAGCAGAGGGATCACTCAATCACTGGCTAGAAAATCCTCGCCATTGCTTGGCCTATATCATTGTATTGGATCAATTTCCGCGTAATATTTTTAGAAATGATGCTCAAACATTTGCCTATGATGCGCTGGCTTTGCAAGCTGCAAAAATGGCGATTAAACAAGAATTTAATCAACAGTTGCAGCCCATTGAGCAATTATTTATGTATTTGCCCTTTGAGCATTCTGAAAATCTAGCCGATCAAGCTCAAACGCTGGTACTCATGCAAGACTGGCAAAGCGATCCTCAATTACAAGGTTTTTACGATTACGCAATTAAGCACCATGCGGTGATTCAACGCTTCGAGCGCTTTCCACATCGTAATAAAGTACTAGGCAGAGATTCTAGCGCAGAAGAATTAGCCTATTTAGCATTGCCCGGCTCGGGTTTTTAATTAGCGGTATTTGGCATTTTTACACGCCGTGAATTCAAGCAATCAAACCACACACAAGATAAAATCAATGCTCATAGAATCAACCGGATTGCCCACAATGTATCAACTTATCGCCTCCGATCTTGATGGCACCCTGCTTAATAACGAGCATATGGTCGATGCCTACACCGCAGAAACACTCCGTGCGTTAGAAGCAAGTGGTGTTCAATTTGTGATTGCCACCGGACGCCATTATTTAGATGTGATGGGAATTCGTGATGTCTTGGGTATTCGTGCTCACTTAATTACCTCCAACGGTGCACGAATTCATAGCCCAGAAAATCAACTGATTTATGAAGAAAATATCCCCCCACAAACGGTGCAAGCATTATCGCAAGCAGAATTTTCTGCGGGAACATTGCTGAATTTTTATCTAGATGATGCGTGGCTGATTGATCAACCCAGCCAATATTTACTCGATATGCATCAAGACTCTGGCTTTACTTACCAAATCAGTGAGCTAGCACGTCACCATGGTGAAGGCGTTGCCAAAGTTCTTTATATTGGGGACCACGCTCATCTGTTAGAAGTAGAGAAGAAGCTCCACGCACGATTTGGCACTTCGCTCTATATCACCTTCTCTATGCCAGATTGCCTAGAAGTCATGGCGGCTAGCGTATCCAAAGGGCATGCCTTAAAAGTCGTGTTAGAGCGCCTTGGCCTGTCTGCCAGCCAATGTATTGCGTTTGGTGATGGGCAAAATGACTTGGAATTACTCCAAACAGCAGGCCACCCGCGCCTGATGAGTAATGCCAATCCACGCCTAGTAGCCAAGCTCCCTGATGTTTTAACCATTGGTAGTAATGAAGAATCAGGCGTTGCCAAGCATCTGCGCACGCTCTTTAATATGACACACTAAAGCCATAAGATAGAAAGCCCGCGTCATTGCTCACGCGGCTTTCTATCTCACCATCTACATACTGATAAACCGCGATTGTTTTCATACATCGCCACGCTCAGCTCAAATATCTCTAAAAATTAATCTATTCTACTTCTCAGTAGGTGTTCTGCTCGCTTGCAACATTTTTTTTGTTCTGATATAAACAGTCCTAACACGAACAATTAGAGCCACATAGCATGGAAAACTTTCAAATTACGATCCGTGAACTGGTGCGCTGCTATCAAGCTTTTGAACAATTATCCAATCGCCATATTCGTGCTATGGATTTAACCCCCGCCCAATTTGACATTATTGCTACGCTCGGCAATACACAAGGCATGAGCTGCCGTGAGTTAGGCGAAAAAACGCTGATCACGAAAGGGACTTTAACTGGGGTACTGGATCGTTTAGAAACGCGCGGCATTGTGCATCGAGAAATTATTCAGGATAACCGCCGCAGCTTTCGCGTTTATCTAAGCCCACTAGGCGAAAATTTATTTAACAGCACATTTAATCAACACCTTGAATATATTCGACCTTTTTTTGAAAACTTATCCGAAACCAAATTGTCAGAAATCACTCATACACTAGCTGAACTTCGCAGCCAGTTTGAATAAATCGCTGTTATTTTAAATAATCCGAATCTACCTATAAATAGTGAACAACATGAGCAAAAAACATTACGACGGTGTGCAAGTTTTATTACATTGGCTGGTTGCCTTACTGATCTGTGCAGCCTTTGGTCTGGCTTGGACCATGGATGACATGCCACTTTCGCCTGCCAAATTTAAAATTATTTCTTGGCATAAATGGGCAGGTATTACCGTGCTTGGGCTAGTCGCCATTCGCCTGATCTGGCTAAAACTAAAAGGTGCTCCCGCAGCGGATCCAAGCCTGCCCGCTTGGCAAAGCAAATTATCAAGCGGTGTACATCACCTGCTTTATCTATTGATGTTTGCAATGCCCCTCTCTGGCTGGCTAATGAGCTCTGCTAAGGGATTTCCCGTGGTCTATCTAGGCTTGTGGAAATTGCCTGACCTTATCGCAAAAAATGAAGCACTCAGCGACACGTTCAAAAATGGACATGAATTATTTGCCACCGCTTTACTGATTTTTATTGGCTTACATATTGCCGCTGCACTTAAGCACCACTTTATTGATAAAGATGCCATTCTTGCCAGAATGATTCCTTATTTACGTAAAGACAAATAAATACAAACTCACTTTATCCAATGGAGAATGGAATGATTCGTCATATCCTTAGTGCAACATTACTCACCGCCCTTAGCTTTTCCGCCAGCGCAGCACAAACCCTTGTCCCGCAAAAAAGTAAAGTTGATTTCACTTTTAAGCAAATGGGTGTGTCGGTTGATGGCGGCTTTAAAAGCTTTGTCGCCAAAGTAGATTTTGACCCCGCTAAGCCAGAAAAAGCCCAAGCCGAAATTACCGTCGATTTAGCCAGCATTGATGTGGGCGGCAGTGATGGTAATACCGAAGCCAAAAAGAAAGCTTGGTTTGACGTTGCCAGCTTTCCTAAGGCCACCTTTATTGCCAGTGGCGTTAAAGCACTAGGCAATAATAAATTTGAGGCGAAAGGCAAATTAACCATTAAAGGCATTAGTCGAGATATAACAACTCAGCTCACCGCCAAGCCAGAAGCGGGCAATCTTATCGTTGAAGGCACTCTCCCTATTTTACGTTTGCAATATAAATTAGGTGATGGCATGTGGGCAGATACCGATACCGTTGCGGATCAAGTCACCATTAAATTTAAAATCGCCCTAGCTGGTGCAGCAGGCAAATAAGTTTTACCCACCCACTGGAGTCATAAGATGAAGCGTTTTATTGCCACCGCATTATTAGCAGGTTTAGCTAGCACAGCATTTGCCGCACCTGTTGTATATGAGCTTGATCCATCACACACCTACCCAAGCTTTGAATTAAGCCATATGGGCTTTTCAATTCAAAATGGTCGCTTTGATAAATCCAGCGGCACCATTACGCTAGATGCGGCAAAGAAAACCGGTAGTGTTGATATCAGTATCGACACACGCAGCCTCAATAGCGGCTGGGAAAAGCGCGATGCACACGTTAAAAGCGCAGATTTCTTTAATGTAGAAAAATTCCCTGCTATGACTTTTAAATCCAATAAATTGGTATTTGAAGGTGAAAAATTAGTGGCTGTTGATGGTAACTTCACCCTATTAGGCGTAACTAAGCCACTCACATTAGCAGTTAGCTATTTCAAATGTGATATGCACCCAATGATGAAAAAACTAGCTTGCGGAGCCAATGCCAGCGCAACGATCAAACGTAGCGAATTTGGTATGAGCACTTATGTGCCTAATATCGGCGACGATGTTAAGCTCAATATTGTGGTAGAAGCAGTACAGAAATAAGTCATTAATAAGTATTAATAAAAAAGGCTTCTCATATTGAGAAGCCTTTTTTCATATTTAAGCCTGCAAATAATCAAGTGTGATTAGACTCTATCAATACCACACAATTTTTCCCCTGATGCTTAGCCTGATAAGTGCCATCATCAGCGCGCTTCACAAGGCTTTTAGCATCGTCCCCAGTTATAAATTGGCTCACACCAATACTCACGGTGCAATGCAAAACTTGCCCCTCTGCTGGGCGTTGAATTTGATCCGCAAAACGCTGACGCAAACGCTCCGCCACATTAATGGCATCTTCGCTGCGTGTTTCAGGCAAGATCACAATAAACTCCTCACCCCCATAACGATAAGCACTATCCATATCCCGCAAGCAGCCCCGAATCACCATCGCAAGCGATTGCAATACTTTATCGCCTTCTAAATGGCCAAATTGATCATTCACTTTTTTAAAATTATCAATATCCATTAACAATAAAGATAAAGGCCGTCCATAGCGCCTTGCACGCTCTAACTCTTTTTCAATACTTTCATAAAAATGCCGACTATTAAATAACCCAGTCATTCCATCGGTAATGCTTAAATCTCGATAGCGCGCCTCACTGGCTTTTAAAGCCTCTTCAGCTAAGCGCCGCTCATTCATATCTTGTAAAGTTTCAATGGCCCCCACCACGCCACCATTCATATCACGCAAAGGCGCTGCGGTAAAAAAAACCCATTTGCCTTCTGGGCCAAAATGGGTAAAAAAATCCTCCGCTTCAAATACGCCCTCAATTAAACGAGAAGGCCGAAATTTACCGTGATAGAACTGATCCACATCCTCGGCCATAGCACCATTCATAATTAAATCCGCCATCACAGGGCGATTGCTTGGATAAAATGCCCGCCATTGCTCTTTAGTGCCAATCACCTCTTTTGCCGCCAATCCCGTCAAAGCTTCACAGGCGCGATTCCAGTGCGTCACCGTATGATCTCGATCAATCACAAAGGTCGCCACCGAGCTACCATCCACAATTTGCGCCAAAAAAGCTTGGCTAGCCTGTAAGGCGGCCTCTACATCATGTCGTTGGCTCACATCTTGCAAGGTTTCCATTGCCCCGACGACTTTGCCACAGGCATCTCGAATGGGCGTCGCGGTAAAATAAATCCAGCGCCCTTTCTCGCCTAAATGCTGAAAAAAATCTTCAGCCTCAAATACCCCTTTTACATTGCTAGAAACTTGAGCTTTTCCGTGATAAAACAAACCTACACTCTGCTCGAGTGCATCATCAAGCATGAGATCCGCCAATACCGGCCGTTGTGCCTTATAAAAAGCTTGCCATTGATTACAAGTACCAATCATTTCAAACGCTTTTTTCCCCGTAAATACTTCGCAAGCTTGGTTCCAATGCGTCACCTTATGATTGCAATCAATCACAAAAGACGCCACCGGGCTGCCTTCCACAATTTGGCTTAAGCTCAGCCTGTGCTCCATCATATCTAGCTCTGCACTCGTGCGAGCCTGCTGCTCCCGGCTGTCATTAATGGCCCGCAACAACACAATGGGGAGCAATACTAAAAATCCGCCTTCAGGATCTTTAATCAAAAAGTGCTCATTTTTTAACTGCACGGCCTGCTTAACCCACACCTCACGCCCTGCGGGGGCCAAAATCACGATAGGCAAGTTCTGGCTGAGTTGCATCAGCTGTTTGGCATACTTAAGGTGGCTTTCAGCTAAATCAATCACTAAAACATCGATTAAGTGCCCTTTAGAGCTCAATACCTGATCAAGCTGTACCAAATCACGGCACTCTTGAATCGTGCACGGAACATCACCTTCTGACATACCACGAATCAGCGAGGCACTATCCGTATCATGTCCTAGCAGTAATAAAATACTTAAATGCGAAGGTGATTCACTATA
>JANYCY010000019.1 GCA_025360045.1 Janthinobacterium sp. | reverse complement strand
TTCGGCCAGGGAGCGAGGAACGAGCCAATCCCGCCTGCCGCCGACTCGATTGTCCGCAGCGCAGGGGCTTTCGTGTTTCGTGGGGTCGCCTTCTTTGCTTACTTTCTTGGCGAAGCAAGAAAGTGAGGCCCACGCGGGGGATTCCCCGCACCTAAACACCGTGCCGAAGGCACTAAAAAGGTCTTTTTGACTTTGGTTAGCGCACATGGGGTTTCACCCGCCCTACGAAGGTATCACCACCTATCTCAACGCCAATAAAGACAACACCCGATAACGGCTCATCCCCATCAGGGCGGGGGCGATGTCGCTGAAGAAACGATAATCGCTGCTTTGATTAAAGCGGCCATTAAAATCGCCAACAAAGCTTTGCGCCCATTGCGATTCGTCCATTGTGGAGAGCTGCTCAATCGCCAGCTTTGCCTCGCCCATGGCGCTGCTGATGGCGGCACGGGTTTGCTCTAGCTGCTCGAGCGCCACCACTACTTTTTGCAAACTCTGTCGCACGCTAGCGTGATCATCTACGCCCCAACTAGCTGGCGAGATGGCAACGGCTTCGCTTTCAATTTTTAAGCGATTGGCCTGCCCAGCAGGAAAACGAATCCCCCCGCCCCGAATCGCCAGCTTGTTTTGCAGTGGCGCTAAAGCCTCTTCCGCCACCGAAAAAGTCAGCGCGCCGCCTTGATCGGCCTCGGTTCGTATACCCGATGGCGCGAGTGCGCGATTAAACTGGCGCAGCAGGTTTTCACTGCTTATTTCCCCACCCACAGCCACTGAAGCGGGGCCGGTGCCGCGTGCTCCGGTATAAAAAGTCAGCATTTCAGCTTGGCCGCTACTCAAGGACTCCAGCTCTAAGCCACGAACACGAAAGACTTCTTTTGCGTCCTGCGACAAATGAAACTTTAAGCGGCCATCCACACTGCCGCCGGTACGCTGGCTGCGCGCCGTCCAGAGAGCCGAAAAATCAGCTACTTTGGCGCTTAGATCAGCACTATCGACTCGGCGTTTCCCCAACTCTTGGCTTAATTTCAGCTTTAAGTCGATCAATTGGCCACTAAGCTCATCTACATAATCCAGCGCACGTTGCCCAGCCGTTAGCTGCTCATTCAGCTGAGTGCTGTAACGCCACACACCCAGCCGCTCGCCTTTTTGCTCACGCACAGCGGCCAGCTCGCTTGATACGGCGGGCACTGAAGCCGCAACAGGCCTGCTATTAATCCCTAGGCTGCTGCCTAATTTATGACTACTGTCCAATCTGGGCAACGCTGCTGCCATACCCAATATCCTTTTAAATCACTTCAAAATGCTCGAATCGAAACCAGCAAGTCAATTAATTGATATTTACACCCAGTTAAAGCACGTCAAACAAAGACAAACTGCTGATTTTGCCATAAGCCTTTTGCGAAGCCTCTAGAGCAAGCTTATAACCATCCATGCTGATCATTGCTTCTGCATAATCAAGGCTGCCCAATAGCCGCACCGATTGCTGATTCGATAAGCTGACATTGGCGTGGTTGTCTTCCATCATCTGCATATTATTTTGTGCGCCGCCCAAATTGGCGATCTTGCTGCCCACACTTCTGAGCGCCGCATCGATCCCATTAATGCCCTGCTCTACTGCCGGGCGATAGCCTGTGGCGGGTGGATTTTGCAGTGCAGTAATGGCCAGATCAAGCTGATTTAATAGCGCCGCCATTTCTGGCAGCGCCACATTCGAGGCTTGTGTTACGCCATTGCCCACCACCACCAACTGCTGATCGCTATTGCCTAGAGCGGTGTAGCGGCTCCCCGCAGCGCCCGTTTTATCCACGGCCAAAGTAGCCGTCGAGCTGGCTGTGCCAGAGAAATAATAATGCCCTTCCTGATCCTTGGTATTGCTCGTGAAATACAGGCTGTCTCTTAGGCTGACCAAGCTGGCGGCGATATCTTTGACATCTTCTTTAGAAACCGTATCGTCCGCCCCCAAGAGCAGCACCCGCGCCTGCATCAAATCTTGCGTCATGCCATCCAGATAAGATTCGTTCATCGATAAGCGCGAGCGCAGCGCGCCGATATTGCTGGTGTACTGAGTGATAGCGGCTTCTTCACGCTCTAATCGCAGTAAACGCACGCTAGAAATCGGGTCTTCAGACGGGAGTAAATAACGCTTACCCGATGACATTTTTTGCAGCAGCTCAGCCATATTGCCCGAAGCTGTTTGCAAAGACTCATTCAAGGTTGTTTGTAACTGGGTACTAGCGATACGCATAAAAACTCCGTCAGTTGAACATGGCTAAGGTGCTATCGAACAACTGATTAGCAATCGCAATCACCTTCATATTGGCCTGATACATTTTCTGGTATTCAACGATATTCATGGCTTCTTCATCGCGATTAACGCCGCTAGTGCTTTTCCAATCTTGTTCAGACTGATTGCGTACTACCTTGCTGGTGGCTAACGAAGTCTGATTTTGCTGGCTTTCAGAGGCCAGCCGCCCCAAAAGCTGAGCATAGGCGTCGCTCAGCGTTACCGTTCCCAAGCCTGGCACCGTGAGCGCTTGGCTTTGAATATCAATCAATTTTTGCAAATTACCGCTACCACCGGGCTTGCTGGCGTCACTAGCAAAAGCTAAATCTTCCGCCACGATGCCGGGGCGAAGTTTGAGCATGGCCTCTGGGTTTTGCGCGTCAAACACAAACAGTGCCTTGCCAGGCTGGCCTGCTGCACCGGCCGTAGTCGGCAAATCAAAACCGGCAGCAAGCTGGCCGTTAATCCGCCCGGCAACTTCACTTGCCAAGGTGCGGATGGCGTCTTCCATCGGCTTTAAGCTGTTTTTCTCGTATTCATTTAAGCCACCTAACTGGCTACCGATGCTGCCACCGTTTAGGGTGAATTTTTCTTGAGCAAAAGACAATTTAATCAGCTGGCTACCATCAAGCTGCGCTTCAGTACTCATCACTGAGGAGCTATCGCCAACAACCAATGGCTGGCCCGCACGCAAGGTGACCGAGATTGCACCGTCGTTTTGATTCACTACGCGCACATCGACCAAGCCGCTAAGCTGATCAATTTTGCGATCACGCTCATCCAATAGGCCTGACGGGTTCACGCCAGTTGCGGTGGCAGCAACGATTTCTTTATTTAGGCGGGCAATCGATCCGCCCAAGGAATTCACCTGTGTGACCAAGGCGGTGCGCTGCTCGTTAATCGAGGCATGCTGGGCGCTTAATACGCGGTTTAGATTATTAAACCGCTGCGCCATAGCGCCCGCTTCGGTAATCACACCTTGGCGCAGCGCGAGGGAGCTAGGCTCTACGCTGGCCGCGCCTAAAGCGGCATAAAATTTATCCAAGCCACCGCTAATGCTGCTGCCCGATGCGCTCATCACCTGCTCTAGCTGGGTTAAATAACCCTGCTTGGCCGCGCTTTCGCCCATATTGGCCGATGCCTGCCACATTTGCAGGCTGCGATATTGATCATTAAAGCGGCGAATCGATTGGATATCCACGCCCGAACCCGCACTATGCGGGTCACCCACCGAAGGGGCTATAGCGGATAAAACCACGCCCTGACGCGAATAGCCGGGAGTCATTACATTAGAAATATTTTGGCTGGCGGCATTTAGCGCGGCTTGTGCAGCCAGCGCTCCGGCCAGCGCATTTTGCATCATGCGCATCGGGTGGCTTTATTTAGGGATAAAGGGAGGTGTAGCAGTCTGCAAATAGCAGCGCACTCTGTTATAAGGCGACACGATTGGCGTTTTTATTAAACAGAATATTTACATATCTATAGTTTGTGATGGCTTGAGCTTGGTTTTGTATAGGGCGGGCAAGGTATTTTTCTTGCGCACTGCTGCGCTGTTGTACACCCAAGCCTGACTCCTAAGCTGTTTTTCTCCGTGAAACTCCGTGTTCTCCGTGGTCCAAGATTTGGGTTTTACTAAGTGAAGGCATGTCACTTTTCAGGCAGCAGCTGCGCCATGATGGCATTAGCCACGCCAAACACCCGCTGTTTGGCTAGCTCCGCAGCCACGGCCTGATCGGCAAAATCGAGCATATCGCTATTGATGGTGTTTTTAAAAATACTGTCTTCGCTGCTGATTTCACGCGTGGCTTTGCGCATTTGCTTGAGCATATCTTGGATAAAAAAGCTCTCGAACTGCACCGCAGCCGTTTCTGCTTTTTTACGGTAAGCCGCGTTATCAGCGATAGGCGGCGAGTCTGTTGCTTCAATTTGCAAAGACGGTGAAGAAATAGGATTCATCAAATCACCACCAACTCGCCATCTAAAGCCCCCGCCTGATCTAGCGCCTGCAAGATCGCCATGATGTCGTCTGGCGACGCGCCGGTGCTATTAATCGTATCGATAATCGTCTTTAAGCTAGCACCCGGTGGCCAGCGGAACATCTGGCCCGAGCCCTCGCGCACATCGACTTTAGACCTTGGCACGGTGGCGGTCGTGCCATTGCTAAACGCACCCGGCTGGCTGACAGCAGGCGCTTCGGAAATCACAATTCTTAAAGAGCCATGCGAAACGGCGGCAGCTCTAACCGTTACCCCTTGGCTAATCACCACCGTACCGGTGCGGGAATTAAACACCACGCGTGGCACTTCGGCAGCGGCCGTGATATTTAAGGCCTCCAGCTTGGCGACAAAAGCCACCCGCTCACTTGGGTCGCTTGGGGCAATAATCTCGATATTGGTGGCATTTTTAGTGCTGGCGATTTTGCCAAAGCGCTGATTAACCGCAGCAACAATGTGCGTGGAATTTTGAAAGCTGGGCCGCTTTAAACTCAGCGTGACCGTTGGCCGAGTATCAAAATCGCTTTCAATCTCGCGCTCTACACTCGCCCCGTTAGGAATCCGCCCCGAAGTGGGTGTGTTCACTGTGACGCTAGAACCACTGCTACCCTGCGCCGACAAGCCAGTAATCACCACATTGCCCTGCGCCAGCGCATACACCTCGCCATCGGCAGCACGTAAAGGCGTAAGCAGCAATACACCGCCACGCAAGCTTTTAGCATCGCCTAGTGATGAAACGGTGATATCTAGTGTTTGCCCCCTGCGATAACCCGAGGGCAAAACTGCATTCACCACCACGCCGGCCACATTCTTAACCTTGGTTTCACCCGTCTGCTTAATGCCAAACTGGCGCAGCAAATTAGCCACAGATTGTCCGGCAAACTTCACCTGAGAGTTATCCCCCGTGCCGTTCAAACCCACGACCACACCGTAACCCATCAGCTGATTCTCACGAATCCCTTCCACATTCACCAAGGTACGCAATTCCTGAGCACTGGCAGTTTGCAGCAGCAGGCAGAGCCAAAACAGATATTTAAACTTCATAGATTCCACTTCAAAACAACGATGTGCAGCCCGGTAGGGCGGGTGCAAGCCCATATGCGCTAAGCAAATACAAAGAGATTTTTAGTGCCTTCGGCACGTTGATTTAGGAGCGGTAGCCACCGCTGGGGCCCTACTTTCTTGCTTCGCCAAGAAAGTAGGCAAAGAAGGCGACCCCACGAAGCACGAAACCCCTCACTGCGGACAATCGAGTCGGCGGCTGCGGGACTCACTCGCTACGCTCGCTCAAACATCCTCGCCGAAACCCCGCCCCGCTTGTTCCTCGCTTCGGCGTGCTTCAAGGGGGGATTTAAGCCCAGTGCCACGAGTTGCGATAAAAATCCATATTTCTGAATTTGAAAATACTTAAAGCCTATTAAAACAACTCTTACCCTCTGTTTTTCTCCGTGAAACTCCGTGTTCTCTGTGCCCTCCGTGTTTCAAGATTTGGGTTTTCTTGCATAACACCCTACAAAATCAAAACGGCATCCACGGGCTGTTGAACAAGCGGGTCAACCAACCCGCTGTATTCACATCATTTAATGCGCCTTTGCCCGAATAGCTGATTCTGGCATTGGCCACACGCGGTGACATCACGCGATTATCGCTGTCGATATCATCGCTGCGCACATAGCCCACCAAGCGGATCGATTCTTCGCCCTGATTCAACGACAGTTGTTTTTCACCGCGGATCAGCAGCAGGCCATTAGGCAGCACTTTTTCCACCACTACGGTGATTGCACCGCTCAACATATTTTGCTGAGTGCTAGAGGATGACCCAGCAAAATCACGCTTGGCTTGCACACCCACATTGGTGGCATAGCTGGATGTGCCCAAGATAGTCGGCTTGATATCCACGCCGCTGCTTTTATCAAAATTGGTACCGGCTTTTTTGCTGGCCTGAGTGGTTTCTTGCAATACCACCGTCAGCACATCACCTGCGCGAAACGCACGGCTATCCGCCAGCCAAGAGCTGGCGGTGTCTGCTGTAAATACTCCGCCCGATTTGGCTTTGGCTGCCGGAGGAATAATCACCGGCACAGGTGGATCTTGCTCCGGCGTTTCGACCAAAGGATTGCTCACGCATGCGCTGAGCAAACTAAGGAGCAGCAACATCAATAAGACACGCTTCATCTCACAGACTGCGCAAGGTATTGCATCATATTGTCGGCAGCAGAAAGCACCTTGGTATTCATCTCGTAAGTGCGCTGTGCCGAAATCATATCAACCATTTCTTCGACCACTTGCACATTGGAGCCTTCCAGCGAGCCTTGCTTTAGCTTACCCAGAGAATTCTCGCCTGGATTACCTAAAGTTGGCGCGCCACTGGCGGCGGTTTCCTGAAACAGATTGCTGCCCAAAGCCACTAAGCCAGTTGGGTTTACAAAATTTGCCAAGGTAATTTGACCCACTTCTTGCGGAGTGGCATTGCCTGCCAAAGTAATAGAAACCAAGCCATTTTCAGCAATCGTCACCGAGGTTGCGTCTTTAGGGATAGTGATTTCTGGCGAGAGTGGCACGCCCTGCGCGTTCACAATCCGGCCTTCAGAATTAAGCTGTAATTGCCCAGCGCGGGTATAGCCCGTTTCACCGCTGGCTATTTCAACCTGCAAAAAGCCGCTACCCATAATCGCCACATCCAGCGGCTGACTAGAGGTCATCACCGAGCCGGTGGTAAATACTTTTTGCGTACCCGCAAGGCGAGTACCGTTGCCCAGCTGCACGCCCGAAGGCGCGGCGTTGTTCTGATCAACTTTAGCGCCAGGCTGGCGCTCTACCTGATAAAACAGATCTTCAAACACCATACGATCGCGTTTAAAACCAACGGTGTTCACGTTGGCCAGATTATTAGCGATGGCATTGAGTTTAGCGTCTTGCGCCTGAATACCGGTCTTGCTGATCCACATTGCTGGATTCATAAAATAGTCCTTATCAGGGTGTTTTGTTCATTCAATTGGCACTGCATGGAAGGGATTCCACATATGTGCTAGCTAATACCAAACAGATCTTTTTAGTGCCTGCGGCACGTTGATTTAGGAGCGGTAGCCACCGCGGGGCCTTCCTTTCTTGCTTCGCCAAGAAACGAAGCCAAAGAAGGCGACCCCACGAAACACGAAAGCCCCTCATCTGCGGACAATCGAGCGGCGGCTGCGGAACTCGCTCGCAAGCTCGCTCAAACAGTCCTCGCCGAAACCCCGCCCGCTTGTTCCTCGCTTCGGCGTGTTTCAAGGGGGCTCTAAAGCCCCGTGCAGAGTGCGCGGTTACTACGTTTTTTTGCTGTTTGCTAATAAACAAACTTGCTCAACGCGTATAGAGCTTCACCCGCCCTGCAACCAACCATTCCCTACCCTCGAATCAAACGATTACCTGCATCGGCCATATCGTCGGCAGATTTAAACATTTTCATTTGCACTTCAAAGCTGCGAGTCAGCGTCATGGTGGCGATCATTTCCTCAACCGCCGATACATTGCTGCGCTCTAAATGGCCACCTAATACTTGCACTGTGTCATCCACCGGCAGCGGCTGACCTGAGCGGCTGACAACTAAACCAGCCTCATTTTTAGTCAGCTCGCTAGCATTAGGACGAACCAATTTAAGCTTGCCAGCTTCTTGCATAGCGCCTGTCTCACCCTGTGGCAGCACAGAAATCGTACCGTCATCGCTAATCGAAACCTGAGCAAAAGCTGGCAGAGTAATTACCCCGCCATCGCCCAAAACGGCACGACCATTGACAGTCAGCGCGCCTTGGCTATCCACATTTAAATTTCCGCTACGGGTATAGGCTTCACCACCTGCGTATTCCACCGCCAGATAGCCTTCACCTTTTAGCGCCACATCGAGGGATCGGCCTGTTGGCGTTACCGTTCCGGCACGCGCATCCACCGCGCTGGCTTGCAGCTGCGCCATATGGCGGGCTTCATAACCGTAGCCCGGCACGGCTTGTGCACTAGCCACTTCAATATCAGCCCTAAAGCCGGTTGTTTCAGCGTTAGCCAAATTATTGGCATGAATTTGCTGTGCGCGCAGGGTGCGATCTGCGCCGCTCATTACCGTGTAGATCAGTGCATCCATGGTGCTTACAACGCCTGCATCAGGGCTTGGATCACTTGATTCTCTGTAGAGATCACCTTGGTATTGGCTTGGTAATTACGCTGAGCCGTCATCAAGCTCACCAGCTCACCGGTCATATCCACATTGGATTGCTCCAGTGCGCCAGCGGTCAGCTTGCCGGTCATACCGCTACCAGGCGCTGAATACAACGCCGTACCTGTTGCTGCCGTTTCTGCCCAGCTGGTATTAGAGATTTGCTGTAATGCGCCTTCATTCGGGAAAGTAGCCAGCACCAGCGTTCCGGCGCTTTGTTTCTGGCCATTGCTGTATTTGGCCATCACTTCGCCATTTTCTTCGATCACCACACCGGTTAGCGTGCCGGATGCATAGCCATTTGCGCTATTTACGGTATTGGTTACTTCGCCAGCAAAGCGCGATGTACCAGCGTAATCCAAGTTAATCGATAGTGGCGAAGCATTAGCAGGCGTACCCAAGGCCAGCGAAACGGGTGCAGTTGGGCTGCTTAATTTACCGTTGGCATCAAAGCTCAAGGTATTGGTGGCCGCAATCGTTGCACCATCAAAGGAGTAATGAGCCGTAACGCCCGCCGCCCCTTTTACAAAATATTGAGTTAGGTTGTGCTTAGCCCCAACAGAATCGTAAACCGTCGAAACCATAGAGGCATTAAACGAGGTGCCATCGTCTTTATTAAAAGTGGCGGTAATCGGTGTAGGCCAATCTGCAGATAAATTGCCAGTAAATTGCAGCTTATCCGTGGCTTTGGCTGGCACTTGCCCTACGGGCACTTTGATATCGCCAATTGCGCCCATCGCGGTTCCGCCACCATTGCCTACAGGGGCGTAGCCTTGAGCCCGACGGCCAAAGCTATCCACCATATAGCCGTCTTTGTCTTTATCAAAAATCCCTACACGGGTATAGGCCATGCCACCACTCGGGTCTTTAGTAACAAAAAAGCCAGATCCCTGAATTGCAGCATCCAGCGCCCGGCCCGTAGTCAGTAAACCACCACCCTTGGCGATATTTTGGGTATTGGATGAGGTTTCAACCCCAATCGCTTGCGAGCCTGCATAGGCCGATGAAAAATTTGCTCGGCCCGATTTAAAACCGTAGGTGCTGGAATTTGCAATATTATTACTGATGCTACCTAATTGATTATTAACGGCATTAATGCCTGATAGCGCAATTTCAAAACTCATAATTCAATCCTTTTTACGCTGAATGGCCTTTTAGCTTTGAAATAGCCGCCACCGGAAAATCGCCCAAACCTGCAATGCTCACCATGGGCAAACCATTACTTAAATTAACGCTCTTAATCACACCAAATACTTCTACTGCTGTTTTTTCTTTGCTATCCGTTTCTACCGAAAGCGAATAGGAACCAGGCTGTAAACCTAATTTTTTCGGATCAAAATTAAACGCCACGTCCCCAACCGGCTTGCTGCCTAAATCGACCACGGTGCGCTGCTGATCTGCCCCTGTTATCACTAAAGACACTTTTTTAGCAGGGCTTTCTAAAGCAAATTGCCCCGATATCGCGTCTTTATCTAAGGTAATTGCGCCGCCATTTATCGCCACGGTAGAGCCAACATGATTGCCCAAAGTCAGCACTTGCAAATCGTGCATCATTTGTGAATTCGCTTTTAATTCGCCCAACATCTTTTTGGAGTTATCCATTTGATTAAGCTGGACTAATTGATTCACAAACTGGCTAGGGTCTGATGGCTCTAATGGGTTTTGATTTTTGATTTGCGCAACGAGCAAAGTCATGAAGAAATTGCCGTCACTTTGTCCGGCAATCGGTTCAAGTGGATTAATTTGCTGCTGCGGATTAGCGTTTTGCTGCGCGGGTGAAAATGCAATCGACATAATTAATAGCTGCGCCTGTGTTTACAAGGCGGCTTAGGCCCTGAATAGAATCGAAGTGGGATTAAATAAGGAATAAAACGAGAAGGGTTAAGCCTCGCCCATTTTTAATAAATCCTGCTGCATCGCCTTAACCCGCGATAAGACTTCCACATTGGTTTGAAAGGCGCGCGAGGCCGACATCATGTCGGTCATTTCTGCTACAGGGCTCACATTTGGGTAAAAAACATTGCCATCTGCATCTGCCAGCGGATGGCTAGGCTCGTGGGCTTTACGCAGAGGTTCGGTGCTTTCGATCACATCCAATACCTGCACTTTCCCGCCACTTAGCGCTGAGAAAACTGGTTTTCTGGCGTGATATGTGCTGGCCTCATTACCTGAAGCCGATTCTGCATTGGCCAGATTACTGGCGATGGTATTAAGGCGGGTGGTTTGTGCCGTCATTGCCGACCCGGCAATTTGTGCGATATTTCTAAAAGACATGGTTTATCCCGAGATCGCCTTGGCCAGCCCTTTTATCTTCATATTCACGAAGGCAAGGCTGATTTGAAAATCTGAAACGTTTTGTGAAAACTCGGCCTGCTCAACACCTAGCTCAACGGTATTTCCATCGCGGCTAGGATGATTTGGCGCACGATAAAGCAGCTCATCACTACCGCCGAGGCCGCCTAGATCACCTGCTTCGGTCGCCAGAGCGCCATCTAAGCGTTCGCGAAAGCTAAAATCACGAGCCTGAAAGCCTGGTGTATTTTCATTTGCAATATTTGCCGCCAAAATCTGTGTGCGCTCTGCACGCAGCCGTAAGGCTTCGGGATGCATATTCAAAGCCTTATCGAAATGAACGCCCATTTGCTATTTCCTCAAGCATTTTCTTGCCAAAAAACATGGCAAGCTTTCAAACATGTAAAAGGTGACGCCGGATAGTAAATATTCCCTCGTCCGCCGTATACGGTATAATTACCTGCTAATATTCTACTATACCGATATAAATGTGAGAAAAATACTGGGCAAATTCTCAAGTGTCATACTTTATCTAATGTTTTCAAGTACTTCAGCATATTCTCTAGGCATAGAAAATATGCCATTAGAAGAAAAGGTAAGAAATTTCGCACAAAATTACTTCAAAATTGCGGCAAAAAACCATTTTAAGCGTGAGATTTTTCTGACAGTTTCTCTCATTCCTCCTCGCGACATCAAGCAGCTCAATCATTGCGAATCCCCCCCCCTACTTAAAGCCTTACAAGGCGAAGACTCTGCCTTACTAAAAATAGACGTAAGCTGCACAACAGGTAAACCTTGGAATACCCGCTATCTAGCAAGGGCCATGTATCGCCTTGAAGAAGGTGAGCCTTTGCGGGCGTTTACCAGCAAAACGACGCATCAAACAGCCAGCAGCCCTCAACCAGCCGAATATCTCATTAAAAAAGGGAAGGAAATTGAATTAGTTGCCCGAGCAGAGCTAGTTGAAATCCGCAGCAATGTAGTGGCGGAAGAAAGCGGCAGATTAGGAGAGGTGATTTGGGTTAGAAACAAACGTAGCGGCAAAAAAATCCGTGCCGTGGTGAGCTCAGAGCAAGAAGTCTCACCACCTTAAAACAGTTACGGTTTAATCGATCTTACGGTATCCACTACTTTAAGTAGCTTTTCTGCATAAGCTGGGTCGGTGGCATAGCCACCTTTGACTAAGGCACTGGCAAAGGCTTCAGCGCTATTGCCTGTGCCCAGCGCCGGGCGAAAGCGTTTGCTCTCACTAAAAAAAGCCGTGTAATCCTGAAATGCACTGCGGTAATCGGCATAGGAGCGAAAATGATCCATCTTTTTAATCGATACGCCATTTTCAAACTCGGTGGTCAGCACTTCGGCACGCTCGCCACGCCAATTACCTGCTGCTTTAATCCCAAATAAATTAAACGCACTCTGCCCATTGGCTTTAGTAAGCGGTGATTTACCCCAGCCCGATTCCAAAGCCGCATGGGCCAGCAAGATCTCACTTGCCACACCCAGCTTGGCCGATGCTTCACGTGCATAGGGCTGCATTTGCTCAATAAATGCGTGTTTATCGGCATCTAAAGCCCCTGTTGACGAGGCATTTATGCTGGTATTTCTAAGGGCAAAACCTTCTGGACTCAAAGGCATAGCCTGAGTGCTGCCTTCTTCAATAAAACGACGCACTTCAGAGCGAGTTTGTGCAAATAGCGCCGAAAACGCGGCACCGTCGCCCTGTGAGCGTGGCGCATCTGAACGAGTTGAAGGCAAATAGCCAATTTGATCAAATTGGATCATAAATATCCTGCTCGCCAAACAAAACTCTTTGCATGATTTCTTGCTGGGATAATATAAATTCGCCGTTGCGCTGGTTTAATTGCTTGGCTTGGCGTAATAAAGCGCCGAGTTGCTGCCATTTGGATAAGCAGGCTTGTTGCAAAGCGGCGGGAAATAAAGCCATTAGAGCTTCACAATCGGCAACTCTGCTGGTTTTAATCATTTGGCTACGACGCGTACGTCGCACTTCGATAGCAGCAAGATGCTCGCTGATCTCTACAAGAACGCGGCTTAATTGCGTGGTCTGCTGCTGAACAGAGGCCGAAAACTGCTCGTTGAGCAGGGCAATTAAATCCTGATAAGCTTTTACATCACTTTGTAAATCAGTAGCAAATTGCCGGATCAGCGTATTCAAGCAAGCCCGCCATGATATTTTTGCATTAGACCTGCCACTTTATCTGCATCAAAATTAATCTCACCACGCTGCAAAGCATCACGAATGGCCTGCACCTTAACCATATCAATCTCTGGCCCCGCTTGCAGTGCTTGTTTAGCGATGCCAAGAGTAGAAGTTGCATCTGCCATTTTATGCGCAGCGGGCTTTGCCACAGGGCTTGCAGGGGTGGAGGTGATAATAGCTTCGCTTCGATTAGAGTTGATACGCATAGTCATTTACCTAGTAAGCACTCTTTATAAGAAGCGACACAAATGAAGAAAATCTTAAATCGAAGCAGAAAAAACATACGAAAAAGCCGCTATTCGATTGAATAGCGGCTTTTTCAAAATTTTGGTTGCGGGGACAGGACTCGAACCTGTGACCTTCGGGTTATGAGCCCGACGAGCTGCCAACTGCTCCACCCCGCGACAGAGGGGCGAACTATACAAGAGCTTATCGAGCGTGTCAATACATAAGGAATACCAAAAACCATAAACTCATAAATAAAATCTATTGAGCCCTGCTCATTACCCAAGCAAGGCTCATAAACATTTATTCAATCAGGTCTTTGTAAGCGTACCAAGTAGCGTGCCCAAGCAAGGGGAAAATCACGATCAGGCCAATCACGGTTACAAAACCGATCGCCGTCAGCAACACAATCAAAGCCGCCCATTGAACCATCACGACGCGATTTTCAGAGGTGGCGCGCAGGCTGCACATCATGGCTGTAATGCTGTCTACTTCCCGATCAGCCAGCATGGGGATCGAAATTGCCGTCAAGCCAAATACTAAAAAGGCGAGTAAGAAACCAGCCAATGACCAGACAATTGTGAAAGGTAAAAACTCACCTGTTAAAGAGCTCAAATAGCCAGCCAAACTCACATCTTGCCCACCATAAAATATGGCAAACAAAATGGCAGAAAAGCGCTCCCAAGCAATCGCCACCATGGCGAGTGCCAAGCCTAAAAAGCCGAGTTGCCCCATATTGGACAATAAATCACGAATCGATTGTGCAAAGGATGTTGGCCGACCCTCTTCTCTTTCAGAAGTCAGCTCATAAATACCGGCTGCGCCCAAAGGTGCTAACAATAAAAAGCCAGTAATTGAAGTCGTAAATAAATAAGGGTGATTTACTGCAAGGGAAAGAACCAAGGCACCTACAAGCGTAACAATAACGCCATACATCAGGCTTGGGGCTGGGTGAGTCCATAAATCCTGCCAACCTTTTTTCAACCAAAGCATCGGGCTATTTGCAGCAACTTCGCGTGTTTTAGGGAGCGTGAAATGCTGATCCAGCACGTCCATATGAATGCTCATGATCTTCCTCCTTAGAAAGTACAACTAATGTCCGGAGAAGATTCGTATTTTCGAACTTGGCTCCGTCCCGATGCCGGCAGCAAAGCCGGTGTCCACAAAAACCTGTGGTCACCCTAATTTCTAGTACACAGACGCAAATACGCGATGGCCGTCAGATGAACGGTACTGAACATGTAAGAATTTTAATCCCGCGTCTAACTTGCATATATCAAAACTCCTGCTAGCTTGTATTGATAAAGATTAAAATTTGCGACCCTCCCTGTCATCAAGAGGAAGGCGCTACACCTCGGGAGGTGAGTAATGCGCAGACTTGCATTAGCTTTAATGCTGCCTGCTATTGCAAAAGCAGGAAGCATGAACTTCCAGCCAGCTCAATCTGCAATAGCCCACGAAATCACAAATCTACATACGCTGTTGATGTGGGTTATCTTGGTGATTTTTCTCTTGGTGTTTGGTGTGATGTTTTACGCCATCTTAAAACACCGCAAATCCCTCGGTCATGCGGCCAAACCTTTCCACGAAAACACCACGGTTGAAATTCTCTGGACCATTATTCCTGCGCTGATTCTGATTGGCATGGCTTGGCCTGCAGCGCGGGTGGTAATTGCGCAAAAAGACACTCGCGACTCAGAAATCACCATTAAAGCCACGGGATATCAATGGTTCTGGGGCTACAAATATCTAGATCACGGAGTGGATTTTAAAAGCCGCTTGAGCACTGATCGAAAGCAGATCGACGAGTATCAGGGTAAGGGCAGCGCTAAGGGTGAGCACTATCTCTTAGAAGTAGATGAGCCTTTGGTGGTACCCGTTGGTAAAAAAATCCGCATTCTCACCACTAGTAATGATGTGATCCACTCATGGGCCATGCCTGCCTTTGGCGTAAAACAAGATGCGATTCCTGGCTTTATTCGCGACACTTGGTTTAAAGCCGAAAACACCGGCACCTTCCGTGGCCAGTGCTCCGAGCTCTGTGGCAAGGACCACGGCTTTATGCCCATCGTGGTTAAAGTGGTCACCGAGAAAGAATTCCAAGACTGGGTTGGCAAAAAACAAGCCGAGGCCAAAGCTGCACAAGATGATCCAAATAAAAAATGGACCAAGGACGAGCTGATCGCCCGAGGCCGATCTGTTTACGAAATCAACTGCGTCGCCTGTCATAAGGCCGACGGCAAGGGTGCTGGCCCTTACCCATCACTGGCCGGATCAAAAATTGCCACCGGCCCCATTGCTGGCCATTTAGGCATCGTGCTCAACGGCAAAAATGCCATGCCAACATGGAATGCTTTATCAGATACCGAGATTGCGGCAGTCATCACTTACGAGCGCAATAGTTTTGGCAATACCGTAGGCGATGCGCTCTTCCCCGCCGACGTTAAAGCCGCCAGAAAGTAAGGATCAAACCATGACTACTGCACACGACGCGCTCCATACTCCGGCCCACGATCACGCCCATGAGGAACACCATGTTTCCTTTGTGCAGCGTTGGTTTTACGCCACCAATCACAAAGACATCGGCACGCTTTACCTATGGTTTGCCTTCAGTATGTTTATTACCGGCGGCATTATGGCGCTGTGCATCCGTGCCGAGCTATTCCAGCCAGGCCTGCAATTTTGGCAACCGGATTTCTTTAACCAGCTCACCACCTTGCACGGCGTGATTATGGTGTTTGGCGCGATTATGCCGGCCTTTACCGGCCTTGCTAACTGGATGCTGCCGCTGATGATCGGTGCACCAGATATGGCGTTTGCCCGGATGAATAACTGGAGCTTCTGGCTATTGCCACCCGCAGCGGCGCTGCTGTTGATTTCATTCTTTGTACCCGGCGGCGCAGCGGCAGGGGGTTGGACGCTTTACCCACCGCTATCGATTCAGGCAGGCATGGGGATGGATTTGGCGATTTTTGCCATCCACCTCTTAGGGCTGTCATCCATTATGGGCTCGATCAATATCGTCACCACCGTGCTAAATATGCGCGCACCGGGAATGACGATGCTGAAAATGCCGCTGTTTGGCTGGACCATGCTGATTACGGCGTATCTATTGATTGCCGTGGCACCGGTACTGGCGGGCGCAGTGACGATGCTGCTCACCGATCGGCACTTTGATACGCACTTTTTCAAAGCCATTGGCGGTGGCGACCCGGTGTTGTTCCAACATATTTTCTGGTTTTTTGGCCACCCCGAGGTTTACATCATGGCGCTACCCGCTTTTGGTATCGTCAGCCAGATCATCCCCACCTTTGCCCGTAAGCCGCTGTTTGGCTATGTTTCAATGGTCTACGCCACCTGCTCGATCGCCATTCTGTCGTTTATGGTGTGGGGGCACCATATGTTCGCCGTCGGCATGCCGGCCAGTACCCAGCTGTTTTTTATGTTTCTGACCATGCTGATTGCCGTGCCAACGGGGGTGAAAGTCTTTAACTGGATCGCCACCATGTGGCAGGGCAGTATGACTTTTGAAACGCCAATGTTGTTTTCCATTGGCTTTGTTTGCCTATTTACCGTCGGCGGTTTCTCCGGGCTGATCCTTGCGATTGCTCCGGTCGATACACAGATGCAAGACACCTATTATGTGGTGGCGCATTTCCACTATGTGCTGGTGGCGGGCGCGTTATTTAGCCTATTTGGTGCTACCTATTACTGGCTGCCTAAATGGACCGGCAATATGTATCACGAGGGCCGAGGCCAGTTTCATTTCTGGTGGTCGATGATCTGGTTCAACGTCACTTTTTTCCCAATGCACTTTCTGGGCCTTGCCGGAATGCCGCGCCGTATCCCTGATTACAATATGCAATTTACCGACTTCAACGCCATGGCCTCGGTGGGTGCATTCTGCTTTGGACTTGGGCAAATATTCTTCCTATTTAATGTGATTCACACCATTCGTGGCGGTGTCGGCAAGGCCCCAGCCAAGCCTTGGGAAGGCGCAAATACGCTGGAATGGGAAGTCCCCTCGCCAGCACCACATCACACATGGGAAACGCCGCCGTCCTTGGCAATAGTCGAAAAAGGCCTGAAAGCCCAGGGCCTGCTGGAGGATCAGCATGAGTAAAAATCTACGCACCGCCCTGATCACAGCCAGCATTGCTGCGGCCTTTTTTGTGGGAATTATTATTCGACGTTGGTTGATGGACGTGTAACTTTGTAAAGCGTCCGCAAGAAGCCCTTGCTGACTTTGAAACGGAGCTAAATCTTGAACCACAGAGAAAAATGAGGACACAGAGGACACAGAGGCCACAGAGAAAACATGAAATCTACGCTATGTTTTCTCAGTAAAACTCTGTGCTTTCTGTGGTTTAAGGTTTAAGGCTCGTACAGATTTTCCAGCGCTCCCAAGGTAACCAATGCAAACCACCATCCAGCAAGCCAATCGCAAACTCGCTATACGGATGCTGGTGATTGCCTGCCTGATGTTTAGCTTTGGCTATGTCATGGTGCCGTTTTATGGTGCGATTTGTAAGGTGATGGGGATAGATCGGGCGAATAGCGATTTTGCCGATGTAAACGCCGCAGTGATCCGTGTGGAGTTTGACACCAATGTGGCGGACAACTTGCCCGCCACGCTCACGGCGCTTGATCCGGTGATGGCAGCTAAGCCGGGTGGCTTAATCAAGGCAAGATTTCGTTTAAGCAATTTATCAAATCAGCCGCTCAAAGTGCGCGCAATTCCTAGCTTTGCCCCTGCCAGATCGGCAGGTTTGCTACAAAAACTGGAATGCTTTTGCTTTGATGCGCTGACTTTAGCGCCCAATGAACAACGAGATGTCACCGTGGTGTTATTAGTCGCCAATGAATTACCCGCAGAGCTGGGCGCAGCCACGCTCTCTTACACGCTACACCCAGAGTTGAAATCATGATTGCAGCGCTTAAAACGGTACTCGCTGCCTTTTTTGGCGTACGCAGCCGCAAAAATGCCGAGAGCGCAAAGCTAAAGCCACAGCAAATTATTGCAGCGGGGCTGTTTTTGGCGCTGTGCTTGGCGCTAGGTGTATTTCTATTGGTGCGAGTATTGATTGCTAACACGTAATTGCTAATACATAGGGTGGGTTAGGCTGTTTTTTTGCCGTAACCCACCATTGCACTGGCGCAATGGTGGGTTACGCCCCGCAAAAAGCCGCAGGGCTAACCCACCCTACAAAATCGGTATTTCGGGGGCGTCAAATTCAATTAAGCCACCCTACATGACTGGAGTAATGAAATGAATGTAGAAAACGGAATTCACGACGCACACTACTTTGTCCCAGCACCATCGCGCTGGCCCATCGTCGGCTCTATCGCCTTATTCTGTATGGGGCTGGGCGCTGCTTTTGCCATGAATAGCTTTGCAGCTGGTAGCTGGATTTTGTTGCTGGGATTCGCCATTTTAATCTGGATGATTTTTGGCTGGTTTGGCGATGTAGTTAAAGAATCGCAAAGCGGCAGCTATGGCCAGCAAGTCGATTACTCTTTTCGCTGGGGAATGAGCTGGTTTATTTTCTCAGAAGTGATGTTTTTCGCGGCCTTTTTTGGTGCGCTCTTTTACACCCGCACCATTTCTGTTCCTGAGCTGGGCTTTTTTTCTGATACCAACAGCCTGCTTTGGTCAGGATTTCACGAAAGCTGGCCTGCCCTAACCGGCCCCAAAGCTGCGCCTTACACCCCCATGGCCGCGATTGGCCTGCCAGCCATCAACACCGCCCTGCTGCTCACCTCTGGTGCAACACTCACTTGGGCGCATTGGGGCCTAATGGAAAACAAACGTGGCCAGCTCAAGTTCGGCCTGCTGTTTACCGTCATCCTCGGCAGCTTATTTCTAACGCTACAAGCCATCGAATACCACCACGGCTGGACCGAACTAGGCCTAAAAATGAGCTCCGGCGCTTATGGTGCAACCTTTTATATGCTGACCGGCTTTCACGGCATGCACGTACTGGTTGGCACCATCATGCTGACCACCATGTTAGTACGCACCATGAAAGGCCACTTCAGCCCCGAACACCACTTCGGCTTCGAAGCCGCCGCTTGGTACTGGCACTTTGTGGATGTAGTGTGGTTGATTTTATTTGTATTTGTTTACTGGCTATAAGCGAACCCAAACCTTGAACCACGGAGGACACGGAGAACACGGAGTTTCACGGAGGAAAACCAAGTTTTTTGAATTTTTGGGGGTTCAAGCTCCGCAATCTATCGCTCTTCACGGCTTGTAGCACAGGGCTTTTCCCCTCCCCTTGAAGCACGCCGAAACGAGGAACAAGCGGGGTGGGGAAGTCGTCAATTCGTGTTTGAGCGAAGCGAGTTGAATTGACGCCACCTCGATTGTCCGCAGTGAGGGGCCTTCGTGCTGGTCGGGGCGGCCTTCTTTTGGTTCTTTTCTTGGCCGTTCAAGAAAAGAACGCCCCCACGGTGGCTACCGTTCCAAAATCGACGTGCCGAAGGCACTATAAAAAAGATCTTTTTAGTTAGGACACAAATTAGCAAGCGGCGGGTTACACCCGCCCTACAAATACAGTTCAAAAAATAATAAAAAGCTTATGCATTGGGATGTATCCACCCCATCCCATAAGCAATCAATAACAAAATAAATAAAGCAATCGACAAGCCCACCCTCAGTGTTAGAGCACGCACCACCTGAGTGGATCGCCCGCCGCGAACCAGCTGCAAAAGTGCTCGCCCAAGGGCAACAACAATAACCAAGAGCAGGATGATGGCAACAATCTTCATGGATAATCCTCCGTCTAATCCCATCTTAGCGCAACGTCGGCGATCTGCGCTTGTCTGTTTAGCAATCCTAATTCTAATTACTTTCTGCATGGGCCTATGGCAGCTCAGCCGTGCTCACGACAAACAGACATTCATTGAGCAACTAGCTAAACAAGAAGCCCTCCCCCCCCTACCTTGGGGCAAAGGAACACCCCCCTTATTTCGCCCGATCAAACTCATTGGGCAATGGCTGCCACAGGCCGAGGTCCTACTCGATCATCGGATTGAAGCTGGCCAAATCGGCTATCACGTTATCACCCCTTTTCAGCTCAGCGATCACAGTATTGTGCTGGTTAACCGTGGCTGGTGGCCGGATACCCACCCACCCAAAGCCAGTGATAACACCATCGTCAGCGCTCAGCCCTGGCCGCGCTATGTGGAGCTGGCCCAAACCCAGCCCACAGCGCAAGTTTTTCAGAACATCAATCCAGAGCGCTTTGCCGCATGGAGCAAGCTACCTCTACCCATTGCCTATGCACTGATGCAAGCAAGTGAACAAGGTTTGATCGTGCAACACAGCCAGCCCGCTATTCCACCAGAAAGGCATCTCGGCTATACCGCCACATGGTGGGGAATGAGCTTAGTGGGCATTTTTCTTTGGATTCGCTTTAAACGGGAGACCAGATAATGAAAGGACGCAAGGTGTTGATCGCATGTTTCATCTTATCTCTACTGCCCATTTTGGCAGCGCAAGCCGTGTGGCAATGGTGGCGACCGGTCGGGGGAAATAGCTTTGGCGAGCTACTTGCCACACCCATTGCATCCCCCGGGCCTTGGCGCTTGGCGGCGGCCGATGCCGCTTGCAGTGATGTGCATAGCAAGCTGCTCTTTGCCGCTGGGCAACTGAGATTGGCACAGGGCGAAGCCAGCCAGCGCATCGTGCGCGCCAGCTTTTGCCCCTCGGACAATGCCGACATCGCCTATCTACCCAGCCATGCCCCCAATAGCGGCCTCTACCTGATCGACCCCCACGGCAACGCTGTACTGCGTTATTCCAATGAACAGCTATCTAACGATGATGGCAGGCGCAAGGCGCTGAAAGAAATTGGGCAGGTTTTGAAAAATAATAAGGCGATGGGTTGAAGTCATATGCGCTAACCAAAAGCCCTTTTATTAGTGCCTGCGGCACGTTAATTTAGGTGCGGGCGTCCCGCGGGACCTTCCTTTCTTGTGTGGCCAAGAAACGAAGCCAAAGAAGGCCACCCCACGAAACACGAAGGCCCCTGCGCTGCGGACAATCGAGTCGGCGGCAGGCGGGATTGGCTCGCTGCCTCGCTCCCTGGCCGAAACCCCGCCCCGCTTGTTCCTCGCTCCGGCGTGTTTCAAGGGGATTTGAAAGCCCTATGCCAAGAGTGAGGTTATTGCATGTTTTGCTGTTTGCTAATGAATAAGACTGCTGAGCATGTATGGGATTACCCCCCAACGAAACCAGTCACCAACTAGGAGCTACGCAATGAAACCCTTGCTCTGCCTCACCCTAATCTGGACTTTTTGTCTGGTAATGCTTGGTGCTTATGTGCGGCTTTCTGATGCGGGTTTAGGCTGCCCAGATTGGCCTGGCTGCTATGGGCAGCTGAGTGCGCCGGACGAGGCGCATGAAATTGCCCAAGCGAGTGCAGACTTTGGCAGAGATATTCGTGGCGAAGTAGAGCCTGCCAAGGGCTGGAAAGAAATGATCCACCGCTATTTTGCAGGTGGATTAGGCTTTCTTGTGCTGACGGCGTGCAGCTTGCTTTGGCAAAAACGTCAGCAGCTTAGCCGCATTAGCATTTTGCTGCCCCTAGCAGTGATTGTTTTTCAAGCCCTGCTCGGGATGTGGACGGTCACCATGAAACTAATGCCCATCGTCGTCACCGCACATTTGTTGGGCGGCATGACGCTACTGGCGCTACTCACTTGGCTAGCCTCTCGCGCCACTTTAACGCCTCAGCTGCCCAGCCAACTACGCCCTATCCTCATCATCAGCCTCATTGCCATCCTGCTGCAAATTGCCTTGGGCGGCTGGGTATCGACTAATTACGCGGCACTGGCCTGCAATGGTTTTCCTACATGCCAAGGCAGCTTTGCCGCGCCTGCAGGTTTAAGGACCGCCATGCAGCCGATACGCCAGCTAGGGCATACCGCTGCGGGTGAAGCGCTAGCAATTCATCACCTGGCTGCTATTCACTGGCTGCATCGGCTGGGAGCCCTGCTGCTACTGGCCTGCCTAAGTGCGCTGATCTGGCAGTTGCGTAAGGCCAGCCCAAGATGGGCGGGGCTGATAGCCACGGCGCTGCTACTACAAATCTCGCTGGGCATCAGCAATGTTTGGTTTGATTTACCGCTGCCACTGGCCGTAGCGCATAACGGCGGCGCGGCAATTTTGCTGATGCTGGTGGTTGCTGCATTGGCGCAGGTTTTACCCGTTCATCAGCAAGCAACAAACAACGCATTTAACACCACATCCCCTAAACACTCCGGAGCCTAACCATGCGTACTCTCGCCCTTACCCGCTCCCACGCCCAGCTGACAGAGCTGCTGAAACTGGGCAAGCCACGCGTCATTGCTTTGATTGTGTTCTGTGCCGTGGTCGGCATGCTGCTGGCCACACCGCAGCTGCCATCCATCGTGCTGCTTTTAGCGGCTACGGCGGGGATTGGGCTGGTGGCCAGTGGCGCCGCCGCATTTAACTGCCTGATCGAAGTGGAGCGCGATGGCAATATGCGCCGCACTCAGCAGCGCCCGCTGGTCAAAGGCTCGGTCAAGCACAGCGATGCCCTGCTCTATGCCCTAATTACCACCGCAGTGGGCCTATGGCTACTGGCTGCTTTTGTCAATATGCTGACGATGTGGCTGACGCTGGCCACCTTCTTTGGCTATGCAGTGATTTACACCCGCTTACTGAAAGCCGCCACGCCGCAAAATATCGTGATTGGCGGTGCATCAGGGGCCATGCCGCCGATCCTAGGCTGGGCCGCAGTCACAGGCAGCGTGCCGCCCGAAGCGATGGTGTTGTTTTTGATTATTTACACATGGACGCCGCCGCATTTCTGGGCACTGGCGCTCTACCGCCGCGATGAATACGCCAAAGCAGGCCTGCCGATGTTGCCGATCACGCATGGCTTGGCGTTTACCCGATTATCTATCCTGCTCTACGCCGCCATCCTTGCCGCAGTCACCGCCCTGCCAGTGGCATTGGGCATGAGCAATTGGCTGTACGGCGTCGCTGTGGCCGTACTGAACGCAGGATTTTTATCGCGGGCGTTTAAATTATGGCAAGAAGAGGGTGAAGCGGAAGGCGATATCATTGCGCGGGAATTATTTAAATATTCGATTAAATATTTAGCCTATTTATTTGCGGCTTTATTGCTGGATCACTGGTTGATGGTGTTGGTGGCATAAAAAACCTGACACGAGTGGCCGACAACTTCTTTACATTTCCAGATGCAATGCGTGGGCAAAATAAACCACTTTGCCCACCCTACATTTTTACACCGTCCAGCTCACCATGCCACTGTAAGCAGTCGCCAATACGATCAGACCAAAAGCAATACGGTAATAGGCAAAGCCAACAAAGGTATGGGTTGAAACAAATTTAATCAGCGCACGAATGGCGATAAAGGCAAAGATAAACGAGGCAATAAAGCCCACGGCAAAGACGCCGCTATCGCCGATATCTAATTCATGGCGATGTTTGAGCAAGCTGTAAATCGAAGCCGCACCCAAGGTTGGAATACCCAGAAAAAACGAGAATTCAGTCGCAGCCTTACGGGAAATCCCAAGAAACATGCCGCCAATAATCGTTGCACCAGAGCGACTCGTACCAGGGATTAAGGCAAGACACTGGCAAAGGCCCACTTTAAGCGCATCTTTCAGACTTAAATCATCGACTGTTTCAATCACTGCTACTTTATTTACTTGGCGTTTTTCTGCCCAAAGAATAATCAAGCCGCCAATAATAAACGCCATCGCCACAGGCACAGGCTGGAATAAATGCGCCTTAATGACCTTGCTAAATAGGAGGCCAAATATTGCGGCAGGGATAAAAGCCACAACCACGGCTAAAAGCAAATTACGCTCACCACCTGGCTTGCCTGCGCCACATACGGTCTTAGTGATTTTTGTACGGTATTCCCAAACGACCGCCAGCATGGCACCCAGCTGAATAAAAATCTCATAAACGTCGCGCTTTTCCTTACTCATAAAATTGAGCAAATCACCGGTTAAAATCAAATGACCCGTGCTGGAAATCGGCAAAAACTCAGTAATACCCTCAACCATGCCCATAATGAGCGACTTAAACAGCAATACGATATCCATTGATAATCTGCCAATAGCCTGAAAAGAGAAGCGCATTATATCTGGGCAATCTTATTCTCTGATTAAAATCTGATATTTATTGCAAGGATTTACATTGGAGTCCGTTGCTTATTTTTTGTAGGGCGGGTGAAACCCGCGAGCCATGCTGAAACACCAAAAACTGTTGGGTTACGCAGGTTTGCGCCGCCCAAGATCGGCGGAGCAAACCTGCTAACCCAACCTACGCCAAATTAGATTTTCTCTGTGCTCTTTGTGTACTTGGTGTACTTGGTGTTCTCTGTGTCTACAGACCTTTTGCCCCTTTTAAACACCAAATCAAACCGGCAAATGCGCACGCAATCTGCTTGGCAGCCATGCCAGCAGCGGCTCAAAATCAGTCGCATCCATTAGGTTTTTTAGCGTGAGGCCCAGCTCGGTATCACCCTCGATACTTAAACGGCGCTGAAAAAACAGCGTATCGGGGTCTTCTAGACGGCGGGCCAGCACCAGATAATCGGCAAGGCTAGCGCTGAAAGTGACATCCGCTTCGTCTGCTCCACGCTTAAACCGGCCATTCTGAAAAGAAAGTGTTAGGCCTCGGCCAATATCCAGCACTTCTAAGCGAATATTTCGCCCAGCCAGCCATGCAAAATCTTCTTCTGGCCACAGCTTGTTTTTGACCAGATTCAAACTGCTGGCCAAGGCGATGGCCGCTGGGGCTTCGGGTAATTTAAATAAGATCAATTGCTGTAAGCGCTTCATACACATTCCTTTATGCCCGCTTCACCATGCCAATAACCATTCACAAGGCCCTGTGGATAAGCTGTTGAAAAGTCGTGGATAGCCGAGGGATAAGTACATTTTTCAGCATAGGCAGCGACCAGCTCGCCCGTGCCGGTGGATTGCGGGCTGATGCGCAGATAATCAATGCCCATCTGCGCCATTTGCGGCAGCTCGGCATAGAGTGATTGGCAAGCAGAAGACTGAGTCTGAATGCCGTTCAGGCGCAAAAATCCTTGGCCCTCGCGGGTAGACACCAGTTGCCCATCGGCATGATCTAAGCAGCGAAACTCACACGCGTCTTTGCTTAAGCCGTAATAACGCGCGGTAAAGCAGCGGGCCGAAAACGCCAGTGGTAAATGGCCGTGCACAAAGATTTCGGTTTCGATGGCGGTGGTTTTCTCGGCCAAAATAGCGGCGATGGTGGCTTGGCTGCTTTCTAAAGAAGGCAACCACCGCATCGCCCCCTGAGCCACAAACCAATCCAAGGCCGCGCCGTTATAAATATTAAGATGCGGCCCAGCTACAAAGCGCATTCCCAAGTCCCTCGCCACCTTAACCGCGCCTAAATCATTAGCCTCAATACAGCCGCCCGCCTCGGCCAGCTTTTTTAAGCTGGAAAGATCACTGGCGGACTCCAGCAGCGCTTGGGATGAAATCACCACCTCCTTGCCTGCTGCACGCAAGCTCTGCGCCACTTCCAGCCAATCGGCACTACGCAACTCGTGACGGCGGGAGCAAACCACCTCGCCCAGATAGATCACATCCACCGGCCAAGTTGCTGCCTCCGCGTAAAAATCCAGCACTTGCTGCTTAGGCCAGTAATAAAGGATGGGGCCAAGAGAGAGTTTCATTGTTGTTCCTGATTAAGATCTTGCGGCCTCAAGCCGCGATCATCTTTTTAGTGCCTTCGGCACGTTGTATTTTGGAGCGGTAGCAACCACACAACTTCAGGCGGCACTTCCGCTCTGTAGCGTCCCCCTTTGTAAAAGGGGGCTGAGGGGGCTCGAGGGGGATTTGCTGATGAATTGGCTTTATTTCGCCTTTTTATCAACAGATGCAGAGCCAAATCCCCCCTAGCCCCCCTTTTTCAAAGGGGGGAACACATCAAACTTGTTTAGATGCTTATGCACCGCAGGGCCTTCCTTTCTTGGACGGCAAAAAAACAAAGCCAAACCTCAACCTCAGAAGCACGAAAGCCCCTCACTGCGGATCATCGCCTCGGCGTGCTTCAGGGGAGATTTAAGCCACCTGCCATGAGTTGCGCAAAAACTCAGATAACAAAGTATTCAAAATGCAAAAACCCCAGGCAAATAGCTTAATTCAAGCTCTGGTTTTCTCTGTGAAACTCCGTGTTCTCTGTGGTTCAAGATTTGGGTTTGTGCATAACATCCATCACCTTCATCGCCACGGCCTGCTATAAGCCCCCAAAGTTTGCTGATGCCCTTCGGACACTTTATCCAGCGTGGCTTGCCAAGCGGGTTTGACCGAGTAGCGTGGGTCAGCACAGGAATCGATGGCCATGCGTAAGGTCTTGGTCACCTCGGCCACATAAGACGGGCTGCGCTGGCGGCCCTCTACTTTGATAGCCGCCACACCAATGCGCATTAACTCGGGCAAGATCGACAGGGTGTTCAGGCTGGTTGGCTCTTCCATGGCGTAATAGGTTTCGCCATCGACTTCAAAGCGGCCCTTGCATAGCGTGGGATAGCCGGCAGGCTCGCCTGCTTCAAAACGATCGATCAGCACGCCATTTAAGCGGGCATCCATGCGCTCGCCTTGTTTTTCCCAGCGCACAAAATGCGCGGGGGAGCATACGCCATGGGTGTTCGGCGATTGCCCAGTCACATAACTAGATAAAATACAACGACCTTCCGCCATCACACAGAGGCTGCCAAAACCAAATACCTCGATTTCTACCTTGGTGTTTTTAATCACGTATTCAACTTGCGGCAAGGTGAGCACACGCGGCAGCACGGCACGGCGCACGCCAAAGCATTCGTGGGCTAAATTAATCGCTTCAAAATTAGTCGCCGAGCCTTGCACCGATAAATGCAAATGCAGATGAGGATGGGTGCGATGGGCATATTCCAATAAGCCCAAATCAGCCAAGATCACGGCATCTGCACCTAGATCCGCCGCTTTATCGACCGAAGCGCGCCAATCAGCGAGCCGCCCTGCTTGGGCATAAGTATTAATCGCGATTAATACTTCACGGTTTTTTGCATGAGCGTAGCGCACGCCCTCACTGAGCTGCGCATCGCTAAAATTGAGGCCCGCAAAATTTCTGGCATTGGTGGCATTTTTAAAACCGAGATAAACCGCATCGGCCCCGTGGTCGATGGCAGTTTTTAGAGCAGGCAGGCTACCCGCTGGGCAAACAAGTTGGGGCAGGGCCATAAGCACCCCCGAATGATAAACATGGGGGAGCATACGGAGAGATGGCGTCGGGCTTTTTAAGCTAAATCAAACAAAGTTTAGAATGATAAGGATGTAACTCGAAATAACTTATCAACGCAAACCCGTCATCCCCGAGTAATTTAATCGGGGATGACGCAGCGCAGCGAGACTCCCACAAAAGACACGTGGGAATGGTGACGTTTCGTACAGGGAAGATGAGCCAAGTCCTAAGCAGAAAAAAGCGTGCGGCCACCCCAAAGTAGCAACGCACGCCTCAATCACACCCACACACAGAGAGTCATTTCACAAAGCCCACACGCTTTATGACGACTTTTTAATCATAGTGCACTGCAATATATTTTGCCTTAATCGAGATCAAATTTGCTGAAATACGTAAAATTTTCTTAGAAAACATTAAAAAACACCGTTTACTGCGTTTTGTAGGCATTTGCTTCGCACTACGCACAAAGCATAGTGCCATAATTCCCAATTGGCAGACACTGGACTAAGGTTCATGCTGCGAGTTATTCCCGCTGGGGCACAATCCCAGCAAAGAAAACCAAACAAACAAGGATGCTCAAAATGCAAATTGCAATGATTGGCCTCGGTAAAATGGGCAGTAATATGACACGTCGTTTGGCCGCTGGCGGAGCCACCGTATTTGGCTTTGACGTAAGCGCCGAAACACGCACCCAACTTGCCGCTGAACACGCCAATATCCGCAGTTTTGACTCCGTAGCCAGCCTGATTGCAGAAATGCCAAGCCCACGCGTGGTATGGATGATGCTACCAGCAGGTGAAATCAGCGAAATCATGTTTGGCGAGCTGACCGCGCTGATGGCACCAGGTGATTTGATTATTGATGGCGCAAACGCCATGTATAAAGACTCACAACGCCATGCAAAAGAACTGAACGCCCTAGGCTTTAAGTTTATGGATGCGGGTGTATCAGGCGGCGTATGGGGCTTAGCTAACGGCTACACCATCATGATTGGCGGTGAAAAAGACGCGTTTGCGATGGCTGAACCTTTCGTCAAAATCTTGGCTCCGGCTTCCGATCGTGGCTGGATTCACGCAGGCCCGGCTGGCAGCGGCCACTATGTGAAGATGGTTCACAACGGGATTGAATACGGCATGATGCAAGCCTTTGCCGAAGGCTTCGCCCTCTTAGAAGCTAAAAAAGAGCTGAATCTTGATCTGGCCGAAGTGGCTGAAACATGGCGTCACGGCTCAGTAATCCGCTCATGGCTGCTCGACTTAACCGCCGACACGCTGAAAAACGACACCAAGCTAGAAGACATCCAACCCTTCGTTCCTGATTCAGGCGAAGGCCGCTGGACAGTACTAGAAGCCGTAGAGCTAGGCGTTCCTGCGCCGGTGATTGCAGCGTCGCTATTCCAGCGCTACACCACCCAAGGTAAAGGCGATTACGTCGCTAAATTGCTATCAATGATGCGCAATGCCTTTGGCGGCCACCATGTAGCCAAGAAGTAAAAGCTGCACTGGTGATAAAAAACCCCGTCTTGTTATGAGACGGGCTTTTTTTATAGGTCTCGCAACATAAAAATCTCACAAGAGTGATGTCCCGTTTCACCCATGGGCTCAGCAATTTGTCTGAACCCCATTTTTTTATAGAGCGCCAAAGCCGCTGGCAAGCTAGCCGTGGTTTCTAAATAACACTGCCGATACCCTGCCTGCCGAGCAAAATTACAGGCCATCACCAACAAGCGCTTCCCCAGCCCTAAACCTCGGCAATCATTTAATAAATACATCTTTTGCAATTCACACACCGATGTATCTGCCCCTGCCAGCGGCGCAATCCCTGCCCCACCTAATAAAGCACCCGCCTCTTTTTGAATCACCCAATACGCCGCCCCAGCCTGCTGATAGCAGGAGTAAAGCTGATCCAAATGCGGGTCTGCTACACCATAACCCTGCTCTTCACTCAGGCCATGCTCGGCAGAAACTTGCCGAATCACCGCAGCAATGGCCGAATTATCTGCCTCTAGCATCAAGCGAATTTGATAGCCCTGCTGTGCACGTGCCGCGTTTAAAGCCTGCCGGTATAAATCTAAGCCCGCCTGTAAACGTTGCTGCTCCGCCGAATCGAGCTGCTGTAAAACGCATTCAATTTCTACATCGTATTCAGCATGCACAGCACGTAAAACATCCCGTCCCGCTAAACTTAAAACCGCCTGCTTGCTGCGTTTATCGCTAGCATGGGCCTGCCATTGAATCAGCCCCTCTTCAGCCAGCTTTTGTAGTGTGCGGCTGATATTTGATTTATCGATCCGCAATCGCTCAGCCAATTGCAAATTGGTTTGCGTTGCTTGCTCCAGCTCGATCAAAATATGCGCCTCAACAGGGCTAAGATCGACCTTGCCACACTTTTTAGAAAACACGCCCAATTCACGGACAATATCCCGCGATATAGTTCTTAGAGATCTTGAATTCATGCCGGCTCAAATATAGTTGCGTTATACAACTACATTTGAGTATCAAATCAATGGCAACGATTACTTTTCCGCCTCATCAACAAAAAGGCCAGTCCAAATAATGAACTAGCCTTTTGCTTAAAAAAACTAACTATGGTGTTTCGCTAGCTAAAACAAATGCTTTACGCTGGCGAATTAAATAAGAAATTAACAGAGTTAAACCAAAAATTACCGCCGCTAACACCCATAGCACACTATGAAATGCACCGTCATAAGCAGTAATGAACAAACCTTGCATCGCATCTGCCTGAGCAGCAGCCACACCCTGCATCGGCGTATCTAAATTGCCTGCGGCAACATCATCAATCCATTTTGTAAGTACACCCGCATCATCTGTGTAAGCAGAAAGTGTATCTGGCAATTTATTGCGTAATAACGTCGCAAGTAGCGAGCCATAAAACGCCACCGCAATCGCCTCACTCCCCAAACGGAAGGTATTTAGCAGGCCCGCAGCCATCCCTACTTTTTGCTCTGGCACCGTTGCTAGCGCCATCCCATCGACCAAACCAGCCGATAGCCCCATGCCTGCCCCAACCAACAATAGCGGTACTGCCAACTGCCATAACTCCACACTTGGATGGCTGATATAAGCCAAAGTAAGCACGCCGACCAACAAGCACAATAAACTCACATTTAACACGCTTGAAGAGGCCACACCACGAGAAACCATTTTGCCTGCCAACATTGGACACACCAACATTGGCATAGTCAGCAACAACATCGCTAAGCCTGCGTGGGTAGAAGTCAGCCTTAGCACACTGCCTAAATAGCTCGGTAAATAGGTCAACAAGGTAACAAAACCAAACGATGCGGCAACGGTGACCAAGGCCAGCCCCACAAATGGGCCGTTGCTAAGTAAAGACAGATCAAGCATAGGATGCAAATGACGGCGCTCTTGCCAAACAAAGATTGCCAATAAAATAGCAAACGCCACAACAAGGCTACGTACGCCGCCACTGCCCCATCCCCACTGTGAACCTTGAACGATTGCCATCATCAGTGCAAACAAAGACAAAATAAACAATAAGGCACCAAAAGAGTCAAAGCGGCTAAGCGCTTGTTTTGATGGGCTATCACGGTGAATCAAAGGGCTACCTAAGAGCACCAAGACTAAGGCCACTGTATGTGTCCAAAAAATCGCACGCCAACCTACGCTATCAAGCAACAGACCCGAGATTGTCGGCCCAAGACTGACGCCAAGCCCAGCAACCGTCCCAAATAATGCAAAAGCACGCATCCGAGCAGGACCATCAAAATGAGTCGATAAAATAGCGATACCGCAGGAGAAAATAGCCGCAGCCCCAACACCCGCCAGCGCTCTTGCTACATCCAGCATCATTGGGTTTACCGCAAGCGCCGACAATAAAGAAGCAAGGGAATACAACACGGCCCCGCTCATAAAGCAGCGTTTACGACCAAATTTATCAGCCAAAGCACCCCATGCCAAAGTAAAGCAAGCAAAGGTTAAGTTAAAGGCATTAACGACCCATTGCAGGCTAGTTAATGATGCGTGGGTGTCAATTCCTATCGCGGGTAAAGCCACAGCAGTACCGGAAATAGAACTAGGAACCACAAAAATAGCCAGCAAAATAACGGCTAGCAAGCCTTTATCTGAGAATGAATTTTTCAAAGAATTTTCCTAGTTCAAACTTAACGAAATGGAGCCCAGCGCACTGGCAAACTAGTTGGGCGACGTAAGATGGTGCCATGTACCCAAGGCACCTCTTCAGCAGGTATAGCAAGTTGCAAGCTTGGTATCCGCTCGATGAGTATTTCTAGCACCGTAGAAATTTCCATACGTGCCAAAGCAGCACCCATGCAGTTGTGCATTCCATACCCAAACTGCAAGTGCTTCGCATTATTACGGTTTAGTTGGATAGTCAGAGGATCAGGGAAAACAGAAGGGTCCCGATTGGCAGCATGCACATCCGCATAAACAACACTGCCACACTCTATTTTCCCCCAGCTACCCTCAACATCAGCACTAGCTATTCGAGGAAAAGTTGAAATATTTCCTATTGGAATTAATCTTAATAATTCTTCAACGGCACAAGGAATTAACGCAGGGTCTTCTACCAATGATTGCCAAAGTGTTGGTGCAGCCAAAAGTGCGTATATAACTTTAGTCATCACGCTTAGAATGTTCTGATCACCACCGATTAGCACGCCGAGCAAGACGCCCACCAGCTCTTCATCAGTAAGCGATGGAGTGCTGTCATCTCGGTCAGCAACAAATCTCTGAATCAATCCATCAGGGTAGCTTGCTCGCCGTCCTGTGACTAAATCCATTAAGTAATGATAAACCAACCAAAATTGACGTAAAAGTTCAGGGATATCTTCACGGGCCCCTATCTGAACAACCTGTGTCAGAGGTCGATAAAAAGCTCGATCCTCCAGTGGAATCCCCATCAAGTAGCAATCCAATTCAGAAGGGATGTGATCAAGAACCAGAGAGAACAAGTCCGCAGCATCACCCAGCTTTATCATCTCATCTAAACGAGCATGAGTTAATTGCACAACTTTATCCTTGAGTACTGCCACTCCACTGGGGCTAAAATCTTTTACTACTACCTTCCGTAATCGAGCATGGTGAGGAGCATCATTGTTGAGCAATAATTCACGGGGAGTTATTGTTGGCAGAAAACTCGCCCCCCCTTCTTCGTTGCATGGACTTCGTATAAAACGCTTATCCATCAAAACCTGCTGTACTTCTTGATATTTGGTTAGATGATAAGCTAGATGACCACTCGGTAAAATAATTCGAGCCATGCCATCAAGAGGAGTAGTTACCTCAAATACTGAAGCAAAATCTAAATTTGGAATATTAGTTACATTAATGGTGTTTTTAATCTTGGTGGCAATGTTCATTCGGCAGTCACATCCAGAAGAGATTGAAGAATCACACCAGTTTTCTGCTCTAAGATACTAAGGACATCAAAATTATTAATAAAATGCAGTGTTTGCCAGCCCATTCCTGCAGCAGATTCAATATTCTCCTCTACATCATCAATCAACAAGCTGTGTGCAGGCTCCACACCGGTACGCTGGCAAGCCAGAGTAAAGAAACGCTCATCAGGCTTGCGACATCCCTCTTTGCAAGAATCAACAATATGATCAACCACCCCATCCAAGCCCACCATTTGCCGCCAAAATGGCTCCCATTCAAGAACGTTATTCGTCAGGATACCGACCATGTATCCCGCAGCTTTCAGCCGATATACAGCGGAGATCATCACACTATTGGCCTTAACTCCATTGAACCATTGCTCCCCAAACTTTGTTAATTGAGCTGAGGACAAATCGATCTTTGGATATCGCTTGCGCAGCGCTGCGGTTAGGCGCTGCCCCCATTCATATTCGCTAAGAAGTGCATTCTCAAGCGGAGCTAACATAGGTACGTTCATATCATCAGCAACATCTTTCATTGCTTGTTGAAGAACCTCTGGCTCTAGTCCTGTTTTTCTTTCATATTGCTTAAACAGATCTACAATCGGAGGAGAAAGTACACCACCAAAATCGAACCAAATCATTTTTAATGCTGGCATTTCATACCCCCTCTACAGCAAAAACACGGGGATTAATGTGCAGATGATTTTGATTATTCACAGAGAAAAATTCGAGTGAAGCAGTTGCGATAGCAACCCCTTCTTGCTCAATGACCATAGACATCATCACTGTTTCTTGATCATCAGCTAAACACACCGACTCACTTGTTACTCGACAGCGAGTATTTAAGCCAAACTCTCCAAAACGAGTAAAGCGCACTTGGCAACGCGACAATAAGATCTCATCAGGGCTAATGCCTTGATAACGATTAGCAACAATCAACCCTGTTTGCCTAAATCCTTCAAGAAGCAAGATTCCTGGGATATGATCAAGAGGGTGATCAAAAATACCTGCATTATTCTGATCGACAATTAATTTAGTATGAAATTCACCCTCTAGCTCGAACTGCTCTTGACCGATCACAACATTTGTTGGGCTCTGGCGGCCCACCATAAGTGGCTTTGTTGGTTCAGGCAATTGAACGCTCAAATCTACTTCCACGGGAACTAAGCCCATCCCTTTGACTCGCATCCGCGCCCAAGTGTCACTATCCATCCAACGAATACCCATTCGTTTATGAGCAACGGCATCATTGTTAAGCAACATGGTCATATCCAAAGTCACGCCCGAGCGAATACCATTGCGGTAATACTCATCCACAATCTTGACATCAACCACTGCAGAAGCAGGTCGATCTCCAACAACCAAGGCTTCGCGGTTTAACACGCGTGTATCGCTGTCCATGTAAATAAACTTATTACTAAGCTCCACATTTAAGAAAGAATGCGATACATAAATAGAAGTTTGACGAAAGACTTCAAGCAACAACAACATATCGTAATGTCGCTCGCGATGAGTATGGTCATTAAAATAACTGTGCGCACGAGGCAATTGTGCAGTGCACTGAAAGTGCAAATCAGCACATTGGATAGCGCCTGTTAAAAAAACTTCACTCACAGCAGCCCTATGTACCATATGGCGAGGAACCGTATTTTCATCGGAATAATTTAATGCTTGATGCGTGTTAAACTTGCTCGTCATGCTAACTCCATCCCTATTAACAAAATTTAGGCTGTACTATATTTTTATATTTTGACATTGTAAGGCAATGGTTCCATAAACTAAGTAGGTTCTATAAAAATAGAACCTACCATGATGACCTTACTCTTTACGTACTAAAAATGTCAAATAAATTTACAAGGAGCTGTCGTGCCTGACGATAAAGGACACCCTGAGCTAGAAGAAATGACACTGGGCGTAGTGCTCGCGGCATTGGCTGATTCAACAAGACGAAAAATCATTAAAGCCCTGCTACTTGATGTGGATAGTGCGGAGCGACACTGCTCATCCTTTGGCTTAACGCTAAGTAAAACCACCCGCTCCCACCACTTTCGTACACTGCGCGAAGCTGGCTTAATCCGGCAGGTCGATCATGGCAATAAGAGCCTTGCCTGCCTGCGTCGTATCGACATTGAACAACGCTTTCCCGGTTTACTTTCTCTAATCGTCAATGAACCAGAGAATTAAAAATGGCCACTCACTTGAGTGGCCATTTTTATACACTTCCGTTATTCCCCAATATATTTAAATAGCATGGCCACGTAAATTTAGGGCTAATCCATTAATGAATAAGATGCCCCATGCCTAATCCAATTCGCGCCGCCATTGCTGCGCTATTTATTGCTGGCTCCGCATTCAGCCATGCTAATAATTTAGTGATAGAAGCCAATACCATGGATAGATCGGCGGATCCTTGCAGCAATTTTTATCAATATGCCAATGGACATTGGCTGGCAAATCACCCTGTGCCAGCAGATCGCGCTCGATATGGGGCTTATGATGAGGTTTCTGAACGCAATCTCACAGCACTTAAAAATATTATTGAATCTGCGGCTAAATCAAATAGCAGCAACCCTTCCACACAAAAAGTCGGGGCATTTTATTTAAGCGGCATGGATGAAGCACGTTTAGAAGCTGAAGGCGCTAAACCACTGGCAGAGCACTTAGCTCAGATCGCGGCAATTCAAACGCAGACAGACCTGATTCAGGTTTTAGCGCAATTACATAAAGAAGGGATTAATCCACTATTTAATTTGGATGTGAGCCAAGACGCAAAAAATTCACTGCGCTATATCATAGATTTATCTCAAGGTGGTTTGGGCTTACCTGATCGAGATTACTATCTAAAAACCGATAGCAAGCATACAAAATTACGCCAACAATATAAGGCCCACTTAGTAGAAATATTTGGCCTACTAGGCGATAAGCCACAGGCTGCCGAAAAAAACGCTATTCGTGTGCTGCGTTTAGAAACAGGCCTTGCTCGTGCATCAATGACAAAAGTTGAGCAACGCGATCCTGAAGCAACTTACCATTTGCTCACCCTAAAAGGTTTGCAAAAAATAAGCCCCAATTTGGCTTGGCAGGCTTATTTTGAAGCGATTGGCATTAGCAGCCCCACAGATATGAATATTTCCCAGCCTAAATTCTTTAGCCATATCAGTAATACAGTTAGCTCAGTATCTTTAGACGATTGGAAAACCTATTTACGCTGGCACTTAGCTCATACTCAAGCAAAATATCTTTCATCTGCATTTGTAAATGCCGATTTTACTTTTTATAGCCAAACCCTATCTGGCACAAAAGAATTAAGGCCACGCTGGAAGCGGGTATTAAAAAGTCTAGATCAAAGCCTAGGCGAAGCACTAGGGGAGCTGTACGTTGCAGAATACTTTAGCCCTGCAGCCAAAACCGAAGCGCTAGAAATGGTTACAAATATTAAGCTAGCAATCGCAGATCAAATAAAGAATTTAGAATGGATGAGCGCGGCCACTAAAGAGCAGGCATTGAAAAAGCTCGATAAAGTCGTTGTCAAAATAGGCTATCCAGATACTTGGCGAGATTATAGTAATTTACAAATTGATAAAGAATCTTATGCGGCCAATATCCGCCGCAGCCATGCGTTTGAATTTAAGCGTCAACTTGCTAAATTAGGCAAGGAAATCGATAGAAACGAATGGGGAATGACGCCTTCCACCGTTAATGCCTATTACAACCCAACCATGAATGAAATGGTGTTTCCTGCGGGTATTTTGCAAGCACCACTCTTTCATATGGGTGCAGATACCGCCAGTAATTATGGCAATACCGGAGCCACTATTGGCCATGAATTAATTCATGCTTTTGATGATGAAGGCAGCCAGTTTGATGGTGATGGTAATTTAAAAAGTTGGTGGACTAAAGACGACAAAAAAAACTTTACTGCCCGAGTTGCAAGAATAGAAAAACAATTTGATGAATTTAATCCCATTGATAAGCTGCATATCAATGGCAAGCTCACCGCAGGTGAAAATATTGCGGACCTAGGTGGCTTAAAAATCGCTTTTCAAGCTTTAAAAAAATCCCTAGCAACTAAGCCGCAAGCAGAAAAAATAGAGGGACTTACCCAAGAGCAACGCTTCTTTGTTGCCAATGCACAAAGCTTTAGAAGTAATACTCGGCCAGAAGAATTGCGCCTACAAATCTTAACCGATCCACATGCGCCAGAAAAATACCGGGTGATTGCACCTTTTGCCAATATGCCAGAATTTGCTGCTGCATTTTCATGCGACAAATCGACATTAAGAAGCGAGGAGAAACGGGTAAATATTTGGTAATTGAATTTAGGGTGGGCAAAGAGCCCATAGGTATCTACACAAATTAATGGCAGCACTTCAATGCTGCAGCCCCCCCTTTGCCAGAAGGGGATTTGCCTTTGGTTTTTTGCTAATTTCAGCCCAACATCAACTGCAAATCCCCCCTGCCCCCCTTTTACAAAGGGGGAACAAGTGTGCTGACTGGTGTAGATACTTATGGCATAGAATCCACCCTACAGCCTTAAGCCTTCAAATTCTGCGCAACAAATGAATTCAGGCTGCCCAATTCACTTTTATTTAAAAATGGCAATTGTGAAATGATATGCGCCAGAGCAGAGTGATCATTTAATCCAAACTCGGAGGATTGAATCAGCACTGTGCCTTGGCCGCTAAAATCAATCTGCTTTTCTTCGCCAGATAAAGTGATATTTGTCATCGCACCCACCGCCGACAATACGCCAGTAACATGTTCATAATCATAGCGATAAGACGGGCTAGGGCAATCTGCCCAGCCTAGAATCGCTTGCTCATCAACGCGGCATGGCAAATCTAAAAAGTGCACTGGGCCATTGCTTGAGGCAATTAATTTGCCATTGCCCATTAAAGTTAAGAAACCTGGCATGGTTGATTCTTGGCAAATAATATTTTTACTAAAGCCCAGCAAATGGCTGGCCTTAATGGTCATATTGGCGTCTTCAAGATCATAGCAGGCGATATCATTACCGTTATCACCCAAAATCAACTGCCCTTGCCCCTTAGCCACGACGAAATGATTAATATAGAGCGGCGAATTAAATGACTCTTTGACTAAGATATCGAGCAGGCTAGAGCCTAGCGCATTAAATTGCAGCTGCCCATAAAACGCAATCATTTTCCCTTTACGAATAAAAATCTCGTCGGCCACATCCACCACAAAGGCAAAGCGATTTAGATTATCGTTTTTAGGTAAATTACCGGGATTATAAATAGTCATTATCTTTCACTCGCCTGAATATAAACCGTGCCCTGCCCCATAAACTTCACTTGGTAGGATTCGCCCGAAGCCTGCCCAACAAAAGTTTTCCAATTTAAATCGGTCACAATGGCAGAAGTCAGATTTCCTTTGTGGCCGATATAGGCATTAGGATCGACAAACACCGGCTGCTCGGCAGTGACTGGCAAAGCAATCGCATTACCATCCGATAAAATCGCCATTTCGCCCGTGCCTTGCAAGGTGGTAGTAAACAAACCCTGCCCGCTCACCGCGCCGCGCACCATGCTCTGCACGCCGCCCTGATTGCCCAAAAACATCGTGCCAACGGTAAGCCGTGCATCGTAGGCGAGCAGTGTTTCGCTCTCTACATACACCATCTCATTATTGACCTGAATAATGCTGACAAATAATCCATTGTGCCCGTAATAAACTTTTCCCGATCCTTTTGCCACCATCACGGCATTGCTTTCGCTCGTTACCGTGCGCATCGCCAGGTCTTGCACTCCGCCACCGGCCAGAAAAGAACGGGCGAAATTCACCTTACCCTGATAAGCAATCATTGAGCCTTTTTTGGCAAAGACTTCTTCGTTATTCAGGGTGATTTCAATCAGTTTTTCATTGATTTGCGTGTAAGAAGGCATGGCTTAATCCTTAAATGGCAGGCTAGTTTTATCGTTCAGCAGGCTGGATATACACCACGCCCTGACCGGTAAACTTGAATTGATAAGATTCGCCCGATGCCTCGCCCACCATCGTTCGCCAGTTCACATCAAACACAAACTCTTGCGAGATATTGCCCTTGTAGCCAATAAAGGCATCCGGATCCACAAACAAGGGGTAATTGGGCCCTACTTCCAGCGTAATCAGATTGCCACGCGAAATCACCGCGATATTGCCGCTGCCTTCTACCGTGGTGGTAAACAAGCCCTGCCCCGATGCAGCCCCGCGCAGGCCAGCAAAAGAGGTATTGGTTTTAAGGCCAGCGTCGTAAGCCAATAAGCTGCTGCTTTCAATAAATAACTTTTCATTTGCCAGCGGAATCACCGCAATCTCGGCCGCATTATGGGCAAAAAATACTTTGCCCGTACCAACGGTTTGCATGAGCGACATGCCCTCATTGGTGACCTTGCGCTTTAGCGCACCAAACAACCCTTCGCCGCCCAAAATAGCTTTTTCAAACTTCATCGTGCCGGTGTAGGCCACCATCGCACCGGCAATCGCCAGCACTTTTTCATTCTGCAAATCAACCTCTAGCAAGCGATCTGTATTGATTCTGAAACTGCTCACGGCACCTCTCCCAATAGATCCTAGCGCTGGCGAATTTGCACCAGTTGGCATTGACTCACCTCATATTGGGTATTTTTAGAGCAACTGGCAAGAGTAAAGCAAGAATCCATCGACATATCTTTTATATTACTTACTGGCACTCAAATAAAACGAAATATATCCTCAATTTACTTTCTTTAGACCAAAAAAAACCTGCCAAAGCAGGTTTTCATCTTAAATATATTTACTTCAAATCAAACTCGGCCTCATTGATCCCCAACTCATGGCAAATGGCAATGACCATTTTCTTTTCATTGGCATCAAAATCACCATCGGCAGCACCAATTGCACAGCAAACGCGAATCATCAATTTACTCGCATCAGGATTGCCTTTTAATTTAGCAATTGTTTTTAATGCTTCTGCCTTGCCTATTTCATAATCGAAATCAAACTTTAAAGCTACTTTATTAAATGAATCAATCACATCAGCTTGATCAAAAGCCTTTAATTCATCCGAATGATGAATGTAGCCAAGCATTTTACGCTTTTCATCGGCACTAATCGTGCCATCACTGCTGGCAACTAAAGCACATCCTGCAATCACCGCATTTAAAAAATCTTTATTTTTAAATTTAGTTACTTCATTGGCTAGCAATTTACTAGCATCTTGACCCATCTTTTTGATCGAATCTAACAAAGCCATAGTCTGTCTCCTGCTGCGATTAAACAAATGATGAGGATCTGAAATATCTAATCCTTATTGTTCGATAAGCACAGCAGGAAATAGTTCATTTATGCTTAATAAATGCAATTTTAATCAGGCATGCATGTGTTTAAATACAAACAACAGCGGCTATTGATTATCTTGCTCAGCCCGCGCAGCCGCAGCACGCAGCTTGTCTTTTTTACTCATACGCACACCCTTCACGCCACCATTAATAGACGCCACGGGCAGGCTAGTCAGCTTAGCTTCAAAGCCCGCAATCACTTCACGGCTTAGGCGGATATTCTGACGGGTTTCAATCAGGCGAAAATGCGCTTCGGTAGCAGCACTCACCAAGCTAATCGCCGTGCCACTCGCGCCATTTCTGCCGGTGCGGCCAATACGGTGGGTGTAATCAACCGGCGAGCGGGGCAAATCGTAATTCACTACAAACGGCAGCCCGTCGATATCGATACCACGGCCAGCTAGATCGGTCGCCACCACCACTTGCAAGCTGCCCGATTTAAATTCGGCTAGCACCTGATTACGGCGCCCCTGGCTAAATTCGCCATGAAAAGGCGCAGCGTTAATGCCTTTGGCGTACAGCGTATTGGCCAGCTGCTCGCTGCCATGCTTGCTGGCTACAAACACCAACACCCGCTGGCCATTATTCTCTTGGATCAAATGAGCGAGTACATCAGCACGGCGCTCTGCATCCACAAAAATCGCCCGCTGCAAGATATCTGGCTGAGTCGTTTCGGTAGCCGCTATCATCACCCGTGTTGGATTCTTTAATATGCCAGTCGCCAGCGCGCTCACATCATCAGGAAAAGTAGCCGAGAAAAACAGGCTCTGACGCTTAGCCGGCAACAGCGCCAAGATGCGATTAATTTCGGCAGCAAAGCCCATATCCAGCAAGCGATCGGCCTCATCCAGCACCAAGGTATTAAAAAACTCCGGCCGCACCGCATTTTTATCGATTAAATCCAGCAAGCGTCCAGGCGTTGCCACCAGCACATCGGCCCCACCACGCAGCTGCATCATTTGCGGATTAATCGCCACACCACCAAATACCGTCGCCAGCTTAATAGGCCGAGTCATTTTGCCTAATGCCGCCAGCAAGCCCTTAATCTCCTCACCCACCTGCACCGCCAACTCACGCGTTGGCACCAGAATCAGCGCCTTGCTACTGCCCGTTGTCATCAGATGCAGCAGTGGCAAAACATAAGCAGCCGTTTTACCCGAACCCGTGGCCGCCTGCGCCAAAACATCCTCCCCCCACAGCACAGCAGGAATCACCTCCGCCTGAACGGGCGTTGGGGTGATATAGGATTTTTTGCTAGCGGCAAGTAAAACGGCGGGTGACAGACCCAGAGCGGAAAAGGACATGATGGGCCTTAGATAATATTTCTGACGGGTGCGAAGTATAAGCGAGATGGGGAGAGCTGTCCTTGTGGATAGGACAGGATGCAAGGCAGCAGGGCCCATACCAAAGAGTTAGGATAGGGGAATTATTAATTTCCCATTTTCGAAGCAGCGTCATTCCCGAATGCTTTTATCGGGAATCCAGTAGCATACTGAATTCCCGATACAGGCATGATGGCAGTGCGACATCACTGGCAGAGCAGCTAGCGCAAGATATCTATCATCTCATCCCAATTTTTAGCTCCCGTTGGGGCATTATTTTCAAACACCATATAGTAGCGAAAATGACGTCCAGCTAATTTTTCCCATTCGGCACCCAAAGCAATTTTGGCCGCAGAATCAGAATTATCCCTATCACCACCTTTGGTTTCGATCAACAACAGCCGCCCATTTTTTAAGCGCACAATAAAATCAGGGTAATGATGCTGTACTGGGCCGTTGAGCATAAATCCAGCTTTCCCAAATGAATTACGGTGCCACCAAGCGACATTATCTAAACCCGCCAGCAGCTCACTCATTTTATTTTCTAAGCTATTACCGCGCTCTTCGCGCAAATACAGCGTGTTTTCACAAGGGGACAGCACTTGGGCCGGATGAATGCTTGTCGGCAGCGCATGCTGTGGGCGAGTTTCAATCTCACCGCGTGCAATCCACTGTTGAAAACATTTCAACGACCACGCCGCCATTTCTTGTTTGATACGGGCTTTGATCGATTCCACATACGCCTGCTGTTGCTCTAATACATCGTCAAGCTGACTAGATGTCAAAGGTTCCAAAATTTTCGCAATATAAGCCCGAATATCACTCTCTGCCAAAGGCGGTAATTTACCTACCCAATTTCCGACCAAACCACTAATTTGCTGTACTTTCGCAGCCTTATTCAGCGTGGATAGATACTCTTTCAACTGGCGTACTTCTTGATCTTTCATACGAACACGAGTGGCTTCGTAATCGTGCTCGCCCACTTTGACTAAATCGAGCTTAATCAAATCGCCATTCATTGGCGTCAGCTTAAAATCCTGCACATTACAATTGGCCAATTTAAATTGCCGACCAATCAAATGATCGCGCTCCAACCAAACCCAACTATTCTCTTCGCCCTCAAGCAAAGAGCCCGCTACACACATAAAAAACTGTGGGATTTTTAACTCAGCAATTTCAGCAGCGAATTCAGTACGAACAGGATATTTCACTTGCTTCTCCAGAATTTCAGGCGCAACACGTTCGACAACTTGCCCTGCAATTTGAGTATTTAAGTCGGCATTAGCTTGGCTGGCATAGGTTAACGTCTCTGCCACTGAATCATGTAAATCGAGGACCATTGCAGCATGACTAGCGGGAGAGAGGGACAGCGGGCGTGGCTCCGCACATAAATCCAATGCGGATGGCTCGGCAAATAGATCTTTATCATTAATTGGCGGCGCAGCCTTGGCAGCATCAGACGCAACCAGCGTATCGGGCGTGCGGTAATCTAAGCGACTAAAACCTGCACGATTCAAGCCAGCGACGATTTTGTCTAAGGTGCTAGAGAACACCGCCGAAGCCGTCAGCACATAACTCATATTCAATGCCTCGTGCCCATGCAGCCGCACTGCGGGCTGGCGCAAAATCCGCCCTAAAATTTGCTCGACATCAACCGGCGATGATCGATCCGCCAGTGTCGCCAAAATATAAGCAAACGGGCAATCCCAGCCTTCTTTCAAAGCATTCACGGTGATTACAAAGCGAATCGGGCAATCACGCTCTGCTAGCACCACACCTTTAAGCTCGTCGATTTTGGCGGTTTTAATGGCAATTTGCTCGGCAGGAATTCCTCGTGCCAGTAAATCGGCTTTGACCAACTCAAAGCTGCGGCTATCTTCGGCGTTTTTAGGCTCGGCTTGCAGCAAGACAATAGGGCGAATAAAACAACCACCCGCTACCGTCTCAAGCTGAGCCTGAGCCTCTAAACGGGCACGTAAATCAATCGCATGGGCAATCACAGCATCTTGGTCTGGCAAATTACGCACAATGACTGGCAGCTTAACCATATGCTGCTCACGTAGCGCCATGGCCCCCACCGCACTCACCAAATTTGCCCCGCTACGCGGCGTTGCCGTTAGCTCCAGCACCAGCGCAGGGTTCAAATGCCGCAGCATGTCATTGGATAAAGGCGTAGTCGCGTTATGGCTTTCATCCACGACGATAAGGGGATTAAGGCTGGCCATTGCGGCCACCAAAGACGCCGAATCAATCGCCTCATCAAGTGCCACACCATCAAACTCAGCTAATGCGCCATTTTCCTGATATAGCTTACGATCATCCTTATTTTTGGCCCGCAGGCTGGCGTACGTCAGCACCGCTATCACCACGCCATCATGCGCATCATCGTAATCAAAACCGTTCAATAAGCCTGCCTTATCTAATACCGTCACGCGGCCGTTGAACAGGCGATTAAGCGCCACGCGGTAAGGATGATCTGGCTGAGTAAAGGCAGTAAGCACCTGATCATGAATTGAGGTAGATGGCACTAACCACACGCACAGCCGCGCATCGCCTTGCCGCCGCTCCAACGCATCAAAACACGTCGCCAAAGCGTGAATACCAATCAAGGTTTTACCACCGGCTGTGGGCACTTTGGCACAAATTTGCGGCGCACCATGCGCCGCAGCCTGAAAGCTAGGCATTTGCAGCACGCCTTTGGCCTCCCAATGCGCGCGATACGCTAAAGACGCATCTCCCGCCGCCTGCCATTTAGCCAAATAGCCACGCAAATCGGCGATCACATCGGACTGGTAAAGATTCAATTCCATTTATTCACGCTCACAAAAATTACATATTTGCCCAATGCACCCATGGAAAAATCAGCATCTACACAGGGTAAGGAATCGTCCCCCCCTTTGAAAAAGGGGGGCTAGGGGGGATTTCTACGCGTCGAATCAACCGCAGATGTGAGGCATTAAAAGCAAATCCCCCTCAATCCCCCTTTTACAAAGGGGGAAGCAAAGTCAACTACTCACAACTTGGCAATATCACGCGGGATTTTTTTGAAAGTAATTTGGCTTTGCGCCATAAACTTTTCGCCCAAGGTACAAAGATCGGCGTAAATCACGCAGCGACCTTTCGCTACTTTTAATTCGGCCAATAGCTCAAAATCCAGTGTCATGACTTGATCGGCGGCATAGCAAAAATACAGCGGCACCGCATGGATAACACCCAGCCAATACGGCGATGCATCGCGTGCGGGCGTAGTCAGCTCGGCGATATTCAGGCCTTCTTGCCACGCGATATATTTACGGATTTCTGTGATATCGGCCTTAGGGTTGAGGTGGCCAAATTCATCAAACAACTTAGCGCCCACGCTATAGAAATCAAATGCCCCACCCAAACCCGCCACGGCTTTTGTACCCTCGCCATAGCCGGACATCACACGGCGTACCCGCTCAGCAGTAATGGTTTCGGCGTAATCCATGGTTTCGACCAGAATAAACTGCCGATTTCCACCGTCCTGGGCATTGAGTTTTAAGACAGCGTGCGCGGTGGTGCCGGAACCGGCGAAGGAATCGAGGATGATGGCATCTGGAGAAGTTGCCACTTGCTTGATCAGCTTAAGAACAACATCTGATGATTTTGGAAAATCAAAATTCCGAGTGCCAAATATGGACTCGATTTCACGTGTTCCATGATATGTGTATAAGTCAAAATTGAGCACGGATGAAAAACCAGTGAATTCTGAACTCATTTCATCCAAGAACACTTTCTGTCTTGGACGTCCATCTGGGCTTATTGGCCATAAAATTCGGCCCTCGCCAATTAAAGAAACCATTCGTGCAGGGTCAAAACGCCACCCCTGATTTGGGCATCCATAATTAATCCCTGTACTTGGGTCAATTAACTCGTAATGCAAATTAGGGCGAGCATCTTTACCTGCTAAACCAACCATATTACCGCTCGTCCACAAACCACGAGGGTCTTCATCATGATTGCTGTACTGACTAATGTTTCGTTCATCGCCACGAATTCTAGATCCATAGCAAAGTACATATTCGTGATCGATTGATGCGCCATTCTTCGTTCGGTTATCTTTATTTTGGCGACTTTTCCAGATAAATTGCCCGATAAAAGCAGATGGTTTAAATATCTCATCCATTATCAAACGTAAGTGAGTTATTTCTTCATCATCAATCGAAACAAAAATCACCCCATCCTTCGCCAGTAGCCGATGTAGCAATTTCAAACGCGGGTACATCATGCACAGCCATTTATCGTGCCGCGTTAAATCTTCGCCTTCTTTGCCAACTACCTGCCCTAGCCACTTTTGCATTTTTGGATCGTTAACGGCGTCGTTGTACACCCAGCCTTCGTTACCGGTGTTGTACGGCGGGTCGATATAGATGCAATTAACCTTTCCTTCAAACTCAGGAATTAGGCTTTTTAGCGCGTCGAGATTATCGCCATGAATAATGCGGTTGCCTCTGCTATTAGCGGGTGTTCCTTCGGGTGCAGCAAAGCGATATTTCAGGTCGAGCGCACGATATGGTACGTCGCGGTGATGGTGGACGACTTTATCTTTGCCGATCCAGTGCAGCTTTGGCATGTTGGTCTACTTAGCGAATACGCAAATAAACCTCATATTATTTGCGTTTAACGCAAATTAAGACAAGTATTATTTGCGGATACGCTTTGCGCCAGACGCAAATCAGGCCGGAAAATCCGGCCTATGAACATAGGATCAGTCATTAGAAAGTTGCGTGTGGAGCAAGGTGCAACGCTTGAACAGCTTGCTCTTGAAATCGGCACCGACGCAGGTAATTTGTCGCGTATTGAGCGCGGCACACAGCAGCCTGCCCTTTGCATTTTGGAACCTATCTCTAGTGCACTCAAAATCACCCCCGCCGAGCTGATCGCCGCAGCCTGTAACACTGATACCCAAACCGCGCCTGCCGAACTCGACGACATCAAACAACTCCTGCGCAACTACCGCAGCCTCAATGCTGAAAATCAACGTCTGACCATCGAATTTGTGCGCCTACTCAGCCGTTTACAGTCACCGCGTTCCTAGCCGCCATAGATAAGAAAATCACGTCGGATAGATTCAGGACATAAAAATGGCCTTTTTACCCAAAAAAAGGCCATTTTAATTGAGGAAGAGTCGGGGCCTTGCTTACATTAACATCAGTTAAATCCCATAAAAAAGTAAAAATATAGGCATGGAAAAGTTTTAGCCCAGCCTGCCATTCTATAAATTTTCATTGCCATTACCTTGAATTATCAATTTTTCATAAATTATGGTTTTTTGATAATTGCAGATAATTGAGCATCCCGGCACAAGTCCACATGAGCACGAGGGGATCAAAAGGGGAATAGGGTGAATCAAGCCAGCCCCTTTAGGCGACCAAAAACAATACGCCGCCATCCCGATATGGGTATGGCGGCGTATTGTTTTACTGGCGGGCATTGCCCACGCGCATTACATCAAACCGTAATTTCTTCAATCCGATGGCAAGCCACTAAGCGGCCTTCGACGGTGCGCAGCTGTGGTACTTCTTTGCGGCAGTGGTCGGTAGCAAAGGGGCAGCGGGTGTTGAAGGCGCAGCCTGTTGGTGGGTTGAGCGGGGATGGCAGCTCGCCGAGTAGCTTCACTTTTGCACCACGATCTTCGGCGCGAATAGCTGGCGTGGCCGACATCAGGGCACGGGTATAGGGGTGCAGCGGGCGATCAAACAAGACTTCTTTACTGCCGTGCTCTACCGCGCGGCCAAAGTACATCACCATCACATCATCAGCGACGTGCTCAACCACGGATAGGTTGTGGCTGATAAAGACGTAGGCGATACCCAGCTCGTCTTGTAGATCCATAAACAGATTCAAAATCTGCGCCTGAATCGATACATCCAGAGCCGAAGTCGGCTCGTCTGCTACCACCACACTCGGGTTCAGCATCATGGCGCGCGCCACAGCAATACGCTGGCGCTGGCCGCCGGAGAACATATGCGGATAGCGATGATAGTGCTCAGGGCGCAGGCCAACACGCGTCATCATGGCGCGTACTTTCTCTTCGCGCTCGGCGGCGCTTAAAGAAGTATTCAACAGCAGTGGCTCGGCCAGCATGGTGCCGATTTGTTTGCGCGGGTTTAAAGATGCATAGGGGTTTTGAAACACCATCTGCACCTTGGGGCGCAGTGCTTTTAGATCAGCAACGCTAGCACCTACGGTATCGATGCCGGCGATTTGTAGCTGACCGCTGGTCAAGTCTTCGATCAGGGTGAGCTGACGCGCTAAGGTTGATTTACCACAGCCCGATTCGCCCACAACGGCCAGTGTTTTCTGGGCTTCTAGGCTAAAGCTCACGCCATTTAAGGCTTTTACCGTGGCTGCAGGCTTCATAAAGCCGCGTGAAACGTGGTAATGGCGAGTAATTTCGCTGGCGACTAGGATCGGATTATTGCTCATGCTTGCGGTCTCCCAGCTTCATCCAGCGGTGTAATACAGCGCACGGTGCTTGTGCCCGTAGTGATCAGTGCCGGACGATTTGTTTTACAGGACTCTTGTACATAGGGGCAGCGTGGCGACAGCAGACAACCCACGGGCCTATCGTATTGCCCCGGCACCACGCCAGGTAAAGTCGCCAGACGATGCGCGCCCTTGCTGTGCTCAGGAATAGAGCGGAGCAAGGCTTGGGTATATGGATGGCGCGGGATGTCAAAAATAGCGGGTACAGGGCTGGTTTCAGCCACTTGGCCGGCGTACATCACCACCACGCGCTGCGCTACTTCGGCAATCACGGCCAGATCGTGGGTAATCAGGATCAGCGCCATATCGTGCTGCTTTTGCAGATTAACCAACAGCTCCATAATCTGCGCTTGCACCGTTACATCGAGCGCGGTAGTTGGCTCATCGGCGATCAGCAAACGCGGCTTGCAGGCAATCGCCATGGCAATCATCACCCGCTGGCTCATCCCGCCGGATAATTGATGCGGATAGGCATCGAGGCGTGATTTGGCATCAGGAATCTCTACCATTTCCAGTAGCTCAATCGCTCGCGCCTTAGCCGCAGCACCACGCAGGCCTTCATGCTGGCGCAGTGTTTCCATCAGCTGATAGCCGACGGTATAGGCTGGGTTTAGGCTGGAGAGTGCGTCTTGGAAAATCATGGCGATATCTTTGCCGATAATCTTGCGCTTCTCGCCTGCCTTCATATTCAGCAGGTCTTTGCCTTCAAAAGACAATTCATCCGCAGTGACGCGGCCAGGGGCGTCGATCAAGCCCATCAAGGCCAGCATGGTCACGCTTTTACCCGAGCCCGATTCGCCAACAATCCCAACGATCTCGCCACGGTTAATCGAAAAATCGACGCTTTCTACCGCCCGAAATGGCTTATCAACCGAACCAAACGCTACGGAGAGGTTTTTTATATCTAATAAACTCATCGTTTACTCGCTAAAAATAATTTGCGCCAAAGGCGCTGCCCGTCCCCCTCGCCCTCAGGGAGAGGGCAAGGGGAGAGGGTGCAGGAGCGACATCAACCGTTCACAGTTAAAGCAAACCCAAATCTTGAACCACGGAGAGCACAGAGAACACGGAGTTTCACGGAGAAAACCAAGGGAGATTTTCTCCGTGTTTTCGGTTTTGTCCTTCTCCGTGTCCTCTGTGTCGAAGATTTATGTTTTTTTTAAGCCAGCTTTTTCAGTTTTGGATCCAGCGCGTCGCGCAGGCCGTCGCCCATTAGGTTGAGTGCCAGTACGGTGATCAGAATCGTTACCCCCGGCATGGTCACAACCCACCAAGCGCGCTCGATATAGTCGCGGGCGGAAGCCAGCATCGTGCCCCATTCAGGCAGCGGTGGCTGAGCGCCAAGGCCTAAGAAGCCCAGTGCGGCAGCGTCTAGGATGGCCGCTGAAAAACCCATCGTCGCTTGCACGATCAAGGGAGCCATGCAATTAGGCAGCACGGTGTTAAACATCAAACGTAGCTGGCCTGCACCGGATAATCGGGAAGCAATCACATAGTCTTTAGATAACTCGCCCATGGCCGATGCCCTTGCCAAGCGCACATAGGAGGGCAAGCTCACCACAGAAATCGCCAGAATCGTATTCAGCAAGCCCGGCCCAAGCACAGCCACAATCGCGACCGCCAGCAGTAATGAAGGCAGCGCCATCATCACATCCATCGCCCGCATAATCGATGTGCCAATAAAGTTGGGATAGAAGGCGGCGATCATGCCCAGTACAATGCCCGGCAACAGCGACATCAGTACCGAGATCAGGCCAATCAATAAGCTTAAGCGCGCGCCGTGTAAGAGGCGGCTTAAGATATCGCGGCCGACTTCATCGGTGCCAAAAATAAACTGCATTGACCCACCAGTTTGCCAAGCGGGAGGGCTCAGGAAAAACTCGCGGTATTGCTCGGTGGGCGAATGCGGAGCCAGCCACGGCGCAAACAGCGCAGCCAAGACCAAGAGCACAAAAAAGATAAAAGAAACCAAGGCCCCACGGTTGCTGCTAAAGCTTTGCCAAAATTCTTTAATCGGGGATGGATAGCTGTAAAGCGGCTCAGCCGTGGCCAATGTTGTAGCGTTTGTCATACTTACCTCGCGTGGCGAATACGTGGATTGATAACGCCATACAGCACATCAACCAGCAGGTTCACAATAATAATCAGTGTGGCGATCAATAAAATACCGCCCTGCACCACCGGATAATCACGACGCGAAATCGAATCGATCAGCCATTTACCAATACCCGGCCAAGAGAAAATACTCTCGGTCAGCACAGCGCCCGCCAGCATGGTTCCCACTTGCAAACCAATCACCGTCACCACGGTCATCAGGGCATTACGCAGCGCATGCACCAACACAATACGCGTGCGGGATAAGCCTTTGGCGCGAGCGGTACGGATATATTCTTCACGCAGCACTTCGAGCATGGACGAGCGCGTCATCCGCGCAATCACCGCCATCGGAATAGTGCTCAGCACGATGGTCGGTAAAATCAGATGCATAAAGGCCGATTTAAACGCACCCGCTTCGCCCGAGATCAGCGTGTCGATCAGCATCAGGCCAGTGACGCGGGTGATGTCGAATTCCAGATCGATACGGCCAGAAACCGGCGTCCAGCCGAGCTGCACCGAAAACAACATAATCAATTGCAAGCCCAACCAGAACACCGGCATTGAATAGCCAGTCAGTGCAGCGCCCATCACGGTGTGGTCTATCCAACTACCACGGCGAATGGCGGCAATCATGCCGATCGCTAAGCCAAATACCGATGCCACCAACATGGCGCAGATCGACAGCTCTAATGTGGCCGGAAACAGTGCCCAAAAGTCTTTAATCACCGGCTCATGCGAGACCAGCGACTGGCCCAGATCGCCTTGCAATACTTTCAGCAGATAGTGCCAATACTGCACATATAAAGGCTGATCTAAACCAAGCCGGATCAGGGCTTGGCGATAAAATTCAGGGTCTAAACGACGCTCACCCACCATCACCAATACCGGGTCACCGGGGATCATATGGATCAGGGCAAACGCCAAAACGGTGATGCCTAAGAAGGTAGGAATCGTGACGCTTAAGCGGCGAAAAATAAAACTAAACATGGATATTTCCCCATACGACAATTTGTAGGGCGGGTGGAACCCGCCGAGCCTTGGCATAAAACGCAGTAAACGGCGGGTTTCACCCGCCCTACAAATACAATAATCCTGTTGTCAAAACGCTTACGCAAAAACGGCCGCCCGAATCGCAGCGGCCGCTCTTCTTACTCAAGCAGAATTATTTCAAGCTCACGCCAACAAAAGAGTTCAGACCAAATGGGCTGATCTTGTAGCCTTGTACTTCTTTACGCATCGGCTGATATACCGTCGAGTGAGCAACGGTCGTCCAAGGAAGTTCGCGCTTAAAGATTTCCTGAGCTTTTTCATACAGCTTAGTGCGCTCGCCTTGATTATTAAGAGCACGCGCTTTAGTGATCAAGCCATCGAATTCTTTATCGCACCACTTAGCGTAGTTATTGCCTTCCAGCGAGCCGCAAGCCAAATTCACGCCTAGCCAGTTATCAGGATCGCCATTGTCACCTGTCCAGCCCACCAGCATGCTGTCGTGCTCGCCAGCCTTACCGCGCTTCAGATACTCGCCCCACTCGTAAGTGGTGATCTTGCCCTTGATGCCTACTTTTTCCCAATCGGCTTGAATCATTTCAGCCATTAATTTTGCATTTGGGTTGTACGGACGCTGTACTGGCATCGCCCACAGGGTGATCTCGGTGCCTTCGGCAATACCGGCTTTCTTCAGCAAAGCCTTGGCTTTAACCGGATCATAAGCCGCATCTTTCAGTTTTTTATTGTAAGACCACTGGGTAGGCGGCATTGGGTTGGTCGCAGATTGACCAGCACCTTGATAAACCGCTTCAATAATGGCTTTTTTGTTAATCGCCATATCGAGTGCTTGACGCACTTCTAATTTATCCAGCGGCTTGTGTTGAACGTTGTAAGCCAAGTAGCCCAAGTTAAAACCGGCTTGTGAAGGCACGGTCAAATCAGGATTAGCCGTCATGGCTTTTAAGTCAGCAGGCTTAGGATAAACCATCACATGGCATTCACCCTTTTGCAGTTTTTGGTAACGCACAGACGCATCTGGCGTAATCGCAAAAATCAGCTTGCCCAGTTTTACATCGCCTTTCTTCCAATATTGCTCATTGGCATCAAAGCGGATATTGCTGTCTTTTTGATAGCTCTTAAACACAAATGGACCGGTACCAATCGGCATGGTGTTCATTTGTGCAGTCTTCCCGCTCTTCACCAAGCTATCGGCGTATTCAGCCGAATAGATTGAGGCAAAAGACATAGCAATATTTTGCAAGAATGCGGCGTCAACGGTTTTAAGCTTCAGGCGAACAGTGTAAGCATCAACTTTTTCGATACCCACAATATTGGTGTCTAGAGCCATATCCGATACATAAGGGAAATCAGATGGCGCTGCCTTATTAAATGGCAGGTTTTTGTTCGTCATGCGTTGGAAAGTGAATTCCACATCGTCGGCATTAAAATCACGACTTGGCTTAAAGTATGGCGTGGTATGAAACTTAACGCCTTTACGCAGATTAAAGGTGTAAGTCAGACCATCTGGCGATACTTCCCATTTCTCAGCAAGGCCTGGCTCAATTTGGGTAGAGCCTTGCTTGAATTGCACCAAGCGATTGAAAACAGTTTCGGCAGAAGCATCGAAATCAGTACCAGAGGTATAGCGTACCGGATCAAAACCGGCGGGGCTGCCTTCAGAGCAGAAAATCAGAGTTTTGCCGGCGGCCATTGCAGCCCCCGTATTCAAAGCACACGCCGTAGCGAGAATATATCCGAGCTGTTTCAATCGCATTAGTGATTCCCCACCTTACTAAGTTAATAGAGAAAACTCATACAGAGTCTTAAAAGTGCTGTCTATCAGTAAACCTCACGTTAGGGCCAAGTCCTACTAGAGATATCCCCAACACTTTCAAGGCTGACTTATTTAAAATTGCAAACATTACAGCGCTATTTGCAGCCTTCCTTGTATAAAAAAACGATATAAATCATAGCTCAAAGCTACAAAGTATTAGCCACTACCATGATGCGCCACTTTACCTGCACCATCCGCTCAAACTTAATAAATATTTAGCACAAAATGCTCAAAAAAATACGAGAACCGCATTTACAGCAAACCTTGTCAGTTTGGTTGAAAGGATAAAACAAGCGATGCGTTTAAGTTCAAGTACAAATTAAGCGGTAAATACTGCGCAGGAACAAGTTTTCTTACAAAAATACACGCCATAGTAAAAATAATAATTTCATTTTTACAACAGCCATGTAAATAAGCGCCCAAATGCAAAAAAGCGACCCCAGCTGGAGTCGCTTTCCTATCGGGGCGAGGCTTAACTCACCCTAGCGAATACACCACGCTTGCGGCGCATGGCCAAACCTAATAAACCCAAGCCCATTAAGGCGTAGGTTTCTGGCTCTGGCACCGGAGTAATCGCTGCCGCAGCCGTATTGCTTGAAAAGTTTAATGCAGCCCCTGGGGTAAATTCGGCTTGAACAACAATCCCGCTAGGATCATTGCCCAATAAAGCCGCGAAGTTTTTATCCAGTACAGAGAAAGCAAAGCTAGTGCCGGAGTTAGATAAATCTTGATCAGCAGTAAACTCCACATCAAATTGCAGCTTGTTACCAAAAACCACACCTTGGGTCAGCTGATTCGCATCGTGGCTATCTAGCTTGAGCGATGAGCTTAAATCTCCGAATACATTAAATGTGCCGTCTGCATCAAGCGCACCCAAGCTAGCACCGAGAAATTGGCTAATGATGGCGTTTACAAAGGGCGCACCCGTGCCATTTAAACCAAAACCAACAAAGCCGCCCTGCCCATTAATCGAGCTAGTATCTACATCCACATGATAGATTGCGGCCGAGGCCAAGCTGCTGCACGTAAGTAAAAGGCTGGCTAAGGCCAGTTTGAGAGTGTGTTTCATTATTTGAAATCCTTATTAGCCAGAATCTGAGCATTAAAACGAATCGCTACACGCGCTGGATTATTAAATTTAAGCGACAAGACGTTAGGAGCACCTGCGGTGATATTGGCCGTAAGTACGCCGTCTTCAGCGCCGACCAAGCTCACACCTACAGGCAGATCCTTGATTTGCACCCGAACAGAGCCACTCACCACGCTTTGCGCGGCCAGAGTCAGGCTGCCATTAAAGGTTTTGCTCGCCGCGCTATACACCAGACCCGATTTTTGCTGCACAAAACGATCGCTGATATCAAACCATGACAGTGGTAGCTTGATTCTTGCGACTTCTGGCTCGTGGTCGGAAGCCTGATCGGCAAACTCAGAATTCACATGCACCACATCGTAGGTCGTGCGCGCAGCCAAAGCCGGGGAGGCAAAGATATGATCTAGCACTTGGCTATTACCTTCGAATACATAGGTGTAGCGCTCGTTTTCTGGCAAGCTTTCAACCAGATCAACCAAGCCCACCGCTTTCAAACGCGCCACGCTAGTAGAGAACTGGTAATCATTGATGTCACCTAGCACCAACACATTGGCATTACGATCCAGCACATTAATGCGGCTGACGAAGTCGGCAACGATTTGCGCCTGATTGTTTCGCTGAACTTCTGAAGTGCGGTTTGCAGGTTGGAAACGGCCGCTTAAAGGCTGATCGCCACCTTTAGAATTAAAGTGATTAGCAATCACAAATAGCTTTTGGCCATTAAATGAAAACTCACCGACCAGTGGCTTACGGCTGGAATTAAACGCCGGATCAAGTGGCAGAATGCGGCCCGGGCTGGCTGTCAAGCAGGCAAGCTCCGTGCAAGGCACCACATCGACGGCCTTGGTAGAGGTACCACCCGTGCGATCAATAAAGCTGACGCGGGCTGGGTTAAACAAGAACACTTGACGAATATTGCCGCCCGGCTCGCCACCATCCTGACCATCTACTGGATCGATTTGACGATATTTATAAGCTGGACCACCTGCGCTTTGAATTGCAGCCGTTAACTTGCCAAGGGTTTGCGACGCATCCACCGTGCCATCACTGGTCGCACCGTTATTGTCCTGAATTTCCATCAAGCCAAGAATATCGGGTGATTGCAGATTTTGAACAATCTGAGCAGCAAGGCGGGCGAACTTAGCATCGCCCTCTTTGGCATCAAGGTTTTCTACATTGAACGAAGCCACCGCCAGCTCATCCGCTGCTTGCTTAACCGTCGATTCAGGCTGCAGATTGCTGCTGATAGGGGCGCTTAGCTCGCTTAGCACCAGATTGAAATTAGCAAAATTGTAATCAACAACGCCCACAGCCTTGGTGAACAAATCACCCACATTTACCATCGGCGGCTTCACAGAGCCCGCCACCAACATCATCCGCTCTGGGTTGAAGTCAGTTTCAGTCACCACCACACCACCACGTGGCGAGCGTGGGCCTGCATCGCGGCCATAATTAGGCACGACAAAAGCTTCACCATATTGATTGGTTGGGCCGCTGACCACAGCACCATCAATCTGCACACGCATCCCTTCCAGGCTTTCATAAAAATCGATGCCATTGGCTAGATCAAGCTGAGTAGCCTGCTCTACATCGCTGACATTACCTTGCCACAGACGTTGCTTAGGCACATTGGCCGCCAAAATCACCGGCTCTGGTAAAGCATTGCCCGATGACAACTTGCTTACACCACCTGCCGACATTTTAATCTGCGTGGTGGATAGATTATTCGTGCCACCCGTGCCACCCGGACGGAACTCATTGACCACACCCGAAACCAGTACCGAATCACCAACGGCAACGCTAGGCGCGCTACCGACAAAAACAAAGATCCCTTCAGAAGTTAAAGGATCGTTATCAGGCAGAGGATCCTGAATATAAAAACCATTGCTCCGTACCAAGGTCACAATCCCTGGCACATTGCTCACCTGGCTGTTTTCCATGCTCGAGCGATGAGCACGGCCTTGAATATCATGGATATGTGGCCCACTTGGTGTTGGTGTTGGTGTTGGTGTTGGTGTTGGTGTCGGTGTTGGTGTCGGTGTCGGTGTCGGTGTCGGTGTCGGTGTCGGTGTCGGCGTTGTACCGCCTTCACACACTTTAATCAGCGTAGCCGTATTGCGCGGCGTAGGCGTGGTGACTATAAAGTCAGCGCTATTATTATTGCTATCAGTACAACCATCCATTTTACGCAGCGCGGCGGTGCTATTACTTAATGCAGGCGTAGCATTGGTTTCCGCATTATTTGCCGCACCAAAGCCTACAAAATCGACCACATCAGCAAAGCTGCTACACGCTATACCGCAACTCAACGCCGTAGCATTTTTAACCAGCGCCACTTTGCCAGTTGAGCCGCTCATGGCCAATGTTCCAGTCGCATCGGGAGTTGGCAAGTTAGCGCCCGGCCCTGTGCCTGCTGCTTGTTGGATTAGATAATACTGGCCTGCAAGTAATACGCCATTGATAGGCGTTTTTTGCCAAGTGCCACCCGCTGCTGAAGTGTATTGCACACTCCAGCCATCAATCACTTCAGGCTTATCACCTGCATTAAATAACTCGATAAAGTCATTTTTAAGCGTCGCACCGCTATTGCCGCCACCGCCATAAACTTGGCTAATCACTACTGCAGAATGAGCAGGAGCAGCGATGCCCCAAGCCATCAGACACAGTGCCGCCAGTTTTTTCAGCTTGCAGCTCTCTTCAACCTTCTTGTTCATTGCAACCCCTGCTTCATTTATATGGTTTTAGTCGGATCTTCCAACCTGGGGCTAGACCATATAGATAAAACATGAAGGGATGGCGTCAGTTAAATGACAGATTTGATACAGTAGATAATGCTAATGCGCGTGAGGGAAAATGAGCAGGGCGATACCCCAATCCTATCAACTGAAGCGAAATATTGGTCGTAGGGCGGGTGAAACCCGCCGAGCCATGCTGAAAAACACGTGGGTTTCATCCGCCCTACGATGATTCACTCTTTGTCTAAGAATGAAACAAGTCGTTAAGTTGATAAGATTAGCTTACACACACATCAACTCAAGCCGAAGGCAAAGCAAAGCCAAACGCCACTTCAAAACGCGCTGCCAATGCTTCACGACTGATGGCGTGATTCTGCCCGCCTTTCGTGGCAATCTTAATGGTGCCTAATAATGAAGCCAGCCGCCCTGTCGTCGGCCAATCCCAGCCTTGGCTGATGCCATGCAACAGTCCCGCACGATAAGCATCTCCGCAGCCAGTAGGATCTAATACTTCATCCGCCGCAACCGCTGGAATATCGTGGCAAACTCCGGCCTCATAAATTTTAGAACCTTTGCCACCCAGCGTCACAATCAGTACCTTCACGGCTTGTTGCAAAGCTTCTAGGCTAAAACCGGTGGTACTCAATACCATTTCCAGCTCGTAATCATTCAGCGTCAAAAAACTAGCCTGCGAAATCATGCGTAATAGCTCGTCTTTGCTAAACATCGGCAAGCCTTGGCCCGGATCAAAAACAAAAGGAATCCCCGTCGCTGCCAGCTGCTCGCAATGCTCTTGCATACCCTGCTTGCCATCTGGGGAGACAATCGCCAATTCAATCGCCTCTTTCACATCATTTACACGGTTTAAATGTGAAAAACTCATCGCACCGGGGTGAAATGCATTGATTTGATTTGAATCTAAATCGGTGGTTAAAAAGCATTGCCCAGTAAAGGTGTTTTCAACTTCCTGAATACTGTCACGGCGAATGCCCAATACATCGAGGCGCTCTGCATAGGGAGCAAAATCGCAGCCAGCGGTGGCCATAATCTGCGGATCGCCCCCAAGCATTTTCAGGCTATAAGCGATATTACCCGCGCAGCCGCCAAATTCACGGCGCATTTCTGGCACCATAAACGACACCGAAAGCATATGAATTTTTTCTGGCAAGATATGATTTTTGAAGCGATCAGGAAACACCATAATCGTGTCGTAGGCCATAGAACCACAGATCAAAATAGACATCGTTTCATACCTCGCCTTAGGGTTTAGCTGCCAATTATAGGTTGAAGGCAATCAATTAATCTGCCCTTATTTTATGTCTTAGTGAGGCGATGATTAAATCATCATCCCCAAATACTTTTGTCTTGGGACCAGCACAAATACCACCCCCGCCTACTCGATAATAACTAAGCTAAATAGTGCCGTATTTCTTTAAAGCAAAAATCATTTGGAATATGACAAGCATCTACACTCTATTGATGTTTTATGTAATGTATTTTTCTACGGTTATTTTGTAAAGTTATACACACTATGAATATGCGCCTCAGTTTCACAATGCAGATATTGGTCAAGACTATACTGACCTAAAAAAATTGGAGAAAACCAAGATGAAGAAGACTGCCAGCGCAATGGTTGTAGCCGGTATATTAAGTGCATCACCTGCTTTTGCAGCCGAAAAAGTGAAATTGGAATTTTGGACCATGAATATGGCACCTAAATTTAATGATTACTTTAAAGGCATGGCATCGCAATTTAATCAGCAAAACCCCAACTTAGATGCTATTTGGGTAGATATGAATTGGGATCAAATTCAGCCTAAGCTTATCGCGGCAATTGCAGCAGGCAATCCACCCGCCTTGGTTAATTTCAATGTACCTTGGGTACATGACTTTGCTCGCCAAGGTAATATCTTGCCAATTGATGAATATTTGGGAGCGGACAAAAACCTATACCAAGTAAATGCTTTGCATGATGTTACTTATAAAGGCAAGATCTACGCCTTCCCATCGTATAATTCCGTTTCGGTTATTGCCTATAATAAAGAGCTATTTGATAAAGCAGGCATTAAAGCACCACCAAAAAGCTTTGATGAATTATTGACTCAAGCAAAAATAATCAGCGAAAAAACCAAAGTACCTGCTTTTGCCCCAAAACTATCCGCAGAAAGTGGTGGCAGCTTTATTAACTGGTTCTACTATGCTGGCCTGCCCGTTATTGAAAATGGCAAGGCGGTATTTAATTCGCCAAAACATGTCGCTTTATTGCAAAAGTTTGCTGATTTATATCAATCAGGCGCAATGCCAAAAGACGTCTTCAAAATGGAATTCGAGCAAGAAATTGCAGCGTACAACACGCAACGTATTGCCATGATGACTACGGCTCCGCAGGCCCTGAAGCGCACTCAAACCGATAGCAAAGCCATCTACGCTAAAACAGATATCGCCGCCTTCCCAATTGCCGAAGGCAAAATGGCTTTTGGTGGCTGGATGATGGATTATGTTATTCCTAAGGGCGCTAAGTCTCCTGTTGACGCAGCCAAGCTAGGTAAATTTATTACCAGCGATGCCGCACAATTGGCCTTCTCTAAAGAAACTGGCACAACATTCCCATCCACTAAGCTAGCCACAACAGATGGCTACTTTATGTCCGGCGCGAAGAGCACTGATCCGGTAGAAAAATCACGCGCTATCGCCGCGCTATCGATTGGTAACGCCAAAACGCTAACACTAGAGCCAGGCATCTTGCCAGATGAAACCACCATGCAGCGCGCTTTGCAAAACGAAATACAAGCCGCCATTACTGGCCGTAAATCGGCCAAAGCAGCCCTAGATGCTGCGGTAAAAAACTGGAATGCACGGCTAGTAAAGTAAACGGTAGAGCCGATGGAGTGCACTTTGTTGTGCACCCTTCTTAAGAGTGAAACCCGCTTTATTGTTCGCGGGTTTCACCTCATAGGCGATAAGCAAAGTCAAAAAGATCTTTTTAGTGCCTTCGGCACGTTGATTTCGGTGCGGGAATCCCCCGCGAGGGACTCCCTTTCTTGAACGGCCAAGAAAGGAAGCAAAGAAGGCCGCCCCGACCAGCACGAAGGCCCCTCACTGCGGATAATCGGCTCGGCGTAAAAGGCTGCTCGCTCGCTGCCTCGCTACCCCTTTTCCGAGACCCCGAGCCGCTTATTCCTCGTTTCGGCGTGCTTCAAGGGGTGACTTAAGCCCCATGCAGAGAGCGTGGTCATTACATTTTTTCGCTGCCTGCTCAAAAAAACTATTTGCTCAGCGCCTATTGGGTTTCCCCCGCCCTACTAGCGTGATTAGGTTTACGCCCCGCTAATGCTTCTAAAATCGCCAATTCGTCATCGCTATGATTACGAAGTGGCGATTTTTCTATGCCGCCTTTCGCATCCAGCGTATGCGCTTTATGGTGGCTAGCCTTTACCCGAAAACGTTTTGACTCTTGATGCATTGGGCTTAAATCGACTTCGCCATAGCAGAGGCAAAAGTAGGTGCTTTGCTCGCTGGCCTCGGCATACAGCCCTGTACCGCGTATCCCCGCCGTTACCGTTGGGGTAATAATTTGCTTATGGCCCTTAGAAAATACCGCCAATAAAGCCCCGCTCAGTAAGCGCAATCCGCTCAGCAGCAATCCTTTTTGCTCTAGCTGCAAAGCACTATTCGCGCGCAGCAAATACACATCGCCCTCTACCCTCACCACCAGTTTTGAATCTGCACCGGTGCGCAAATGATCCCCAGCCGCAATAGGGTCACCTACTTTTAATGGCTGATTATTTCGCCACGCCAGTCCTTCGAGCAGCTTCACTTCACCTTGTGAACCCGCCGCCCATGCTGGTATGGCCACCGTGGCGAGTAAGCTGCTGACCAACAATAAAAACTGCCTACGCTGTAGACATCGATGTTTCATTTGCTCACCCCCAAGGTATAGGGTTAAGCATAGCTAACTGAGCTAAATTTGATGGCTTCTTATGTAAAAGACAATATACAAGCCGCAGCACCTTCCCTTCATGCGGAAAATGACTGCGGCTTAGTACAAGCTCTTCACGACTCAAGGCCGTGATTGATAACTTAGTTCAAAACACTAATACGCTCTGTTTTTGGCACAGCAAGCAATGGGTTTTTCTTCAGGTAGTTTTCCAAGGCATCCACATCTTGCGGGCCACCAAGCACGCTTTTACCGTTTACAAACTCCAGATAACCGTCGCCGCCTGTTGCCATAAAGTTATTCACTGTTACGCGGTAGCTCGCTTTCGGGTCGATTGCTACGCCATTAAGCTTAATGTTGGCAATATCAACCTTGCTACCATCTGGCTTGCTCTTATCCCATGTGTAACTAAAGCCAGCAGAAACTTGCATGATTTTGACTGCAGCACCATTCCATTGCTGCTCCAGCACTTTATCAATTTGCTCACCAGTCAGTGTCATCGTTACTAGAGTATTGCCGAAAGGTTGTACAGTAAACAGCTGCCCGTAAGTCACCTTGCCCGCCGCGTCTGGTGTTAAATCGGCACGCACGCCACCCGGATTCATAAAGGAGATTTGCGAAGCGCCATTACTCTTATCTGCCGTTGCATCAAGCTGGGCATCGGCAATCACACGGCCCAGTGACATCTCGCCGGCGGCTGTCGCGGTTTTAGTCAGTGCGCCAGCAATCGTTCCAGCCACTCGGTCTTTCAGCGGTGAAACTAATTTCAGGAATTTTTCGATCAGCGATGTTTGGGCCGCATCTTTTGGCACATCTCGCGTTACGGCTAAATTATTGGCGCTCATCTTAGTCACATTGCGGGTTTTAGAATCAATCGTTAGATCAATATCCGTCACCATGCCGCCATATTGATAGGCGCTGGTCACTAGCTTATCGTTGATTTTGCAATTATAAGGCTGATGGGTATGGCCAGAAATCACCACATCGATGGCTTTATCTAGCTTGTTAACGATATCGACGATAGGACCGGAAATCCCATTACATTCATTGTATTTTTTATCAACCGTCACTCCACCTTCGTGCAGCAAGACCACAATGGTTTCAACCCCCAGCTTTTGCAGCTCAGGCACCAGCTTATTGGCGGTTTCTACTTCATCTTTAAAATCTAAACCCACAATGCCAGACGGCGTAACAATGCCCGGCGTGCCTTTTAAAGTCATGCCAATAAAGCCGACTTTGACGCCGTTAAATTCTTTGATTAGGTAAGCAGGGAAGAGTGTTTTACCGGTTTTGCTATCTTGCACATTGGCAGCTAGAAACTTAAATTTAGCACCTTCAAACTTGCCACCAGCGCAACTTGTACTTGCATCTGCATGGCAGCCGCCATTTTGCATACGCAGTAATTCTGCGCTGCCATCATCAAACTCGTGATTACCTACCGCATTAAAATCCAAACCCAAGGCATTCATGGATTCAATCGTTGGCTCATCGTGGTATAGCGCAGAAATCATCGGGCTAGCACCGATCAAATCCCCCGCTGAAACCACGACATTATTTGGATTTTTAGCTTTAAGGTTTTTAACCCAAGTCGCTAGATATTCAGCACCACCCACCGCTGTTTTAATGGTTTTGCTTGGGTCTTTAGGATCAGGGGAAGTGAGGGTAATGCCATCAGCCGCTTCGATATTGCCGTGAAAATCGTTAATGGCAATCAGCTTTACTTCAACCGGAGCAGCGACGGCTTCGGGAGCCGCCACATCAGAGTCATTACATGCAGTAAGCGCCAACGCGATGCTGGCCATAAGCAGGCCATTACGTAAATTCATGGGGATACCCTTAGGCAAATAGCAAAAAGGTAGTCAGAGTAATGAAAATTAATGGCAAATTAATAACAAATAAATGACTACGCCATTACATCTCTACCTCCCCCATATCTTTTACTGTGCTGGCACCAACAGCGCCATTTGCACCTCTGATAAATAACACCACTCGCCTTCAGCTAAATCCATTTCAGCCAGTTTTAAGCCACCAATCTCGGAGCGGCGCAAACCAGCGCAATGATTACCTGCAGCGGCCAACATGCGTTTTACCTGATGATATTTGCCCTGCTCCAGCACAATTTCCAGCTCATGCTCGCCTAGCTTTTTGCAATGCACGGCAGCCAGCGGCGCAGGCTCATCATTGAGCTGCACACCGGCAATTAACAGCGCGACCAATTCATCGCTCACTGGCTCGGCGGTAATGGCGACATAAACCTTAGGCACATGGCGCTTAGGGGAGGATTGCGCATGGATAAACGAGCCGTCGTCTGACATCAGTAGCAGGCCCGTGGTGTCGTGATCTAAACGCCCAACTGGCTGCACTTCGCGCCAATTAAATTGCTCTGGCAGAAGGGTAAGCACACCGGGGTGGTGGCTAGGTTTACGCGAGCATTCAAAATTGGCCGGTTTATTCAGCGCAATATAGACATGCTCACGATAGGGCCAGCTTTCACCAAAGATGGTGAGCTCTAGCCCTGTAGTTTCAAAAGCGAGCTTAAAGTTGCTGACAATTTCACCGTTTACGGCCACTTCACCGTCGGTAATCATCTCGCGACAACCCTTGCGCGTACCAAAGCCCTGCGATTGCAGGATGCGATCTAATGTTAATTTGCTCATGGGCGAATTTTACCGGATACATAAGCGAGGACCAATAAAAAACCGCGTTTAGCTCAAGGCTAAACGCGGTTTTATCACTCAAACAGCTTGGTTTTACTTAGCAAAGCCTTTTGCCATTGCTTCTGCTGCGGCCGTTTTACCCAAGATAGTATGAGCAGCAATACTAGGGTGAACACCATCAGCAAATAGATAATTGGTGTCTGCACCCACGGCAACCAAAGATTTGCCAGTACATGTAAGCGCCGACACTTTAGTGGGATCAGTTGTACCAGGCAGCGGCGTTGCAGATGGCGTGGTGTCGTTATTGCATGCCATATTCGTTGTATTCACCAAGCCAAAAGTTATAGGGCTAGCAATCGCCTTAGCAACCAAGGCTGAAGTATCAAAAATAACCACTTGTTTCGCAGTCACTTCAGCGTCTAAAGCCGCCGCTACTGCTTTGTTATATTCAACAGACAGTGTAGTGGCCAAGCCTTTTAATGGTGTTGATGCAAATTGAGGTGTAACACCTAGATCAGGCATATTGGCATACACCACTTTGCTCGCCCCCATTGCAAGCAAGGTTTTCACTTGTGTAACCATGGCGGTTGCATTCTGAGCAATCACGGATTGAATGGCCGCAGGTGTTGCGCTACTAGGTGCTGCAGCAACTCCCGCCAAGAAAGCAAAGAAATCATTTGGCCCACCTTGAATCAAAACCAGTTGGCTAGCGTTAAAACTAGAGCGTGCAGCTTTATACTTAGCAATTTGGCTCTTAATAGAAAGAGCTGTAGCTGACTGATAAGTTGCGCCCGGAGCAACAGTGACTAAGCCATTGTTAATTACTTGGCCTTTCGCATTGACGGTCAGCTCAGTTGCAATTCGTGCGCCACCTTCTGCATAAGCACTACCACCCAAGTCATAAATTTTGCCCATCGTGCTTGGCGTGCCAACAGGAGCACCGGTTGCAGGATTAAGCCCGCTAAAATTCACCAGACGATTAGGCGTAATGTTCAGGCCATATTCTGCGGCCAGAATTTCTGTCCACACGGCCCCCGTTGGGGCGGTAGCAGGCTTAGTGGTAAAACGTAAACCCACGGGAATATCATTCGTTAGATCAGCATCAGCCGTAGTCGGGTTATACGTGCCCACGTCGCTCAGGCTGTCACCAAAAGAAACCACTTCTTTGATATTGCGGGTGTCCGCTGGGGTGCTTACATCACCACCGCCACCACATGCGGCGAGCAAGGAGGTCAGCAGCAAAACAGCAAGTGGGCAACTTGCCCGTGGCAGCGAAATATTCATGTAAATCTCCCGTCTTGTTATTGGTTTACCGCAACCCAAAGCACTATGCTCTGTCGTTGAGAAACAATCTTCATGCTACGAATCAAACGAATGTTTGACAAGCCAAACCAGCCTAGGACTATCCCTAGGTCAGCCCTAGGCCTATTTCATGACTGATATATGGTAGTCGGCTGTAAGAAAATGGCAACATCATTATGCTCGAGGCAAATCAGCGCAAGATTGGCCTATTTAGCCACTTCGTATCTTTTAACAAGAGCATTTTATTCCTACAGCATCTTGCTGACCTAGATCAAAAACTTGCGTATCCTGACAAAAACCCACAAAAATATTCAGCGAAATCATGGGCAGAATGCGTGGTAATGATGTATTTAAACGACAAACAAGTAAAACTCGTCTACTTAAAGTAGCTCCAGATTAAATAAATACAATTTTTATGCAGATTTAAAGCGATACACGCCCAAGGAGCTGTTGACGCTTCATTCAGAATTGCGCTGAGACGGCAGCGTCAACAGCCCCTAAAAAGCCCCCAATGACAGAATTACTCGCCTTATTTATTGTTTCTTTAATTGCCAATACGCTTTCTGCCCTCGCTGGCGGTGGCGCGGGGCTGCTGCAACTGCCTATTTTGTTGTTTCTAGGTTTGGCTTTTCCAGTGGCCTTGGCAACGCATAAAGTAGCCAGTGTCGCGCTGGGCTTAGGCGCAACCGCAAAGCACTTAAAAGCAGGCACGCTAAACTGGCGATTTTCTGCCTTGGTGCTGGCAAGCGGCTTACCCGGCGTGCTGATTGGCACCCTGCTGGTTCTGCATATTCCTGAATACTGGACGCTATTAATTTTAGCCATCCTGACCAGTGGTTTGGGCCTGTACTCGCTCTTTTCCCCAGCCCTTGGTCAGCAACAGCAAAGCCGCCATCGCAGCGGCTCAAAACTGTGGCTGGGCGTGGCGGGCTTATTCTTTATTGGCATCCTTAACGGCTCGTTTACATCAGGCACAGGTCTATTTGTCACCCTATGGCTGGTGCACTGGTTTGGTATGGATTACAAACAGGCCGTGGCTTACACCATGGTTTTGGTAGGGCTGTTTTGGAATAGTGCGGGGGCAATATCCTTGGCCTTGCAAGCGGGCGTGTACTGGCCGTGGATTCCCGCTCTACTCCTGGCCTCGGCCTTGGGTGGTTATCTAGGTGCGCACTGGGGATTAAAGCAGGGTAATCAAATGATTAAACGCTGCTTTGAAAGCGTCACCATCCTGACTGGCATATCACTACTTATTAAAGCCCTGCATTAAACAGCCCACTCACTCTAAAGAATCAACCATGCTCCCGATTGAGTTTATTCCAGAATACAAACACCGAGCACTCAGCAGCGATAGCCTGTGCTTGGCTTTTATCGGTGACCAGCTATTGGTTTATCCCGATGGCAGCCTGCCCACTGCTAACGATTTACCGCCGCCTGCTAATGCCGAGATTGCGGTGCAAATTGGCAGCGTCGCAGGGCAAGCCTGTGTATTAATTGCTTGGCACAAAGACACCACGCACTCGGCGGATCTGCAAGCGATGGGCCTACGCGCGGCTTGGGGTTTAATTGAGGATAGTCATTATTGGATAGCCGCTAGAGCGCAGCAATTGCTGACCTTTGATAGGCAGCACCGCTTTTGTGGCTGTTGTGGTACGGCGACCACCCGAATGGCTAAAGAAACCGCCAGAGAATGCCCAGCCTGCTTGCACCGTGCTTATCCCAGAGTTTCACCCGCGATTATGGTGCTCATTAAGAAAGACCAGCAGCTGCTTTTAGCCCGCTCCCCCCATTTTCGCCCCGGTGTTTACAGTGCGCTCGCTGGCTTTGTAGAGGCTGGAGAAAGCTGTGAAGAAGCTATTTTTCGTGAAATTTATGAAGAGGTAGGGGTAAAAGTCTCCAACCTGAGCTGGTTTGGCAGCCAAAGTCATCCTTTTCCGCACTCTTTGATGCTCGCTTTTATCGCAGATTATGTTTCAGGGGAGATCATACCCCAGGAAGGAGAGATCGAAGATGCGCAGTGGTTTGGCCTAGAAAACCTACCCGAGCTACCCAGCAATGCGAGCATTGCCTACCACCTGATACAGGCTGGGCTAGCAAAAATTGCTAATCCTTAGGGTCTGTTGATGTTTCATGAGCACTGGCGGGTAAGCTCCTGCCCTACAAATACAGGCCATCCATGTATAGCACCGCTAACAATACCTCCTTTCGGATTGGCGTCATTCTCGCCATTTTTGCCGCTACCGGCTTTTCGTGCAAAGCCATTTTTGCCAAATTGGCTTACCGCCACGGCGTAGATGCCATTACCTTGGTCTGTTTACGCATGCTATTTGTGCTGCTGATCTTAGCCTCGTATAGCCTGTGGCGCAGCAAAGCCCGCTTGGCTGGGCGCGATTATTTAGCGCTGATTGGTTTGGGGCTTTTAGGCTATTACCTCGCCAGTGTGCTGGATTTTATTGGCTTAATGACGGTCAGTGCCAGCTTAGAGCGGCTGATTCTCAGCCTTTATCCCACGCTAACGGTGCTGTTTTCGGTGCTGCTCACCGGCACCGTAATGACAAGGCGGATGAAGCAAGCGCTGCCGCTCACCTACCTAGGCATCGCCCTCGTCATTGCGCCTAGCTTAGGCGAGGCGAATGCAGATTGGCTGGGCATTGGCTTTATTGTCGCCAGCACCACCTGCTATGCGCTGTATATGAGCCTCAGTCCCAAAGTGATTGCCCGCGTGGGCGCGATGCGTTTTACCGAGCTGGGGCTTACCGTATCGAGCATTGCCGTGCTCTGCCATTTTTTAGTCACTCACCCGATTAATGCGCTCGTTCAGCCGCTACCGGTTTACGGCCTTGCCGCTGCGATGGCCGTTTTTGCAACCGTGCTACCGATTTACGCCACCGCCGCCGCCATGAGCCGCATCGGTGCTAGCCGTACTGCCATCATTGGCAGCCTTGGCCCTATGCTGTCTATTTTAATGAGTATCGGCATTTTGGATGAACGCCTTAGCGCGATTCAATGGCTGGGCGCGGCGATTGTGATGCTAGGCGTGTGGATTGTCAGTAAAAAACATTAGAAGCCAAACCGTAAAACGAGCAAGGAATTGATCGTGTCTGAAACGACTTACTATCATTTTAGCGCTTTAGAAAACATCGATCCGGCTCCATTTATTGCAGAGCACATGCTACTTAAGCAATTTAATAATAGTGCGCCTGATGAACGCCCTGAATTGATCCAAGCCCTTTTTGCTAATGCCGAGCAAGTGACGATTTATCCGCCGCTGTATTTATCACGTGGCTGGGAAGTTGAACTTGGGCGTAAAGTAATGATCAATCTAGGGGTGAGTATTTTAGGTGGTGCGCCGATCAAAATCGGCGACCACAGCCTGATCGGCCCGCATGTGCAGATTATCAGTATTAGCCACCCAGTCGATCCCACCGAACGCCAGCAATACGCCTTTACCGCCAAGCCAGTCAATATTGGTAGCAATGTGTGGATCGGTGCGGGGGCGATTATTTGCCCCGGAATCAGCATAGGCGATCATAGTGTTGTGGGAGCAGGAGCGGTAGTGACGCATGACGTACCACGCTGCACGCTGGTCGCGGGCAACCCTGCACGAATTATTCGCCAGCTGGAGGAGCCAGACATCACAACTCTTTATTTGGATTGCCCATGAGCTTTTGGAATGCGCTTAGCGCCCTCTTTACCCGTAAAACACCCAGCCCACATGATCCAGCCCTGCTCACTGCTTTGGCTGAGAGTGCTAATCCGCGCATTAAGCTTGCGCGGCGTTATCAAGATCGTTTACAAAACGCCTATGCGATTGCTTATTCTTGGAGCCAACGCGTAGTCGCGCAACTCCCCGAGCCCATAGAATTATCAAGCACTAGCTGGAATCAAGAAGCACATGCTCATGCCGCGTTTGGCACCGCCGATAGTGTACAAGCCACCATTAGCCATTCTGAAGAAGTGCGGAGCTGGTTTGATCAAAATCCATTCGCCCAGCACGCATATGCCGTCTTGGTGATGCAAAGCCAGCTTCAACAACGCTACGGCATGGAGGTTTGTGGTGACAGCGTGCGGCAAGATGTTGCACAGCAAGTACTGGTTTGCCGTGGGCAACAGATCAGCCAAGTGGCAGGAAATATCAATGATTTACAAGAACTTTTAGTTCAGCGCCTGCTTAAGCTGCTCGCCAGCCATGCCACTTGGCATATCGAAGCCAGAGAGCAATTTAAGCGCCAACTAGAGGCCGAGCTAAATGACGTCAGAATGAGCTGGCGATACTGCAAGCCTGCCGAGCCACGCTATGCACAGCTCAGCCAAGAAGTAGACAAATTATCCGTAGAATTCAACGCCTGCCGTAGCGCGCTGGAGCCAGATGCCCTCTTAGCGCTATTGGAAACATCACTCACCGATGCCAATAGCCATCTGAAGCTAGAAGTACAAAGCTTAATACTCAATAAAATGGGCGTGATTTGCGATACGCCGGATTCGGCAGAGATCACGCTTTGCCATATTTTAGTGGAACGAGGTAACTGGCTTGACCGTACCGTGATACCCGTCAAAATCTTACGTAGCGATGTGATTCCGCCTAAAGATTTTAGTCAGCGGCTGGATGAGGTGCTGTTTTAAAGCGGGGATTAAATCGATTTTTCTCAAGGCTCACAACACACAGTGAGCCTTGAGCCGTAAAAAGAATAATTTACCTATTTAATGCACTAAAGACTTACTCAATAAAGTGCCAAACAACACGCTAAAACCATCCCAGAAAATCTGAATCCCAATACACATTAAAATAAACGCGGATAGTCGCAAGAAAATAATCGAGCCGGTGCTGCCCAATAATTTAAGCAAGCGCTCCGCATGGCGATAGCACAAATAAAGCGAATAAGAGGTAATGGCTACCGCAGTTAAACTCGCCAAAGGCATAGAAAACTTCTGCAAGCCCGGCCCATTAAAGCCAGCACCCAAGGCAATCGCTACCGTAATCGAGCCTGGCCCCACCGTAATGGGGAAAGTCAGCGGATAAAATGCCCGCTCGCGTAATTCCTCATTACTTGGCCGTGTTGCCCCTACATGCACCATCCCCGCAGCCTTATGACCATCATCACCCGAGCTCATCAACTGCCAGCCAGCGGTGGCTACCAGCAAGCCACCACCAACTTGTACTATCGGTAGCGACACGCCAAAAAACTCCAATACATAACTGCCAATAAACATACTAACTAATAGCAAAATAAAACTATAGATACCAACTCGACGCGCCAAAATCACCCGCTCTTGCGAGTTGTAATTGGCCGTCATGGTCAAAAAGATAGGAGCATGGCCCGGCGGATTTAAAATGGGCATTAAAGCGCCAAAAACCAAAAGCATATTGCCAAAAAATACAGTTAAGGTTTGCAGCATATTGATTAAAACCTTGCAAAAATGGGTAATGAATTAGCATTTCAAACGAAGAAATGCATGGAGCATGCTAAAGGATTGTGATTACTTTACCAATACAAAGTGAATCACATAAAAATAATCCTGCTCTGGATAGATTTCCTGAATTAATTGCTTCAATTCAGGCAGGCCCATATTTTCTTGTGCGGCATGCAAGGGTGTTAAATCAGCCAGATTGACTTGGGTTAGCGATAAAACCTGCAAGCGGCAAAACCAGCGGCCTTCTTCTAAAGTGCTGACTTCTAGAATATCACCGGCACACATAGTGGCTTCGCTCGCATCACGGATAGTGATGGTTTTACGCTCGGCCAAAATATCGTCAACAAAACGTTTAAAAAAAGTGATCTTTTGCATTTGATTCCCCCTATACGTACTCACTACAGCTAGCTTGTGCTTCTCTCTAGCCCTATAAAAACTCACGATTTATCAGCAAAATCACCAAACCATTTATGCATCAAAGACTTATGACAAGCAGCCATGGCAATGACATGTAGATAATCACACAAAAATGTAGTTGCACTACAAAATCAACCCCTATAAAATTCGTAGTAATATTACAAATTATAGAGATACGACCATGATCAGCTTATTAGGCAGCCTTTACCACTTCTTTTTTTCTGCTTCACAAAATATGGCGATTAACACGCGCGTCAACCGCATTGCAACTATCGATGGCTCAGAAAAAATCGATGGGCTAGTGATGAAAGTAGAAGGCAGCCGCGCCCGTGTATGCTGGAGCAAAGGCGAAAAGACCCAAGAAGACTTAAGAAACTTAATCATTATTGTCGACTGATAAAAGCAGAGCAACAATGAGCAAATCGAAGCAGGCTGATCAAGATCAGCCTTTTACTTTTCTCGCAGTAGATCAGTCTTCAGTCCGACAGGCGGCTAGGAAACCGCTTTAACCCGTCGCGCCATCCAAATCGCCAATACACCAAAAACGCAGCTTAAATAACCCACCCAATCAAAGTTGAGAATTCTGCCATTACTGGCCTGAGTCATAATTAACCCAGCTAAAAGTGCCGCAATACCTGAAGAGAAATTTTGTGTCGCGGAATTAAAAGCCATCAATCGGCCACGCATTTGCGGAGCAGTAGCGCCAGTCACCATCGCCGTAGCAGGAATAAAGCGACCACTCACAAACACAAAAAACAGCGTAGAAAATAACAACTGCCACGCTACCGATAAAGAAAACGTTTGCGTAACCAAAATAAGCGGCACAAAACTAGCAATCACCAAATAGCCCAAGATGCGGGAGGGTGTATAGCGATCAATTAATCCACCAATCACCGGCCTTGAAAATAACGTCGCCACACCGCCCAATAAATACATATAAACCAAATCGTGACTCGTTAGCCCTGAATTGCTCACCATCGTGGAGGCAATATAGGGAATCACACAAAATCCAGATAACGTAAGCATGGCCGTTACACCGCAGGCCCACCAGTGATTGCGATCGGCAAATAGCTCTCTATATCCCGCCAACATACCCTGCACGGGCTGGCCCTTAGTTAGATGGCCTTTTACCGCAGGCAGCAAGTACCAAACACCGATCCAAACCACCGCACACATCAAAGACAGCGCCACAAAGGGCATGCGCCAGTTGGAATGCGCAGCAATAAATAAGCCCAAAGGCACGCCAGCTACCGCCGAAAGTGAAAAACCTAACATCACCCAACTCATCGCCCAGCCGCGCCGTTCTGGCAGAATTAAATCCCCCACAATGGCAAAAATAATCGAGCCAATGACCCCGCCAAAAATACCCGCTAAAGCACGAGCGGCCAGCAAGCTATAAAACCCCATTGCCGCAGAACAAGCCATCGTTGCCAGTACCAAGCCCGCATAACAAAACAACAGCGCCTGTCGCCGATCGAAACGGTCCGCCAGCGATGCAGCCAATAAAGAAGCAACACCTGCAGCCAGCGCATAGGCGGAGACTAAAAAGCCGAACTGAGCGGTATCAATATGCATCTCCCGCATCAAATCAGGGGCCAACGGCATCAGAATCATAAAGTCTGCAATGCTGGTAAACATCACCATCATCAAAACCAGCAGCATGGCTTGAGTACGGCGTTCTGGAGTAAGCGATTTCAGCATGCAGGGTTTTCCTGAAGAATCGAACAATTGCGGGCTGGCTATTCTACCCATTTCTTTAAGCGCTCAAGATGAAGCCCTAAAGAAAAACCTAGCGCCTGCCGATAAGCAATAAACGACTACTGAGCTTATCGCCATGAACCCGCTCTCTCTGCTAAATAATAGAACCATGCCCAGCCCTTATCTAGCGGGCGCAGAGAAGGGCATCACGCAAACCGCCAAGCCAGATACCGCCGTACAAAAAAGCAGCGATGTCTTGGCAAGCCGTGCCGAAGACTTAGGCAAAGCCACCACCGATTTAGCACAAGATTTGATGCACGGCTTTGCCCAGCAACTGTTTGGCGACGCGGCCAAGGGCATGACGTTTCGCTTTGATCAGGCAGAGCTAAGCAGCTCCTCTCATTTTGCGGCAGCAGCCCAGCAAAGCACCAACAGCTCAGCAGCTGGCTTTAGGCTAGAAGACGCCAGTCACTTTAATGGCAAGGGCAAGCTATTTACTGCCGATGGCCGTCAATTTGATTTTGAAATTGATGTACGCTACCAATCGATTATTGAAGGGGCCAGCGCCAGCAGCTTCCAGAATGCTGCCGAATCTAAGCCTGCCCAAGTTCCAGCGAGTGATTTAGCGACACAATTTGCAGGTACGGCCGAAGACCTACTCAAACGATTAAGTAGCAAGCCTCAATACCAGCCTTTCCAATTACTCAAGCAAGGCGAGGATGGCAAATCGCTGCTGAAATTATTAGGGGATATGAGCTTACAACTGCTCAACCTACCCGGCGGCCCGCGCCACTTGGATTTAAGCAGCGACGCCCCCAAGCAGGGTTTTCAAGAACAGGCTTAACTGATGTTACGCAACGATCGCCAATGCTGGCGTCCTGAGGGCGCTCCTTACTTCTGCAAACCAACTGAATTCAAGCTTTGTTTTTCTCCATGAAACTCCGTGTTCTCTGTGGCCTCCGTGGTTCAAAGTTTGGGTTGCATAACATCCATTAAATCACTTTAAAAACTGGTCCCAGCTTGGCTTGCTACCAAAGCGCTCGGCCAGAAAGTCTAAAAGACTACGCAAAATATTGGGCATGTGGCGTCTGGAAGTATAAAGACCATAAATGCCCAATTCATCCGATTGATAATCCGGCAATAAATGCACCAACTCACCCGATTCTAAATAGCGTGCAGCGCTAAAAGTGGGCTGATGTGCAATGCCTGCCCCCGCAAGGGCTGCTTGCAAAATTACATTTGCATCATTCGCGCTAATCGAACCATTCACATTCACCACAAAAAGCTGACCATTTTTAGTAAAACGCCAGCCATTCTTGCCAAAAAAAGCGTGACTTAGGCATTGATGCTGCAGCAAGTCTTCGGGATGCAAAGGGGTGCCGTGCTGAGCCAGATAAGCCGGTGTTGCGCAGACAACCGAGCGACAAATACTCAGCTTGCGAGCAATCAGATTAGGATCGACATCATTGGTGATTCGAATCGCCAAATCAATACGCTCATCCACCAGATTGATGCTTCTATCTCCCACAATCAGCTCGACCTGCGTATCGGGATACTGAGCAACAAAGGCCGCTGCCGCTGCCGCTAAGTGTGATTGCGCAAAGGAATTGCTGCTCGCCACACGAATCAAGCCATGTGGAGCAACGCTCTGATTATGAGTCATTCCTTGCACATCATCGGCCAGCTCTAGCATCTGCCTGCAGCGAGGCAAAGCATCTTGTCCTGCACTACTCAGCCCAAGGCTTCGAGTAGAGCGGTGCAGGAGCCGCACCCCTAGCCAAGTTTCCAGCTCGGCCAAGTATCGAGAGACCATTGCCCGTGACATATCCAGCTTATCTGCCGCAGCAGTTAAGCTGCCATGATCAACCACCTCAATAAACACCCGCATCGCGGTCAGCCTATCCATCATCCTCGCGTCACTCCAAATCCATCATTCGCTCGAATTATGCAACAAACTAACGCCTAATTTGGGGTTTTTCTGCGCACGGTATACAACTAATCTAGCGTCCATTGCCAGACCACACTGATTCAAGGAAACAAATCATGTTTAAACCCGCTGCTGTTTTATCCACACTTGCTCTTTCAATTGGCATCATCGCTGGTGCTCAGGCCGCTGAAGCGCCTTTAAAACTGGAAGTATATGCAAACCCAGATCCAAGCTCGTTTGGCGTAGCGTCAACTCTAATCACTGGTAAGACCGAAGCCATCTTGATTGATGCACAATTCACATTGGCTGATGCCCACCGCGTGGTCGCTAATATTCTAGCCAGCGGCAAAAAACTGACAACGGTTTACATTAGCCACGGTGATCCTGATTACTACTTCGGCCTTGAAGTCATTACCCAAGCTTTCCCGGGTGTAAAAGTAGTAGCAAGCGCACCAACTATTGCTCATATCAAACAAACACTGCCAAAGAAAATCGCTTACTGGGGCCCGATCTTAGGCACAAATGCACCTAAAAACCCTGTAGTTCCTACGCAGTTATCAGGCAACACCCTAAGCGTGGATGGCGAGAAATTAGAAGTGATGGGCCTAGATGGCGACAATGCAGAGCACAGCTTTGTATGGATTCCATCCATCAGAACCATCGCTGGTGGCGTATCGGTATTCGGTAACTTCCACCTATGGACAGCAGACGATGCATCCGTCGCCAAGCGTGCAGAGTGGCTGAAAGTGATCGATAAAATGGAAGCCCTGAAACCTGAAGTGGTGATTCCAGGCCACTTTAAGGCGGGCACAACTTTCACTGTTGAGCACCTACAATACAACCGTGAATACCTGAAAGCCTACGATCTTGAATTGGCTAAAGCAAAAGACTCTGCGGCATTGATCTCTGCCATGAAAAAACGTTACCCAGCTGCTGGCCTTGGTATGGCACTAGAAATTGGCGCTAAGGTCAATAAAGGTGAAATGAAGTGGTAAGAAACTAGTTAGCTAAGCAGCAAGCAAAAGGCCCAGAGCATCATCTGGGCCTTTTGCTGAGAGCTTAGCTCGTATTCATTTCCCGTGGAAAAACAATACCATTTCCGCATGCCTTTGGCGGGGATCCAACAGCGCCGCTGGATCCCCGATAAAACCACTCGGGGATGACGGTTTTGTGGTGATCAAATATCAAGTTTAGTGATGCGCCAAGGGGCTTACTTCTTTTGGCTTAGCGGCGAGCACCGCCAAATGCACCGCATCATCCTGTAAGCCATGCCAAAACACATGGGCGGCCACGGCATGACTATGATCATTAATTTGCTGCCAAGCCCGCACGGCATCGCTCGCCAGCTCAAACATCACAATCGAATGGTGCTCTTCCAGCGCTTGCGCCATGGTGATCATGCCTGCATCGCTTAAATAATCAATTAAGGCACCGCGCGATTTGGTGGTACGTTCATCCGTCGTATCGTAAGTCAGAAATAAAATGGCATCGCTCAATTGTGCAGATGCAACACGAATAAAATCGACTCGAGACAAAATACTCACCTTGCCGCGTGGACTCTCGATCTTCATGATAAAGCTCCTTAAACAAACCCTTACTTTGTTCTAGCAGATTAAAATCAGCCTGCACTCCATGAAAAAATCGTACATTTCCAACCATACATATCTCTTGCATTGCCACAGGGATAATCTAAGGGGTATAAGTAAGTAAATATCCAACAAGAGAAAGCCATGGCACGCACAGCATTAATTATCAGTGGGGGCGCACCTAACTCCACCTTGATTGCAGGCGCTTTAGAGGCCTTTCACGAGCTGGGTGTAAAGGTTGATGTCATCTCTACCGCAGGGGCAGGAGCCCTACTGGGCTTAATGTATATCGCCCCGAAGAACGGCGATGTTGTAAGCACATTGCGGGGGCTAAAAGAGATGGGCGTGGCTGATTTTATCTACCGCGCCTTTCCTGTGAACTTTAAAGTTTTTAATAAGCCCGGCCCCATGGCTGAGGCCTATCGCCAAGCGCTCTCTGCCAATCCGATGCTACAAATGATGCAGCAATGGCCAGCCAACAATGCTTGGGCGCAAACACTTAAAGATGGCGCGGCCTTAGCCTTGGCCAGTGCCAGCCCCAGTGATTTAAGCAGCGATTCACTTGGCCTTTGTGCCCACGTGCCCTTTGCTGAACAAATTATCGACTTTAAAACCCTAAAACAAAGCGGCCCCGATTTTTGGGTTAATGCTTATAATTTAAGCCAACATCAAATGGAAAACTGGCCACGCAGCCAAATTGATGTGCCGCATTTACAAGCGGCGCTATCTTTTCCCTATCTTTATCCTCCTACAGAAATTAACGGTGATTTTTATATGGAAGGGGCGGCGATTGATTGCCTTAACTTCAAAGATTTGCGCAAAAATTATCCAGAATTAGAAGAAATTATTGTCTTTGATTTACTAGGAGCAGAAAAACTTTTACGTAAACCCAAAGATTTATACGATGCTTGGGTTATGTCGATCATTACCCCATTAGTAGAAATTGCTCGCGACGATATTAAATTATTTGAAGCGCTGCATAGTAATGGCATTACTTTACATAAAGTGCCTTTAATCGATGCTATTGCTGAAAAAGATCTACCTGATGTTTTTGATTGGTCCAGAAGCAATATGGATCGGCTTTATCAAACCGGATATCAAGCTGCAAAAAATTACGCCCACGATAAACTAGAGCATTTAATAAATTAATATTTAATAGCAGAATTTAAATTAATAACAGTTCGTTTATTTAAATTAAGCGACTTTACCTTAGGCAAAAGAAGTTGATCGAAAAGGCGGCGCTGCAAACCACTGGCCAGCGCCGCTTGTAATGCTTTTTCAATCTGATTTCTAAGCCGTGGATAACGAGGTGAAACATAAAAAACAAAATCACGCTCGTAGCTTAAAAGTAAATTAGGCTCGATCTCTAAATCTGGATGTGCCGCCACATCGTCTAAAATCTCTATCGCCCCGCGTGGAAAATAATCCACATCCCGATTCCCCGCCGCCACCAGCTTAAATAAGACTTGCCAATCACCAAGCTGCTCATATACAGGCAATTTATTTTCTTTCCAAACCATCACATCAAACCAGCCTTGAGCCATAGCCGCGCGCTTATTTATTGCCTGTAAATCTGCCAGTGTTTTTACCTTTGCATAGGCAGCAGACTGCCCTTTTTTAACCAGCAATAAACGCTGACCAATCAAGCCAAAACTTAATGGGATATTAACGCGTAAAAAACGCTTATCCCGCTCAGCTGTTTGCAAAAACCAATGAACAGATAATTCACCACCCTCTAATAATTTAGAAACACGCACCACAGGCATTTCCGGCTCAGAAATAAGATTAACGCTATGCCCTTCTGCCTGTAATGATTCCTGTAATAAACGATGGTAATACTGCTGCTGTTGATCACGCCTATTCATTAAATGAAGATCAATTTCCTCAGCGTGAGCGAAACCTAGCGCCAATAAAAAGATACCTAGCTTATGCATTACCTTACCCCCTAGTGGCCCTTGATCCATAATAGACGAGTCTTAAATAAAGCCAATTTTCCTTTTAGCCGATCATTAATTGATAAAAATAAAGAAAAGATAAACCCCGCCTAAAATACAAGCTCAGCATCATTCGGGGCATGCTAATGAACTACTTAATACGATTCATGCGCTCGCTCAGCTATCCTGCTCGATTTGCCGTCATGGGCTTGGTTATCGCTTTTGGTATTTTCTTTCTGGGCTACTCCCTTTACAAAGTGACAGAAACAAATCGCCTTTTCTCTGCACGCGAACAGCAAGGCATGGCCTATATCCAGCCATGGCTCAGTTTACAAGCCAGCTTGCAACCACTGCGCGCAGCCAAAGTAGCGGGCTTAGCTAGCAATGACAGTGCTTGGATCAGCGAGCTTGAAAAAACACTCGCTAGCGCCGAGCAAAGCCAGTTAGTCCAAGATTTAGGATTTGATAAACAAAGAAGTGCTTTACGTCAGGGATGGGAAGAATTTCGCAAGCAAAGTGCAACGGACCCCAAAAGCGTGGAGCAAAGCTACGCCAAGATATCCAGCTTAATCACCCAACATATTTCTGACGCTTGCGATCAATCCAACCTGACCCTCGACCCAGATATCGATACCTATTACCTCATGGATACCGTTTGCTTTCGCTTGCCTGCCTATCAAGATTTGCTCGGTGAGCATATGGCGCGAGGGGCAATTACTCTGAAAATAGAGCACGCGGAGCAGGCCACTCGGCTTATCGAGCTCCGGCCACTTGCCCAACAAAACCTAGACCTTAGTACCGGTAATTTGGCCCGTGTTGGAAATTACAATACGGAAATGAGCAAACATTTTGATGATCATTTAAATACCATGAGTGGCCAATATAGCAAGCTACAAAGCCAGCTCAGCCCTCAAGCATTAGAAAACCTAAAAGCTGAAACTTTGCCTGCTCTATTACAACAACACTCACAAGGAAGTAATGCTCAGGAGGCGTTAAATAAAGACCTGCAAGTGGCACTCAATCAGCTTTTACAAATACGAGTCGATGGGCTAACCAGCCAGCGCAACAATTATGTGGGCGCGGCCATTACAGCACTGATACTCACCATCTTGCTGGGCTGGGCCTTTTATCGTGCACTCAGCATGCAGCTTGGTAGCGATCCCAATACGGTTGTCGCCTTAGTCAAACTGATTGCCGCAGGCAATTTAGCCGTGCCGATTCCCCCTTCAGATCAAGGAAGCCTGCTAGACGCCATTGATAGCATGCAAAAGGATTTACGCAGCATGGTGGCAGAAACTCAAATTGCCACTACTTTGCTGGGCGATATTGCCATTGAATACGCCAAAACAGTCGCCAGCATTGCCGATATGGCCGTTAGACAAAGTGAAACCACACAGATGGTTTCTAGTGCAGTCGAACAACTCTCCACCAGTATTGCAGAGAGCGCATCCTACGCCTCAGATGCGCTAAAACTAGGCACTCAATCAGAAATACAAGCCATCCAAAGCGTGGCAGAAGTCGACTCAGCATTTGGCCAAATGCAGCAAATTGCCGACAGCATTAACACCGTATCCACCAGCATTAACCATCTCAGTGTTGAATCAACCCGTATTTCATCGCTAGTAGGTGTAATCCGAGAAATTGCCGATCAGACCAACTTGCTGGCGCTTAACGCCGCCATTGAAGCCGCGCGCGCAGGGGAGCAAGGGCGAGGCTTTGCAGTGGTTGCCGATGAAGTTCGCAAGCTGGCTGAAAGAACATCCAGCTCTTCGGCAGAAATCGTTGGCGTACTCAGCAAGGTTCAGCATGCTACACAAGATGCCGTAAGCAGCATGAATAACAGCGTGGCCGAAGTAGAACGCAATAGCGATATGTCGCAAAAAGTCAGCGCATCGGTCAATACCATGCGAGAACAAATGAGCGGCGTGGTTGGGCAATTACGTGCCATCAGCGATACCTTGGTTGAGCAGCGCACCGCCAGCGAGCACGTCGCCATGCACGTTGAAGCGATTGCTAGAGAAGCCGATGGCAGCCGTGCCTATACCGAAAAAGGCTTGCATGCCTCTGAAGAGCTACAGCAAGTTGCATCCCGCTTGCAGACCAGTGTCAGCAAATTGAAGATTTAAGTACATAAATACAAGGAGCGCTATCGTATTTTCGACGAAAGCAGCTCCTGCAAAGCTTGCAACCCAGTCATTCTGACTCATAAAACTTAAGCGCTTTTGCGCTGAAAAACCCATACCCCTGCCTTTAACTCAGGCGGCAATACCAGTGGGCTCAATGCTGTATCTTCCTGCCAATCGAATGTCGTTTGCGCCTCATAATCGGCCCAATTGCCGGTAATAAAGCGCGAATGGCTACCAATAACAATATAAGTTTCCACGCTACGGCTGCGGAAAATCTGCCTTTCAAAGCGATTCCCCGAAGGAGACCAAGAACAAATCACCACCTGTGGATTAAATCGTGCAATCGCGGCGGCTGCATCTAAACGCTGCACAGATTCTGGATATTGCACTACTTTTCCCCAACTAAAATCGTCGCTAGCGGTAATATCCACACCCGCATCGCTTAAGAATCGACTGAGCGTGCCATCCCCCGCCGCAATTTCTAGGCAACGACGCCGACCAATGATCTGGGCTAAACCGGCAATCAACTCGCGGCTATAAAAACAATAAATCCCCCGTTTCTCTACCAAGGGCATCAACAACCGCTTTTGCCATAACAGCGGCCAAATGCACCTAAATGCCCGCATTGATACGGGTTGTCTGACTAAATCACGCTTAAATAATAATTTTTGCGCCAAGAAGCCATTAAAGAAATTAAACCTCACCTTGCCCTGATACACGCCCGTGGCCGCAGAAAAAGCATATTGGCGTAGTGCGAGTTCGGCCATACGCTGACGAATTTGAACGCGCACAAAATCAGCAAAAGCACGGCCATTTCGCTCTCCCGACAAAAAGCGTGCATCGGCCTTAACCCGCTTTGAGGATCGCTCGACCAACTGCTTAAGCTCCGCCGGATCTCGCCGCGCAAACACCGCCGCCAGCTCATCACGCACCAGAAGCCAATCCTGCGGACAAGCCTCGCTTAAAGCATTCAAACCCGGCCCACTCTGCAACCACTGCCACTGCTGCTCAGGGGTTTTATCATTCAAAGCAATACTCCTAAGAAAACCCAAATCTTGAACCACTTCGATCTCAGAGAACACGAAGTTCCACGGAAAAAAACAGGGTTTGAGTTAAGTTGTTTTGTAGGTTTTGTTTATTTTAAAACCCAACAATCAAAATTCATATCACTGCTCGGGGCACGGGGCTTAAATCCCCCCTTGAAGCCGCGACACGAGGAATAAGCGGCTCGGGGTTTCGGAAAAGGGGTAGCGAGGCAGCGAGCGAGCAGCCTTTTTCGCCGAGCCGATTATCCGCAGTGAGGGGCCTTCGTGCTGTTCGGGGCGGCCTTCTTTGCTTACTTTCTTGGCCGTTCAAGAAAGTGAGTCCC
>JANYCY010000003.1 GCA_025360045.1 Janthinobacterium sp. | reverse complement strand
GGGAGCGAGGCAGCGAGCCAATCCCGCCCGCCGCCGACTCGATTGGACCGCAGCAGGGGCCTTCGTGTTTCGTGGGGTGGCCTTCTTTGGCTTCGTTTCTTGGCCACACAAGAAAGGAAGGTCCAGCGGGACGCCCGCACCAAAATCAACGTGCCGAAGGCACTTAAAAGAAGATCACTGCGTCACATTAGTTAAATATCTCTTCCAAAAGCAGCCCCTCTCCTTAGGCGGTCTTTTCCCTTTATTTATTAAACGCCCCCCTGTCAATACCCATTCCCACAAAAAAATAGTAAAAAATAGTCCTAATTATTGCGTGATCACAAATGCGCAAGGCCAAGGGATAGGGGATAATTTACTTCGAGTACAACCTTTCTCTATTCCTAACTGAGGCGCCACCCATGAGTAAAATCGCTGCAATTAAGCCCCTAGGTCAAAGCATCTGGCTGGATAATTTATCGCGTGGTCTGATCCAATCTGGCGATCTAGCCAAGATTTTGAAAGAAGACGGTATTGTCGGTGTGACGTCTAACCCAGCGATTTTCTTCAAATCCATCAGCTCCGATCCGCTTTACACGGGTGACTTAGCAGAATTAAAAAAACAAGATTTAACTGCTGAGCAGCGCTACGAAGCGCTAGTCATCCCTGATCTACAAGCCGCTTGCGATGTAACCCGCGCCATTTACGACGAAACCAACGGTAAAGACGGCTATGTATCGCTAGAAGTTTCCCCAACGCTATCGCACGATGCGCTTGGCACCATCTCCAACGCAAAACGCCTTTGGGCCGCCATTAATCGCCCTAATCTGATGATTAAAGTGCCTGCTACCTCGGCAGGTATCATTGCCATTGAAGAACTGATTGCCTCTGGCCTGAATATCAACGTCACCCTGATGTTTAACCTGAAACACGTTGACGAAGTACTCACCGCCTATATCCGCGGTCTGGAAGCGCGCGTTGCCGCTGGCCAGCCGGTTGATCACGTTCATGCAGTTGCATCGGTATTCTTATCCCGTGTAGACAGCCTGATTGATCCACAGCTGGAAGAAATCGGCACTACCGACGCACTGGCACTGCGCGGGACCGTGGCTAAATCATTTGTAAAAATTTCTTACGAACATTACAAAAAGCTCTTTCACGGCACACGCTTTGCAGCACTGAAAGCCCTTGGTGCAAATCCACAGCGCATGCTTTGGGCCTCTACCGGCACCAAAAACAAAGCCTATAGCGATGTGATGTATGTGGCGGACCTGATCGGCCCAGAAACCGTTAACACCGTACCTGATGCCACGCTAGCTCTATTCCGCGACCACGGCGTAGCCGCGCTGACACTTGAAACAGGTACAGAGCAAGCTGTAGCTAACCTAGCCGCGCTGCGTAAACTGGGTATCAACTACAATCTGCAAGGCGAGCAGCTACAAACCGAAGGCCTGAAACAATTTGACGACGCCTTTGTAAAACTGCTAGCACTGACTGCTTAAATCTTGATTATTTGAAATAGCAAGAGCGCACAGGGTGCGCTCTTTTTTTATCTTGATAAAACCGTAGGATGGGTGGAGTCGGGGCTTTTACGACGATACCCATCTGAGCCTCTATGGGTATCGCCATACAATTCATGGCTCCACCCATCCTACGCATTTTTAGCGTTACGAATCAGCAAATAAAGTAAATAGACCATCAATACCGGTACGGCGAGTGAAAGTAAGGCGGGCAATAGGCAGGCCAATATAGCGAATAGGCCAATTGCCAAAATAAATACCGCTAAACCCGAAAATACAAAAAATAGAATCGCTCCCACAAGCAGTAAAACTGGAATAGCAATCAGCATATCAGCACCACTACTCGCCCATTGCCAATTATCGCCATCACCACTAAAGCTTAAGCTCATATTATGGTTAAAAAAATCTGCGCCCAAGTACACCGCGAGCACCAGCAATAATAATGCAATCAGTGTGTTTTTCATCGTAAAACCCATGTCGCTGTGTTGGAGTAATCCCAGTATGCCGCTATGGCAGATCGATTAAAACGGCAGAAAGACAGATTGCCGTTTTGCTAGATCAGACTGCGAATTTTGCGGGCTGGAATGCAAGTAGTGGCGAATTTGCACACTCTTTACCTTAAAAAGCGCATTCCTCAGCAGGGCAATGAATTAGCTCTTACAATTTCAAGGGATGAGGCAGGCTAATCAAGTCCACTCCTGTTAACTTAAGATCAAGGTGGCGTTTTTATAGGGTGTGCAAGTCGCTCTTCTTGCGCACCGGCTTTGGTGCGTAACGCCTACGGCGTTTTGCACCCTATAAATTCCAATTTAGCCAATGGCATAAGCCTAAGTTGTTAGGGTTGTAATCAAGCCCCTTAAATCAAAAAAACAACTGTTTTGTAGGGCGGGTGCTTACCCGCCGTTTTCATCGTATTTATTGCCTCCCCTCACGAGCCCCATAATGAACAAAGCCTTGCAAATTTGCTTGCCCGCTTTCCAGCTTTTATCACGCGGGCTTGCCTGGGTTTTAACCCTGCTGTTTGGCGAGGTAAGCTGGCAAGCGCCGAGCTGGCTCAAGAAGCTGGCACTGTGGCTAGAAGCAGGCATGCGCTGGATGCAGGCCAAGCCTAAGCAGGCGGGGATTGCCCTTCTGGCTGTTGCCCTGCTGGCAACGGGTGGGGTAATGGGTTGGCGCTGGTATCAGGCTCAGCCTAAGCCACAGCGGGTGAGCTATATCGTCACCGCGCCAGAGCTGACGCCCTATGACGAAAAAGACCGGCCGCAGCCTTTGCCACTGGTGGTGGAGTTTAACGAATCCGCAGCACCACTTAAGCAAATCGATCAGCCTGCAGGCGATGGCGTGCAATTGTCCCCTGCTTTGGCTGGAAGCTGGGTTTGGGAAGGCGATAGAAAACTGGTGTTCCGCCCCAAGGCCGACTGGCCGATAGCTGCCGAATTTGAAGTCTCGCTCGCCAAGAAAAAGCTCTTTGCCGAAAGCGTAAAGCTAGAGGAATACAGCTTTACTTTTAACACTGCACCCTTTGCCGCCAATGTGGCCGAATCGCGTTTTTACCAAGACCCACGCGACGCTAACCTTAAAAAGCTAGTCGCCACCTTACACTTTAGCCATCCGGTAGACCCTGCCAGCATCCAGAAAAACATCAGCCTAAAGCTCGGTGGCGGGCTGGGCTACCAAAGCGATAAAGTCCCTCCCTATTCAATTAGCTTTGATAAAGCCAAGCTCAACGCCTTTATCCATTCTGCCCCGCTCACCGTTCCTAAAGAAGACAGCGATATTCTGCTCACCTTAGCCAAAGGCGCTCAGGCCGCGCAGGGCGGCAATAAGCTGGAAGCAGATTTAGACAGCAAAATCAGCGTACCCGGCCTCTACAGCCTGCGCTTTGATAAGGTACAAATGCTGCTGGCCGACAATGAGCGCTACGAGCCAGAGCAGGTGGTAATGTTCAGCAGCAATGTGCCGGTATCCGAAGCCGCGCTCAAAGGCAAAGTGCGTGCCTGGCTGCTGCCAGAATATCCGCCCAATACACCAAAGGAAGATCAGCACGGCGTGTACCAATGGGGAGCCAGCCAAGTTGGGCAGGCCGTACTCACCAACGCCCTGCCGCTGAAAGCGCTGCCGAGTGAAGAAGAATACGGCAGCAAGCATAGCTGGAAATTCTCAGCCCCCGTTGGGCGCTCGGTGTTTTTACAAGTGGATGCCGGTGTGCAAGCCTTTGGTGGCTATCAGTCTGGCAAGGTGATGACGCAGGTGTTTCAGGTTGCGCCTTATCCCAAAGCCATCAAGCTGTTATCCAATGGCGCGCTGCTTTCTATGGCTTCGGATAAAAAAGTGGCTTTTGTGGCGCGCGGCCTCAGCGGCGTTCGTATCGAAGTAGGCCGCTTGCTGCCTAATCAGCTGCATCATTTAGTCGACCAAAATAATGGCAACTTTGCCAAGCCTGAAATTGCCGATCAGTATTTAGATACCTTGGTTGAGCGCTTTACCGAAGAGCGCACCCTGCCCGCCACCGAGCCCGGCAAGCCTTATTACGACAGCATCGATCTGACCCGCTATCTGGCAGACAAAACGGGCAACCGGCGCGGCGTATTTATGCTAAAACTAACGCCATTTGATCCTAAAGCACCTAAAAACCGCGAAGACGAGCCGAGCGATAGCCGCTTTATTCTGGTTTCTGATTTAGGCGTGCTGGCCAAAACAGCCGTAGACAATAGCAACGATGTGTTTGTGCAATCGATCTCCAGCGGCGAAGCCGTTGCGGCGGCCACGGTAGAGGTGATTGGCCGCAACGGGCAAACCGTGGCCAGCAGCCAGACTGATGCGCTGGGCCGCGCTCATTTCCCTGCGCTTAAAGATTTGGCCCGCGAAAAAGCGCCGTTGATGTATCTGGTGAAACAAGGTGAGGACGTATCATTCCTGCCGATCAACCGCTACGATCGCCAGCTTAATCTGTCGCGCTTTGATATTGGCGGCGTGGCCAATGCCGTATCGGCGCAGCAGCTCAGCAGCTTTGTGTTTTCAGACCGTGGCATGTACCGCCCCGGCGAAACGGCCCATATCCACAGCATTACCCGCACTGCCAACTGGGCAGGCTCTTTGGCAGGCTTGCCGCTGGAAATCGAGATCACCGATCCTCGCGGGCAGACAGTTAAAAAAGACAAAATCAAGCTATCGGCCAGCGGCTTTGATAGCGTGGATTTTGCCAGCAGCGAAACCTCGCCCAGCGGCGATTACCAAATCGGCGTTTATCTAGTCAAAGGCAAAGAGCGCGGGGAGCAGATCGGCAGCGGCAGTATCAAGATCAAAGAATTTGAACCCGATCGCATGAAGGTCAGCGCCACGCTGAGCAATGCGCCGGTAGAAGGCTGGATTAAGCCCGAAGATATCAAGGCCAATGTAAAAGTCATGCATCTGTTTGGCAGCCCGGCCGGTGGGCGGCGCGTAGAAGGCGAAATGATCTTAACGCCTAGCGTGCCTGCCTTTGCCGCCTTTGCCCAATATCGCTTTAGCGAAGCGGGCCAGCTAAAAGAGCCATTTAGAGACGCGCTACCATCGGCCACCAGCAACGATCAGGGAGACGCCGAGCTGACGCTGAATCTTGCGCGCTTTGCCCGCTCTACCTATCAGCTGCATTTAACTGCCCGCGCTTTTGAATCTGGCTCTGGCCGCGGTGTGGCGGCGGAAAGCGCCGTACTGGTTTCATCCGCCCCCTATTTAGTCGGGGTAAAAAGCGATGGCGAACTGGGCTATATACAGCGCAATGCCAAGCGTGCCGCGCACTGGCTGGCGATTGCGCCCAATTTAAAACCCATCGCCGCAGAGCAGCTTAGCCTCAGCTGGGTAGAGCGAAAATATGTATCGGTACTGGTCAAACAGCCCGATGAAACTTACAAATATCAATCGCGCAAAAAGGAAATTAATCGCGATAGCAAGCCACTCAGCCTGCCCGCCAGCGGCAGCAATCTGACGCTGCCAACAGCAGAGCCGGGTGATTTTGCGCTGGTGGTGAGAGGGCCGGATGGCGCGGAGCTAAACCGTATCGAATACACCGTGGTAGGCGCGGCCAATATTGCCCGCTCTTTAGAGCGCAATGCCGAGCTGCAACTCACCCTGAATAAGAAAGACTACAAACCCGGCGATGAGATCGAGATCAATATCCGCGCACCCTATACCGGCGCAGGGCTGATCACCATCGAGCGCGATAAAGTCTATAGCCACGTTTGGTTTAAGGCCGACACAACCAGCTCGGTACAAAAAATCACCCTGCCTAAAGACTTTGAAGGCAATGGCTATATCTCGGTGCAATTTATCCGCAGCCCAAGCAGCGATGAAGTCTATATGAGCCCGCTTTCTTACGGCGTAGTGCCGTTTGCGGTGAATTTAGACGCAAGGCGGCTGGATGTAAAAATCGCCAACGCCAAGGAAGTAAAACCGGGGCAAAAGCTGGAGCTTAAGGTTTCCAGCAATCAAGAAGCCCGCGTGGTGGTGTTTGCGGTGGACGAAGGCATCTTGCAAGTGGCGCGTTATAAAACGCCTCAACCACTGGATTTTTTCTTCCAGAAACGCGCCTTGGATGTACGCACCAGTCAGATTCTGGACTTGATCCTGCCGGAATTCTCGCGCCTGATGCAGGGCGCTGCGCCGGGAGGGGATGCTGCTGGGGCGCTCGGCAAACACCTCAATCCGTTTAAACGCAAACGCCAACCCGCCGTAGCGTGGTGGTCGGGGCTGATCGACGTGGGACCACAAGGCAAAACCCTAAGTTATACCGTACCAGATACCTTTAACGGAAAATTGCGGCTGATGGCCGTGGCAGTAACGGCGGATAAAATCGGCGTATTTGAAGGCGGCACGCAGGTACGCGGCGATTTAATCCTTAGCCCGAATGTACCTTATGCACTGGCTCCCGGCGATGAATTCACCGTTAGCGTGGGCGTGTTTAATAATCTGCGTGCACCGGGCAAGGCCGCGGTACAACTGAAGCTGGACGCCGATGCCGCCTTTACGCTGATCTCGCCAGCGCTGCAAAACCTGAGCATAGACGGGCAGCGCGAGGCCAATGCCGAGTTCCGCCTGAAAGCCAACGCAGTGCTCGGCTCCGGATCGCTGCGCTTTACCGCCAGCAGCGGCGGTAAACAAGGCATTGCCCGAGACGCCGTCAGTATCCGCCCGGCCGTGCCTTATTCCACCAAGCTGACCGTCGGGCGCTTTGATAAGAGCAGCGAAGAAGTCGCACTCAGCCGCGTGCTGTTTAACGAGCACCGCAAGGTGATTGCTGGCGTGGCAGGCTCTCCCTTGGTTTGGGCTCAGGGTTTGGCTAGCTTCTTGGATGGCTACGGCTATAGCTGCACCGAGCAGGTGATTAGCAAAGGCTTCCCCGCCCTGCTACTGCCTAATCTGGACAGAGCCAAAACGCAGGCGACATTTAGCAAGCTGATCCAGATCCTTGCCGAGCGGCAAAATGAAGACGGCAGCTTTGGCCTCTGGGCCAGCAATCCTGATATCTCGCGCTTTGCATCGGTGTACGCCGTGCATTATCTGCTGGAAGCATCCGAGCGCGGCCTGCCGGTTAGCCGCGATATGCTGGCCAGAAGCAATGCTTGGCTGGAGCAACTGGCCACCGGCAGCAGCCAGAATCTGGCCGAAGCCAGAGAGCGTGCCTACGCGATTTACCTACTCAGCCGCCAAGGCACCATGACCAGCGGCATGATCGCCTCCTTGCAACAGGAGCTGGACGCGCATCACGCCAAGACCTGGCAGCAAGACCTGACCGCCGCCTATTTAGCCGCCAGCTATAAGCTGCTCAAACAAGACGCCTTGGCGAATAAATTATTTAAAGCCGTGCCATGGCGCTTGATTGGCAAAAACGAGCTAGCCGAAACCTATTACGACCCCACCGTGCACGATGCCCAGCGCCTGTATTTGCTGGCTCGTCACTTTAAAGATCAGCTGGGCAGCGTGCCTGCCAACGAGTTGAACGAATTAGGCAAGGCCATCAGCAGCCAAAACTACCACTCGCTGTCTGCGGCCTATCTGATGCTGGGTCTTGAGGCCTTTGGCGCCAATGCGGGCACATTTACACTGGCCGAAGTGGATAAAAGCGGCAAAGTAAGTAAGCTGGAAAACAGCGCCGCACTATCCCCAGCCGCCCACCGCGCCCGCTTCGGCAAAGAAGGCGCACTGCCAGGCTTTTATCTGCTCAGTGAATCGGGCTTTGATAAAAACCCGCCAAGCAGCCCCATTAAACAAGGCGTGGAAGTGATCCGTGAATACACGGATCTCACCGGAAAAGTGATCAGCAAGGTGAAAATAGGCGAAGAGTTTTTAGTCCGCCTGCGCCTGCGCGCGGATCAAGCCGCTTCACAAATGGCAATTGTTGAGCTGCTACCCGGCGGCGTAGAAATCGTGCCATCGCCTAAAGAAGAAGCCCCGGAAGTAATAGAGGGAGAAGGCGAAGGAGAGGGAGAAGCGCCTCAACGCCCGGCATGGCAAGCGCCGCTGGGTGAAAAACAATCCAACTGGCGGCCGGATTATCTGGATATGCGGGACGACAGAATCGTGCTCTACGGCAGCATCAGCAAAGACGCCGCCACCTTCGTCTACCGCCTGCGCGCCACCCACGCCGGCCTGTTCACCAGCCCGGCACCTTACGCAGAAGGCATGTACAGCAAACAACAAGGCCGTGGCGTGGCCGGGAAACTGGAGATTGTGAAGCCTTGATGACAGGGATCAGATGACAGGTATCAGGGATCAGGAGTCAGGGATCAGATAAACTACGGATACCTGACTCCTAGTTTGCCACTGCTATTTCTACAGTTTCGTAGGGTGTGCAAATGGTTTTCTTGCGCACCGAGCAATGGTGTGCAAGAAAACCACTCGCACACCCTAAGGACTGATCCCCGATTCCTGATTCCTGACACCTGATATGACTACATCCATTGCCACTGCCGTTTCCGCAGAAATCATCATCAAAAAAAGCCGCTTTATTGCCCATATCCACCCCGTAAGTGGCCGTGCTGAAGCGCTGGCCCTGATCGACAGATATTGGAAGCAACATCCCGAGGCGCGTCATGTTTGCTGGGCTTTGCTCGCGGGTGGTGAATCGGGAATGCATGACGATGGCGAGCCATCGGGCACGGCGGCCAAGCCGATTATGAATGTCTTGCAGCACAAACATTTAGAAGGCGTGTTAGGCGTGGTGGTGCGCTATTTTGGCGGCATCAAGCTGGGCGCTGGCGGCTTAACCCGCGCCTATACCGACGCCATCGCCACTGCCTTGCTGGATGCCGAATACATCATCAGCGTTGCCCAAAACAATATCGAAATCGCCCTGCCCTTCGCCGACGAAGGCCGCATCCGCCGCTTTGTCGCCCAAAACGAAGGCCTCGTCTTAGGCGTGCACTACAGCAATATCGAAGCCTATTTACAACTGCAACTCGCCCAGGACAAAACCACAGCACTGCTGGAAGAAATCAATAATCTATGCGCCGGGCAAGTTAGAGTTACGAGTGGCTGAGTTGCACGTCTACTGCGGAAAAGTTCTGTAGACACAGAGAGTGGGGAGAACGCAAACCTTAAGCTTTCTGATGAAAAAGTTGCTTCAACTTCACAAGTTGCAAAATCTTAAACCACAGAGAACACAGAGAGCACAGAGTCCCACAGAGAAAAACAAGGGAGAGCTTAGGTTTTCTCTGTGGCACTCTGTGTCCTCCTTTTACTCTGTGGTTCAAGGTTTAGCTCTCTAGCAAAGCTAGCTAGATAATCTCGCTAATCGGCTAGGTTTTTAAAGCAGGAAAACACCGCTTGTTGAAACATCGGCTCTTCAAACGCTTCATCCTTACCCTACTGATCCTCAGCCCGCTGGTGTTGATTCGCCTGTGGCCGCATGAATCGCTGGCCGTTGCGGGATCGACGGCGGTGCTGGCGCAAGATGGTAAATTGCTGCGGCTGACCCTTGCCCCCGATCAGCGCTACCGGCTGTGGCTGCCGCTGGAGGACTTCTCCCCCACGCTAATCGACGCGCTTAAATTGCAGGAAGACCGCTGGTTTTACTACCACCTCGGCATCAACCCCATCTCGCTACTTCGCGCCATCACGGCCACTTATGGCGGCGGGGCCAAGCAAGGCGCTTCTACGCTAACCATGCAATTGGCGCGGCTTAAATATCGACTCAATACTAAAAGCCCCAGCGGCAAGCTCAGGCAAATTGGCCTAGCGCTGTGGCTGGAGGCACGTTATAGCAAGCACGATATTTTAGAAGCCTATTTAAACCTCGCCCCCTATGGCAGAAATATTGAAGGTGCGGCGGCGGCCAGCCTTAGCTACTTTGGCAAGCCCGCCAAAGCGCTCACCCTGCCAGAAAGCTTAACGCTGGCGGTGATTCCGCAGCAGCCTAATCAACGTTTAGGCAGCGGCGCATCGCTTACCGATGCTCGCCAGCGACTGTGGCAGCGCTGGCAAGAACGCTACGCAGTCAGCCCAGAGCAAATCCGCCTGATGACCCTACCGCTGCCGGTAAGGCGCCTTGAGCAACTGCCGTTCCGTGCGCCGCACTGGGTGGAACAAAGGCTGGCGAATTCGCCAGAGCAAAGCACGCTCTACACCACGCTCGATCTGCAATTGCAAACCCTGCTGGAAAAACAAATCCGCCAATATCTGGCGCAAAGCAGCACGCGCGGCATTGTGAACGCCAGCGCCATGCTGGTCGATACGCGCGATCAATCGGTACGCGCCTTGGTTGGCTCGGCGGATTATTTCAACGCCAGCATCGCCGGGCAGGTGAATGGCACGGAGGCCAAACGCTCGCCGGGTTCCACTTTAAAACCATTTATTTACGCGCTGGGGCTGGATCAGGGCGTGATACACCCACAAAGTATTTTGCGCGACACGCCCAGCGCCTTTGGCCCCTATCAGCCGGAAAACTTCGACGGCCGCTTTGTTGGCCCCTTAAGCGCCACCGAAGCACTGATCAAAAGCCGCAATATCCCCGCCGTATGGCTAGCTAGCCAGCTTAAAAACCCCAGCTTTTACGATTTTTTGCAGCTGGCAGGCATTGCTAAGCTGAAATCAGAACATCACTACGGCCTAGCGCTGGTGCTGGGCGGTGGTGAAGTCAGCATGGTCGAGCTGGCCGGGCTTTACACCATGCTGATGAATGAGGGCCGCTTAAAGCCGCTGCGCTATCTAAAGAAAAGCCCTAGGCCACGGGGCGAAGTCTTACTTAGTCCCAAAGCCAGCGGGCAGGCGCTGGGCCTACTAAGTAAAAGCCCGCGAGCAGATGGCGAAGTCTTGCTTAGCCCCGAAGCCAGCTGGCTGGTGCTGGATATGCTGAGTAAAAATCCACGGCCCGATGGTGGCAGCAATGCTTGGCCGGTAGCGTTTAAAACCGGCACCTCATGGGGCTTTCGCGATGCTTGGACGGCAGGCGTGGTTGGCCCCTATGTGCTGGTGGTTTGGCTGGGCAATTTTGATGGGCAAGGCAATCCGGCACTGATCGGGCTGGATGCAGCCGCCCCGCTGTTCTTTCGCATCAGCGACGCGCTGGCCTTAGCAAAACCCGCCGATAAACCCCTCCCACGCAGCACACCGATGGGCCTAAAACGCATCAATATCTGCACCGCCAGCGGCGATTTACCCAATGCCTATTGCCCGCAGCAAAGCAGCACATGGTTTATCCCCGGCAAATCGCCTATCCGCGTTAGCACCCTGCATCAGCCGGTACACATCGACACCCGCAGCGGCCTCGCCGTCTGCCCGCCTTACGATCCTGCCCATACCAGAACAGAAGTTTTTGAATTTTGGAGCAGCGATATGGCAAGGCTATTTAAAGAAGCAGGCGTTCCCCGCAGAAAACCACCGCATATTGATTGCAGCGGCATAGCAAGCCTTGGCGAAGCGCCAAAAATCAGCTCGCCGCTGGTAGGCCTAAGCTACACCCTACGCCTTTCCAAACCTGATGAAACCATCCCCCTACAAGCCGCCGCCAGCGGCGAGCAGCTTTACTGGTTTGATAATCAGATTTATCTAGGAAGCGCAAAATCCAGCGCCCTCACATGGCGGCCGCAAGCTGGCGGCTGGCACCAGCTTAGCGTGGTGGATGATCAGGGCAGGAGCGATCGCAGGCTGGTGATGGTGGAGTTGTTGCCGTAAAAAAACATCACACGTATTTCCTAGGATAGGCGGAACCGTGTCTTAGGTAATCCTCCTTGCATAAAAGAGCAACATCACCTCCCAGCACCTTTTCATGGAAATAATCTGCCAATTTACAGCCCCTTACCCCATCACTTTCTATGATATTGGCGAGTTTATAAAAACAGCAGATGAACTACCCAATGAAAATACCAATACGTCACCATAATTAATGACTAGGCATTGTGAATGATCAAGGCTGAAGTGACAGCCGTCTAGTGAAGGTAGGATTACTTCCATAAGCCAACGGTGGGCACAGTTTTGTGCCCACCCGTCTACAAAACTGTCAACACAGTATTCGATAAGAAAAAGCCGTCCCTTGCTGAGTAAGGGACGGCTATTTTTGCAAAATCATCTTCAATTTAAAGCAGCAATTACTAAATCTTCGCCTGCAGCCCCAACCTCATCCACAGCTCGGCCACGCCGCTAGGTACTGGTTCGCTGAAGTAAAAGCCTTGCATGCGCTGCACGCCTAGGCCCTGTAGAAAACGGGCGGTTTCTAGGTTTTCTACGCCTTCCACAATAATCTCTAAGCCCAGCCCTAGGCCCAGTTGCACGATGGCTTGCATAATGCGGCGGCCGTCTTCGGTGTGTAGGCGCAGGGCAAAAGAAACATCTATTTTTAAAATTTGCGCAGGCATTTCATGCAGCTGGGAGAGCGATGAATAGCCTGTGCCAAAATCGTCGATGGCGATTTCAAAACCAGAAGCGTTGAGCTGACGTAAATGACGCAGCTGGCGCGAGTAATCAGTGAGCGCTACCGATTCGGTAATTTCTAGCACCACATCTTCGGCACGCAGACGATGGTGCATCAGCTTTTCATTGAGCTGGGTCACAAACTGCGGCTGAAACAGCTGGCTGCGCGAGATATTAATCATCAGCTTTTGCTTGAGGCCTGCATCACGCCATTCGCGTAATTTAATAAAGCTTTGTGCAATAACCAGCTCAGATAATTCTTGAATCAGGCCAACTTTCTCGGCCATAGGGATAAATAATTCAGGGCTAATCCAGCCGCTTTGCTCATCTTGCCAGCGCGCCAAAGCTTCAATCATCATCACTTCGCCGGTTCTGGCATCCACAATCGGCTGATAAAACACTTGTAAGCGATTATTGCGAATAGCAGTTGAAAGGCGAGATTGAATGGCCACATGTTCACGGCCCAGAGCTTTTAAATGCACGATATCGCTGTAAAAACAGACATTATTTCGGCCGGTATGCTTGGCGTGATACATGGTGTGGTCCGCGGCAGAAAGCAGCTCTTCGCCCGATTCTGCATTATCTGGGAACACCGCAAAGCCGAGCGAAATAGTCGGCTGGGTTTCCATGCCATCGATGGTAATCCCCTGCCTTGCTGCATTTCTTAAGCGATCCGCCAGCTCTCGCATCACGCCCAAATCGGTAAGATCGGGCATCAGAATCACAAACTCATCGCCGCCCCAACGCGCCAAGACATCATTTTCACTTAAAACACTGGCCAATTGCTGGGCCACATTCACCAATAATTCATCACCAATCTGATGACCAAAAGCATCGTTAATTTGCTTAAAGTGATCTAAATCGATAAAGCCAAGTGCCACCTTGGTGTTTTCAAGCCGAGCACGATCAATGGCGCTATGAATCTCGCTGTCCAACATCAAGCGATTGGGCAATTTTGTCAGCGAGTCGTAAAGCGCCAGTTGAGTAATATGCTGCTCATTTAAATGGGTAATAGTGACATCACGTAACACACCACGAATGGCCGACAGCTGACCATCAGGCGAGCGATGGGCGATCAGCCGCGCTTCGACCCACATCGACTCTCCACTGGCTTGAATCAGCCTAAAGCGCTGCGTCACTGGCTCGGTGGTTTTGAGGATTTTTGCTAAGGCTTGTACCATTCCCAAGCCATCGCTGGGGTGCACCCAAGCAAATAGAGGCTGGCCCAAATCTCTTGCCATTTCACGTAGATCAAGGCCACGTAATTTTGCCCAAGCAGGCGTGGTGCGTACCAGCTCACCCGTAGGGGCTAAATCGATCACCGCTTCTTCGAGTAGATTCAGCGTATCGAGCATGGTCTTACGTTGTGCGTCTTCTAGCATCAGCAGGGTGACATCATGCACCAAGGCTACCGCATGATTTTTTCCATCCGGAGCTTGCACAGGCTGTAGACGTACCAGTAAATAGATGGGGCCATTAATGGTTTGAACGGTGCAATTAAATTGAGCACTTTCTTTATTTTGCAAAATACGTGGCAGATAACGCACTAGCTCAGAAGCCAGCTCGTAAGGCAGCACGCTGATAATGGGCCGCCCCTGTAACATTTCTGCGGATGGTAAGTCAGGATGACCAGACCACACACTGATAATGACGCCCTGCTGATTGCACTCAAATACCATATCTTGCAACACACCCACTAGGGCGCGTAAGCGCTGCTGATTGCACATCAACTCTTGCTCTACCCGCTGCTTCACCATGGCTTGAGCCACATGATTGCTCAGCATGGCTAAGAGGCGTAATTCACTACGGCTGCGCTGAATTTCTGCATCATTTAAGAAACACAGAAAGCCAAATGGCTCGCCTTTTTCTAAAAGAGGAATACACAAAAGCTGACGCACACCAATCTGTGCCATCAACATTTGTTCAGCAAGTGGTAATTCTAGGAGAGACTTACTCAGCACCATGCCTACAGCCAAGGTGTCGGCCAACAAAGGGTAGCTGGCGTAATCGAGCGAGCGGCAAGGGTCAGGCGTGAAGTCTGCCAAACGCGTATCAGGATCTCGCCAAGCAGAAACTAAATGGGCAGCTTGTTTATCAACCGTATTTAAATACAGGCAAGCTGCACCACTTTTAGAGGCTTCAGCCAAAATCTGCAAGGCATCCACCATGCCTTCTTTGTCAGAATCCAGCAAAGCGGCAACCATGCTGTCAAAAGCTTCAAAGTAAGTTTGCAACAGCCCAAGTTCGCTCCGAAGTTCGAAATCAGGATCTGATAATACATTGCGCTGCACGGCAAACCTCTTTGGGGGAGTCCCCCGAACGAAACACTCGGGGGCACACTGAAGCTGAGTATTCGTAGGTGGATGAGACACCACCATGATTTGCAAGCGGCGGGTTTCACCCGCCCTACAAAAGCATCGGGCGAGGGGACCCTCGCCTAACACCTGCTACCCTACCTTACTCCGCCTCGGCTTTTTCAGCTTTTGGCGCAGGGCCTTCGATCACTTCTACATAGCCGCATTCTTTCTGCGGACAAACCTTCTCGGTGCCTCGGCGCTTGGTGACTTTAATCGTCATCACCGGCCATTTACACTGCGGGCAACATTCGGCAATCGGTGGGTTCCAGGTTGCGTATTTGCAATCCGGATAGGTATTGCACGAGTAAAAGAGCTTGCCGTAGCGGCTCTTTCTTTCGATCAAACTACCCTTTTTGCATTCTGGGCACTCAACACCGGTATCGCGTGGTTTTTCGAGTGGCTCGATATGCTTACACTTTGGATAGGCCGAACAGCCAATAAACTTACCATAACGCCCTACCTTGATATGCAATGCCGATTCACATTTCGGGCAAGTGCGATCCGGTACGACTTCTGGCTCGGTCGGTGCAGTATCGGCGTCATCACCTAGATTGCGGGTGTAATCGCATTCTGGATAAGTGGTGCAGCCAATAAAGCGGCCGCGTTTGCCTAAGCGTATCGCCAGTTTTGCCACGCCACATTTTGGACAATCTTCGTCCATTTCTTCTTGGGTGACTTCTTTACGCGACAAGCCGGCTTTTTCTTCGCATTGCTTATGAAAGCCTTTCCAGAAATCAGCCAATACCGGAATCCAATCGCGCTTACCGGTGGAAATCTCATCCAGCTTGTCTTCTAGCTTGGCGGTAAAGTTGTAATCCACATACTGCGTAAAATGCTCAGTCAGGAATTTATTCACCACTTCGCCGGTGTCGGTCGGGGTAAAACGCTTTTTATCGAGGATCACATACTCGCGATCTTTCAGGGTTTTAATCGTCGACGCGTAAGTAGACGGACGACCAATCCCAAATTCTTCCAGCGATTTAACCAAAGATGCTTCAGTAAAGCGCGGTGGCGGCTGGGTAAAGTGTTGCTCGCCAGACAGTTTGTCGACAGGCAAGGCGTCGCCAACATTCAGTACTGGCAAGCGTGCTTCGTCGTCTTCGCTATCTTCTTCATCGGTGTCTTCTTGGTAAACGGCGATAAAGCCAGGGAACACCAAGGTTTGACCGGTCGCGCGGAAAATCGCATCTGCGCCAACTGCGATATCTACTGCCACGGTATCAAACTTGGCCGCAGCAATTTGGCTGGCGAGGGTACGCTTCCAAATCATTTGATACAGCTTAAATTGATCGGCCGTAAGGTAAGCTTTCACCTCATCAGGCGAGCGATAAATCGAAGTTGGGCGAATGGCTTCGTGCGCTTCTTGGGCATTTTTGGCTTTATTTTTGAAAACAACCGGCGCATTCGGCAGGTATTCTTTCTCAAATTTTTCACCAATATACGCACGAATTTCATCCAGTGCATCGTTAGCCAAGGCCACGGAGTCAGTACGCATATAGGTAATCAAACCGACGGTTTCGCCGCCGATGCTCATCCCTTCATACAGCTGCTGAGCCGTGCGCATGGCACGATCGGTGGTCATACCTAGCTTACGAACCGCTTCCTGTTGCAAGGTAGAAGTTGTAAAAGGCGCAGCAGCACTACGTGATTTCTTTTTCTTTTCAACCGCTTTAATTTCAGCAGTCTGGCCGCTCAAGGCTTGGAGAATATTCTCTTGTGTGCCGGTGTTAGGAATATCAAATTGCTCGAGCTTCTTGCCCTGCCACTGCGTAAGCTTTGCACCAAACTTACTACGACCTTGATGCGTATCGAGGTGTACCGACCAATATTCTTGCGATGTAAACGCACGAATTTCGATCTCACGCTCGCAAATCAAGCGTAGCGCTGGGCTTTGTACTCGGCCAGCCGATAGGCCGGAGCGCACTTTGCGCCAAAGCAGCGGGGATAAATTAAAGCCAACCAAGTAATCCAAAGCACTACGCGCTTGCTGGGCATTCACGAGATCGTTATCGATATCGCGAGGATTAGCCACTGCATTGAGCACGGCCGTTTCGGTAATTTCATGGAAGACCACGCGTTTAAAAGTGCGACTTGCGGTCAGCAACTTTTTAGCGCGTAAGATTTCCATGATGTGCCAAGAAATCGCTTCACCTTCGCGATCCGGATCGGTTGCCAGAAAGATATTGGTAGATTCTTTCACGGCAGCGACCAGTGCATCGACGTGTTTTTTATTGCGCTCGATCACTTGGTACTTCATTTTGAAGTCATTCTCGGTATCAACCGAGCCGTCCTTTCTAACCAAACCACGGACGTGACCATAGGAAGCAAGGATCTGGAAATCCTTACCAAGATATTTAAGTAGCGTTTTCGCCTTAGACGGCGATTCGACAATCAATAGATTTGCGGGCATGGGTCCCCGGCAGGTGTATATATAAATTTAAAGGACTGACCTAGTCGCGGGCGGGGTAGTTTTTTGTAGCGACAAATCCTTAATAAACAAGGAAATAACGCACACAAAACAAATCACAGCCCAAGCTAAACGCAGCGCATCTCACAACATTTTGCATCACGATCCAAAGCAATCAGTTCTATGGATAGTGCAGGAAATCGGGTGGGGCAAGCGAGCATCCCAAAAGGGACTCGGCAAATACTTACGCCCCACTCAAGCAATCCGTTGATAGCGACTACCGGGCAGGGCGACAATGCAACCTTCAAGCTCCAAGGTCAACAGCATCGCGGATAGCCTGTCTGTCGTCAAGCCGCTGCGCTGTGACAATGTCTCAATATCCACAGGATCGAAGCCCATATTTTGTAAAAAAGGACTACTTTTTGAGGCTCTTTGCTTGCTTGGTGTTTGCACCGAAGTAGCCCAATCTAGCTCGGATAAAACATCTTCAGCTGACTCGACTAACTTCGCGCCCTGTTTAATTAACATATGACAGCCCCGAGCAAGCGGTGAATGAATCGACCCAGGGATCGCCAACACCTCTCTACCTATATCTGCGGCCTGTTTTGCCGTTATCAAGGAGCCACTCCCCACTGTGGCCTCTACCACCAAGCATCCAAGCCCTAGCGCAGCAATCATGCGGTTGCGCCTTGGAAAATGCTCAGCCTTCGGCGGGCTGCCTAGGGCCAGCTCAGAAATAATCGTCCCTTGGGCGGCGATAAGATGGGCTAATTCTCGATTACTGGCGGGATAAATACGATCTAAACCCGTACCCACCACCGCAATCGTCGATGAGCTGCCCGCTAAGCCACCATGATGAGCAGCGGCATCAATGCCTGCCGCCAAGCCACTGACGATGGTTAGGCCTGCCCCGCTAAAACACTGGGCAAATTGTTCGGCATTATCTAAGCCCTGAGGGCTGGCATTACGGCTACCCACAATGGCAAGAGCAGGTGAGGCCAATAAATCTAAACGCCCCTTTACATACAGCAGCGTCGGCGCATCGGGTAAATCTAAAAATCTGGAAGGGTAGTTTGCATCGCCAAGGCAGAGCAGCGTATTACCTTCTTCTCGCTGCCAAGCCAAGGTTTGCTGAATGGTTGATTCGATGTCGGCAGGATTTGCCTCCAGCCAAGCACGTAATACGGTAGGAGTCAGGATTTCGGCTAGCTCCGCCTGCGATGCAGCAAGCACTGCTTCGGGCGTTCCAAAGCGGGTCAAGAGCGCAATTTGTTTTCTTGGCCCTACTTTAGCCACGGTGGTGAAGCGCAGCCAAAGCCGCACTTCATCCTCGCTCATCAAGGCGTTTTCACCTCGTCCCCCACATTCACCGCTCGGGTGCTATCGAGCACTAAGCCATATGCAAACGCAGGGAAAACACGGTAAATAAATAAATTACCGTTTTTTTCTACTGGCGTGTAGCGATCAGGCTCGCTGCTGCTTTCTTTACGAATCAAGCGGCCTGCTTTGTAATTAAAAAACACGCTACCCACATCGATGCCATGTTCCGAGCCACGATTAATCACCACCGTGGTCAAAGGCCCCGCTTCTGCCACTCCGCCGTAAGAAGTCACAACTCGACCCGTCACAGGCTTTTCAGGCACATGCGGCACATAATTCACAAAAGGCGCTTCATTGGCACGAATCAGTCGGCTGCCAATCAAAATTTCTTCTTTGGAAGAGGTCAGGCGCAAGGTGGCCACATCCCCTGTGACTTCTAATCGGGCATCGCCCAAATATTCAACCTGATGACCAATCACCCGCTTTCGATCAGGATCGTCAGGATCGATTAAGTCTTTACCATCGCGGAAAACTTGCCAGTTATCCCCCACATCACCGGTTACACCGATGGCGTACACCTTGTCGCCACTGGCAAAAATCACACGTTCGTCTGGACCAGCGGCAATACGAGGCGCCGCCGCAAACGTTTCGTTATCAATCACCAAGGGCTTATTCAAAAACGGAGAGATCGCCGATAAGGGGATACTAGGTGTAGCGCCATCGGCTAAAGAAGTCGAGCGAATACGCGGTGACATCTTGCCGGAAACTAATTCAGATGAAGATGATTTTTCATTCTTAAGCAAGCGCAGACGCGGCTCGCCGCTGCTGTTATCTAATAAGACCACATCCCCTGGATAGATCCAGTGCGGGTTTTTAATTTCCGTTTTATTCAACTGCCAAATCTCTGGCCAGCGCCATGGTTGCTTCAGAAAATGGCCTGAAATACCCCAAAGCGTATCGCCCTTTACCACCACATAACGATCAGGCGCGTTATCCTGCAAAGCAAGACTATCTGCAAATGTAGTGCCAGATAAAAGTACACCTGCCCAAAGTAGCGATATAATTGTTTTTCGCATGATGGCGATTTCTCTCCACCGAAAAAGATGCTAGCAAGTGCTTACATCCCTTTTTCGGAACATGTTTATTTTGACGTAAGCCTATTTTACAGCTTCCAGCCGATAAATTGCTCGAAGCGATCACCGTTCTTACTTACACAGACTATTATGGCCATTCTAAATATCCTGCACTACCCCGATGACAAGCTTTACACCATTGCAAAGCCGGTTACGGTATTTGATGAGCGCTTACAACAATTTGTCCGCGACATGGGTGAAACCATGTATGCAGCGCCTGGTATTGGTTTAGCGGCAACGCAAGTCAATGTTCACCAACGCGTGGTGGTTATTGATATCTCTGAAGAGAAAAATAGCCTAATGGCACTGATTAATCCTGAAATCATTGCGATGGATGGAAAAACCATGTGGGAAGAAGGCTGTCTTTCTGTGCCCGGCATCTACGAAGAAGTAGAGCGCGCCGAACGAGTGACGGTTCGAGCCTTTGATGCCACAGGCCAAGTTTTTGAATTGGCCGCCGATGGTTTATTGGCTATTTGCATCCAGCATGAATTAGATCATCTCGATGGTAAAGTATTTGTAGAAAAGCTTTCTAAATTAAAGCAAAACCGCATTCTACAAAAACTAAAAAAGAATCAACGTAAAACGATGTAATTCACCTTTGGCCTCTCGAAAAATGAAAATTATCTTTGCCGGTACGCCGGATTTTGCTGCTTGTGCGCTGCAAGCGCTAATCGATGCGGGGCATGAAATTGCTTTGGTTCTTACCCAGCCAGATCGCCCTGCTGGCCGAGGCATGAAGCTAAACGCGTCTGCCGTTAAAATCTTGGCAGAAAAACATGGCATTAGCGTGTATCAGCCAGAAAAGCTCAGAACAGCAGAGCAGCAAGCCCCGCTTGCCGGCATCGATGCCGACGTAATGATTGTTGCCGCTTACGGCCTTATTTTGCCGCAAGTCGTGCTTGATTTGCCCAAGCTTGCTTGCCTGAATATTCACGGCTCGCTCTTGCCACGCTGGCGCGGCGCGGCCCCGATTCATCGGGCGATTTTGGCAGGCGACACCGAGACCGGCATCACCATTATGCAAATGGATGCGGGACTAGATACGGGCGACATGCTGTCTATCCACCCTATGCCGATTGAGGCGAGGGATACCACCGCCAGCCTGCACGATAAGCTAGCAGCAGAAGGAGCCAGCGCCATTGTTGCCGCCTTGGTGGATTTGCCTAAGCTTCAGCAAACACGCCAAGTACAGCCAGAACTTGGCGTCACTTATGCGGATAAGCTCAAGCGCGAAGAATCGCAAATTGATTGGCAAAAATCAGCCTTCGAGCTCGATCAAATGATTCGTGCTTTCAACCCATTCCCCTCGGCCCAAACGCTATTAAACGGGCAGGCGCTAAAAATTTGGCAAGCCAGCCCTAGCGAAGAAAATGGCCCTGCAGGGACGGTACTTGCCGCAGATAAAGACGGCTTATTAATTGCATGTGGCAGCGGCTCATTGCGAATTACTGAGCTGCAAAAAGCAGGCAGTAAGCGAGTGGCGATTGCTGCGTTCTTAGCAGGAAATGAGCTTGAGCTTGGGCTAAAGTTGGGTTAATCATCCAAGGGTTTAATTACCACGGCATGAGAATTGAATTTTCTGAAAGCACAACGATCTGATCAGAATTAATCTGATTTTCGTAGGTACACAATGAATAACTGGCTAAAAACAAGCATTCTGATGGCAGGGATCATCGCCCTCTTTGCCATGATAGGTGGCATGATCGGCGGCATTAGCGGCATGCTGCTGGCGCTGCTTTTAGGCGGCGGAATGAACGTCTGGGCGTATTGGAATTCTGACAAAATGGTGTTGCGTATGTACAACGCTCATCAAGTTGACGCCCATAGCGCACCCGAGCTTTACGCCATGGTAGAAGAATTATCCAGAAATGCGGGCCTACCCATGCCCAAAGTGTATGTCATCGACGAAGACCAGCCCAACGCCTTTGCCACTGGCCGCGATCCAGAGCATGCAGCGGTCGCCGCCACCACCGGCATTATGCGCGTACTGTCTTACCGCGAATTACGTGGTGTCATGGCGCACGAGCTGGCCCACGTTCAGCACCGTGACATTTTGCTTTCTACCATTTCAGCCACAATGGCCGGTGCGATTTCAGCACTGGCTAACTTTGCGATGTTTTTTGGTGGTCGAGACGAAAATGGCCGCTCTATAAACCCCATTGTGAGCATCATGCTGGCTATTTTGGCCCCGATTGCCGCCTCGCTGATTCAAATGGCGATTTCTCGTGCACGAGAATTTGAAGCCGACGCTGGTGGAGCGCGTATTTCTGGCGACCCACTTGCACTGGCCGATGCCTTGGAAAAAATCGAAGCTTACGCTCGTGGCATCCCGATGCACGCCGCTGATGCTCATCCTGAAACAGCACAGATGATGATTATCAACCCGCTAATTGGCGGTGGATTATCGGATTTATTTCGTACTCACCCACAAACCCGCGAGCGCGTAGCAAGACTGCACGCCCTTGCTCGTGGTCATTAAGAGACTATTTTGTTAGCTACCCAAAAATTTGCCAGCCGTGTTGTTGCCAGCGTACTCGCCGGTAAAAATCTAAACGAAGCCCTTAATCTAGTTTGGCGGGAAGACCCTAGCCTCTTACCACGTCAAAAAGGGGCGATTCAAGACGTCAGCTATGGCACTTTGCGCCAGCTGGGCTTGATCGAAAGCATCCTCAAGCAACTCTTACAAAAGCCTTTGCACGAGCCTGAGCTCAAAGCACTGTTGTTGGTGGCAATCTATCAACTGCAATTTAGCCGCTCAGCACCACACGCCATCGTGGATCATGCCGTCACCGTGGCGATGCAAACGGGCGCTGGCCATGGCAAAGGCTTGGTCAACGGCGTATTGCGTAATTTCCTGCGCCAAAAAGACGATCTTTTCAAAATGGCGCAAAACAGCGAATACGGCCAATACTCGCACCCCGCTTGGTGGATTTCGGCCATGCGCAAAACCTACCCTAAGCAATGGCGCAATATCTTGCTGGCCAATAATCAGCATCCTCCAATGACGCTCAGGGTGAACCTGAATAAAACCACCGCTAATGACTATATTGCGCTGCTGGCTCTGGATGAAATCGTCGCCAGCTCTAGCGATGGCTTGTCGATTCAGCTGCAAAACCCGATGGGTGTTGATCGTTTACCACACTTTTTTGATGGCTGGGTTTCAGTACAAGATTTGGGCGCACAATATGCTGCCCGCTTATTAGATGTGAAAGATGGTCAACGCGTGCTGGACGCCTGTGCAGCGCCTGGCGGCAAAAGCGGCCATATCTTAGAGCTTGCTAAAGTCGATTTAACCGCCGTTGATAACGATGGTCTTCGCCTCAAACGCGTGCAAGAAAATATCGACCGACTCAATCAAAACGCCACCTTACTGCAAGGTGATGCTAGCCAACCAGCTGCATGGTGGGATGGGCAGCAGTTTGATCGCATCTTGGCTGACGTGCCTTGCTCGGCAACTGGGGTAGTGCGCCGTCACCCTGATATTAAATGGCTACGCCGCTCGGACGACTTTGCCGGTTTTGCACGCCAACAAACGCAAATGCTCGATGCCCTCTGGCCCCTCGTAGCGCCAGGCGGTAAACTCCTGTACGCTACCTGCTCTGTTTTTGCGGCGGAAAATACCGAGGCAGCGAGCGCATTTGCAGCTCGCCATGCCAACGCAGAACGACTACCTTTACCCGATTTTATTCCCGCAGATGGTCAACTTCTGCCGACACCGGAACATGATGGTTTTTTCTACGCCCTTTTTGCAAAATCGGCTTAAATGCCGTCTATTGCGATTTAAACCATGCTGAAGTCCGGCATGTTAAATCGCCGTGCGCAAAGCCAGCCTCGTCTGATTAAGCTGGCTTTGTTCTGCATGGCTTGGCTACTTTGTGCTGCCGTGTGGGGCGACGCGGGGGAAATCAAAGCACAAAAAGCCGAAGCCAGCTTTGGCGACAATCGCATCGAGATTGCCGCGCGCTTTGATGTGGCGCTTTCCAATGATTTACAAGAAGCGCTTAAAAATGGCCTCTCCTTAACGTTTGTGTACGAGTTTCAGCTGACTCGGCCACGGATTTACTCTTGGTATAAGCAGCTATCAGACGGCTTTGGCCCCAACTCGATGCTCAGCTATCAATTGTCTTATCACGCGCTGACCAGACAATATCGACTCCATATCGGTAGCTTTTATCGCACCTTCCAAACCTTAAATGAAGCTTTGGCGGCACTCGGTATTGTGCGCAATTGGGGTGTGCTCAATGACAGTAATATTGCTCGTGATCACAATCCTGATTTTGCGGGCAAAGTTCGCCTAAAGCTGGATCACTCCCGCCTGCCTAAAACCTATCAACTGACTGCATTAGGTCATGAAGAATGGCAATTAGAATCGCAGTGGATCGATCTAGCCAAAGCACGATCTGAAGACACTAATGAGTAAACCTAAGCTTTTATTACTCGCGTCATTGGGTGCCATTCTTATTTTTTTACTGGCCATGGCCAGTGGCAATACATCCGCTTTTGCTGAATATTACGGCTTACTGCTGATCCTTAATTCATTACTACTTGCTGGCCTACTGTTTTTGGTGAGCTTTCGGCTGATTAAGTTAGTTAAGAAAGTGCGTGCCAAGGTGTTTGGCTCGCGGCTGACGCTAAGAATGGTGCTGATGTTTGCCTTAGTCGCCGTTTTACCCGGCACGCTGGTTTACACCCTCTCGGTCCAATTTTTAAATCGCAGTATTGAAAACTGGTTTGATGTACGCGTCGATCACGCCTTAGATCGTGGTTTAAACCTAGGGCATAATGCCATTGATTATCAGCTGAATGATTTAGCGCGCAAAGCCACCGTGATTGCGCTCGATATTAGCGATGACACCAGTGCAGGTATGTTGCTCAGGCTAAGCCGCTTGCGCGAGCAAACAGGCGTGCAAGAACTGTCTTTATTTAGTGAAACTGGCCAAACCGTCGCCCATATTGGCGGCGAAAACGCGAGCCTTTTCCCCGTTCAGCCAGATCGCAGCCAATTACGCCAAGCACTGCAAAGCCCATTTAAAATTATCGAGCCGCTCAATGATCAGGGGCTCACCATGCGCGTGCTGGTGGCGGTGCGTGCCAGCAATTTTGGGGATAAAACGCGTTTATTACAGCTGGTGCAACCCGTACCCAAGCAGCTTGCTGCCGACGCCGAGCTGGTCGAAAAAGTACGTAGTGATTACAAGCAGCTTTCGCAATCAAGGCGTGGACTTAAGCTGATTTACAGCCTGACGCTCACCCTTGCTCTGTTAATGGCCCTGTTGGCGGCTCTTGCTCTAGCGATTTACCTATCAGATAGGCTTGCGGCCCCCCTCTCCGTGCTGGCAGAAGGCACGCGCGCTGTGGCGGCTGGGGATTACTCACAAATGCAGCCCGTGATTAGCCGTGATGAGCTGGGGATACTCACGCATTCGTTTAATCGCATGACAAGGCAGCTGTCTGAAGCACGCAGCACGCTAGAAATGCACCAAGCCGAGCAAGCTGCTGGGCGAGCGCACCTAGGGGCGATTTTAGGCTCGCTGTCTGCTGGGGTATTATCGTTTGACGACGCATGGCGGCTACGTTCATCCAACCAAAGTGCCCTGCGTATTTTAGGAATTGACCCAGAAAGACTCGGTGAAGAGCCACTTTCTAACTGGTATTTATACTACCCAGCACTTACAGCATTTTGTACTCAGATCGCAGATAGATTACTATCTGAGCAAGACCATTGGCAGCATCAGTTAGAACTTGCTAATACTCAGCGTGTTTTGCATGTTCGTGGCACACGTTTGCTTGATCAACAAGATGATACGCACACCGGCTTTGTGGTGGTGTTTGATGATGTGACTGATTTGCTTTCGGCTCAAAGAGATGCTGCGTGGGGTGAAGTGGCGAGGCGTTTAGCCCATGAAATTAAAAATCCGCTCACGCCGATTCAACTGGCTGCAGAGCGCATGGAGCATAAGCTGGCGGCTAAGCTAGACCCTGCTAGTGCGGAGTTGTTATCCAGAAATACCCAAACCATTGTGCGCCAAGTGGGCGCGCTAAAAGATATGGTGGATGCTTTTCGAGATTATGCTCGCCAACCGAGCGGCAAGAAAAAGCCGCTGGATTTACAGCTATTACTCATGGAAATTTTAGTGCTGTACGAGGCCTCCCCAGTCATTTTAAATCAAGTGAGTGAAGAGCCTTTAACCGTGCTTGGCGATGCCACTCAGCTACGCCAAGTGATTCATAACCTCTTGCAAAATGCTCAAGATGCCATCACTGGGCAAGAGAATTCCGAAAGTCCCAAACGGATTTGCCTTAAGATGGAAAAAAATGAGCGCTATGCAAGCCTAACCGTTACAGATAGTGGCAGTGGATTTCCAAATGAACTCTTATCACGGGTTTTTGAGCCTTATGTCACGACCAAGACAAAGGGAACAGGCTTAGGTTTAGCCATTGTAAAAAAAATAATCGAAGAACATCAGGGCCGAATACAGGCCGGCAACAGGGATGAAGGTGGCGCTTGGGTAAGAATCGAGCTGCCCCTCGCGGAGGAAGCAATTGGCTAGTCAGGATATTTTGATCGTCGACGACGAAGTCGGCATTCGTGAATTATTGTCGGAAATTCTGCAAGATGAAGGCTATGGCATTGTCCTAGCCGAAAATGCAGAGGCTGCCCGCAAAATCAGAAATCAATCTCAGCCACGTTTGGTGCTGCTCGATATCTGGATGCCAGATACTGACGGCATTACGCTGCTTAAAGAATGGTCGCGAAATGGTCAGCTCACCATGCCTGTGGTGATGATGTCGGGACACGCAACCATTGATACCGCAGTGGAAGCCACCCGTATCGGCGCACTTGATTTCCTCGAAAAACCAATCGGTTTGCAAAAACTATTGGCCACAGTAAAACGAGCGCTATCTCTGCCCAGCGAAACGGCGACACGCATCCCAACCTTAGAGCGCTTAGGCTCTGGGCTGGTGATTCAAGAATTACAATCCACCTTAAGCCCTTTACGCGGCCGACCAGGCCCTGTTTTGTTGCTGGGCTTACCAGGTGTTGGCTTTGAGCAATGTGCCCGCTTCTTGAATCAAGGAAACGCGCCTTTTGTTTCCCCACCTTCCAACGAAGACTTAGCTCAAGCACCACAAGAATTACTCAATAAAGCCACTGGTGGGATTTTATTCCTGCGCGATTTAGCTTGGCTGGATCGCCGTGCTCAGCTGGGTTTAAAGAGCATTCTGCCTAAGCTAGAAAAACAACGCGTGCGCTTGGTTTGTGCTTCAAGCAAACCGCTGAGCGTCTTAGCTAACCAGCTTGAGCCTGAGCTATTAAATTTTATTTCTCAGCTCAGCATCGCCATTCCTTCATTGGCCGAGCACCGCGAAGATATCCCTGTGTTGGCTGAAAAATTACTGGCCGATGCAATCAGCGTGCATAAATTAGGGCCGCGCTATTTCAGCCCCTTAGCCTTGCAGCTATTAGCAAGGCAAGCATGGGCCGGCAATTTAGACGAGTTGGCCAATGTGGTGAAAAGCGTTGCCATTACCAGCCGAGATGGTGAAATAGACAGCGCGCCCTTAGCTCGCTTGCTCTCCCAATTTGCGCCCAATGGCAGCCTAAGTACCGAAAGCCATAGCCAGCACGCCACAGGTCTACCCAATATTGATCTCAGCCTGCCCTTACGTGAGGCACGCGATCAATTTGAAAAACTGTATATCGAGCGACAAATCGATCTATCCAATGGCAATATGAGCCGCGTGGCAGAAAAAGTCGGTCTAGAGCGCACCCACCTTTACCGCAAGCTCAAACAACTCGGGATCGCTGTGCCAAAAAAACAGAGAAGTACTGAGGAGGAGTAATGCAGCTCAGGCCCAACGCTCTCCCTGCTGACATAGACCGCTTTATTGCCAGTGCAGATGAAATACTCCAACTGCAGCCCCATGAGGGGCTGCAGTTGGCTAGGCATGCTCATACTCAAGCGCAAATAATCGGCTATCTTCACGGGGAAATTCAGGCGGGCCTAGCCCAAGGTAGAGCTCAGCTCATCCTTGGACTGCAAGCGGCGGCACTCCTCACCTTTCAGCAAGCTTTAGCCATTGCAGAGCCAAAATCCTTAGCCCATGTAAACTTGCTAGAACAAATCGCTCGCTGCCACTTAGATCTTGGTGACACTCTGCAAGCCGCCCATATTTGGGGGCAATGCGCCCAAACCTCACTGGAAAACAAGCATTTCACGCCCTTTATCCATGCACAAATTGGTCTGGGGCAAGTGCATTTTGGTTTTGAGGAATATGAAGACGCGCTGAAATACCATTACCGAGCCTTTGACTATCTTTACACCAGCACCGATGCGGCACTTCGCTGCAGGGTGTATCTCAATATCGTGATGGATTTATATAGCTTAAAGCGCTTGAGCGATGCAGAAACCATGCTGCAAAGAGCCCGTGATTTATCGCTAACGATGCGTAATTTAGATAATGAAACTGAGGTCTATCGCATCACGGGCTTACTTTTACTGGCTAAAAACAAGATCGAAGACGCCAGAATGCACTTTGCGACCGCATTAAAAATTTGTCTTTTACAAGAAAACCCTTGGCACCAAGCTATGAGCGCACTGGGCTTAGGACTCTGCGAGCTTGCCGATGAAAATTGGGATAAAGCACTGGCCCAATTAAATGAAGCCCACACCTTAGCGACACAATTACAAAATCCGCAGTTGCTCTACAAAACCCATCACGCCCTGTGCATGGCCTGTGAGGGTAAAAAAGAATACGCCGCGGCTAAAATCCACGAACTTGCTTATTCTCAGCAAAAAAAACACCTACAACGTCCCTAGTAATCCCCCACAAAAAACACGATCCCATCGGGTTGAGCTTTGTGGCTATCCTGCATACATACCCTAGTGGAAAATCATTGTGTCTAATATCCTAATCCTTGGTGCTGGCCGTGTTGGTGCGTCCGTTGCTGAGCAGCTTGTGCACGAACGCTACAACGTCACCATTGTGGATGAAAATCCCGAGAGCCTGAAACCGCTGGCAGACCGGCTAGATCTACGCACGGTAGTCGGCCATGCAGCCAGCCCTGCCGTGCTGGCGGCGGCGGGAGCAGCAGATGCTGATCTTTTGCTGGCCGTCACCCCGCTCGATGAGCTGAATATGGTGGCGTGCAAAATCGCCCATGAGTTATTCAATATTCCAACACGGCTGGCACGTATTCGTGACCCTGATCTACTGGCTCATCCCGAGTTATTTAGCGAAGATAATTTTGCGATCGATCACGTGATTACCCCCGCGCAAATTGTCACCGATTATTTGACCAGCTTAGTTGAAAACCCCGAAGCCTTGCAGGTATTGGACTTTGCCAATGGCAAGGCCCAATTGGTGGCTACACGTGTTGAAGCTGGCGCGCATATGGATGGGCAAGATTTAGCCACCCTAAATCGCCTTCTACCCAAGATTGATAGACGAGTGGTTTCTATTTACCGTAAAGGCCACCGCATCCATCCCGATGGCGATACGATTTTGCAAGTGGGGGACGAGGTGTTTTTCCTTGCCGCGACCGAGCATATTCGGGATGTAATCAAGGAAATGCGCGGGATAGAAAAACCCATCAAACGCATTACCCTGTCGGGCGGTGGCAATGTCGGCTTTAGGCTGGCGCAGGCTTTAGAAAATGACTATCAAGTCAAAATTATTGAAGCCAATCGTGAGCGTGCCAATTGGCTTGCCGAAGCGCTGCCCAATACGCTGGTGCTGAGGGGTGACGCTACCGATGAAGCCTTGCTAGAAAGCGAGCAGATTGAGCGCTGTGATTTGTATTTTGCGCTCACCTCAGATGATGAAGACAACATCATGTCTAGCCTCTTAGCCAAGCAAATGGGCGCGCGTAAAACCATCGCCATTATCAATCGCTCACGCTATGTGGATTTGCTGCAAGGCGGCAAGATTGATGTCGCCATCTCGCCTGCCATTGCCACCATCGGCTCATTGCTCGCTCATGTAAGGAGCGGCGATGTGGTGGCGGTGCATAGCTTACGTCGAGGCGCAGCTGAAGCGATGGAGATTATTGTGCACGGCACCTCAGCCACTTCCCGTGTGATTGGCAAAAAAATAGAGGAAATCAAACTCCCCTCTGGCGCAGATCTAGCCGCCATCGTTCGTGGTGAAAAAGTGCTGATTGCCCATGGCGACACCATTATCCAAGCCGAAGATCATGTGATTTTATTCGTGGATAACAAAGCCCATATTCGTGAAGTAGAAAAACTCTTTGCCGTTAAAATGGGGTTTTTCTAATGTCCCTCGCTCAACGTGTTTTCCCCACCGTCAATATTCTAGCGCGTGTATCCGGCATATTTTCGCTGTGGATTTTGCTGCCGATTGCGGTGGCATGGTTTGGCAATGATGATGGCCTAGCGCCTTTTATCACCTCGCTCACCTTGCTGCTGCTGGGCAGCGTGCTATTAGCCATACTCACCCACGGCTATAAACGGGAAATGAAAGCACGAGATGGTTTTATTATGGTGGTCGGGCTATGGACCGTGCTGCCCGCCGTTTCTGCCCTGCCGCTGCTGCTATTCAATCCCTCGCTCTCGTTTACCCACGCCTACTTTGAAACCATGTCGGCCCTCACCACCACAGGGGCGACAGTATTAACGGGGCTGGATCAACTTCCCCCTTCAATTAATTTATGGCGGCATTTACTCAACTGGCTGGGCGGGATGGGAATTATCGTGCTGGCGGTGGCCATTCTGCCGATGCTGGGCGTAGGGGGAATGCAGCTATTTAAGGCCGAAACACCCGGCCCCATCAAAGATGCCAAGCTGACTCCACGCATTAGAGAAACCGCACGCAATCTGTGGATTGTCTACGCTGGGCTTACGCTGGCCTGCATTTTGCTTCTAAAATGGCTTGGCGGCATGAGCTGGCTGGATGCGGTTTGTCATGCTTTTGCTGCAATGTGTTTGGGTGGATTTTCTACCCATGATGCGAGCGTGGGCTTTTTTAATTCGCCCATCATCGAAGCGATTTTGATTGTCTTTATGCTGCTGGCCGCCACCAACTTTGCCACGCACTATGTAGCGCTCTCTGGCCGAAAACTCTCCACCTATTTAAAAGACTCTGAATTTAAAGCCATGATTTTGCTGATTTTGATCAGCACCGTTGGCTGTGCCGCCTATTTAGTTGGCCAAAATACCTATGGCGATTTCCCCACTTCACTTAGACATGTCGCCTTTAATTTGGTATCAATTGCCACAGACTCAGGCTTTGCCAGCGTCGATTTTGGCGTATGGCCCATTTTTGTGCCGCTCTTGATGCTGTTTTTGTCCTGCATCACCGCCTGCTCTGGCTCTACTGGCGGCGGGGTTAAAATGATCCGCACCCTCATTATGCTGCGTGAATCAAGTCGGCAAATGTCTAGCTTGCTGCACCCCAATGCCGTGCATCCGCTACGCGTGAATGGTATGGCGATTCCCAATCAAATTATTTTTGCGGTGATGGGATTTATCTTTTTATACGCCATGAGTATTGTCGGGCTGACCTTTTTACTGCTGCTGACCGGGCTTGATTTTCTCTCCAGCTTTACCGCCATTATTGCCTGCATTAACAACGCAGGCCCCGGTCTTGGTGTGGTTGGGCCTGCATCCAATTACGGCGTGCTTAGCGATATACAAATCTGGATTTGTAATTTCGCCATGCTGCTTGGACGCTTAGAAGTCTTTTCCCTGCTGATTTTGTTTACTCGTGTTTTTTGGAAATCCTGACGCGACAAAACCCAAATCTACCAACTAAAGATCAAATGCATTGCTGGCTTTTATAGGGTGTGCAAGTCGCTTTTCTTGCGCACCGCTTTTTGCCCATAACGACCTTATCTTTATGCCCCCTATCACTCATGTGTAGGCGTTGCATTAATTGTAGGGCGGGTGAAACCCGCAAGCGATGCTGAAAAATACACGGCTTGCACCCGCCCTTCATACTTTTCAAAGGTAATACGTCAATACAAGCGCAAATCTGAAGCTGTTAAACTGCGCGTCCTGCCGCAGCACAGCAATCAATAGAGCCTTGAAATGGATGTCTTTATCACCGGTTTTTTACTTTCTATTTCACTTTGCCTTGATCTGGGCATTGTCAACGTCGCACTGATCGACACCAGCCTAAAACACGGCACCCGACCGGCACTTTGGATGGGCTTAGGATCTTGTGTTGGCGATATGGTATGGGCGATTGTTTCCCTCTTAGGCATGAGTGTTTTGCTGCAATTTACGGCGGTACGATGGATCACCTGGCTCGGTGGCGGCTCAATCTTGCTCTACCTTGCAGTCAAAATGGCACGCCAAGCTTGGCAAGATGCTAAGCAAATAGAAAGCAGCTCCGTGCCACATGCAGGCCGCCGTGGCATGTTTAGCAAGGGCATGATGCTCGCCATGGCCTCACCCTCATCGATTCTCTGGTTTGCCGCCGTGGGCGGTAGCCTGATCGCCCAAGCTACCGATGGCAGCCTGCTCTCTACCACACGTTTTCTATGCGGATTTTTTGCCGGTGGCATGGTGTGGACTTTGCTAATGGTTTACAGCGCCACCCACGGTGCCAAGCTATTTGGTCAGCGCTTTACCCAAGGCTGCCTACTGCTATCAGCCCTGCTTTATCTGTGGTTTGCGGGTTTAGTCTTGGTGAATGGCTATCGTAATTTGCTGTAAGTACGCCGACCAAAGCCGTCCTTCGGCTGCTCAACCGCTTATACCGAACTCGGCCTCATCGTTGTTGCAGTGCACACACTTTTAAATGATAACGGTTATTGTAATTTCTGCGAATGAAATTACCATCAATTCCATTTAAATACCAAAGAATTAAGTAATTTATTGCAGGGTTAACCTGAGTAAATCTTACTTAAGCAATAAAGGTGCCCTGCCATGACGCTTATCCGCCACGACTCCTTGATCGTTCGCCTTAATCTAATGCTGTTGGCGCTGCTGATTATCCTGTTTGGCAGCCTGTTCTGGGGGCTCTCTAATGGGCTGGAACAACGCCTAACCCACACCGCCAGAGCCAATCTGCATACCACTAACCAATCTATTCTTGATCTTTTAGCCGCCTATCGCGCCAATCTAGATCGATCGGCTTCTAGCCTCAACGCAGTTTGGGTCAGTAATTTCAGCAGCGATTGGGCTTTAAGCGATGGCAAGCTTTTAAATGATGGCAAAGTGATACTTGATGGCAATGAGCGCGCAGACCGCTTCACCCAAGTCACCGGCTCAGTCGCCACTATTTTTATGAGAGAGGGCCAAGATTTTCGCCGTCTGGCTACCTCGCTGACCAAGGCAGACGGCACACGCTCGGTGGGTACCTTACTTGGTGATGCCCATCCTGCTCGGCTAGGCTTACTGAGTGGCCAGCCCTATGTAGGCGTTGCCAATCTATTTGGCCGCGACTATATGACCGTTTACCGCCCCATCAAAAACAAGCAGGGTGAAATCGTTGGCAGCCTATTTATTGGCTTTGATTTCTCCCTAGGCATGGCCGATTTAAAAAAGAAAATCGCCGCCATCAAGCTAGGCGAAAGTGGCTATTTGCTGATTATTGATGCCGGTAAAAACCTAGGCAAAGCACTGGTCCACCCCACCATGGCCAATAAAGATCTACTAAAAGACCCTGATGCCCAAGGTTATATCCAGACCATGCTCAAACAGGGCGAGGGGCAAATGGTTTATAGCGACAAGGGCGAAACCAGAGAAGCGGCTTTTGCCAAGCTGAATGACCCCAACTGGTTGATTGTCAGCACGCAAAGTCAAAAAGAAGTCTTGGCCGATGCCAAATGGACGCACGATCTCATTCTGATTGCCTGCATTGCCGGTGCCTTATTGCTCTCTATTTCACTGCATCTGGCTTTATCTCGCTGGTTAAAACAGCCGCTTTTAATTGCCATTCGCCATATCGAAAGATTAGCCAATGGCGATTTCAGTGGCCATATTCCACATGCCCGCAACGATGAAATTGGCGATCTGCTCAATGCCTTTGAAAAAATGCAGGAGCAATTACTCAAGCTATTTGTGGATACCAAAGAAAGTGCCAATCATCTATTAAAGGGCGCAGAGCAAATCAGCAGCAGCTCAGAACAGGTTTCTGGTGGGGCCAAAGAACAGAGTGAGGCTGCAGCCAGCATGGCAGCGGCCGTGCAAGAGCTAACGGTCAGTATTAATCTTGTCGCCAATAATGCGCGCGACGCCCATCTCACCTCCACCGAATCGGGCCGTGTTTCCCATGAAGGTGGCGAAGTCATTCAGCAAACGGTAGCGGGTATTCAAGCCATTGCCTCCACGGTGCGCGTCGCCTCCAATAGCGTGGCCGAGCTAAATGAATACGCCAAGCAAATTGCCGGCATCGCCAACGTCATCAAGGAAATTGCCGATCAAACTAATTTACTGGCGCTCAACGCCGCCATTGAAGCGGCCCGAGCTGGCGACACAGGCCGAGGCTTTGCCGTGGTGGCCGATGAAGTACGCAAATTGGCCGAGCGCACCACCGCCAGCACCTTTGAAATTGGCAAGATGATAGAAAAAATTCAAACCGGCACCAGCAACGCCGTCGAAAATATGAGCCAAGGCGTGATTGAAGTAGAAAAAGGCATGGTATTGGCAAATCAGGCAGGGGACGCCATCAAGAAAATCCGTGAAGGATCGGTGAAAGTCATTAACGTGGTGATGGAAATTAGCCAGGCACTTAAAACGCAAACCAGCATGGCCAATAGCGTGGCAGGCAATGTGGATCGCATCGCCCAAATGAGCGTAGAAAACAGCCGCGCAGTAGAAGAATCAGCCCATACCGCGCATTCATTAAGAGACCTCGCCAGCCGCATGGATCTGGCCGTGGCGCATTTTAAATTAAGTTAATGGGTAGGATACCGAAAAACCCAAGTCTACAGCCACGGAGGCGTAGGTTGGGTTAGCTGGTTTATTCGCCTGTTTGGGGCGGATAAATCAGTGTAACCCAACACTTTTCTCACTTGTGCATGTTGGGTTACGCTGATTATCATCGCTAAAAACTGCGATGAGAAGCAGCTAACCCAACCTACGTAGGTCAGCACCTACACACAATTAAAACGCTGGAACCACCGCGCCTGCATATTTGCCTTCGATAAAGGTTTTAACTTGCGGGCTAGTTAATGCTGCGGCTAGTTTTTTAATCGCGGCGCTGTCTTTATTATCTGGGCGGGCCACTAGGTAATTCACATAAGGCGAGCTACGATCTTCTAGCGCTAATGAATCTTTAACTGGATTAAGTTTGGCTTCCAATGCGTAATTGGTATTGATCAGCGCTAAATCAACTTGATCCAATACGCGTGCCAACATTGCGGCATCCAGTTCTTTAAACTTTAATTGCTTTGGGTTTTCGCTGATGTCTTTAGGTGTAGACAAAGCATTTGTTGGGTCTTTCAGTTTTAATAAACCCGCTTTTTGCAGCAGTAATAATGCACGGCCGCTATTACTACCTTCATTTGGGATAGCAACGGTTGCGCCGTTTGGTAAATCTTTTAATGATTTATATTTGCGCGAATAAGCGCCAAATGGCTCTACATGCACACCCGCCACAATCACTAAATGCGTGCCCTTACCTTTATTGAAATTATCTAAATAAGGCTTAGTTTGAAAATAATTGGCATCAATATTTTTTTGATCGACTTGCAAATTAGGCTGCACATAATCAGTGAACACTTTGATTTGTAAATCAACGCCTTCTTTAGCTAATTGAGGTTTTATCAATTCTAAAATTTCTGCATGAGGTACAGCCGTTGCAGCGACGGTAAGTTTTTCTGCTGCTTGTGCAAAGCCAGTTGCCAATAAAGCCGCCAGAGCGCTAAGAACCAGAGTTTTTTTCATTTTAATTCCTTAGATAGAGAGTGGGGCTAAAGCTGAATGTCTTGATCTGTCTGAAGTCTAACAAGCATTATTCACACAAAGAAGAACTATTAAATAACTTAGATATAACAAAATAAACTATTAATCAATTTACAACCCCTATTCCAAGGGCATAACCAGCCCCCCAACAGCATAAGTATCTACACAATTCCTGTAGAAGAAAAAGGCCATCGTAGGGTGGGTTAGGCCGCTCTTGATGCTCATTAAGGCGGTGATTCGCACCACTCACCTGACAGGCTTAATCACCGATATCAGCATCGAGCTTGGGCGCTTGTTTTATTGGAACCGCAGCACGCCAGAGCATATCAAGGTGCTGTGCGACCGCACCCATCTGAAAGTGCAAGCGAGTTTAGTCTTGGCGTTTTTTTGCGGTGCGCTGCTAGGGGCTTATGGCTTTAGTCATCTTGGCTTTAGCTCAACCATTTTCTTGGCGCTGATTCTGGCGATTCTTTCAATTGGGCCGCTGATCGAAGATTTTTAAGTCGGCCTAAGCCCCGCTCACAAGACTAGACCTAGGCTGCCTGCCCCAGAATCGCCCTCGACATCTGCGCCCCCGATAAGCAGCCCACCATCTTGCCATCTTGCGCCAAAATCAGCTCGCACCCTGTCTGGGCATAGACAGCAAAAGCCTCACGCAGGCGGATATCTGCATCCACCACAGTGGGCTTAGCACGCAATAAGGCCAAAGGCTCTGGTGCATGCCAGTATTGCACCGAAGATTGAGCATGAGCGCCAGAGGCCATCAGCTCTAAGCTAGGAAAATGCCCAGGGCGCATTAGGCTGGCGGCAGACAACACATTCAGCGGATTACTATGCTGTACAAATTGGCGGACATAATCATCAGCCGGGTTAAACATAATCTCTTGCGGCGTGCCATTTTGCACAATCTGCCCATCGCGCAAAATGGCAATCTGCGAGCCCAGCTTTAAAGCCTCGTCCATATCATGGCTGACAAAAACTATGGTTTTACGCAGCGTTTTTTGCAAGCTAAGCAATTCATCTTGTAGCTGATTACGAATCAACGGATCGAGCGCCGAAAAAGGCTCGTCCATCAGTAAAATATCGCTATCCACCACCAAGGCTCGCGCCAACCCCACCCTTTGCTGCATACCGCCAGATAGTTCGGCAGGCAGTGCATAACGCCTGCGCCCTAGTCCTACCTGCTCTAGCACCGCATCCACACGACGTTTGCTCTCTTTAGCACTCAGTTGCAAAGCATGCAGGCCAAAGGCGACGTTTTCTTCAACATTGAGCCAAGGCATCAGCGCAAAGTTTTGAAACACCATGGCAATGCCACGAGTACGCACCGCTTGCAGCTGCTTGGCCGAGCAATGCGCCATATCGATTTCGGCCCCAGCGCAGTTCACCGTAAGCCGACCACGGCTAATTGGATTTAAGCCATTAATCGCCCTGAGCAAGCTGGATTTGCCCGAGCCAGACAAGCCCATCAGCACACACATTTCGCCCTTTTCTACCCGCAAGCACACATCGCGCACCGCGACTAACTGGCCGGTACGATCAAAAATATCATCGCGAGATAGCGATTGATCAATTAGCGGGAAAGCGCTTTCAGGCTGCTGGCCGAATACTTCATCCACATGGTCAAAACAAATGGCGCTCATCGTTTTTCTCCCGATAAAGAATTGGACTGACACAGGCGATCGAGCATGATCGCTAATAAAACGATCGCTAAACCCGCTTCAAAACCCAGTGACATATCAGCGGTATTTAAGGCACGAACAATAGGTTGGCCTAATCCTTCCGCCCCCACCAAGGCCGCAATCACCACCATAGAGAGCGATAACATGATGCACTGCGTTAAACCGGCGGCAATACTAGGCATGGCAGCGGGCAACTCCACCCGCCAGAGTCTAGCTAAAGGCGAATATCCAAAGGCCTTAGCCGCTTCTATAAGTGGAGGGGGAATATCACGCAGGCCCAGATAAGTCAGCCGCACAGGGGCAGGCAGGGCAAAAATAATGGTTGAGACCATCGCAGGCACGATGCCTAGGCCAAACAACATTAAGGTGGGGATGAGATACACAAAAGTAGGGATGGTCTGCATCAAATCCAGCAGAGGGTGCAGCACCCGATAAACCCAAGGCCGGTGCGCTGCCGCGATGCCTAAGGGCACGCCAATAAACATACAGATTGCAGAAGCCAGAGCGACTTGCACCAGCGTTTGCAAAGTGGCCTCACGATAAGCCAAGTTGTCGATCAAAATCAGGGCAAATGCTGAAAACAGCGTGAAGCCCCAACTTCGTCGTACGCGATAAATCAAAAAGGTGGCAATAAATAGCAGCAACAGCGGTGGGCAATCAACTAGAACGCGGGTCATCGCCTGCACCGCACTTTCCAAACCCTCACTAAAAAAGGCCACACCACCCGCAGCAGGCTCGGTCAAATGGGCCACGCCGGCCGCTACCCACTGCCCTATAGGCAATTTATCCACGATGCACTCCAAAGCCATCATCTGCAAAAAGGCTGCTGGGCCATAACTTTTGCCCAGCAGCTGCGGTGGATTGCCCCCTTAAATACACAATCATCCTAGCGAGCATCCGACACTACGGCAGATTGATTCAACCAAGCTTTTAATACCGGCACCGCAGGTTCGCCGTTAAAACTATTTACTCCGCTTAACCAAGGCGTCCAGATTGCTGGGTTTTGGCCCAGCCATTGGCGAGCCGCTACTTTAGCGTCCTGCTTCTGATCCAGTATTTTCCCCATCAGCTTGTTTTCAATCTCGGTGCTAAAAGCGAGATTTTGCAACAAGCGGCCTACATTAGGGCATTGCTTTGCATAAGCAGAGCGGGTGGTCGTGTGCACGGTCGCGCCACCCAGATTAGGCCCGAAATAAGCATCGCCGCCTTCCAGATAGCGCAGCTTTAAATTGCGATTCATTGGGTGCGGCTCCCAGCCCAAAAATACCACCCATTGCTGCTTTAGAGCCGCGCGTTTGACTTGGGTAAGCATGCCCGCTTCGCTGGATTCCACCAATTTGAAATCTTGCAAACCAAAGGCTTTATCTTTGATCATGCTGCTGATCAAGCGATTGCCATCGTTACCCGCTTCAATGCCATAAATGCGTTTAGCGAAGCGATCAGAAAATTTGGCGATATCACTAAAACGATGCACCCCAGCCTGATACACATATTCGGGCACAGCCAATGTGTATTTAGCGCCGGTAAGATTAGTGCGCAGCACTTCTACACTGCCATTTTTTAAATAGGGATCGATATCGTTTTTCATCGTGGGCATCCAATTGCCCAGAAAAACGTCGATATCTTGCGTCTGCATCGCGTGAAAGGTAACAGGCACCGAAAGCATTTTTATTTCGGGCTGATAGCCCAGCGCCGCAAGCATCTCGCTGGTGAGCGCCGTGGTCGCCGTCACATCCGTCCAGCCCACATCAGAAAAACGCACGGTTTTACAGCTAGGTGGCTCAGCGGCATAGCTTGCAACGCTGGCTAATAAGAGAGTCGATAAAAGTAAGCGCGGCATGATCATAATTGGCGCAACTTTGCCATGATAAAGCGGCATAACTTTTGCAAAACCGGCCTTAGTTCAGGAGCAGCACCCGCCGAACTGGCGCTAAAGCGCGAAACCAGCACAAAACGCACCGGTGCAGCTTGGGGAACGTCTTCACGACGCATATTGACCATCGAACCATAGAGCAGACTCATCGCACTCATCCTTCAGATGAAAATGTATGTATGAATGCTAAAGGTCTGCTTGTAAAAATGCGGTAAATAAACAAAGTAGAGGTATAAAGACGCTATAAAAACGGCAGAATACCTAAAAAAGTTTCCCCCGATTTACCAAGACTCTTCACGCGGTGCGCGAATAGATAGCCATAGTAGTAGCGCAATCGCGCCATAAGGCCATAGATCACTGATGACGGCCGATAGGCCGTTAAAATGCAGTAGATGCCCGTAATGCCAGCGGAACAGCGGCAAAGTGGCTGATAGCTGCGGGGTAAGCGGCCAAAACCAGCTAATCACCAAGGTAGCGATTAGCGCCAGCGCGCCAACAAAAGCCCTCAGCCGCCGGTTTAATCGCCACAGCAGCACTAAAGCCAGCGTGCCCAGTAGGCCTCCCACCACGATATTGATGTTAATCCAGGCAAAAAACTGAGCAGGTTTAAGCAATAGCCCGGCAAAACCCAGCTTGAGCAGCAGCGCCGTCAGCAAGGTAAACCGAATCGCCTTAGGGCTTTGCCAGGTATGGCGCACCAAGACTGATACAAACAAAGCCACCCCCAAAAAGTGCAGCATCATGCCACCCCCTTCGAGCAGCCTTAAAAAAAGCTTGGCATTTTGCATCGGCGATTCAAAAGGCTGAGGCAGGCCCGGTGATTCAACCACCACCCCCAAAAAGGGCTGGGATGGATCAAGCTGGGTAACAAACCACAATACCAACCAAGTTGTGCCCCACTCCACGGCAGGGCCGGGAGCAAACCAAGCATGACGAGCAACCAGCCAACGATTTTGCCAATAACGATTTCCTAGAATCAGCGCCAATAGCACGCCAAGCAATGCGCCAAAACTATTGCTTAAAATATCTAGATTAGAGGCCACACGGCCGGGCAAAAATTGCTGAATAAACTCAACCGTTGATGACAAAGCCAAGCCAGACAATGCCGCGAAAAAACTGCCATAGCGCAGGTGGCGAAAAGAAATAGCTAGGCTAAAACCCAGAGGCAAATAGGCCAGCACATTGATGGTGTTATCAAAAAAGGTGAAATAGTAAGGCAGAGGATAGGCATAAAACGCCCAAATCGGCTCCCCCGTAAAACGCCAGCCACTAAAGGGATAGAGGCTGACCACCAGAATCACCAAAACCGAACAAAATGCAATATAACGAGGCACTCTGGTCGGGGAAATTCGCCGGGCAAGATAACTGATGGTGAGGGAATGTCTCATTCAAGGAAAGGGAGAGCCGCATGATTGCAGCCCTCCTCGTTGCCCCTTATTTAGAGGTTTTAACTTGAGTCCACAAACGGCTTAAATCACGGCGTTGTTTGGCATCGAGTGGTTTAAGTTGCTGTAGTTTTTTTAATGCGGCTTCATCTGGGAATACGGCCGTATTCTTTTTCATTTCAGCATTCACAAAAGGCGCAGCCGCGCTATTTGGATTGCCCGTGCCCACCATATTGGTCAGCTCGCTCGAATTTTTACCTTCCAGCATAAAGTTAACAAACTTATGCGCCAGATCTGGGCGAGGCGCTGATTTGAGCACCATCATATTATCCACAGACAGGGTGTTGCCTTCTTTTTGCAGACCATAACTAACCGTAAAGGCACGCTTGGCTGTTTTAGCATCCGTTGCTGCTTGGAACATATCGCTAGAATAACCATGGGCGACCCAGATATTACCCAGCGTTAATTCCTTGATATAACTTTGGGAATTAAACGCAGCCCAAAATGGCTTAGCTTTAATAATGGTTTCTTGTGCTTTTTTCCACTCTTCTGGCTTAGTCGAATTTGGAGAAAAACCGTTATACATCAAGGATGCCGCAAATAATTCATTGGCATCATCTAGCACCGTAACCTTGCCTTTGATCTTGGCAAGAATAGCCGGATCAAAAATCACTGACCAAGAGTTTGGCTCAATACCCAGCTCTTTTAACTTGGTTTGATTAAAGCCCAGCAAGGTGGTGGTAAATGAATAAGGCAGAGAGAATTGATTGCCCGGATCAAACTGACTATTTAAAAATGTTGGATTCACATTTTTAACATTTGAAAGCTTAGATTTATCCAGCGGCTGCACCATGCCCTGCTTAATCAAAGGCGGCATCGCAAAACCGGTAGGGACGACCACATCGTAACCCTTAGCACCGGCGCTTAGCTTAGCCAGCATTTCTTCCATAGCGCCGTAATAATCCTGAACCACGCGGCATTTACATTCTGCCTGGAAGCGTTTGACCGTTTCTGGCGCAATATAATTGTTCCAGTTGTAAACGTGGAGCACTTCTTCGGCCTGTGCCATATTGGCAGCCAGTAAAAGCGTGAATAATAATTTCTTCATGTCTCAAACACTCCAAAGCAGTTGAATAAAAAGACCCGCTGATTATGCCTTATTTTTTTCGATTCATTTCAAGCGCTTATGCAAATGTTGCTGATCTGCTATAAGCGATTAAAACAATACTTAAATAGTGAAGGCGAGTAATGCCCCAATTCTATCTACTTAAGAGAAATTCGTAGGTTGGGTTAGCGGGCTTTATCGCGTAACCCAACATTTTTTACGCATACATGTTGGGTTACGCTGGTTTATCCGCCCTACACGGCGAATAAACCCGCTAACCCAACCTACAAAAACATGATGTACTTAAGTTGATAAGATTGAGCAGCCCGCCCCCGCATTTATTTCGCCCTTAAAGCCCCTGGTGCTAGTTTTCCGGCAATCAAAATCAAAGCCAAAGTAAGCAGCATCAATAGAGTAGAAATCGCATTCACTTCAGGTGTAACCGCAATTCTAATCATCGAATAAATTTGCAACGGCAAGGTAGAAGCGCCTGCTCCTGCCGTAAAGAAGGTAATCACAAAATCATCGATCGATAAAGTGAATGCCATTAAAGCACCGGCAATAATCCCCGGCATAATTAAAGGCATGGTAATTAAGCGAAATGCCTGCAAAGGCGTGGCACCCAAATCACGCGCAGCCTCTACCAAGGCTTCATCCATACCCTGCAAACGGGAACGCACCACAATCGCCACAAAACCAATACAAAAAGCAATATGCGCCAAGGTAACCGAGAACAAACCTAAGGTCATATTCAGCATGACAAAAAACATTAACAGCGATACACCCATTAATATTTCAGGAATCGCAATCGGCGTGAGCACTAAAACCGGTAACAGGCGTAGCTTGTATTTATACATCGCCATGCCGGCTAAAGTGCCAAAAATAGTAGCAAAGAAGCTGGTAACCACCCCAATTAATAAGGAATTGCGGGCAGCAAGCAGCATTTGCTCATCATTAAATAAAATCTGATACCACTTAAATGTAAACCCAACCCATTCGGCATTTAAGCGTGAATCATTAAATGAATACATCACCACAATCACCAGTGGCAAATACAAAAAGCCATAAGTGAATAAGGCCATGGCCCACAACCATTTACTTTGCTTAGTCATGTTGTTTTTTCCTTCCACGACTAATCAAGGTCGCAAATACCGCCAGCAGCAATACACCACCAGTGAGCATAATTGACAGGGTCGAGCCAAATGGCCAGTCACGGCTATCTAAGAACTGCTGTTTAATTAAATTACCCACCATAATGCCATCGGTGCCGCCCACCAAATCAGGTACGGCAAACATTCCTAAGGCCGGAATAAACACCAAAGCCGCACCAGCCCAAACGCCGGGCAAGGATAATGGCCAAGTAATGCGCCAGAAACGCTGCCAAGCCGATGCACCCAAATCTTGCGCAGCATCTAATAGCGCCATATCGTGCTTTTCTAAATTGGCATAGAGCGGCAATACCATAAACGGTAAATGCACATACACCAGCACCACAATCACCGCAAAATGGGTAAATAGAAACTGCTGCGGGCCAATACCAAACCACGCTAATACGCTATTTACCGTCATGGCAAAATAGCCCTGCGGTCCCAGAATAATCATCCACGCATAAACGCGAATTAAAAAATTACTCCAAAATGGCAAGATCACCAGCAATACAAGTAAATCACGGTATTTCTTTGGGCTACGCGCAATCAGCCATGCCAAAGGATAGGCCAAAATAATACAAAACAGCGTGGTTAAGCCTGCGTACCAGAATGATTTAATAAATAATTCAACATAAACCCCGTCTTCAAAAAAACGACTGAAGTTTTCTAGCGTTAGAAAATCACGCCAGTTTTGTGAATTAATTAAAATCTCACGCACGCCGGTATCTGGATTGATATCCACCAGCGGCATCAGCCCGCCATATTCACCCGGAAAACGAAACGCTGAGAAAATCATCATCAGCGTAGGTACGGCAAAAAAGATCAGCAGATACAGTAGTGGCGGGCCTGAAATCAACCACTTCGCCAAACTAGGCGATTTTACTTTGGACATCTCGCCCCCTTAAGACAGCAAAAAGTGGCCGGCGTCATAACGCCATGCCAGCTCTACTGCATCGTTGTCATCAAAGAATTTGGCGCGACCTGCAGCAGAATTAGGCAGCATGGCTTCAACCAGCACGCCATTATCTAATTTCACGATATAAATAGTGACGTCGCCAAGGTAGAGGCAGTTTTCAACCGTACCTTTAAAGTGCACTTCATCCGTGTCATTATTTTCCAAGCTAGCCGCCAGTTTGATCTTCTCTGGGCGTAAGCTTAGCGTGCCTTTCTGGCCAACCGTCGCGCCCGCAACCGGCAGGGTTTCGGCAATACCGACACCGGCGATTTCAAGCTGCATACGATCCTTTGAAATCGACTTAATCGTGGCATCAAGCAAATTACACTGGCCAATAAAATCAGCAACAAAGCGGCTTTTTGGGTAGCTATAAATTGTTTCAGGCGCATCAAGCTGCTCAACTTGGCCCTTATTCATCACCGCAATTCGGTGTGATAAGGCCAAAGCCTCGCCCTGATCGTGCGTTACGTATACAAAGGTTACACCCACTTCTTTTTGCAGGGTAATCAGCTCCATCTGCATCTGCTCGCGCAATTTCGCATCGAGCGCAGATAAAGGCTCGTCCAGCAGCAAGAGGCGCGGACGATTCACCAATGATCGGGCAATGGCGACACGCTGACGCTGACCACCGGATAACTCATGCGGAAAACGATGGGCGAATTCTTGCAAACGCACGTCTTCTAGGATTTCAGCCACACGGAATTTAATTTCAGCAGCAGAGGCCTTAGCCATTTTCAAAGGAAAGGCGATATTGTCGGCCACGCTCATATGCGGAAACAGCGCGTAATTTTGAAATACGGTATGCACTGGGCGCTTTTCTGGCGGCACAAGTGACATATCTTGCCCATCCAGCAAAATAGCGCCGGAATCGGGCTGTTCAAATCCAGCCAGCATCCGTAATAAAGTGGTTTTGCCACAGCCCGAAGGGCCTAGCAAAGTAAAGAATTCACCGGCTTCCACCGACAAGCTCACATGATTAACGGCAGTGAAATCGCCGAAAGTTTTTACGACGTCACGGATCTCCAGCAGGGCCATAGTCTTCTCACAAAAAAACGGTCGCTATTTTAACAAAAACTTGGCTGAGAGGGCGTTTTTCTAACACTAGAGGTCAGCCTCAGATTAGAAAGCAAAGAGGTATTAATAAGGATTAATAAGTAGGTAGATTGCATAATGTCCAAGAGCCAAAGCAAAGAAACATCGCACAACGGCCTACAATGCCAATATCACTCGTTTCACCCCCATCATACTCAACTCCCCTCATGGGCTTCTGCGCCCCTCTTTAGCCCTCTGCGATCATCAGCATGAGCCTTATCCAATACCGCAGCGCAACAATTACCCAAAAAAAAACGCAAAAACAAACACCAAAAGCATATTTATTTGCTAAAAATCATCACAAGTAATAGCCCTGCGGTTTAATATTTAGCTTAAATATATAGATATTCCTACCGCTTGACCTTCACTCTAGGACTTGTATCCACATTAAAAGAGAACTAAACATCGATCCCCCTCTTCTATTCTGCTATAAATCACTTACAATCATCACAGATTCATGTTTAAAACAAGCTGCTTTTTTTACTTACAGTTTTAATTAGTGGGCATACGCAAACTCTTGCAAGAGTTTACTTCACAGCAAATACCCCATTGTATGGTGCATTGCTGACCGTAGATAAACGATGCATACGGCCCTAAACTTAGCACGATAAGAATACACAATTGGAAACACGACTTCCCGTTTCAGCGTTACAAGCTGATTTATTTATTTGCGAGCTCGATCGCCCTTGGCTGGACACGCCTTTTCTGATTGAAGGCTTTCTACTAGAAACGGCTGAACAACTCGCTACGATTAAAGAATACTGCCAGTTTGTGACCGTGGATATTGAACGCTCAAATGGTGGCATCGCCCGCTGGGGCTTTCTAAGTGAGTATAAATTTAATACTCAGCCACTGATCCACGCGGTCCAATATCAAACCGTAGAAGTAAAAGAGCAAATCACTTTACTCAAAGAACTACGGCAACTTTTTGCACAATGGTCAAACAATAAATCAGTAGCACTCGATAAGGCTTATATTGAGCCACAAATCATTATCTATTCTGATGTCATTCCAATTAAGCGTGAAATCCCTCAAGCAAAAGAGATACATCGCGCGGCCAGTGATGCCATCGAAGCCGCAATGGCGGCTATTAGTAAAGATTTGCAACCTCGCATTGAAGCCATTAATGATGTCGTTAGCGATATGGTTGATTCGATTATTCGTAATCCCAGCGCATTAATGTGGCTATCCCAGCTAAAAGCCACTGATAATTACGCCTATGGCCACGCCCTTGATACCGCCATTTATATGCTGGCCTTTGGCCGTCACTTGGGCTATCCGCAAGAAGAACTACATAAGCTTGGCTTTGCAGGATTAATGCTTGATATTGGCAAAATGAAATTGCCCAGTAATCTATTAAAACATAACGGCTCTTATTCGCCTGGCGAGTTTTTAATGATGAAAACGCATGTCTGGCATAGCTTAGATATTTTGAATCAAATTAAAGAAGTGCCGCTGGATGTTTACGATATGGTGGCGCGCCACCATGAGCGTATTGATGGCAGCGGTTATCCAGTGGGTCTAAAAGGTGAAAGTATTGGTTTGTTTTCCTGTATGGCGGCGATTGTGGATTGCTTTACGGCCATGACCAGTGATCGCACCCATGCCGAAACAAAAACCTCGCACGCCGCATTGCAGCTTTTATATAAATGGAGTGATAAATACTTTCACCCTGCCTTGGTTGAGCAATTTGCCCAATGCATCGGTATTTTTCCTGTGGGCACGCTCGTGGAGCTAAGTAGCGGTGATATTGGCATTGTGGCGGGACAAAATCGCAGTAGAAGATTAAAGCCTAAAATATTGCTGATCTTAGGCCCAGATAAAAAACCGCATGCACGGCCTAGCCTGCTGGATTTAATGATTAATCCTGCAATGAATGCGGGGCAAGAAATCAGTATTCGCAAAGAATGGCCGCAGGGTAGTTTTAATATCAATCCACATGAGTATTTTCAAGCATGAAAAACTCAGCCCCCTTAGCTAGTGATCTCAGTGTGCTAGCTCAGTATGCGCTAGGCAAAATAGAGGCTTTAATCCCAGAGCTGGATCAATTAGCTCAAAGCCATTGCCAAGAAAAATCGAGTGATGAGCCGCTGTACTGCGATTATTTGCTCTCCCTCACACAAGGCGAAGCCAAAGATATCTGGCCACAGCTCAGCCCTCACGGCTTAAGCCTCGCAATGGTATTGCTTTTAAACTGGCGTAGCGCCATTTTGGCGCATTTACCTAGCGACACCGAAACACTCGTCAACCGGCTTTGCTTGGCCGAATTAGCCAAAGCACAGCTACATACTAATACCTTGAGCCCGCAAGCCAAATCCCCTATGCAAGGCTTAGAAAACGCCAAATTGCATACGCTGGCCGAGCGCAATATCACCCTGCTTTATATCGAGCTGGGGCATAGTGAATCGCTACGCCACACCGCCACCCAGCAGCTCAGCGAAATGCTGCGCCAGCAAGACACGCTCTACCATATCGACAGCGGCTTGCTGCTGATTTTGCCCAATATCGCAGGCGAAGGACATGCCTTACTTGCGGCAAATCGTGCGCAAAATCTACTGATGCAATCGTTAATCAGCAATGCAATGAGCCCACGGATTGGTATTGCACTGTGGCCTGAGCATGGCAAAAACACCAAGCAGCTAATTCTGGCCGCCCAAGCTGCTGCCAAACAATGCAGCAATGAAGAGCCCGCCATTTATCAAGCCGAGCGAGATATCCAAGGCCAGCTACTCGCCAAGCTAGAAAAACCACTACGTGAAGCGCTCGCGCAAAATCGCTTTTATCTCGCCTTTCAGCCCCAAGTACAACCAGACCCAACCACTCCAATTTATAAAGGCGCAGAAGCACTGCTGCGCTGGCAAGACCCCATCCTCGGCAATATCCGCCCAGATGAAGCGGTACTGGTTGCAGAGCAATTAGGCCTGATGCCACAGCTGACCCGCTGGGTGATTCATGCGTCACTGAGGGAGTTTTCACAGCTCAGCCAAGCAGGGCTCATCGGCAGCTTAAGTATTAATCTAACCCCCTCGAACCTACTCGATACGCGCCTTGCCCATGAAGTCGAGAACGCACTCACCCTTTGGAATATCCCCGGCGAGCGGGTTATTTTTGAGATTACCGAATCTGCCGTCATCGAAGATCTTGAAGCCCCCATTAGTAGCTTATACGCGCTGAAAGCTTTAGGCTGTAAACTTGCCCTAGATGACTTTGGCACTGGCTACGCCTCACTTTCCTACTTAAAACGCTTGCCGATTGATGAGTTAAAGATCGACCAAAGTTTTATCCGCACCATCAACCATTCAGAAACTGACGCCCATATTGTTGAGAGCGTGATCAAGCTAGCCCACACCCTTAATTTAAGTGTCGTCGCCGAAGGGGTAGAAGACCTAGCGACCTTAGAAACCCTCAGCGCCTATGGCTGCAATCTAATTCAAGGCTATTACTTTAGCCGCCCACTTGCACCAAACGACTTACTGCAGTTTTATCGAGATTTACAACAAGCTAACTAATGATCAAGGTAACTACTCAGCTATGCGAAAAAAACCCAAATCTTGAACCACAGAGAACACGGAGGACGCAGAGTTACACAGAGAAAACCAAGAGAAATAATCAATGTTTTCTGTGTATTTCCGTAACTACTCAGGTGCGCATGAAAACCCAAATATTGAACCACAGAGAACACAGAGAAAATCGATAATTGAATGGCTTTCTCTGTGTACTCTGTGTTCTCGTTTTACTCTGTGGTTCAAGGTTTAGCTCTCTATCAAGACTAGCTGAGGAACTTTTCCAATCAGGACTCCCTATTTCATCCAAAGAGACAATCAATGATGAATTGGCAACAACTGCTTAACGCCGAACGACTCGGCGCAGTGCGTAATGATTTATTTGACCACGAATCGGGGCGCAGTGATTTTCACAAAGACCACGATCGAATTGTTTTCTCATCCCCATTTCGCCGTCTCGGGCGCAAAACGCAAGTTCACCCGCTGACTGAAAACGATCATGTTCACACCCGCCTCACTCATTCGATTGAAGTGAGCTGCGTAGGCCGCAGCTTAGGGATTATGGCTGGGCAAAGGCTGCAATACGCCTTACCGCCGTACATTACGCCTTACGATATTGGCGCGATTGTGCAGGCGGCTTGCCTTGCCCACGATATTGGCAATCCGCCATTTGGCCATGCCGGTGAATATGCGATTCGTGATTGGTTTTGCCGTGATCAACACGCCTATTTGCTACAAAATCTCAGCGCCAATGAGCGTTTAGATTTAATGACTTTCGAAGGCAATGCCCAAGGCTTTAGAGTGGTCACCCAGCTAGAGAACCACCGTTTTGAAGGCGGCATGCGCCTCACTTACGCCACACTCGGCACTACGCTGAAATACCCATGGACATCGAGCGAGGCCACAGCCAGCGGTAAATTTAGCTGCTATCAGTCAGAAAAAAATATCTTAGAAGAAATCGCCACCGAACTTGGCCTGCCCAAGCTAGGCAAAAATCGCTGGGCACGCCATCCCCTCTCCTACCTGATGGAAGCCGCCGACGATATTTGCTACGCCATTCTCGACTTAGAAGACGGCATAGAAATCGGCATGCTCGCTTACGAGCAAGTAGAGCCGCTCTTAATTCAAATATGTGGTGGCAAACAAGATCTGCTTGAGCTAGAAATCGCCGCAGCCCCATCTGCTCGGCGAAAAATATCGCTACTAAGAGGCAAGGCCATCGAGCGCTGCGTACTCGACGTAACTGAAACCTTTATGCAGCATTACACCGCCATTATGGAAGGCAAATTTCAGGGCGATTTACTCAATGCCAGCCCCAGCAGCATGCGAGATGGCATCAACGCAGCCAAGCAACTGGCGCGCGATCGTATTTTTAATGAAAGACGCAAAATAGAAATCGAAGTCGGCTCGTTTACCTGCCTCGATATTCTGCTCAACGCCTTCTGCAACGCCACTTACCAACAAAAAGTATCACCGCAAATGAGCTTTAGAATGCAGCGGATCCTCGATTTAATGGAATACAACGCCCCAAGAAAAGAATGGTCGCTGTATGAAAGCTATAGCCGCGTGCTTGATTTTATTGGTGGCATGACGGACAACTATGCCACCTACCTAGCACAGCAAGTTGGGGGGATGGGAAGGTGAATCTTTAGGTTTTTGTCATAAAAAAACTGCACACTTGCAAGTATTGAATCATCATAAGGCGCTAGAAACCTGCCGTTTACGTCGTTTTTTAGACATAAATCTGGCGGGTAAGCACCCACCCCAAGCTTAATGCACCTAGCCGCCTTAGAAACAGAGGAAATAGAACAATGAAAGCCATTATTTTTGCCATGATCACCGCCATCAGCCTAAGCGGCTGTGCCGTCGTTGCCGTGGGCGCTGCTGCGGTCAGCGTCACCAGCACAGCCGTAGGCGTAGCTTGGGATGTAGGCAAAGCGGGTGTTTCTGGAGTAGCTGCCGTGGGCGGCGCGGCAGTAGATGCCTTAAGCAGCACGCCCTCGCCCAACCCGACTCCAAACCTTGTATCAAACCCTAAGCCAACACCCATCGCAACGCTCGCGCCCCTCTCTCCTTCTGCTAGCCCAGAGCCGAGCGAGGTAGAAGTCCGAGCTTTTAAAGCCGAATAATGTGCAAGCACCACGGCGTAAAAAATCCAGTACGACTGAAACCCGCTATTACCCTATAGATATCAAGTTAAGAAAAAAACATAGTAAAAAGCCGATTTTCATAGGGTGTGCAAGTCGTTTTTCTTGCGCACCGTTTTTGGTGCGTAACGACTTCGTCGTTGTACACCCTACGAAATGCCGATCACTCTATGACAAAAAATCAACTTGATTCGTCTTGGCTGAAACCCGCCACTACTCACATAGCCCCCCGAAAAAAGCAAAAAAAGTCATGCCGCCAAATTCATTCGAAATCCGCCTTGCCCTGTCCACAGATCGCCTGCCACTATCCCGCATGCTCGAGCTTTACCAATATGATTTATCCGATATTTGGGATCAAGATCTCGACGCTCAGGGCGAATATGGCTATGCGCTGGATCGCTACTGGAGCCAGCCCGAGTGCATCGCCTTTGTGGCTTTGGTCAACGGCCATTATGCTGGCTTTGCCCTTGTAGATCATAAAGTGAAAATAGGCAGCCACGGCTATTGGATGGATCAGTTTTTTATCCTAAAAAAATACCGCCGTAGCGGCTTAGGAAAAACGCTGGCAACGCAAGTATTTAATCATTTACCAGGGGATTGGGAAGTCGGACAAATGCCGGACAACCATGTGGCACAACAATTTTGGCGGCAGATAATCGCCGATATTGCAGGTGAATTTGACGAGCACATCTTAAGCAGCGGCCCGTGGCAAGGCGTGGTGCAGTGCTTTAACTGGAGAGCGACATGAGTAATTGGATCAGTTACAGCGCTCGCCAACGTACACAATTACGCCCGGCGGCTTTTGCTTCGTAAAGGGCGGCATCGGCTTCTAAAGCGAGGGTTCTGCAAGGCAGCCAGTGCTCACTATTGCTAACTAAACCAATGCTGACCGTGGTTTTCAAGCCCTTGGCAATATTGTCCCAATCGTGCTTTTCTACCATGGTGCAGAGCCGCTCGGCGATTTGCCTTGCGTCTACAAACAGCACTTGCGGCAATAGAATATAAAACTCCTCGCCGCCATAGCGGGCAATCAGCTCATTATTGCGGCAGGCAAATTGCAGCACCGAGGCCATGCGCTGCAAGACTAAATCGCCAATGGCGTGGCCATAAGCGTCGTTCACCTGCTTAAAATAGTCGATATCCACAATCAGCAAAGCCATCGGTAGCTGACCCTGCTGATCTAGCCTATCTAACTGCTGCTCCAAATGTCGGCGATTAGCGAGGCCCGTCAGCGGATCGCTGAAAGCCGCCTTGCTTAAGGTGTCGAGCTGGGCATTTTGTTGCCTGAGTGTTTGGCATAGCAGGGCATTTTCATGCTTACGCTGAGCCAGCTCGATACGGTTTTCTAAGCGCTGTAAACGCCTAGCCGTGGCTTGAGCGAGTCGAGGCGGCTGAGCAGTACCATGGCTCTGTTCGTAGTACTGTAAATAGATTCGATAATATTTCAGCGCCTCGCGGCTATTGCCCTGCGCCTTATACTGCCGATAGCTGTCGTAAGCAAAGCGCTCCAGCAGGGATGTTGCATTGATCTCTTTTGCCAGCGCTTCGGCATTTGCTAAGTGCTGAGCCGCCGCCAGCGGATCTTGCCGTGCGCAATAATTAAACAATTGAAACTCAGCTTGGCTAGCGACCCAGCTAAAACTCAGCGCCTTGGATTGCTGCAAGGCTAAAGTTAAATCCACTTCAGCCAGCTCTCGCTGCCCCTGCTCTAAATAAACACGGCCACGGAATAATAAATACTCGGCCTGCCAATGGCGATTTTTACAAGTGTGCACAGAAAGATGCGCAAGCTTAAGGGCAATGCCCGCCACGGTATAGCGCTCTGCCGCCAGTATATCGGCAATCAGACAAAGATAAGCCCCCGCCAAGCTGTCTTTATCTTGCAAAGGCAGGGCAAATTCGAGTGCGAGGCAGTGGTAATGATGGGCCGATTCAAAATCATTTAAGGCCCAAAATGCCTTGCCGATTCCTAATAAGGCCTGCACCGCAAAAAAGCCATTTTGCAGCGCCATGGCTTCTTCTAAACACGCCGACCACTGGTGAATGGCCTCATTCACATTGCCCTGCACCATCGCGTGGCCACCGCATTCATCGAGCGCCGCTAAATACTCATGCCATAGCTGATGACGGCGCAAGGCAGGTAAAAGGCGCTGATACTCTTGTGCCGAAGCCACGGTATCGCGCCGCCCCAACGCTTTGGCCGCCAAATGCCTTGCCTTCAGTGCTTGTGGTTTATCCGCAGCAGCGCACTGTGCCGCCAGCACCAAAGCCGCTTCGCGGGTGTCAAAAGGCGATAAGTCCAGCGATTCAATTAGCTGCTCAAGTTGCATATTCAGGCACAAAATTAGACTGCAATTGAGAGCGTAAATTTCTGTTTTCGTCTTTAAGCTGCATCACTTGCAGTAATAAAGACAGCTGACGAAGTAAGCTGGGAGCAATACGGCATTTATGCTCATGCCTTACTAAAAGATTCGCCTGTTGCCTCGTATGCCATTGCTCAAGCGTGGCTAAAGCTTCATCCAGCAGGCCGCACTCTTCCTGCCAGCGGCCCAGCTTGAGCATAAAATCATGGGGGAGAAAATGGCAGCCATTGGCCTCATGCGCGGCATTTAATGCAGAATGTCCGGCAGCAATCGCTACGTTGAGCTGGCCGCGTGTGGCAGCTAAATCGGCAGCAATCAGTTGCGCTTGCAAACTACCCCAAAGATAGCGGCAAGCATGGGCGCGGGCAGTGGCCACCTGTAACACGGACTCAGCGGCTTGGGTGTCATTTTGTAAGCAAAGTAAACGGGCGCGGGTGTTTTCTACATCGATGAGCAGCGTTTCTTCGATATCATCCACCGGCAGCTGCTTAAGCCACAGCAAGCACTGAGCCAGCCCCGCTAAATCATTTTGCTGCGCCAAGAAATTGGCGGTATAGAGACCTGCTTTAAACGACAATCGATTTAAACCTGAGCGCATAGCCTGATTACACGCCAACTCCAGCACTTGTCGTGCTTCCTGCGTTTGCTGATCAGCCAGCAAAATATTACTCATCCCCAAACACGCCTCGCAGAGTGCCGCATAGTTATCACTGCCTTGTGCTAGCTCCAAAGAGCTTACCCAGTAAGTCAGTGATTGATCATAGCGGCGCTGATCATAATGGGCGTTAGCGAGTAATTGCTGAGCCTCAATCTGCCAAGCAAACTCGCCCGACAATTTGGCCAATTTTTCTAAAATACGCGCATGGCGCAGCATTAAAGAAAAACGCAGCTCGGCCCAAGCCGCACGACAAACTAATTCGTGCAGCGCCATTTCATCTTGTAAAGAAATCGCTTGCGGAGCATCACGCAGCAAGCTGCGAGCCGCAGACAGGGCTTCAGGAGAGACCAGCCAAACCAGCTGACGCACCGCCAGCAAGCGCTCGCTCCACATCGCAGGCTTACACCTAATCGATTTATCTACTTTACTATTCACAAGTTATGTGTCAGAAAAAAGATTGTAACAGTATGACTTAAATTTCAGTAAATGGCTAAACTAAACACCTAGCTTTAAGCTTAAAGCAGCCATTTTGTACTTCAAACACCTTACACTACTTTTTTATCCCGCTTTAAAACGCCGACGATATAAAGTACTGCGCGCCACGCCTAAAGCAGCGGCAGCCTTGGTTAAATTGCCGTCAAACTGAGCGATGGTGGTTTCAATCAGCTCTTGGCTACTTGCCGCAAGCGACGTGGCTTCGCTAGGCATAGACATTTGATATTCTGCTGGCAAATCAGCGTAAGTTAGGCAATCTCCATCGTCAGCCAAAGCCAGCAGGGTTCTTAATAGACTGAGTAGCTGCCTTACATTGCCCGGCCAAGGATAAAGAGCCAGCGAAGCAATTAAATCGCCGCTCAAGCGCACGCCCCGAGCGGGGCCAGCTGATTCTTGCCATAGGCTGGTGATCAATCCCGCCAAATCAGCATGCTCCCTTAGCGGCGGCAGGTGCACGATAAAATCTTGCAAACGATAAAACAGATCGGCCCGAAACTCGCCCGCCGCCACCATCTTAGGCAAATCACGATGGCTGGCACAGACCACGGCAAAATCCACCTTATAAGGCTGGCTGCCCCCCAGCGGCGTGACTTCACGCTCCTGCAATACGCGTAATAACCGCGCCTGCATCAGCAGCGGCATATCGCCAATTTCATCCAGCAGCAGTACGCCACCATTGGCTTCACGCAATTTGCCTACGCTGCCCTTACGCTTAGCGCCGGTAAATGCGCCCTCTTCATAGCCAAATAACTCGGATTCAATTAAGGATTCGGGCAGAGCGGCACAATTAATCGCCACAAATGGCCCCTTGCTGCGCTGACTGGCGGCATGCAAAGCCCGGGCAAAGACTTCTTTGCCACTGCCGGTTTCGCCTTGCAACATCACCGCCACGCCTGCATTCAATACACGCACCGCTTTATCTAGCTGCTTTTGAAAAGGCTGCTCGATTTTATTGGCTGCCACAGGCGGGGCTGCTAGCTGGGTTGCAATGGGCACTTTAGGTGGTGTAATGGTTAGATAAAAACGTTGCCCACGCTGGCTATAGATCGCTTGCGGCAGCGGCTGCGCTTGCAGAATGCCGTCGAATAAATCAGAAAAGCTGCGCTGGCCTAAGTCTTGCCAACTCAAGCCTAACCACTGTAAAGCCACACGATTGGCCGCAATCAGCGTATCCCCCGCAAAGCTCAACACGCCTTCGCGCGGCGAGCCGAGTAATTCGGCACGTGAATGCAAACGGATCAGCCAATGTGCATCGCTCGCTAAACCTAGCCAGCGATGCTCAATCTGCTGCGCCGCCAAACGCACCAAACCCAGAGCGTGCAAATGATGCAGACGGGCATCACCCGAAACATTCAGCACGCCCGCAAGACGGCCATTCGGCGCAAAGATGGGCGCGGCCGAGCAGGAAATACCGATGTTTTGCGTTAGAAAATGCTCGCCGCCGCGCACCTCGACTGATTCTTGCAAAGCCAATGCTGTACCAATGGCATTGGTGCCCTTAGTGGCCTCATCCCAGCTCACCCCAGGCAACAGCGCCACCTGCTCGGCCTTTTTCATAAACTGCGGATTGCCCGTGGTGTTCAAAATCAGCCCGCTGGCATCGGTCAGCAACACCACGCTTTGCGTGCCCAACACCTGCTCGTATAAGCCATCTAACTCCGGAAATGCCACATGCAACATTTGCGCGTTATCGGCCAACGCACCTTGTAAAGCGGCCTTGCCTAAGCGCTCAATCGCCACAGCAGCGCTGCCCTGCTGCTGACAACGCAACCAAGACTCGACAATTTGCGGCGGCAAATCAACAGGACAAATCCCCTCCTCAAAAAACTGGCGACGGGCAGTGGTATGCACAATGCTCATGGGGGGCTCCTTTAAGTGCTCACTGAGAAAACCAAAGATCTGCGGAGTAAAAAAACAAAAGATCTGTAGACACAAAGAACACGGAGTTAAAAGCAGAACACAGAAAAAATATGCTAATCATCTGGGGCTAGGTTCGCCCCAAATCCGATAAGCAATACTTTTTTGTAGCAAACAAAGAAATATCATAATAACCACGCTCTTAGCATTGGGCTTTTACCCTCCCCTGAAAACACGCCGAGTGAGGAACAAGCGGGGTGGAGCCGTCGTCAATTCGTGTTTGAGCGAAGCGAGTTGAATTGACGCCACCTCGATTGTCCGCAGTGAGGGGCCTTCGTGCTGGTCGGGGCGGCCTCTTTGCGTACTATGATTTCTGGCCGTTCAAGAAAGTGAGTCCCTGCGGGGATGCCGCACCTAAATCAACATGCCGAAGGCACTAAAAAACGATTTAGATTTACAAATACCATGCCAACCAACTTATGTTGCATCAGCCCCTACCCCTCTGTTGCAAATTGCAACACCAGTAAGCAATTAATCAACATGAAATATACCCTAAGTGTTTGTAAACAAGAAAAATATAGCCATCAACTTACCTCGCACTGCAATATGTAAATAATTTAACTTAGCTTTCACCATGATTTCACCCATATTGCAGCGCACTATCTAACTCACCCGGCACGCTTTCTGCTCATATCCGGGTACGCGGGCAAAATCGCCCCATACCATCAGGAGATAAGCATGAGCACATTGATTCCAGGCCAGTATGGTTTTCCACTGCAATTAAAATCGCGCTACGCCAACTATATCAATGGCGAATGGCATGCTCCGCTTGCTGGGCAATACTTTGAAAACATCAGCCCCATCACCGGCAAGGTGATTTGCGAAATCCCGCGCTCTGATGCGTCCGACATCGAAATGGCGCTCGACGCCGCCCACGCCGCCAAAAACGCTTGGGGTAAAACATCGACCACTGAACGCGCCAATATTCTGAATAAAATTGCCGACCGTCTCGAAGCCAATCTAGACATGCTGGCTACGGTAGAAACCTGGGATAACGGCAAGCCGATTCGTGAAACCCGCAATGCCGATTTACCCTTAGCCATCGATCACTTCCGCTACTTTGCCGGTGCGATTCGGGCGCAGGAAGGCAGCATCGGCCAGATCGATAACGATACCGTGGCCTATCATTTTCATGAGCCCCTCGGCGTAGTTGGGCAGATTATTCCTTGGAATTTCCCACTGCTGATGGCTACATGGAAGCTGGCCCCAGCGCTGGCAGCCGGTAATTGCGTGGTACTCAAGCCTGCTGAACAAACACCGCTAAGCATCTTAGTGTTGATGGAAGTGATCGGTGATTTGCTGCCCAAAGGCGTACTCAATATTGTTAACGGCTTTGGCTTAGAGGCAGGCAAGCCACTAGCATCAAACAAGCGCATCGCCAAAATCGCCTTTACGGGTGAGACCACTACCGGCCGCTTAATCATGCAATATGCGGCGCAAAACCTGATTCCGGTGACGCTGGAGCTAGGTGGCAAATCGCCAAATATCTTTATGCCCGATGTAATGAAGCACGACGATGCCTTCTTTAATAAAGCCATCGAAGGCTTTGTGATGTTTGCGCTCAACCAAGGCGAAGTCTGCACCTGCCCTAGCCGCGCCTTAATTCATGAATCCATTTATGACGCCTTTATGGACCGCGCACTGACCCGCGTTGCCGCCATTAAGCAGGGCAATCCGCTGGATGCCAGCACCATGCTGGGCGCGCAATCTTCTATGGAGCAAATGGAAAAAATCAGCGCTTACTTAGATATTGGCCAGCAAGAAGGCGCAAAAGTCTTGGCAGGCGGCGCACGATCCCAGCTTGCGGGCGAATTGGCGGGCGGTTATTACATCCAGCCAACCGTCTTCCAAGGCCATAATAAGATGCGGATTTTCCAAGAAGAAATCTTCGGGCCGGTGGTGTCCGTCACCACATTTAAAGACGAAACCGAAGCTTTAGAAATCGCCAACGATACGCTCTACGGCCTAGGTGCTGGCCTGTGGACCCGAGACACCCACGCCGCTTATCGCATGGGCCGCGAAATCCAAGCGGGCCGTGTCTGGACCAACTGCTATCACGCCTACCCCGCCCACGCCGCTTTTGGTGGCTACAAGCAATCGGGTATAGGGCGTGAAAACCACAAAATGATGCTCGATCATTATCAGCAGACCAAAAATCTACTGGTGAGCTACAGCCAAGATGCTTTGGGATTTTTCTAAGCAAAAGAGACGACTCAAACTAAACCCCAATATGGTTTTACCGTCATCCCCGAGTGGTTTTATCGGGGATCCAGTCGCGCTGCTGGATTCCCGCCAAATACACGCGGGAATGACGGTGCTTTGGAAATGGGAAGTTAACAATCCTAAGCTGCTGCGTAGTGACAGACACAATAACCACTCCCTCTCCCATCAGAGCAAGGGGGTTGGGGAGAGGGAGCATGAACAATCAAGTCAGCGCCACCCCAGCTGCGCTGGCATTAATCCAAACGCTGGCAGCTCAATATGGGCCGCTGATGTTTCATCAATCAGGCGGCTGCTGCGATGGCAGCTCGCCCATGTGCTTTCAAGCAGGCGAACTCATTATTGGTGACAGCGATGTGCTGCTAGGTGAAATCGGCGGCATGCCATTCTATATGGGCGCGGCGCAATTTGCTTACTGGCAACATACACAGCTCATCATTGATGTCGTGGCAGGGCGAGGCGGAATGTTCTCTTTAGAGGGCGCAACAGGCTTACGTTTTTTAACTCGCTCAACGCTTTGCCCAATTTAATCAAATAGAAGATATTTAACGGCTTATATTTTTATTAAAAAAGATAAACCACCTAAATCATAAAGCAATTGCTAAAATATAAGGATCTACCATCACTCCCCTTACCGAGATTATCAATGTTGTCAAACCTCCGGTTTTTCAAAAGCTCTTTCTTTGTTACGATCATTGGTTTAGCTGCGGCCTTTTGGTTGGGTGGCCCTAAGGCCATGTTTATCGCTGCTATTTTATCGGTACTAGAAGTTTCTCTCTCTTTTGACAATGCCGTTGTCAATGCAACTGTATTGAAAGATATGGATGCCGTTTGGCGGAAACGCTTTATGACTTGGGGGATGCTGATTGCCGTATTTGGTATGCGCGTTATTTTCCCTGTACTGATTGTGGCCGTCATTGCCCAGCTGAGCCCTTGGGCGGCTTTAATGATGGCAATCAGTCAACCAGAGCAATATGCAAGCACATTAACCTCATCGCATATTTTGGTTGCTGGTTTTGGTGGTGCATTTTTGATGATGGTGTTTTTAAAGTTCTTTTTTGATCAAAATAAAGAGGTGCACTGGCTGCACATTGTTGAATCCCCTTTAAGCAAAATGGGGAAAATGGGTGGAATTGAAATTGGCCTTTGCCTTATTCTTGCCTATGCGTTTTCTACTCAACTCAATAGTGCCGAGCAGCTTAGTTTTATTTTGGCATCTATTACCGGTATTGTGACTTATATTGTTGTTGATGGTTTTGGCTCCTTATTAGGAAGTGAAGAAAGCCATGGCCAAACAACCGTTGTACGCACGGGTCTTTCTGCTTTTTTATATTTAGAAGTATTGGATGCTAGCTTTAGTTTTGACGGTGTCATTGGTGCATTTGCCTTATCCAATAATATTTTCATTATTGCAATTGGCCTAGGTATCGGCGCAATGTTTGTTCGTTCGCTCACCATTATGTTTGTTGAAAAAGAAACACTAGACCAATTTAGATATCTAGAGCACGGTGCATTTTATGCAATTGGCGCTCTTGCTTTTATTATGTTTATTGGTACATTCCATGAAATTCCAGAAGTGGTTACCGGCTTAATTGGTGCTGGATTAATTGGTATTTCTTTACTTGCATCACTGCATTACAACAAAAAAAATTAATTAGCTTGGCTCTAAAAAAAGGCGATATTTATATCGCCTTTTTTTATGGATTACAATTAAATCGATCATCCCGCTCGCCAAAATCTTCTACTTCTCCATTGCAAAGTCTTACTAAATACAATAAAAAACTTTCACAAAAGCATAACAATTAATCACCCGCTTATCAGCTTACTTAAAGAATTAGTTTTAAATAAATAAAAACAGTCGTACATTTCAAAGGTCATTCTGACCGACTAAGAGAAAATCATGAAAGTTAAGAATAAGCTAATGTTGCTATCAGGCAGCCTGATTAGTATTATTTTAATGCTCACCGCGCTTAGCCTGTCCTGCCTAGAAAGTGGCTCCAGAAACTTCCAAACCACGATTGCCGATCGAGTAATGCCCTTAGTGCAACTCAAAAGTGTCTCCGATATGTATGCCATTAATATTGTCGACACCGTGCACAAAATCACCAATGGCAGCCTTAGCCCCTCAGCTGGCTTAAAAAATGTAAGAACCGCAAGAAAAACAATCCAACAAGAATGGCAAACCTATAAGGCAACTGAACTCACTCCCGAAGAAAACAGGCTGGTGCAGCTGGCCGACAAAAGGATGATTCCAGCCGCCGCTAGCTTTGATCAACTCGAAAAATTATTAGAAAGCAGCAATTTTGGTGCCCTGAATGAATATGCAGCCACCACGCTTTATCAACGAGTTGACCCAATTACCGATGCCGTCGACAAACTCATCCAGCTACAACTCAATGTGGCCAAAGAGAATTTAGAATCCTTCAAACAAAGCCATCATCAGGCCATCGTAGGAGGCGCGCTATTTGTGCTGATCGCCACGCTTTCAGGTATTTTCCTTACCATTTGGATCATCCGCTCCTTATTGAATGACTTAGGCGGAGAGCCTGGCGATATGCGCTCTGCAGCCACACGGATCTCCGAAGGCGATCTAGCCTCGCCAGTACATGTGCCCAGCAATATGCGAGATAGCTTGGCCGGTGCAATGGAATCGATGCGCACCCAATTAGCCGCGCTGGTAGAAAACATTCAAAACTCCTCCACTCAGCTCGCCACCGACGCAGCACAAACCCGTAGCAGCAGCCAAGAAGTCCACGAATCGGCAGGAGAGCAAAGCGATGCCGCTGCCAGAATGGCCGCAGCGGTAGAAGAGTTATCAACTGGCATGGCCCACCTCAAAGATTACTCAAGCTATGCCTATGAAGTAGCGAGCAACTCAGGCCTCCAGGCCGAACAAGGGGCGCAAGCCTTGGAAGAGCTGACTAAAGAGATGCAAATCGTCTCTGATAGTGCCCATATCGTCACCGACACCGTAAACAACCTTGAAGAACACAGCGCCAGCATTGGCCGAGTCGCGCGGGTGATCCAAGATATTGCCGAACAAACCAATCTACTCGCTCTGAACGCCGCCATTGAAGCCGCCCGAGCAGGCGAGCAAGGCCGAGGCTTTGCCGTTGTTGCCGATGAAGTACGTAAACTCGCCGAGCGCACCACCCAAGCCACCCGAGAAATCCAAGAAACACTGGGCACGATCACCAGCACCACCCACGATGCCGCCACCAATATGCGTAACAGCCTAAGCCAAACCGAGCTAGCTTTAGAGCATGCCAATCGCAGCAGCGAAATGCTAAACCTGATCAAAAAAAGCGCAGGTGAAACCAAAGAAGCCATGGCTAAAATCACCGATGCCCTTGCCGAGCAAAACACCGCAGGCCAGGAAATCGCCGTAAATGTGCAACTGATTGCGGTAATGACCGAGCGCTCATTTTCGGCATCAAAAGAAATCAATATCGCTGTGGACCACAATGCCGAGCTAGCACAAACGCTGAGGTTGGCGGCGGTACGGTTTAGTTGTTGAGGCGGTTTACAAATAGAAACAGCCGCGAATATTCGCTGCTGTTTCTATTTGCAGGTGGCTCATCACCGAGTCGTAGGGCGAGTGAAACCCCATATGCGCTAAACAAATTGATTTTCAATTAGCAAACCACGAAAAAAACACTATGTCCACGCTCTCGGCATGGGGCTTAAATCACCCCTGAAGCCGCGACACGAGGAACAAGCGGGGTGGGGTTTCGGCGAGGATGTTTGAGCGAGCGAAGCGAGTGAGTCCCGCAGCCGCCACCTCGATTGTCCGCAGTGAGGGGCCTTCGTGCTGTTTGGGGCGGCCTTCTTTCGCTTCCTTTCTTGGCCGTTCAAGAAAGGAAGGCCCCTGCGGTGGCTAACCGCTCCAAAATCAACGTGCCGAAGGCACTAAAAAGATCTTTTTGACTTTGCTTAGCGCGTATGGGTGAAACCCGTCAGACTTTGCACAACATGCTACGAAAACGGCGGGTAAGCACCCGCCCTACGATGATTCAATTCTTATGCGGCAACATCAAATAGCTCTATCGGGAAGTGATCCCCAAACATCCTAATCCTTAGATCCCTTTTTAAACCGCAAACCAAATCCAAATTTATCATTTAGCTGCTCGTGTGCGCTTTTGCCATTGGTTTGGGCAAAGTATTCCACCAGTTTAGTCACTTGCAGATTGCCGCCGATGTTTTCAATCATGGCAATCGCGCACATTGATGCGTTGCTGCCTTGATCTAAACGCACTTCTACTGGCGCTCTACCTGGCACTTCGATAGTGACGACGCCATCGGTTGCGGCCCAGTTTGGCGCGCCTTCATAAATAAATGTAAAAATCAGCAGGCGTTTAATCTGGCCAAATTGATCGCCATTAATAAAGATATTTTCCCCGCCCGTATTACTGCCAGAGCGATCATCGCCTTCTAGGTGCACAAAAGGGGGCTGGGTAAAGCTGCCCCAGCTATTACCCAAAGCTTGCACACCACCTGGCGTGCCGTCGGCCATTTGAAACAGGCAGGCTAAATCAAGGTCGATCCGATTGCTGGATGCGGGTTTATTAATCAGCTTATTAAAAAAGCCGCTTTTCTCTGGTTCGGCCAGTTGGGCCGATTGATTCCAGTTTAAGTTAACCCGAATACGACCAAAGCCACCGCTGGTGTTTTTCTCTAGGGAAACCTTATCACCGCGTTTTTCTAGCGTAATTTTTGATAAGGAAATAGGTTTTGCTGCGGGAGCTGGAGCTAGCGTAGATACTTCAGCCTCAGTACCGCCAAAATGCTTGAGCAAAGCAGATAAGCCACCATTAAAACCCTGCCCTACCGCGCCAAAACGCCATAAGCCATCTCGCCGATATAGCTCGCCAACAATCACCGCTTTTTCATCCTGAAAATCAGCGCCCGAGAACGCAAACACCGCATCCCCTAGGCTCATCGAACTGGCTCCCAATTGGCGCATCACACCATCGCCACTCACCGAGGCCGCAAACACCAGCTTATGAATACTGTCCGGCAATCGAGCTAAATCGGTCATAAAACGAGCACTGCCCGCCCCTAACTCCAGCACCACAGCGTTATTTGGGCAGGCTTTCTGGTTAAAAAACACCATATAGCGATCATCAGACAGCTGATCATTAACATCTAAGCCAAAACAAGCGATATCCACTTCCATACCCGCTATATTCAGCAACACAGGAAACGTCCCTGAGCAGCCCAAATCAGCCAGCTTATCCTTCTGTCCACGCGCAAAATTTGTCATGATTCTCGATCTTTAATTAATTTAATAAGTGATGTGAAGTAGTGAAACCCAAATCTTGAAACACGGAGGACACGGAGTTTCACAGGTCTACACAAGTTGATATACATGTTCCCCCCTTTGTAAAAGGGGGGCTAGGGGGAATTTGCAGTTGATGTTGGGCTGAAATTAGCCAAAAACCAAAGGCAAATCCCCCTCAATCCCCCTTTGACAAAGGGGGAGGCTGCAGCACTGAAGTGCGGCCATTAACTTGTATAGATACTTATGGGCTAGGGGGGATTTAGAGTTGCATCTCTTTACAAAAAAGCACCAAGCAAAGCCACACAAAGGCCCCCCCCTCAGCGCCCTTTGACAAAGGGGGAAGCTACAGCGCTGAAGAGCCACCCAAAATTATGTAGATACTTATGCCCGCGGGGGCCCCCGCTCCAAAATCAACGTGCCGAAGGCACTAAAAACATCTACTTTGCTTAATATCTAAAAGGTAAAAACCGCGGGTTTCACCCGCCCTGCGCGCAACACTCTTCACACCATCGAATGAATCCCAAACACCCTTGCCTGCTCCAATACCCCATGCGCCCATGCGCGGTGGGTGGCGACTTCGCACATGGAGTCGTGCATCCTAAAAACGGCGGGGCTGGCTTCGTCGATAATTTTTAACGCTACATCCACATCCCTATGCGGCACACGATAGTGCTGTTCAATCAGCGCCACTTGGCTTGGATGAATCGCAGTTTTACCAACCATACCGTACGCCAAGTCTTCTTCCACTTCCTGCGCCAACAAGGTTGGATTATCCAAATGCTCGAACACAGGTGCAGTCAGCACAAAGCCATAAGGGCGGAAAATGGTCACCAGCTTGGAAATAACCGCTCCCAAGGGCGTTTTATAAATACTGACATGCCGTGGGCGACGAATACCCAGCAGGGCTAATAGATCATTGCCGCCAATACGCAGCGCCAAAATATGATCGCGCACACCGGGGCGCTCTAGGCAAAGGCGTAGCTGTTTCATTTCGGCATCATCAAATACTTCTACCGTTTCTAGGGTCGGCATCAGCATAAAATGCGTTTTACGCACCTGCCAGAAATAAGCATCAAAATTATGGTGGGTAATTTTAGGCAACACAAAACCAGTCAACTTTTCTGCACCCGGCATGGCCAGCACGCGTTTCATCACTTCAGGGTTACGCACCCGCACAAAACGCTCGGTTGTTGGCCGCTCAACCATCTGCTGCAAAACCAGCGACAAGCTAAATAGGGCATAGCTTAGCTCGCTTTCGGCCACTGCATCTTCGGTGCAAAAAATCACCGAGCGCAAATCACCCAGCAACTCGCCATCAGCAATCTGCTGCAAGTCTTTATGCGTTGCAGGGACATAAAGTGAAGCACCAAGGATCTTTGCCATCTATTGCGCCCCCATCAGAGATACCGCGAGCAAGTCTTTATGCGTTGCAGGAACATAAAGTGAAGCACCTAAGATTTTAGCCATCTAAAACACTCCCAATCAGTGATACCGCTTGATAAGGCAGGCCCGCATCCACGATGAGCGGAACGTTTTTTTCTATTGCTAATAGCTTTAAATGCGCCACATCGGCCACAGTCGGATCGCGCAAAATCAACAGCCTTGGCACTCTGCGCAGCAAGACACGGGTGGCTTCGCCTATGCCTGGCTTAATCAGATTTACATCCTCAATCCCATGCTGCTCTTGGGTGGCTTGCAAAAATTCAGCTGAAATCTGCGCCATTTTTAGCCGATCAATCGGCTGGGCCGCAGGCACGCCGTGCTCCTCTGCCAAGCGAATCGCATCAGCCACCATGCCATCAGAAAACACTTGCGACTGATCTTGCGACTCAAATTCATCGTAATAAACGCAGCCATGAAAATCGTCCGGCCCGATTGAATCATTGAGCACCGAGCGGCTAACTAGGCCAGAAACGGTGGCGTTCAAGATGCTCGACGGAATCAGATAATCCTCGGCCGAGGCCGCGCACGCCGCCGTACCCGCCAGATCAGACAAAACATAAAGTCCACTATCAATGGCAAGGCCGTGCTGCAAATTAAACGCATTGACTGCCTGCTCCAGCACGCGTGAAATCACGCCCTTGCCGGTCCAGCCATCAATAAACACAATCGACTCTGGGGCATGCCCCTGCTGCAAAATATGCTGCAAAGCCACTGCATCAATGCCGCGATCACGAATAATCGACACCGAGTAATGCGCCACTTCCCGCCCTAGCACACGCTGCAAAAGATGCTTCAAAATCACGCCCACCGGTGTGCCTGCACGCACCAAGGAAACCAGCGTAATCGGCCCGCTGCGTCTTGCGGCAATCAGCGCCGCCAGCCTTAGGCAATCCCCCGCCATTTGCTGACGATTAGCGGCTAATGCATCCTTAAAAACTTGCAAATAGCGAGGGGAAGGCAAGGACTCTGGAGACAGCATTTCGCTGTAATGCCGCGCGCCCGATTGAATCAAAAACTCTTTATTTGCCACATCAATAAACGGCTGTTGCGATAAGCGTTTAAGCAAAAAGCGTACATCATCCGGACGATAACTACCGCAAAAGCCGCGATTTCCAATATTCATAAAGCGGCAACAGTCAGCTTGGCTAGCTGTGTGCCATTTGGAATCAAGGCGTAATCACAGCTCGCCATAAAACGCGCATCAGATTGGCTATCACCCATGCCAATGGTCATGATTTCACCGTGCTCTTTTTGCAGCAGGGAGCGTACATAGTCCACTGCGCGGGCTTTATTCAGCGTTTTAGGTAGCACAGCTAAATTATTGCCATTGCGATGAATAAAGAAATCTTTGCCCTCGCCCGCCACCCAAGGCGCAACGGCTTCACGCTCGATTTGCTCCAGATTGGCATCCATCTTATCTGGGTCTTTAATCAGCGCATAAAACGGCGTATTGCAATCCTCAACCAAACGAGCACGGCCCTTTAAGCCGACTTTTTCGCAGTAGTCATCAATCACCGCCATCACCGCATGCAAGCCTGGCAGCGCCTGCTCCATATCCACACGCATGGTTTCTAGCCAGTGCTCATCAACGCTGCCACAGGGCTTGAGCACTACGCCGCCGTAATCGATGATGGAGTAACTATTAAAAGGTAAATCAACTCGGCGCAAAGCATCTAGATTGCGTGCCGTGCTTGGAATCAGCGTCATCGACGCGCTCATCATGTCAAAAAAAGCACGCTGACGTGGCGTGGTAAATGAGATTGCAACACCATCTTTCAGATAGCCAACTGGACGTAAATCATCCACCCCAGCGCATTTACCCAGCGTTTGGAATAGGGTGTCATCTAAATCAACGAACAGATATTTCTTCAATATGATTCTCAGATAAGAAATGGAATAAACGGCCGCCTACGGCCTGTGCAGTGCGATGCAGCGCTTCATTAGGCGGGGTTTCATGACAAACTAATACATGATCGTACTGGCCGAGTGTGACGTTATAAATATAGTTTGCCACCCCTTCGCCATAGTTATCTGCAAAGCTTAAAACATGGCTCACCGCGCCCCATTTTAGGATTGGCGAGCGTGTGGTCGATTGCACCCTCACATCACAGCCCAAGGCCTCTAAAGCACTACCCAGCAAAAAAGCTGGATGCATAAACTCACCCGTGCCTAAAACCAACACTTGCTCACTTGCCTGAATCCCTAAGGCTAATTTCTGGGCCAAAGCATGGGGAGCTACAAGCGCACGACTCAACCCCAAGCGGCCAAAATCGCCATTTGCGCCACGATCAGCGTGCGCCTCAAACACCTGCGCCGCTCCGGGCGAGGGCTGCAAGTCGCCAGCCGTAAACACATATTCGCCACTTAAACTTGCGGCAATAGATACAGAAATACCAAAGCGCTGGGATAAAACCTCGTTCGCGGCCTTGCCCATAAAATTAGTAATGGTGGCAAGGTGGACGTGCTCGATATGGGGGTTGAGCGCTCGGCAGGCATTGCTTAAATTTAAAAAGGTATTGCCGGTGCTGGCTTCATCGTCCACCAACACGAGGGATTTAGCACTGAGCAGCAGATCTCGCAGCTCGGCATTTTGCGGCATATGCAAAAACTGCCGTGGCGCATGGCTGTGCGCTTCGGCAAATTCGATAATCTCTGCGCCGCCCACGTGATAGCGCGAGGTATGTAAAAACAGCGCTTCTGTATCTGGATGAGCGTTTTTATAGGCCTCAAAAACCCCTTGCCCCAAGCCAATCGCCGTCTCGGCCATGGCGATAAACACCACCGGGCCTGGCAAATCGGCAGGGACTTGCCCGGCCAAATCCATATGGATTTTACGCATGAGCGAGGGGCGCACCGGCCAGTGCTTGCCCAGCACCTTGCTTAAAAACAGAAAGCCGCGCTTGGCGTTGGCGCGTGCAGCAAAGCCCATCAGCTCGTCCACGCTGAATGCGCCCGCTTCCACGGTCAGCTCCATCAGCCCCGTGGGCAATTCAACTCGAATGGTTTGCTGGCGACTCATTGAACTTCAATCTCTGCCTGCATTTGGGCATCAGCCAACACGGCAGCACGGCCCAGCTCGGCCACGCGGATGCCATGCGGCACTTCTGGAATATGCAAGTTATCAAAACCGTGATCAAAACCGGCCAAAGCGAGGTAAGGTAAATTGGGTCCACCAAGGCAGGCCATGGCGATGCCGCCCGACATACGTGGATTAATTTCTAATAGACCAAGGCCGCCAGCCCTTTCTTTGAATTGCACATTGAAATTGCCATTGAGGCCAAAGCTTTTAACCAACTGACGCACGCTTTCTAAAAGATCACTGCGCATTTCAATCATTTGCCCACGGCCAGCCTGCTTCATTTTCTTGCGCGGCACAGCACAAACCAAGCGGCCATGGTCGCCAACGCAATCCACGCTGTATTCATGGCCATCAAGATACTCCATCACAATCATGGTTTTAAACGTGCCCATTGCGGCAAAACCACGACGTAAATCATCTAGGCCAATATGATATTGCACGCCTTCTACCAAGAGCTGCGCGCTGGAGCGCTCTTCTTCAATCACCGCAAAACCTAGGCCAAATACTGATTTGGCAGGCTTAATGCAGAGCTTGGCATGATCTTGCTTGAGCGCTTGATAAGCCGCTTCAAACTGCTCGGCGGTTTCTACCACCCGAAACGCGGCCGGTGGCGTGAGCGGCAAATCAACCGTTTGATAAAACGCCGCCTTATCGTGCAATAGCTCCAGCATTTCAGCGGATGCCACAGATAAAACACGCGTGCCCTGCTGCTCAAAACGCTGATGATCCGCGCTAATTAATACCGCTTCCTTACCAGGGACAAAAATCGTGATGGCATGATCCAGACAAAATTGTAAGCACCATGTTAGATATTCTTCACCCTGTAGGCCAGAAGGCTCAACGGCGTATTCGTGCGCCACTTGAAACGACGCGGCATACGGATTGGTATGGCTAGACACAATATGATATTCACCAAGTACATCAGCCTCACGAATGAGGCTGATGGCGGCGGCAACAGATGAAAATGTTTTATTAAACCAGACGTGTTGCATAGGGAGCCTTACGAGATTACACACATGGGCGAGCAGGCAGTTGATTGAGCATGGGGATACCCCACACTGAATCAACGCCAGCAAGCAGTGCTTTTCTTAGAAGAGATTTCAGATGTGGAGTGGTTTACGGCATCAGCCCATCAAAGGTGAGGCATTGCCCATTTCACCGATGGCATGCATTTCCCACTCACTCACATTACAGATGTGGAATAATTTGCGGCATCAGCTCATCAAAAGTACGGCCATTGCCAATTTCACCGATGGCATGCATTTTCCACTCACCGTTATGGCGATAAAGCTTGGCCATAATTTGCGCATTGTGCGAGCCCAAGGCGGTTAGATTAAAACGCGCCACTTCTTTGTTATCGTTCGCATTCACAATGCGGCAAGTGGCATTGGCAATTTGCGAGAAATTCTGGCCAGTAAAGCTATTAACCGTGAATACCAAGCTTTTGACGTTGCTAGGCACACGAGTCAAATCAACAATAATTTGCTCATCATCACCATCGCCATCGCCAGTGCGATTGTCACCCGTATGCGTGATCGAACCATCTTTGGATTTCAGCTGGCGAAACCAAACCGCATCAATAGGATGGCCTTGCTCGTCAAACAAAATGCACGATGCGTCCAGATCAATATCCGGCGCACTGCCGCCAAAGCCCAAGAAACCTTTGGACTTCACCGCATCCCAGCCTAAGCCCATGATGATTTTGCTTAATGCAACGCCAGCCTCTTTATCGAGGGAAATCTTTTGGCCTTTCTCGAGGTTAATCGCCATGCTGTACTCCTTGATGATAAGTATTGTAGGGCGGGTAAAACCCGCCAGTGAGGACATGAAACACTAGGAAAACGGCGGGTTTCACCCAAGCCTATCAATTTAGCCATATGTCATGATATTACCTCACCATGACAAGCATTGAATCGTCGTAGGGCGGGTAAAACCCGCGTATTTTTCAGCATTGCTCGCGGGTTTCACCCCATGTGCGCTAACCAAAGTCAAAAAGACCTTTTTAGTGCCTTCGGCACGTTGATTTTGGAGCGGTTGGCCACCGCGGGGGCCTTCCTTTCTTGCTTCGCCAAGAAACGAAGCCAAGCGACAAACTCAAAAACACGAAAGCCCCTACGCTGCGGACAATCGAGTCGGCGGCAGGCGGGATTGGCTCGTCCCTCGCTCCCAAGCGATCCCCCGCCCCGCTTGTTCGGAGCTTGCGTGTTTCAAGGGGATTTTTAAGCCCTATGCGAAGAGCGTGGTTCCTGTTTTTTTTCGCTGTTTGCTAATAAAAAAACGATTTGGTTAGCGCACATGGGGTTTCACCCGCCCTACGAATAACGTTTTGCTTACGTTGATACGATTTGGGGTTACCCGGCCACACAAAGGCCGTTAGCTCAGTTTTGAGTTAACCACCGGTCTTTTTCTTCAGCCACTCAGCAAAAGAATCACGGTTTCTAGAGCAAATAAATACCTTACCTGTGCCGCTAAAGCGCAGCACAATGCCTTCACCACTGGTGACACTATTGACTAGATTGCCCAGCATGCCGCCCAAGCCACCGCCGGTGCTGCCCGTAGTCACGGAGATCTCATAGCGCAGGCTATTGTCCCAGCACACCACATGCGAGTTATCGATAATCACATCTTTGCCTGGGGCAACATCTAGCTCAAACATCGAGCCAAAGCCCGATACCACCACCTGCCCTGTGCCTGAGGTTTCCATCACAAAAAAGCCGCCAGACTGGGCAAATAGCGCATTGCCGATATTTTGCGTACGCACTTTCATTTCTGTGCCCGACGTCGCCGCGACAAAAGCGCCATCGTTTAATAAGTATTGTTTTGCGCCCACATCAACAATTTGCAAAGCGCCGGGCAGTGTAGGGGACAACAAACAATCACCCTCGCCTCTGACCGCTTCAATCTGCTGCTGAAAGAAAGACTCGCCATTGGCAAAGCGGCGCATCAGCGCTCCACCTATGCCACCCGTCATACTGCCTTTCAGATCCAGATTGGCTTCCATCATCACCATTGCATCAGATTCGCAATAGATCTTGTCGCCCTTTTGTAAGGACACATGCAAAAACGGATCAACATCACCGGTAGCTGTAAACACTGTCATGCTTATAAATTCCCGCGATTGCAAGCTGATTGGATCTCTGTGAGCCACACAGCTTTACGATAATCAAAGGTAATAAACCTTAGGGAGCACGATGCCCCCTAAGGCATTGATATTCGCCTAATGCGAGTTAAGCGCTGATACCAAAAGAGCGAGCCAAAGGGCCTAGGCCACCTGCAAAACCTTGACCTACCGCTTTGAATTTCCACTCAGAGCCAGCACGGTAAATTTCACCGAAGATCATGGCTGTTTCTGTAGAGCTGTCTTCTGATAAGTCATAACGAGCGATTTCTTTATCGCCATTGGCATCAAGGCAGCGGATATACGCTTTACCCACCATGCCAAAGTTTTGCTTACGTGCTTCGGCATCGTGAATGGTTACGCCAACGGTGATTTTATCAATCTCCGCAGGCACTAAAGCCAGATCAATCACGATTTTTTCATCGTCGCCGTCACCTTGGCCGCTGGTATTGTCCCCTGCGTGTGTTACCGAGCCGTCAGTTGATTTCAAGTTATTGTAAAAAATGAAATCAGAATCAGCACGAACCTTACCGTCGGCTTTAAGCATAAAAGCGCTGCCATCCAAATCGAATGCAGAGCCATCTGTAACGCGTGGATCCCAACCTAAACCAATCACCAACTTTTTGAGGGAAGGCGCTTCTTTACTTAAATTGACGTTGCCGCCCTTTTGTAGACTAATAGCCATAAACGAAATTCCTTAAAAAAATTAACGACACGCCTTACTAAAAACGGCGACACTCTTACAAAGAACACACATCAAATCCAATAATACCAAAATTATCCGTTGCGCATATTTCACTCAGGCCAAAAAGAGCAACGTTTTATCCGCAAGTGATCAGGCCTTATAGATCTATTCACCCTCGGCCATTTTCAAGCGAAGCAAGATAAGTAATTATAATTATTAATAATTTCTTGCTTTGATCATCAGTAATTAGACAAGTACAAACAAAACATCCGCCAACTCATAAAGATCATGTGCTTACAAAAGACAGGACAAGGGCATAGAAGTTTCATCCACCTGCATTTATTTTGCCTGCTGCAGACCCTTGGCGGTCTCAACGGCCTCAGCTATGCGCATCAAGTTAGGTTTTTGTCATCATGCAAATCGGCGCTATACGAGTGTGCAAACATAGGGTGCAAAACGCCGTAGGCGTTACGCACCATGGCACACCACAAAAACCGGTGCGCAAGAAAAACGACTTGCACACCCTATGAAAATCTGTTTTTTTGCTATGTTTTTGTCTTAACTTGATGCCTATAGGCGGCCTAAATTACCTCCCCCACCATCTGCACCACCACCAATCTGCCGCCCTCCTTCTTATCTAGCAGAATTTGCTGGCCGTCTTTCAAAGCCAATTTGCCGCCAATGACCACGGTTTGTTTGCTAGCCACGTCCATTAAATCGGGTAGGCCGACGTTAAAAATCCACCACACATTGCGATAAAAAATAAAGTAAGCCACGCGCTCTTTATGTTCATCCGCCAGCTTTTCATTTGGGGCTAGCAAGTAATTGGCGTGCCAAGGGTAAAGCGATTGCCCTTCCCAAACCATTAAGCGATGGTTATCGGGCCGGAACTGCCCTTCTTGCCGGGATGAATACAGATTAAGCACCGGCAACTGGCCGTGATAAGCCGAGCCACAAAACGGGCAGGCGGGCTGGGTGGAGTTATCAAACACAAACCATTTCTGCTCGCAGCGGCAAGGCAGGGCCAGATCAATGGTTTTAAGCAGCGCCGTTTCCCAATCATTGGCCGATGGGCGCTTAGTCGGCTGATGCAAGCCCTCAACAAAAGCTTGCTTAAACAGCGGAGCCAGATAAGGCCCGGTCAGAGTGTAAGGTAGCTGACGCGTGTCGGCCCACGGCAGCTCAGTCGGCTTGGCGTCATTCAGATTGATGCGATTACTTGCATCGCTAGGATGCTCAATAAACAGCGCACGCTCGCCCATAGACAGCGCCTCGTCCCGCTGCTCATCGCTCATATCGTGCACTTTGCCGCCGCGCAGAGGGTGGCGATACAGCAGATACATATAGATCAGCACGGCCAGCGCATGCTGGTCTGTTTCGCGGCGTGGCAGATTGCGCTGCGGATCGCCCTTAGCTAAATGACTGGTACTGACCACTTCGGGGGCAATAAAATCAGGCGTGCCCACCACATCCGGCGGATAGCGGCCCGGCACGACTAGGCCGTCCACATCAATCACGCAAGCCAAGCCACCACTTGGATCGACCAGCACGTTTTTATAAGACAAATCAGAATGCGCCAGCCCTGCCATATGCATACGGCGCACCGCACGGGCAATCAGCACACAGATCTTTAAATGGCTCAGCCAATCGCCCAGCTCACGCTGATCGACAAAACGCTGGCGCAAATTAGCCGCAGCAAACCACTTGCCTTCTTTTTCCTTGCCCTTGATCTCGAGCATGTCATGATTTTTGGAGCCAAACTCAAAGAAAAAATGCGCAGGATAAGTCGGTGCAATCAGCCCATGTCGCCCCTCGTATTCCAAAAGCGCCGTTGGCCAGCAAAACAGGTTTTTCCAGTAATCGCCGCCCGCCTGATTAAAAATTCCCTCGCGGTATTTGCCGATAATCATCTGCAAGCGCTCAAGCGCCTGAGCGTCTTGCTGCTTCTTATAAAACGCCACCACATAAGACTTATCCGGCGAGAAATAAACCTCTTTCATCGCCCCGGAAGCAATCATTTCATCCACAAACTCAACCAGCTGCCCATCCAATGTGCGGCACTGAATCACCTTAGCCATGCCTAACTCCTGATTGCCTACTGCAAACAAAAAACCCCAAGCTTGATGCCTTTAAACCCAAATCTTGAACCACTCAGAGCACAGCTCCGTAGGTTGGGTTAGCTGCTTTGCACCGCAGTTTTTTTGCGGTGCAAAACAGCGTAACCCAACATGTTTCATTACAAAAAAACGTTGGGTTACGCAATAAAACCTGCTAACCCAACCTACATTAAAGATTTGGGTTTTAACATCTCAGCCCCAAAGCAGCGCTATGCTTCGGTCATCGTGGTGACCGGGGATAAAAAATCCCATCCAATCCAGCAGGCTTTGCTCTGGCTGATCGGCCGCAAGGCAAGGCGCGATTTCGTCCCAGAGGGCATCCCATTTATCCCCGCTAGCCAGGCCTTTATCCGTTTCAAACTTTGGGTCTGAAATGCCATCACTCATCAAAATCACCGCCGAAATATCGCTGTAGCGGCCGATTTTTACTCTTTGTGCAAAACGATCAGAAGCGAGAGCTGCGCGGTCTAAAAAGCGCGTTTGCCCCGCAAACTCACCACTATCGGGCAGGCCCATCAGCCGCACTTTGCCGCGCGGCCCGTAAGCGGCAATCGCCCCGTCGCCTATCCAGAATGCGGCTAAAAAGAGTTGCCCGCCTTCCTGCTTAACCGCCGCAGCTAAAAGTGTCGTTGCGTAATCCTTGGCGTCGCTTTGCTGTGGTATTGCGGCTTGCTCTATGGCGTCCACCGCCAAAGTAGCTGCATCGTAAAATACAGAATGAAACTGCCTGCCAATTTGCCCACTAATGGATTCGGGATCCGCATCCCAAACTTGCAAGGCATGGTTGATGCTGGCTCCAAGATCCCCTTTTAAAGTAGTCCGCAAATATTCCCCAGCAGTCTCTACCGCCAGCTTTGAGCCCCAGCGCGAATACTTGGCGCTACCTGCGCCATCGGCCACCAACAGCACGCTCCAGCCCGATGCAGCATCGTGCTGCACATGAAAATCATCATCTCTGAACAGGCCCGCATGTTCGTGCGAGCGGCCACGGCGGCTGGCGGCAGCGATCTTTAAATCGCCAGCATTGATTGCCTGCACGGCGCTATGCGACTTGGGGTAGATCGCGTCGCTGGCTGGCTCATTGATTTGCCACAGGCTGCGCGGATCAGGATTAACCAGCAGCGTGCATTGCCCTGCACGCCACTGCAAGCCATCCTCTGACCACTGAAAAGTAATGAGATGATCGCCAGCCACTGCGGGCAGCCCCTGTAATTCTCCTTGCTCGCTCAAAGTCAGCGTCAAAGCAGCAGGCAGGCTAACCTCTTTAAACTGCAAGGCCCGACCATTGGCCGCCACTTCACGCAACTTGCCGCAATAAATCTGCCCCGCCTTAGCATTAGGCGCTTGAAAAACCACTTTGGGGCTAAGCGGCTGGCTAGCCACCGTGCCAGCAGGCGGTATTGCACCGGGCTTATTGGATAAATAAATAGGCGAGGATTCAGGCGGGGAATTTGAATCGGAAGGAAGGTGCATAGCAGTCTCGTATATTCCCCGTGAAAGGCTGAACATCGGGGATGTGTCATTTATAAACTGTGGGCCATAGCTTGCCCCTTATACGTACTAAGCAGTTTGCTTTTACATCAGCAAACCACGAAAAATGTAATGACCGCGCTCTCGGCATAGGGCTTAAATCCCCCCTTGAAGCACGCCGAAGCGAGGAATAAGCGGATCGGGGTTTCGGAAAAGGGGTAGCGAGGCAGCGAGCGAGCAGCCTTTTTCGCCGAGCCGATTATCCGCAGTGAGGGGATTTCGTGCTGGTTGGGGCGGCCTTCTTTTGGTTCTTTTCTTGGCCGTTCAAGAAAAGAACGCCCCCGCGGTGGCTACCGCTCCAAAATCAACGTGCCGGAGGCACTAAAAAGATCTTTTTGATTTTATCTCGTACACACATCTATCACCCTCTCCCGCGCCCTACATCAAAGCCATCCTCGTCCCCAGAGCAGCTAAACGAGACTAATTTTTTGCACCAAGGGCAAAAGCCTTCTTCTGGGCCGTTGATGCACATCAGTTTTCCACAGCCGCAGGCGGCAAAGGCGGTGAAGTTGCCGCAGTGCGGGCAGCCCGGGGTGCCGATTAAATCTGCGCTATTTACTTTCAAATCCATGGCTCGCGGATCAGACCAAATAAAATAATCTTCTTCTAGCGGATAGCAGCCAGCGATCTCAAAGCGAGAAACTTGCAGCTTAAAATCTCTGGTTGCCACATCTTGAATGGCACGGTCGTACTTCATTAAATAGGGTTTACGGGTTTTCTGGCAGCGGCCTACTAGGGTGATGCAGGCTTCATCGGCTTGTTTGGAGGGTGGATTTTTAAAAATACGCATCAGGCTGGCGTCGATATTGGCCAGCGATTGCGCATCGCTTTCCCCCACACTTTTACTTTGCGCCACCACTGAAGCGGTCACCCAGTTGATAAACTTTTTGAAGTCGCCTTCCTGCGTGTCTTCAAACATCATGGCGTTGTCGGTTAGCCTGCGCAGTGTTTCAAAATCGACTGACTGGCCCAAACCCACCGCAATCAGCGTAGCTTTTTTGGCGTATTTGGCATTCCAGCGATCAATGGCCTCGTTGGGATTATCAGTTGGGCGACCATCGGTAAAGAGATAAACAATCGGCTTCCAATCACCTTTGCGATCGGGCGTGGTTTTCACCACAACGCTATCTAACTCGGCCATCAGCGTTTCTAAGGCCACGCCTAAACTGGTTCCTCCACCTAGCGGTAATTTGGGCGGGTAAAAAGAAACCAGCTCAACCAAGGGCGCAATGGTTTTGGCCACCCCCGCAAAGGCAATCACCGAGATATAAACCGTTTCTAAGGCATGAGGATCGGTTCTGAGCGCACGAACAATGGCCTGTAAGCCGTCTTCCATTTTTTGCAGGCTGTCACCCACCATCGATTCGGAACAATCCAAAACAAAAAACACCGGCAATCTGCGCATGGTTTTGCTCGTTTAAATTAAACCGTAGGGCGTAATAAGTCTGAGGCTTTATTCAGACGCATTGCACCGTATATGCCACCCACAAAATTACAATACGAGATGGATTTCTGGCGGTGGTGGCGGCAAAGCCATATCGTTCGCAACGCCTGCGCTGCTGCTGCCTACAGCTACGCTGGCGGAAACCCATTTAAAAAAGCCGGAAAACGCCGAGGCATCCATGGTGTCCAAAGTCACCACGCGATCAGTCAGCTCCAGTAAATATTCCTGCTTGGCCTTAGGGCCTGCGGCGCAAGCAATTATGACTCCAAACTGACACTGCTTAATCGCTGGAATCGCTTGCCTATAAGCGTGCAGATCAGACGGGCTGCCATCAGTCATTAAAAACATCAGTGGCCGCCAATCGCCTTTTTCATCTTCACTGCTCTTTTTAACATCGCGCTCAACACACGCAAGTAACAGCTCTAATGCCGCGCCCATAAAGGTGGCTCCGGCATTGGGGGAACTCACTTCATGTAGCTGCACATCGGCCAGCGGTGTTAAAGGCAGATATTCCCGCGCCTCTAAATCGAAAGTAATAATCGACAGCGCCACACTTTCTAAAGCGTAAGGGTCTTGCCTAAGCGCACTCAACATGGCTTGCAAGCCCACATTCACCGAGTGAATGGGCTCGCCCCGCATGGAGCCGGAGGTATCAAGAAGGATATAAACGGGAAGGCGTCGGCTCATGATGTTCTCTTAGGGAAGTGCTGAAACATTATCCCCGCATATTTTTGTCGGGGATCCAGTGCAATTGCTGGATTCCCGCCTCTGGAATGACAAAGCGAAGCAATCAGCACATCCTCAGCTGTATTGTTTTAGCCACTCAACAAATGAATCCGATTGCGATGGTGCGCCAATCGCATTGAATTTCCAGCCGCCATCCTCACGAATCAATTCTGCAAACAACATGGAGCGGCAATTTTCATATTGAGCGCCGCCAGATAAATCAAAGCGCAGCATTTCTTGCCCTTTGCCATCTTCTGCGCGGATAAAGGCATTTTGTACTTTGCCAAAACTTTGGCCATTTTCTGCTGCATTATAAATTTGCACCACAAACACGACTTTTGCATATTGCTCGGGCAAATCATTGAGCTTAACAATCACCTGCTCATCATCACCATCGCCTGCACCGGTGCGATTATCTCCGGTCATCCAGATCTGACCAGAATGGTGGCGCATAGAATTAAAAAAGATGATATCGCCACCGACCAAAGTAGAACGCCCACCTTCGGTGCGGCCAAAGTCCTGTACCTTGCCATCCTCACCACAGAGAAAAGCCACCACATCTAAATCATAATCTTCTTCTTTTTTAGCAAATAGGCCACCCAAAAAGCCTTTCTTTTCTTCCCTAATATCCCACCCCAGACCAATGGTCACGATAGAGAGATCATGCTCATTTTTTTTGAGGCTAATGCCTTGGCCTTTTTTAAGCGACAGAGCCATATGAATTCCTTACTAAACACCATTAACAGACGATAGGAGAAATACGGAAGAAATGGGTAGCTTGGCTCGAAATAAATCCAAATATGGCTTTACCGTCATTCCCGCATGCCTTTGGCGGGAACCCAGCTGCGCTGCTGGATCCCCGATAAAAACACTCGGGGATGACGAGCAGGCCACCAGGGAAAGTAAGATGAAGCCAGTCCTTAAATAATTTGCTGATATCAATCTGCAAATCCAAGTAAGCCAAGCCAATGGCGATTTAACTAGCCGAAATACCAAACTGTGCACACAGAGGGCCAAGGCCACCTGCAAAGCCCTGACCGACCGCTTTGAACTTCCACTCGGCGTTGTGGCGATACACTTCACCAAAAATCATGGCGGTTTCGGTGCTGTAGTCTTCTGATAAATCAAAGCGCACGATTTCTACATTGTTATCTAAATTCACCACGCGCATAAACGCGTCTTTCACTTGACCAAAATTTTGCTTACGCTTATCAGCATCATGAATAGTGACGCAAACAGCAACCCGTGAAATATCTGCAGGCACTTTTTCTAAATTTATTTTCAGCGCTTCATCATCGCCATCCCCAGCACCCGTACGATTGTCACCGGTGTGCTCAACAGAGCCACAGCTTGATTTCAGTTGATTATAAAAAATGAAATCGGCATCGCTGCGCACCTTACCATTCTCGCCAAGCAAAAAGGCCGTAGCATCCAGATCGAAATCTGCGCCATCGGTAGAGCGTGCATCCCAGCCCAAGCCCAGCAAAATCGATTTAAGACCCGGTTCGGTTTTAGATAGGGAAAGATTGCCGCCTTTATTTAATGAAATAGCCATTTTTGATCCTTTTTAGTTTAAATAAGTAATGCTTGAGCGCTCAAATAATAGGGGCAGATCGCCCTTCAATCACCCAACGCCCCTTAATGTAAGAAGGCGAGCGAAGGCAAAGAGTTCCCCCCAAAGCCTATTCATTCAATACTGCCAATTGCCTATTCAAACGTCAATATTTTTACAGTAATTGAAATTATAGCCATGTATTATCAACAATAAAAATTACACTGAAATAAACACAAGCTCTAGTTGCTCTGTAAAACCTGCTCTAACTGATCCAAAAATACCCTTGTTTTGGCCGGCATCAGCCGCCGCTCAGGAAAAACAGCCCATGCAGGTACGGCAGGTAAGCACCAATTTGGCAAAATACGTACCAGTTTGCCCTCCTGCAAATAGGGTTTGGCAAACGATTCGGTAACCGCCAGCACGCCCATACCCTGACACGCCAAGCGCACCAAAAGCTGTGGTGAATTCATACTTAATTTAGCCATCGGCTGAAAATGATGCTGAACTTTACCCCGCTGTAAAACCCAGGACATCGCGCCCCCCTGACGACTTAACACGGCTAAGGTATCGTGCGCCGCTAACTGATCGGGGTGCTCGGGCAAGCCACGAAGCGCAATATATTGCGGCGAGGCATAAAGACCTGAACTAAACAGCGCCAATCGCCGCGCCGAGAGGTGAGCATCGCTAGGCAGATCACCCATTCTGATCGCCAAATCAAAGTTTTCTCCCAAAATATCCACCCTGCGCGGAGAGACATCAATCTCAAACCGAATGAGCGAATAACGCCGACTAAAATCGCTTAAAAAACGATCCATATCCCAGCCTTCCATCCCTCCCGGCAAAGAAATCCTCAGCAAGCCACTGGGCTCCGCCTGTCTATGCTCAACCAAGGCCACCGCCGCATCCACTTCGCTAGCAATTTGGCTGGCATGATCGAGTACATGCTGACCAAACTCGGTCAGCATTAGCTTGCGCGTGCTGCGTATCAAAAGCCGCTCGCCCAGTGCCGTTTCCATATTGGCAATTCGCCGCGATACGGTTGATTTAGGCAGGCCCATGCGCTCGGCCGCACGACTAAAGCTGCCACACTCAACCACTCTGGCAAACAACACTAAATCATTGGCTTCGATTTTCATCCGCTGCACCATTGTTCCATTAATGGAACAATACTATCCATTTTATGGGCTTCTGCCCATTTATCGATAGGGTTACATTAGCGTCATTCCAAGACATTACCGAAGAGACCCAGCCATGAACATCTTACAAATCAACTCCAGCGCACGTAGCAACGGTGCTTTTTCTACCCAATTGGCTAATGTGCTGGCTGAAAAACTACTCACAGCTCATGCAGGTTCCAAACTGGTTTTGCGTGATTTAGCCATCAACCCGCATCCGGTGCTGGATGAAGCGACCTTAGGCGCATTGATGACCGCCTCTGAAGCACGCACCGTAGAGCAAGCCGCCAGCGTGGCACGTAACGATGTCTTGATCGCAGAAGTGCAAGCGGCTGACACTTTAATCATCGCAGCACCCATGTATAACTTTGGCATCACCGCCCAACTTAAAAACTGGATTGACGCGATTGCCCGTGCAGGCGTCACCTTTAAATACGGCGCGAATGGCCCAGAAGGCTTGCTGACAGGCAAACAAGTTTATGTAGTGCTCACCCGTGGTGGCGTACATCGTGGCACAGCAGGCGACACCATCGCCGACTATATGCGCACCGTTTTAGGCTTTTTAGGCATGAGCAATGTGGAGTTCATCTATGCCGAAGGCCTGAATATGGGCGATGAAATGCAAAACAAAGGCATCAGCCAAGCCCATAGCGAAATCGAACTCGCGGTGGCTTAAGGCAAAGCTAACTTCAAAACCCAAACCTTGAACCACAGAGAGCACGGAGAAAACCAAAAAAATTTATCCAGCCAATATATTTAAATGACCTGTCTGGGCTTTTTATATTTTTTCTCCGTTTTTATTTTTAACTCCGTGTTCTCTGTGTCCTCCGTGGTTAAAGATTTGGGTTTAGATTGCAGTTCTGTTTGCACAGTTAATCAATGGAGATACACCATGAACACCGAACTTGTAACTCGTCCACGCGCTTTAGAAAGAAAAGTACAGGGTCGCCCAGTGATGGAAGGTGCGGGGGTCAAAATTAACCGTGCACTCACCCAGTCTTTACAACAAAGGCTCGACCCCTTTTTAATGCTCGACGCCTTTAAAAGCGACGATCCGCAAGATTATTTAGCTGGCTTTCCAGAGCACCCACACCGAGGCTTTGAAACCGTCACCTATATGATTGCGGGCAAAATGCGCCACAAAGACAGCGCGGGCCACGAAGGCCTACTGGAAAACGGTGGTGTACAATGGATGAGCGCCGCCAGCGGCGTGGTGCACTCCGAAATGCCCGAGCAAGAAAACGGCAGAATGGAAGGCTTTCAGCTATGGCTAAACCTGCCCGCAAAAGACAAAATGAGCGCGCCTTGGTATCGGGATTTTAAAACCGTGCCCAGCGTAGTAACAGACGCCGGTGTGGCCGTACATGTGATCGCAGGCCAAAGCCACGGCACCAAAGGCCTCGTGGAAAAAGCCACCACCCAGGCGCTGTATTTAGATGTGCATCTGCCTGCAGGCAGCGAATTTACCCAGGCTATCCCTGCCGGGCACAATGCCTTTATCTATGTTTATCGCGGCGATGTGGAGATTGAAGGCACAGCGGTAGCCAGCGAGCAACTGGCCATTTTTGCCAATGAAGAGAGCAGCGACGGCATCCGCATCAAAAGCCCCGCCGCCAGCCGCGTGCTGCTGTTCGCTGGCAAGCCGCTCAAAGAGCCCATCGTGCAATATGGCCCTTTTGTGATGAACTCTCAGGCAGAAATTTCGCAAGCAGTGGCTGATTTTAGGGCGGGGAGATTGGGCGAGTTGTAAGGCTAACAGTTATCACCATTCGCAAAGCTTGCTTGACCAACTTAGCCCTGAAGTGAGCTTCAAGGCTAAGCTGGCAAGCTTAGCTCACCTTCATCGCATCAGCGCTAGTGCTTGTATAGCCATTACGCTGCTCTGGCAGTTGGGAGGTATATTCAACAAACTCAAACTGAATATCTTCCCCAAGCATAAAATACGCACTATCCCGATACTGATCACTCCCTCCTGCGTGATCCAGCATAAAGCCCGCACTTTCTAAACGTTGCATGGTTTCTTTTAAAGACGGCACGACAAAGCCAAGATGCTTCACGCCGACCAGATGTGTTTTCCACCCCGGCGCTTCCCCTATTCCACCACTTTGCAGGGCGATATAGGCAAAATCATCGCCGATATGCAGCCAATCGATTTCCGCTCCAAACCAATCCATCTTGCCCCTGCCGCGGATTTTCCAGTGCGGAATTGCCGTTTGTATAAAATGCACGGCCCGGTCCAGATCGCTCACCGTGATATTTGCATGCTCTAGATGCGCTTGTTTCATGTTTGCCACTCCATAAGATTTAAATGCCATGTAACTATGCAAGTTAAAGTAAACTTTAAGTCAAGCAAGTTTTGGAGCTTTTTAAATGACAACTCTGATTTCGATCGGCACTCTGGCCCAACGCTCTGGCGTAAAAGCCAGCGCGCTACGGTTTTATGAAAGCAAAGGCTTAATCAGCAGCGTGCGCAGCAGTGGGCAAATCCGGCAATTTCCAAGAGAAGTGCTACGCAGAGTGGCCTTTATCCGCGTTGCGCAAAATGTGGGCCTTAGCCTTGAAGAAATAGCCGCCGCGTTGGCCTCATTACCGCAGCAAAGAACACCTTCGCTCGAGGACTGGGCGCAGCTATCGCAATCTTGGCGGCCCATGCTGCAAGCAAAAATAGACGCGCTATGCGCACTGCAAACGCAATTGGATTCATGCATAGGCTGTGGCTGTTTATCACTACAAAAATGCAGCCTGTATAACAGCGACGACCAAGCCCGCCACTTGGGATCGGGGCCACGGTTTTTGTTGGGGGATCGCCCTGTTCAGGCGAAGTAATCCGCCCAATTTACATTTCACCTCAGCACGCTAAGCTACAAAACCCGTTAAAATAGCGGCCTTCCTTTGCACAAAGCGCTTCGATGAACCGCACGGCCTTACTTATTCCTCACTTTAATAATCCACAGGGCCTTGCTGCGTCTTTGGCGTCTGTGGGTAAGCACGAGCAAATTGATGCTTTTATTGTGGATGATGGCAGTAGCAGGCAGCGCGTCGATGAGGCGGCTTGTGCAAAAGCCTGGCAGGCGGATGGCGAGTTGCACTTTATTTATTTGCCGCAAAATCAGGGCATAGAGCATGCGCTCAATACCGGCCTGCAGGCGATTCTTGAAGCGGGCTATGAGTATATTGCCCGCTTAGACTGCGATGACTTGTGTGCACCGGACCGCTTTACCAAACAGGTGGCTTTTTTAGACAGCCATCCAGATGTGTATTTATTAGGCAGCGCGGTGACGTTTTTTGATGCCAGCGGCGATCGTTTTACGATTAATCAGCCGCAGACGCATAATGAAATTGTGCGGCAAATGCACGACGACAATGCCTTTACTCATCCCACAGTGATATTTAGGGCAGCAGGTGTAAAAGAGCTGGGGCTTTACCCGACAGACTGTAAAGCAGCGGAAGACTTTGCTTATTTCTGGCGCTTTGTGGCGCGTTATCAAACGGCCAATCTGTCCGAGGTACTCACCCGCAGCGAGTACAACGACGCAGGTATTTCCATGAGCCGCCGCCGCCAGCAACAAGCGATGCGGATCAAGCTGCTATGGCGCTACTTTGATTACTCGCCACGATCCTGCATAAAAATCAGCAAAGCCAGCCTATCCTTCGCCCTGCCGGTCAGCTTCACCCGTAAAATAAAACGCCTGCTGGGAATGGGAAAGTGGGATTGATAAAAAACACCAAGCAAATCCCCCTCAATCCCCCTTTTACAAAGGGGGAAGCTACAGCGTTAATACTGCGCTAAATGGCCAAAGCGCCCCCTCCCCGCGGGGCATTAGTATCTGCATTAGTTTGATGTACCAGTTCCCCCCCTTTGTAAAAGGGGGGCTGGGGGGATTTAGCAAGTTTCACCCGCCCTATAATTGTTAATTTAAACGCGATGCTGCACTCGCAAAAACAGAAGCACACATGACACGCCTTATTTTACTGATACCGCATTTTAATAATCCTGCTGGGCTGATTAAGTCTTTAGCCTCCATCGGCCCCAACGAGCAATGTGATGTACTGGTGGTGGACGATGGCAGCACGCGTGCGCCGATTGATCATACGGTGGCCAGAAATGCGTTTAAGGCTCAGGGCGAGCTGCGGTTTTTAAACTTACCGGCCAATCGTGGTATTGAACATGCGCTTAATTCTGGCCTAACGTGGATTACCTCCCGCGGCTACGAGCTAATTGCCCGCTTAGATTGTGGCGATGAAAACCTATCCGACCGCCTCGCCAAGCAAGTCGCTTTTTTAGATCAGCACCCCGATGTGATGCTGGTTGGCGGCGCGGCCAGCTTTGTTAATCAAGCAGGTGCCGAGCAATTTGTGCTGCGCCATCCAAGCGAGCACGCGGCGATTCGCCACGCCATGCGTAATAACTCGGCCTTTATTCATCCGGCGGTGATGTTCAGAAGCGCGGCTTTGGCGAGCACCGGCCCCTATCCGCTGGATATGCCTGCCGCCGAAGACTATGCGCTGTTTAGTGAATTCACCCGCCAGTTTAAAGTAGCCAACCTGCCCGATGTGCTGATCCGCTACGAGCTAGACCCTAGCGGCATTTCGCTGAGTAAACGCCGCCAGCAGCTCAAATCCCGCTTGGCCGTGCAAAAAAAATACAGCGATGGCCGCCTTGCCGCCCTGATCGGCATGGCCAGAACACAACTCTTACTCTTGCTGCCCTACTCTCTGGTGTTTAAGCTCAAATCCAAATTAAGAGCCCAAAAAGCATGAGCCTAATTCCCATAAAACGCGCCGCTAAAATTGTGCATATTGTTGAGGCCTTTGGCGCTGGCACGCTGTCTATGGTGTCGGCAATGGCCAATGCGCAGGCCAAAGACGGCCATAGCGTCACCATTATTCATTCGGTAAGAGAAGAAACGCCGGATAACTGGCGCTCGCTGTTTGCTGATGCCATCCGCTTTATTCAGTTGCCTATGGTGCGCGCCATTAACCCAGCCGCCGACTGGCGTGCGGGCCGGGCGCTTTACCATTGGCTGCGTGAATTAAAGCCCGAAGTGGTGCATATGCATTCATCCAAGGCCGGTGCGCTGGGGCGAATTGTGAGCTTATTTATTCGCGGAAAATCTGCACCGAAATGGTTTTTCTCGCCGCATGGTTTATCGTTTTTGCAACGGGCTGAAGGGCGATTAAAAAATACCATTTTCCTGACGGTAGAAAAAATACTCTCAGAAATCTCGACCACCTTTATCGCCTGCTCTCCTTCCGAAGGCGCAGAAATCCGCCGCCATCTCAGCAGCAATGTGGTGGTGGTGAATAACGCGGTCGATCTGGCGGCGATCCACCCCGCTCAGGGCAATCAAGATATCGTGCGTATCGGCACCGTAGGCCGAGTCACCCTTGCCCGCAACCCCGAGCTATTTGCGGCCATCGCCAGCCAAATGGCCCAGCCCGGCATCGAGTTTGTGTGGATAGGCGGCGGTGATATCGCTTCAGAAAAAAATCTGAAAAACGCCAATGTAAAACTCAGCGGCTGGGTAGATCGCAGCCAAGCTTTAGAGCAGCTGGCAAACCTAGATATTTATATCCAGACCTCACGCTGGGAAGGCCTGCCCGTCGCCGTGATCGAAGCCATGGCCGCTGGCCTGCCGGTATTGGCAACCAATGTGGTGGGGAATAAAGATTTAGTGATCGATGGCGAAAATGGTTATCTGTGCGAAAACAGCAGCGACTTTGTAAAACATCTGCATACGCTGATCGAAGACCTTAGCACCCGCCAGAAATTGGGTGCGCAGGCAAGGCAGTTTGCTGAAACGAATTACTCGCTGGATAAGATGATGGCGAGTCTTTATAAAGCTTATGGGATATCGTAGGGCGGGTGCAACCCGCCGAGCTTTACGATGAAATCCGAAAAACGGCGGGTTGCACCCGCCCTACGAATACCGTTTCTCTTAAGTTAATAGAATTGGGTGTTACCCGTCCTCTGTTCTACCGATCTTTTGCTTGAAAATCAGGAAGTAAAATGAATAAGCATTTACAAGCCGAAAGGGCCAAGCCTTTATTGGCGCTGGCCGATTTTGCTGCGCTCACCGCGTCTTTTTGCGTGGCGCTGGCCATGCTGAGTTTTTTCCGCCATCAAAGAATTGGTGGCGATTTTGCCGCTTGGTGGTGGTGGGAAGGCTCGCAACAAAGTACCGCCTTTCTGTTTTTGGCCGTACTCACCGTGGGCAACTTTTGGTGGAGAGGCCATTACAGCCTGCGCCTACCGTTTTGGGATGAGCTACTGGAAATCCTGCGCGCCCTACTCTTAGCGGCATTATTAAACGGTATGTTAGTACTACTGGGTAAATTCACGGTATCGCGTTTTTTATGGCCAATGTCTTGGAGCTTGGCGCTGTTGCTCTTGCCATTTTTACGCTCGCAAATGAAAAACTGGCTGCTGTCTAAAACGCTGTGGCAGCTGCCTACGGTGATTATCGGGGCCAGCAGCAATGCCATCGATGCCTGCCGTGCCATGCATAGCGAACGCCAGCTGGGTTTTGAAGTGCAGGCTTTTTTATCCATCAATAAAAATGATCCCGCCACTTTAACTATCGACGGACAAACACGCCCTGTAGTGCAGCTTGATGAAACCGGACTCATTTCATGGCTGGATAATAACGGCAGGCCACACGTTGTAGTGGCGGTAGATGAAGACGAGCTGCGCCGTCTTGGCCCGCAAATCGAGCTGCTGTCGCTTAAATATAAAGATATGCATATCATCCCGCCGATTGCTGGCTTGCCGCTGTTTGGCGTGGTGCCGCACCACTTCTTTAGCCATGAAGTGCTGCTGCTGCGCGTGCGTAATAATCTATCCGTTAAATCGCTGACTACTTTAAAACGCGCTTTCGATTTATTTGGTGCCAGCGTGGGGCTGCTGCTGCTTTCACCCTTACTTGCCTATGTGGCATTGCAAATTAAACGCCAGGGTGGCCCCGGCAGTATCTTTTTTGGCCATGTGCGCGTAGGCATTAACGGCAAACCGTTTAAGTGCTGGAAATTTCGCACCATGGTTTCCAACAGCCAAGAAGTGCTGGAAAAACTGCTCGCCAGCAGTAGCGAGGCCCGTGCCGAGTGGGATAAGGACTTTAAGCTTAAAAATGATCCGCGCATCACACCGATAGGCGAGTTTTTAAGAAAAACCAGCCTCGATGAAATCCCGCAGCTATGGAATGTCATCAAGGGCGAAATGAGCCTAGTCGGCCCTCGCCCTATTATCACCGCCGAGTTGGAGCGCTATGGCGATCATGTGGATTTCTATCTGGAAGCACGCCCCGGCCTAACCGGCCTATGGCAAGTATCGGGTCGCAACGACACCACATACGCCGAACGCGTGGCGCTGGATGCTTGGTATGTAAAAAACTGGAATCTTTGGTACGACGTGGCGATTGTCTGCAAAACAATCAAAACCGTGGCAACTGGGCGCGGGGCTTATTAAATAAGGTAGGGCGTACTCGAAGCTCCGCGTGCGACAGTTTTTTGTCGCTCAGCGAGAGCGCAGTACGCCAAGCCACGAACAAAACGGCGTACTGCGCTTCGCTTCGAGTACGCCCTACGCACTTCGAGTAGGCCCTAGCCAGCGAAGCCCCACCTTCCTACATCTTAAATCCATACCTCAGCACAATAAAATCTGCCCCGTAATTCGGTGTTTTGATATCGGCATTGGAATGATGCTGGTAAAACAGGGTTAAATCTTGCGTCATTTGATCGCCAAAACGCATGCCTGCCCCGAATTGCTCGCCAAATTGTAATGCGGTACTAAATGGGCCCCGCTTTGCGTAATCGGTGCGGGAAAACACATGCACTCCCACGCCTGCTTCCACAAACAATTGCAGCCCCTCTTCAAGAGGAGCCCATTCATAGCGTAACTCAGGTGTAATAAATAATTCACCTGTCACACGATCATCACCATGCCAAAATCCTGCGCCCGCATCCAAGCCTGTGCTTAATCTGCCCGCTTTGGTTTCATACCACGCCCAAGGCAAATCCGTGCGCCATGCCACTCGAAACAACTGATGTCTTTCAACATGATGGGGCTGTATGCCTTGCCCTGCACTAATTTGCCACTCATATGCATCCGCACTCGATGCCACTAGCAAAATGCACATTGAGCAAAGCCGGAAGATGAATGTCAGCATGGTGAGGCTCCTTATCGGTGACGTCTTTACAATATAGACACAGCAATCCTTTTATATTTTTCTAGCTGACGTTATCCTCAGAAGAAATTAAACGCTTTTCCCTCATACGGGATTTAAGAAGCTCCGTGCAAAGCACATCACTTTTTAGGAATACCATGCAAGCCGATGAGTTCGTCCAGTCATTTCGCCTGGCCGCCCCTTATATTCACGCCTTTCGTGATCGCACTTTTGTCATTGCCTTAGGTGGTGAAGTGGTTCGAGATGGCAAATTTGCCACCATTACCCATGACATCAATTTGCTGACCAGCCTAGGCGTACGCTTAGTGGTGGTGCATGGTGCGCGGCCACAAATTGAAGCCCGCACCAATGAGCGTGGCTTAGAAACGCGCTACCATCACGGCTTACGTGTAACCGACGCTCAAACCTTGGAATGCGTCATTCAGGCCGTAGGACAAGTCAGAGTTGAAATCGAATCATGGTTATCGATGGGCTTAGCCAACTCGCCCATGGCCAATGCCGATATCCGTGTTTCTGCGGGTAATTTTATTACGGCTCAGCCTATGGGCATTCGTGATGGCTTAGATCTGATGTATACCGGCGAAGTACGCAAGGTCGATACCACGGCGATCCGCTATCGCCTAGATGATGGCGAGCTAGTCTTACTCTCCACGCTGGGCTACTCCCCAACCGGCGAAGTCTTTAATGTGCCGCTCGAAGACGTCGCCACCAGTGCCGCCATTGCTTTACGTGCCGATAAGCTGATCTTTTTATTAGGCCAACAGGGCGTGGAAGATCTAGCAGGTCAGCTATTAACCGAGCTGACCGCCCTGCAAGCTGAGCAGCTCCTCAGCAGCCACCCCCATCCGCATGAAGACATCCGCCTGTATTTGCCATGCGCCATCAAAGCCGTCAGAAATGGCGTGGCACGGGCTCATTTAGTCAGCCATCATGTCGATGGGGCCTTGCTCAAAGAGCTATTTACCCACGATGGGATAGGCACCATGGTTTCGCGTGATTCGCTAGAAACCATGCGTGAAGCCACGATTGATGATGTCGGGGGCGTATTGGCGCTGATCGAGCCACTGGAAGACGATGGGGTTTTGGTGAAGCGCGGGCGGGAATTACTCGAGCGTGAAATTCATCGTTATTCCGTATTAGAGCACGATAGCAAAATTGTCGGCTGTGTGGCCATGTATCCCTTCCCCAAAAGCCATATGGCAGAAATGGCTTGTTTGGTGATTCATCCCGACTATCGTGATGCCAATCGTGGCGAGCAATTGCTTAAGCATATTGAGCAGCACGCCAGAAGCTTAGGGGTGCGTGAATTATTTGTGCTGACAACTCGCACCGCACATTGGTTTGTAGAGCGAGGCTTTGCCTTAGCGACGGTCGATGCCTTACCGATTGAAAGAAAACAGCTTTACAATTATCAAAGAAGATCGAAAGTATTTATTAAGCAACTACGCAACTGAAATAAATAAATTAGCAATATAAATACACGGCATTTCAATTACTCATTATTATTGCTGATGTAACACTGCCGAAAGCAGGCAAGGAGCATGCTTTCGGCAGTATTAAATATGATTACGATGCGTTAAGGACGCTCTGATTAAACATGGTCATCTCTGAATGTTTTTATCGAAGATCCAGTGCAATTGCTAAATTCCCAGCTGCGCGGGGAAATTAGCAAACTGAATAAATCAGCGTTTTCTTAGTATAAAAACAAGCAGTCAAGTGGCTTAAGCTTGTTGAGGCGACTTGGCCTATAAAATAAATGATCATTTCTAGACAGGTTTGCATGGCATCGCTTCCGTTTTTTAATTCGCTTCGTACACGATTAATCGTGGCTAGCACGCTGGTGCAATGTACGATTTTAGCCATCCTGTTGCTCAATACATCGAGAATCTGGTCGGAGATGGCCACCCACGCCACCGAAGTGCGCGTTCAAGAATTATCTCGCCTATTAAATGCCGCCTTTGCCACCCCCTTATCTACAGGTAACCAAGCACAAGCCGCTGATTTATTAGAAGGAATTCGCACCGCCGAAGGTATTGATTACATTATTTTATTGAATAATAAAAAACAAATTATCGCCGCAAGGGGCTGGGATATTGCCCATCCACTCCCGCCAGTCGATAAATTATCCTTAGAAAACAATCTGCCTACCCTTATCCATGCTGCCACACCGATTGAATTTGCCGGTGAGCCTTATGGCGAATTGCGCTTTGGGATTTCTACAGAAATTATGCGCGGCGGTGTAAACCAATTACTCATGCAAAATGCCATCACCATGGGGGTAGGCATTTTACTTTCGGCGCTGATGATGGGGCTACTGGGTATGTGGCTCACCCGCCATCTATACCGCCTCATCAAAGCCGCAGAAAATGCGGCACATGGCCACTACGATGCCATCGCGACCAAAGATGGCAGCGATGAGATTAGCGAACTGACACGTCGCTTTAATGAAATGGCCAGCCTGATCAAAGAGCGCGTCGATTCATTAGTGATGAATGAAGAAAAATTTCACACCATCGCCAACTACACCCATAGCACCGAGCTATGGCTATCCCCAGAAGAAGGACGCTTGGTCTGGATTAATGATTCCGTCACACGGCTTTCTGGGTATTCGGTGAATGAATGCATGCTACTGGGCGATTTCCCCCTATCGCTCACCATGCCAGAAGAGCGTGCCCGCGTTACCGAAACCCTCAAACAAGCGCTCGAGCATCGCACCACCATTCAAGATTTTGAATTTAGAGCCGTTCGCCGCGATGGCCAGCCCTTCTGGGCATCTGTTTCATGGCAGCCCATTTACGACTCGCTCAATAATTACTTAGGCCTGCGCGCCAGTATTCGTGATAACAGCGAATTAAAAGAAGACCGGCTTTCTTTACGCAAAGCCGTCATCGAACTACGGCAAATCCAATCTCTAGGGCAAAGTTATTTATCCCGCGCTGAATCAGAACGCGCCCGCCTCACCGCGCTGCTATCGGCAATGCGCTTTGGCGTGTTGTTTGTGGATAACGAAAATCGTGTGGTCTTTCACAACCCTGCCTTCTGTGATTTATGGGGCCTCGCCCCAAGTAACCAATTACCCGGCAAACCCATAGGCCAAATTCTACAAATCGCAGAAAACCGCCCTGCGCTCGGCGATATTATTGCCAACTACCTCGAAGAGCTGGCGTTATCAGACGATAAAGTTGATTTTGGCGAACTCAGCATGAACGATGGCCGCGTCATTACCCAGCATGGTTTTAGGGTATTAGACAGCCAAGGCACGGCCAATGGCCGTATGTGGATTTATGAAGACGTCACGCAGCAGCGTGAAATCTCCGCGCATATGATCAAGCTTGCCGAACGGGATGCGCTGACCGGCCTCTATAACCGCCATCGCTTTCAGCAAGAGCTTGATCGCATGGTGTCCGAAGCCGACCGCAAGCAAAGCGCCATGGCGCTGGTATTCTTTGATCTGGACGAGTTTAAGCACGTCAACGACACCTTTGGCCACGGCGTAGGCGACGATTTACTCAAAAGTATCGCCAAAACCATCGCCACTCAAGTGCGCCGCCACGAAGTATTTTCACGCCTTGGCGGCGATGAATTTGCGATTTTAGTGCCCGATTGCAATGAGTTTGAAGTCAGCAAACTGGCCGAGCGCATTGTTAGCTCAATCTCGCAGATTCCATTTACGGTAGAAGGCCATGTGTTGCGCCCCTCATCATCAGTTGGCGTAGCGCTATTCCCCAATCACGCTAGCAACTCGCTAGAGCTCGTTGCCCATGCCGATTCAGCCATGTATCAAGCCAAATCGGCAGGTAAATCGACTTGGCGCATGTACCGCCAAGATGCAGATCCATCCAGATCTGCCATTACCCGACTCTCTTGGAAAGACAGGATTACCGAAGCGCTGGAAAACAACGGCCTAGAGCTGCATTTCCAAGGGATTTACTATCCCAAAACACGCAAATTAGCGCACTTAGAGGCTCTAGTGCGAATGAAAGATACTCAAAAGCCTGACGAAATCATTATGCCAGGGATGTTTATTCCCCATGCTGAAAAAACCGGCAAGATTATTGATATCGATCGCTGGGTCATTCGTACCACCATCGAGCTACTTGGCAAAAAAGCCAATATCCCATCGATTGCCATTAATATCTCCGGCCGCTCTTTTGACGAGCCTGATATGCCAGATTACATCAGCCAGCAGCTCAAACTGCATAAAGTAAATCCAGCCAGATTATTAGTTGAATTAACAGAAACGGCAGCTGTTTCTGATATCCGCGATGCTGAGCGCTTTATTGACGCACTACGCGCCACAGGCTGCACCGTCTGCCTCGATGACTTTGGTACAGGCTTTGCATCCTTTGCCTATCTAAAACAACTCAAAGCCGACGTGCTTAAAATTGACGGCTTCTTTATTAAAGACTTAATCAGCGATCACGACAGCCAAGTCTTTGTCCGCGGCATGGTCAGCATGGCGCATGAAATGGGCAAAACAACCATTGCCGAGTTTGTAGAAAACGAAGCCATTTTTAATATGCTCATCGATCTAGGCATTGACCAAGTTCAGGGCTATTACCTCGATAAACCGATGAAAGATCATCCGGGATTGAATATTATTTAACTGATGATATAAACCCAAATCTTGAACCACGGAGTTCACAGAGAACACGGAGTTTCACGGAGAAAAACAGGGTTTGAAATAAGTTGTTTTCTAAGTTTTAAGTATTTCAAAAAACCAGCAATTAGAATTCGTATCGCAGCAAGTGGCACGGGGGCTTAAATCTCCCCTTGAAACACGCAAGCTCCGAACAAGCGGGGCGGGGTTTCGGCAAGGGAGCGAGGCACGAGCCAATCCCGCCCGCCGCCGACTCGATTGTCCGCAGCGAAGGAGCCTTCGTGTTTCGTGGGGTCGCCTTCTTTGGCTTCGTTTCTTGGCGAAGCAAGAAAGGAAGGCCCCGCGGTGGCTAACCGCTCCTAAATCAACGTGCCGAAGGCACTAAAAAGACTCCCAAAAAAGGAATAACCCCATGAGCATGACCATCTGGCTCACCTTTATTGCCACCACCTTTTTTATTTCCGCCACGCCCGGCCCTAATATGCTGCTGATGCTGTCGCACGGCACACGCTATGGCTGGCAGGCGACGCTCGCCACCATGAGCGGTGCATTGGCAGGATTGGGCTTATTGTTTGCGCTATCGGCCTTTGGCATGGCGACTATCCTTGCCACATCCGCCACGCTGTTTTTGATTTTTAAATTAGCCGGTGCGGTGTATTTAATTTATTTGGGCTGGCAATGTTTTAAAGCCGGAAACAATTTAGAAATGCCCAATTCCACGGCTGATTCGGCAGCAAGGCGCTTTCGCCTAGGGCTAACCGTGGCGCTATCCAATCCCAAAGCTATTTTATTTGCCGGTGCTTTCTTGCCACAATTTATCAACACATCGCAGCCACAAGCGGGGCAATGGGCTATTTTGCTTGGCAGCTTTTTTATCATCGAAGCAGGCTGGCAAGTCGCCTACGCAGCAGGCGGCGCAAGGCTGGGGAACTGGTTACAAGGCCCAAATCGCATCAAACGCTTTAACCAAGGCTGCGGCGCGGCCTTCTTTACGGTAGGTGGATTGCTGGCAGCGGCGCAGCGCTAATCAGGGATCGGAAGTCAGGGATCAGGTATCAGAATGGTGCGCAAGAAAAGCACCTTGCGCACCCTACACCCCCACTGAATCCTGACTCCTGACTCCTGACCCCTGTTATACCCCGTAACGCTCACTCACTACACGCTCAAAATCTGCAAACATTTGCGCGTCTGATTGGGTGTTATCTGCCAACAGCTCAGCACCATGCACAATGCGAATATGTGCATCCAGATTAGTTAATGGCGATTCAGGATACACACGGCTGGCTGCCGCGTTAATCTGCGCCTGTGCATCGGCCCATGCAGCTTCTACGGTTTGATTGCAGGAATCAGCTAAATATTTGGCATTAAATGCTTCGCCAGTCAGGCTGATCAAGGTGGCGTTGTGGTTAATGCTATTGCCTGTGGACCAATAATGCTTAGCCAGCAATGGGCCAATAGCTGGGTTATCAGTTAAATAGCCATATTCACGCTCAAAGAAGGCGCGGGTTTGATACACCGCCATATTAGCCAGTAAATAACCGTGATAAGCCGCTGCCGATTCCTGATTTAATAAATGAGGAATCGCCAACAGCGGCCGCCCTGCCTGCTCAAAGCCCAAGATTTGCATTTCAAATTTACGGGCCAGTGCCAGCGCATTCTCAGCCGTCAGATCGCTATCGCTTAGCAAATACAAGGCGCGCTCAAAATAAGGCACCACCAAAATATTGCGCTCATTGAGCGCAGCAAAAGGCTGAGTTTTTTCGATACGCGCTTTAATCAAAGCATCCGGCACCGCCTCGCCAGCGGCGTTTTTAGCGTAACGCTTTAGCCAATCTGCATCATCAAGCAGGCTATCGCAGAACATCGATTGCGTTTCGGCATAAGCCATCGAAGTGGGTGCGAATTCTTGCGAGAAGCAAGGCGAATTCTGCGTCACATTGGCAAAGTGCGCCGCGTGGCCACCTTCATGAAATAATGTGTTAATCGCACGCGCGCCACTACCCACCTGATCAGGCTTAGCATCAGCCGTAAAGTTAATCTGCCCCGCTACCCAGCTACCATCGGCTTCAAAAAAAGAAGGAATCGGACCATGGCAAAAGCCATTCTGATACTTGCCCTTACGCTCCAGTAAATCCAGTTGCATAGTCGCGCCGCGATAGGCGATGCCCAGCTTGCGAAAGCTTTCTACCCAGCGCTCAAGCCCTTTGGCAAAAGGAAGATAGGGGTCCAGCTGGCGAGCGACATCACCGCTGACGGTGTAGCGGAAATTCCATGGCAATAAGGCGTCTTTGCCATGCTGCTGGGCTAGCTCTTGTAAACCACGCTGATTGGCTTCACGGGTACGCAGCTCAAAATCATCCAGAATGGCAAATAGCTCTTCAACCGACATTTGCTCGTTTTTACGCACTTTATACGCAAAATAATCAGGAAAACCCTGAGCGCGAGCAAAGGCATTACGCTGCTTCACAATGTCTAAAAAACCATTTTCCAGCACCCACTGCTCCAAGCCTGCCATCGCATCAAACGAGCTTTTACGCGCCGCTTCAGATGGATTAGTCGCCATATTGGTCGACAACATGCCTTGGGTGGCTTCTTCGCGCTCGCCTTTTTCATTGATATGCGTTTGCACATAATCGCGCTTTTTAGCAAACAAGACGGCTTCTTGGCCGATTAACTGGCTCATTAAAGTACGCGCTTCATCGCTATCAATAATATTGCTTTCAAATAGCGCCAACCAACCTTGCAAGCCATGTTTAAGCTCAACAGCTTCCTCTGTATTTAATCGCGCCAGCGCATCGCGCACTTCGGCGAGCTTTGCCGGATCAGAAATAAAGTTCTTATAAGCCTCTTCTGCCTTGGCAAAGCCATCATGGTCGTCAGAAACGGCCATATAGGTATCCCAAAACAAATCTTCTTTGGTTTTATGAACGGCAAGATAATCGCGATTGAGTGCTACAAATAGCTGACGTGCTGCTTCCAAGGTACTCTCCGATGATTTTCCTGATGAGCAAGATTCTTCAGCTTGCCTTGCGACTGCGCTAAACCTTGAACCACAGAGTAGAACGAGGGCCACAGAGGTTCACAGAGAAAATCTATCAACCCTCGTTTTTCTCTGTGAAACTCCGTGCTCTCTGTGTTCTCTGTGTTCTCTGTGTTCTCTGTGGTTCAAGATTTTAGAGGCTCATTAAACTGAAGCATCTTTATCATCAGGATGATTTATATGTGTCGGCAAACGACTTATGCTAAGTAAATTACATGAGGCAGAAGAAGTGTGCAAATTTACTATTTTCAAGGGCATTTAATTTCAGCCCTTCGCAACACCCAGTCATTTTCCCTCATACAGCCACCGCCCGCGCTTAGCAATATCACCCAGTTTGGTGATGCTTAAATCCACCACTCCAGCGCCGTAGCTGCGTGGGTTAATCCATACGGTTTTCATGCCTAACTGTTTCGCCGTTTTTAAATTAGCCAAGGTATCTTCCACCAAAATACAGCGCCGTGGGTCCAGCTGAAAACGTGCCAATACGCTGCGATAAGCAGCAATCTGCGGTTTAGGAATCAGATCCACATCTTCTACGCTCACCACGCCACTGAAGCAGTCGTCGATTCCCAGCGCCAGCAACATGGCGATTGCGTAATGGCGCGGGCCATTGGTAAAGAGCAACTTCTCACCCGGTAAGCTGCGAATCGCCATAGATAGCCCCGGCATTGGGTGGACGGCCATCAGCAGCTCATTCAAGGGGTGAGACATCAGTAAAAAATGCCGTGGGTCGATGTGCGGATGGTGACGGCGCAAGCCTAGTAAGGTAGCACCATAACGCAGCCAGTAATCTTTGCGTAAAGCCGTTGCGTCCCGCTCGCTGAGCTGTAGATACAGGGATAGATAGCTGGTCATCGCCCGATTAATCACCGGAAAAGCATGTAAATCGGCGTTATGCAGGGTGTTATCGAGATCAAAAATCCAGATAGGTTTCATTATTTTGCGCAAAAAAAGACCAGCACTGCTGGTCTTTAGGGTGACGGAAGGCCGCTCAGGAATGGATATAGTGTTCTAGCTGAGCAATCGTAAATTTTTGCTCGTCGATTTTTTCTCGAACTAAATCGCCGATCGACAACACACCCAATACTTTCTCGCCATCTACAACCGGCAAGTGACGAATACGTTTTTCGCTCATGATGGCCATACATTCATCAATCGTGGCCGCTGGGGGGACACAGAGTAATTTACGCGTCATGATTTCTGATACCGGTGTTCCGGCCGAAGTTTTACCAAGCAAAATCACTTTTCTTGCGTAATCTCGTTCAGAGAAAATACCTACTAAACGCTCTTCTTCCATCACGAGCAGCGCGCCAATATTTTTTTCGGCGAGCACTTGTAAGGCTTGATAAACAGAAGCCTGTGGGCTAACTGATAAAATACTATCTATGGCTTTCTCTGCAAGCAGCTGCTGTGCTGTTTTCATGCGGTCATCTCCCAGTGGTCTGAGCTTTAACTTTAGTAGGCAAAGTGCAACATGCAAGGAAGACCTAGATTACTTTTCAGATAAAAACAAGCATAAAACCCAGCCCAGCACCGCTGGAAGGAAACTCCCCCGTAAATACTCAGGCTGGGTTGGTCAGCAAAACTTACTTCGCACGTATCATCGTACCGACGCCCTGCTCGGTCAGCACTTCTAGCAGCAGCGCGTGTTTCACGCGCCCATCAATAATATGCACCGCGTTTACACCGCTCTTAGCGGCATCCAGCGCTGATGAAATTTTAGGCAACATACCGCCAGAAATCGTGCCATCCGCAAATAGCTCGTCGATACGTTTGGCAGAGAGCTTCGTAAGCAAATTACCTTCTTTATCGAGTACGCCTGGCGTATTGGTCATCATGATCAGCTTTTCGGCATGCAACACTTCGGCCAGCTTGCCGGCCACCAAATCGGCATTGATATTGTAGCTTTCGCCATTTCTATCCACGCCAATCGGGGCGATCACAGGGATAAAATCACCCGCATCAAGGTGAGCCACGATGGTTGGATCGATGGATTCAATTTCACCCACCTGACCAATATCCAACAGCTCATCCGAGCTATCTTTCAGATACATTTTACGGGCCTTAATAAAGTGCCCATCTTGGCCGGTTAAACCCACGGCTTTGCCACCATGCTTATTGATCAAGGAAACGATTTCCTTGTTCACATGGCCACCCAAGACCATTTCCACCACATCCATGGTTTCGGCATCGGTCACGCGCATGCCTTGGATAAACTCGCCTTTTTTGCCGATACGATCGAGCAATTCATTAATTTGTGGGCCACCGCCGTGCACCACAACGGGGTTCATCCCGACTAATTTAAGCAGCACCACATCACTGGCAAACCCTTCTTTTAACTCGGGCTCGGTCATCGCATTACCACCGTATTTGATGACGATGGTCTTATCAAAAAATCGCTGAATATAAGGCAAGGCTTCCGAAAGAATTTCGGCTTTTTCTTGCGGGGTAATCGTGGTCATGGCTTATCCAAAAACAAGATAGGGGTTGGGCAGAATTCTAACAGTCTCAAGCCTGCTCGCGCTTTATTTTTGACAAAAATTAGACAGCATCCTAATAATAAATGAATATTTATTTATTAATTGCAGGTTCACCATGTTATGCAAACGCTGGGCTCGCCGCAAAGAAGCGCGCCCGCAAGAGATTTTAGAGGCCGCGTTGGGGCTTTTTGTAAGCAAAGGCTATGCCGCCACCAAAATGACCGACATCGCCAAGGCGGCTGGGGTGACTTGTGGCACGCCGTATATTTATTTTGCGGGCAAGGAGGAGATTTTTGAGGCGGTGATGCGTGAAATATTATTACCCCAACTGACTCTTGGCCATGAGTTACTTGCAAGTTTTCAGGGGAGCTCAGCTGATTTATTACGTGCCATGTTAAAAACATGGTGGCAGGCGATGGGTGAAAATCAGTTGTCTGCTTTTCCCAAACTGATGATTGCGGAAGGCAGCAACTTCCCCCACATTGCGAAAATTTATCAAGAAGAATTCGTCACTCCAGGCAATAAGATATTGCGCCATATTTTGGAGCGCGGTATCGCCAGCGGCGAGTTTAGAGTGGCCGATATCGATTACGCCATTGAGGTGATTTCTGCGCCAATTATTGTCGCCATGTTGATGAAGCACTCGCTGATCAACTGCCTACCTGAAACTTTAGACCCTGAAAGATTCCTCAATACCACACTCGATCTCCTCCTTAATGGCCTGCTGGCCGCCCCAAAGGATAAAGTCTGATGAACAATATATTCCCTTTACTGCTGATATCAGCAGCACTCCTTGCTGGCTGCAAAGAAGAAGCCAAACCGGTGGATGAAGCCCGACCCGTTCGCACCGTTACCCTTGCATCCGGTACAGCCAGCCAGCACGCCGAATTCTCTGGCGAGCTGCATGCCCGACAAGAAAGCGCCTTAGGCTTTCGTATTCCAGGCAAGTTGATTAGTCGCTTAGTCGATCTCGGTGCAGACGTTAAAACCGGCACGCCACTGGCCCGCATCGACGCGCAGGATATGACGCTCAACGCAGCGGCTGCCAAAGCGCAAACAGAGTCGGCACAAAGCCAGCTGGATCAGCTCAAGCTTGATCTCTCTCGCTCACAAGAATTACTGGCTAAGAAGTTTGTAAGCCAAGCCGAGGTTGATCGCAAGCAAAGCGCCGTGATTTCCGCGCAAAAGCAAGTCACACAAGCCCATGCCCAGCAGCAGGTGGCGCAAAATCAAGCAGGCTATACCACCCTATTTGCCACCAGCGATGGCGTCATTACCGCCACACTGGCCGAGCCCGGCCAAGTATTAGCCGCAGGCCAGCCCGTGGTGCAGCTGGCTAAAGCAGGTGAAATTGAAGTTTTTGTTGATTTGCCAGAGGCGCGCAGTGGCGATTTAAAACCCGGCCAAAATACTGAAATCAGCCTTTGGGCACTACCTGGCAAAACATTCAGCGGCAAGGTGCGAGAAGTTTCCCCAGCAGCCGATCCGGTCAGCCGCACTTACCGCGCCAAGGTCACCCTCGAAAAGCCAAGCGACCAAATCAAACTAGGGATGAGCGCCACCGTTCGCGTGAGCAATACCAGCAGTAGCACCACAACCACGTTGCCGCTCACTGCCATTTATGGCAACGGCAACGGACAGCGCGTCTGGTTGGTCGATAGCAACAAGCGCGTTAAGAGTGCTCCGATTCAAGCTCAAATTGATATGCAAAATCAGCATGGTGAGCAGGTACAGGTCAGTGGACTTAAAGCAGGCGATATTGTGGTGACAGCGGGTGTCCATCTTTTACGCGAAGGGCAAGCAGTGAAGTTACTGCCTGCTCAAGGGGAATAGCGCCATGTTGCCGCAAAGCAAACCAGAACAAGCCAAGCAAGGCTTTAACTTATCGGCTTGGGCGCTCACCCATCAATCCCTCGTCCTCTACTTAATGGTGGTGCTCTCACTGGCTGGGCTGCTTTCTTATACCAAGCTCGGCATGAAGGAAGACCCAGAATTCACCTTTGGTGCCATGGTCGTGCGTAGCTTTTGGCCCGGTGCTAGCGCCCCCGAAATGGAGCAACAGGTGACCGATAAGCTGGAAGAAGCCTTACAAGGGATTGCCTATATCGATTACACCAAGAGCTACTCCAGAAGTGGTGAGTCGCTCATTACCGTGATGCTGCGTGAAGATCAGAAGAAAAACATCTCGGATGCGTGGTATCAGGTTAGAAAGCGCATTAATGATGCCAAAGGCAAGCTGCCACCCGGTATCTCTGGGCCATTTTTTAATGATGAGTTTGGCGATACTTACGGCAATCTCTATGCCTTTACCAGCGATGGCTTTAGCTATCCTGATCTCAAAAAACAGATTGAGCTGGTCCGCACCGAATTACTGCGCATTCCTGATATCAACAAAGTGATCTTGATTGGCCAGCAAGATGAAAAAATCTATGTGGAATACTCCAACGCCAAGCTAGCCAGCCTCGGTATTTCAGCCTTTCAAATTAATAAAATCATTGCCGCCACCAATACCATTACCCCTGCGGGTGTGGTTGAGGGCAAGGATGAGCATATTTATTTGCGCGTCACCGGTGGCTTTAATGCGCTAGAGCACCTGCGCCAATTACCTCTTACCGTAGCCGGCAAAACCTTCTTACTTGGCGATGTAGCCCAAATATTTCGCGCCACCATCGATCCGCCACAAACCAAAATGCGCTATCAAGGCCAAGATGCAGTTGGGCTGGGTATCTCGATGCGTAAAGGCGGTGACGTGATCCAAATGGGCCAGCAAGTTGACGCTTCTTTAGCCCAAATTAAGAAAAACTTACCGCTAGGCGTCGAAATCCACACGATTTCTGACCAACCTGCCGTGGTCAAAAACGCCATTAATATCTTTATGAAGTCCTTGCTAGAGGCCGTGGTGATTGTGCTGGCGGTGAGCTTTTTAAGCTTGGGCTGGCGTACCGGGATTGTGGTGGCTTTGTCCATCCCACTGGTGCTGTTGATGACCTTCCTAGGCATGAGTATGTTTGGCCTAGAGTTGCAGCGTATTTCGCTAGGCGCACTGGTGATTGCACTAGGGTTATTGGTGGACGACGCGATTATTGCGGTAGAAATGATGGCGCTCAAATTAGAGCAGGGTTGGAGCCGCTTTGATGCCGCCACCTTTGCCTATACCTCCACCGCTTTTCCCATGCTCACCGGCACGCTGATTACCGCCGCAGGCTTCTTGCCCGTGGGGCTCGCCAAATCGGATGCGGGTGAATACACCTTCTCGATCTTTGCCGTGATCGGTATTGCACTGGTGCTGTCGTGGATTGTGGCCGTGGTGTTTACGCCCTATATGGGCTATCACCTGCTGCCAGAAACACCGCGTCACGAGGAGCACGATATTTACCAAGGCGGCTTTTACGCGCGTTTCCGTAAGCTGGTTACTTGGTGCGTGACTTGGCGTAAAACCGTGATTGCTGCGACCCTAGGCGCGTTTCTGCTGGCGGTAGCGGCCTTTGCCCTCGTCATCCCTCAACAATTCTTCCCTGCCTCAGCTAGACCCGAACTCATGGTCGATATGTGGCTGCCCTATACCGCCTCGTATGAAGCCACCGAGCGTGAAGTCAAACGCATGGAAGCGATCGCGATCAAAGACCCCGATGTCGCGCATGTCACCAGCTATATCGGCGTGGGCTCGCCTCGCTATTACTTACCGCTTGACGAGCAAATGCCCAACTTAAACTTCGGTCAACTTACCGTGATGACCAAGAACGAAAAGGTGCGTGAAAACGTCTATAAGCGCCTCACCCAGCAATTTGCCAATGACTTCCCACTGGTGCGTGGCCGTGTCACTCGGCTAGAGAACGGCCCGCCCGTTGGCTATCCGGTGCAATTTCGGATTAGCGGCGTTGATCCGGAAGAGCTAAAACGCATTGCCACCCAAGTGGCCGAGGTGATGCGCCAAAATCCAGATGCACGCGAAGTGCATACCGATTGGGGCGAAAAAGTAAAAGTGATTCGCCTGCTCACCAAGCAAGATCGCTTACGCCAGTTGGGCTTGTCTTCGCAAGAGCTAGCCAATTATTTGCAAATGGCTGTCTCAGGCATTACGGCAACGCAATATCGTGAAGCCGATCAGAGTATCGATGTAATCACACGCCTCACAGCCAACGAGCGAACTCGCCTCGATTTTCTGAAAGATTTGCGTGTGCCACTGCCATCGGGTCAGTTTGTTCCTTTATCCCAGCTGGCCACCTTGCAGCTAGAGAGCGAAGAAAGCTTGATCTGGCGACGTAATAGGGTCGCCACGCTCACGGTGCGTGCCGATGTGGTCCAAGGCAAGCAAGCGCCCGACGTGAGCAATGCGCTGCAGCCTGCCATCCTTAAAATTGCAGCGTCACTGCCTCAGGGTTATCACATTGCAACAGGGGGCGCGGTAGAATCGGCCGCCAAAGGGCAAGAATCGATTAATAAAGTCATGCCGCTGATGCTGTTAGTGGTGATGACCTTATTAATGCTGCAGCTGCAAAGCATCCAAAGGATGATCATGGTGCTCTTGACTGCACCGCTAGGCTTAATCGGCGTGGCGATGTCCTTGCTGCTGTTTCAAGTGCCATTTGGCTTTGTGGCCATGTTGGGTGTCATTGCGCTTTCAGGCATGATTATGCGCAATTCAGTCATCCTGATGGATCAGATCGAACAAGACCGCAGGGCTGGGGATGATGCATGGACCGCCGTAATTGAATCGGCAGTGCGGCGCTTTCGGCCGATTATGCTGACCGCTGCCGCCGCCATTCTGGCGATGATCCCGCTAACGCGTGACACCTTCTGGGGACCGATGGCGATTGCCATCATGGGCGGCCTATTTGTCGCCACCGTTTTAACGCTCTTATTTTTACCGGCCCTCTATGCCGCTTGGTTCAGGCTCAGCCCGCCGAAGAGTGAAAAGAGTACATAAATTATACGAAATTACGACAATTTTAAAAAAAGGATGGGGGATATTAGTTTAGCGATAACAAATCCCCCTCACAAAGGCAAAACAAGAAACCACACACTGGGGAATAATTAACTCAGAACAGGTTTTCTTACCTAAACAACAATTTAATTATTTAAGAGATCCGAGATACGAATGAAAACTCTAATTGCACTCAGCATTTCCCTCTTGACCCAACCCCTGTTTGCTGCGGATTTGCTTGAATCATGGCGTGCCGCTCAAAAATATGATGCTAATTTTTCTGCTGCAAGAGCGGGTCTCGATGCGGGCCGAGAAAAAGCCGAACAAGGCAAGGCCTTATTACTGCCGCATATTTCCCTATCAGGCAATGCCAATCGAGTCACCAGCGATAATAGTGCAGGCCAAAATAGCAACAACTTTAACTACGATAAAAATGGTAATAGCTATGGCTATGAGTTAAAGCTCGCTCAACCCATTTACCGTGCCGAAGCGTTTGCGGGTGCAGATCAGTTAAAGAAACAAACCGAACAAGCCGAAGTTATTTTTCGAGTAGCCGAACAAGATTTAATTTTACGAGTGGCTAAAGCTTATTTTGAAGTTTTAGGTAGCGAAGAAAAAGTAAAACAAACCACGGCGCAAAAAGAAGCGGTTGCCCAACAACTGGCTCAAGCGAAAAAATCTTTTGAAGTGGGCGTTTCTACGATTACCGACACCGATGAGGCGCAGGCTCGCTTTGATGCCATTAACTCGGCAGAAATTGCTGCGCATAATGATATGGCCATTAAACGCAATGCTTATGAGCTACTCACCCAACTCAATCCCACCCAGCTCAGCCCAATTAGCAATCGCCAACAACCTACCCCGCCGCAGCCCAATGATATGGCCACTTGGCTACAGCGCAGTGAAACGGGCAACCTCGTGATTGCAGGTCAACAATTAGGCTTAGATATTGCCAGCCGTGAAATTGATAAATACCGTTTAGAAAGTTCCCCAACATTAGATTTAGTTGCAGGCTATGGCGACACTTGGAAATCAGCTGGCATATCTTCATCTGGTGGATTAGATCGCGCAGGCTCTGGGCAAATTGGTTTGCAATTATCAATTCCTTTGTATACAGGCGGTGATCGTTCTTCCAAATTACGTGAAGCCATCGCAAAAAAAGAACAACAACGCCAAACAGTAGAAGCCAGTCGCCGAGATACCACGCAATTCACCAAACAAGCTTTTTTAGGGGTGAGTTCTGGTGCTGCGCAAATTGTGGCTTTACAGCAAGCACTTAAATCGAGTGAATCATCATTAGCATCAACTAAATTAGGTAGAGAAGTCGGAGTGCGTACCACTATTGATGTACTTAATGCCGAACAAACTTATTTCTCCACTCGTTATGACCTGACCGTAGCGCGTTACACCTATTTGTATGCGCGCCTACAATTAGCGGCAACCAGCGGAGAATTGTCTGAAAAAGATCTAAATTCAGTAAATCTTTGGCTAGGTAATTAAGAAAGCTTGAATTGTGGAGAATAGATATCCATAATCCGTTCGGTGGAGTACCCCAATTCAAAGACCCAAGGAGAATTACCATGATTGATCTTTCCCCACTAAGCTATAGCGACCTGATTGAACTGCGCAAGAATTTAGAAGTTGAAATTGTTCGTCGTAAAGAATCAGAAAAGCAAAACCTGATTGCTGAACTGCAAAATCTAGTTGCTGCTAAAGGCTTCTCATTGTCTGATGTTTTGGGCACTAGCAGCGACAAGAAAGCGGCTAAAAAAGCAGCTTCTACTGCTAAAGCACAATTCCGCAATCCTGCTGATGCAGACCAAACTTGGACCGGCCGTGGCCGTAAGCCACAATGGGCAATTGAATTCCTGGCAACAGGTCGCTCATTAGAAGAATTGCGCATCGCCTAATCAATATTTCTTTTATGAAATGACGAATAGACTCGTAGTGCCTTGATCTATAAGAGCTCTTGTGAAAATAGTAAATTAGCCTATAGACTAATTTCTGTTGTCAAAGCGCTTTTAAAAAGAAAAAGAAACCGCAAATATCCGTGCAATTTTATAAAATATTGATGCTTTGCATGTAAGACCAAACAAGGCAGCTTAGGCTGCCTTGTTTGTATTCAGCTGTACAATCTCCCTTCTTTACCTGTGAACCCTTGCCATGTCGCATCCCCTCACCGCCAATCTCAATCCAGAACAAGCTGCAGCCGTTGAATTACCGCCGGAACACGCGCTCATCTTGGCCGGTGCAGGCAGCGGCAAGACCAGTGTGCTCACCACCCGTATTGCTTGGCTTTTATCCACGGGGCAATGCAGCCCAGCCGGTTTATTGTCGGTAACCTTTACCAATAAAGCCGCCAAAGAAATGCTGGTTCGAATTACCTCCATGATGCCGCTTAATCCACGGGGCTTATGGGTCGGTACATTTCACGGCTTATGCAATCGAATGCTGCGTTTGCATTGGCGCGATGCCGGCTTACCCGAAACTTTTGCAATTCTAGATTCTGCCGAGCAGCTTTCCGCAATAAAGCGAATATTGAAAGCATTAAATATTGATGATGAAAAATATCCGGCAAAAGTAGTCCAACAATTTATTAATGGCCATAAAGAAAATGGCCGACGCGCAGCTGATGTAGACGCTTGGGATGATTATTCGCGCATGCTGCGATTAATTTATGAGGAATATGAGAAACAATGCCAACGGGAAGGTGTAGCTGATTTCTCTGAATTATTACTACGCTGTTACGAATTGCTTTCTAAAAATGAATCTTTACGCGAACACTATCAAAGCCGTTTCCGCCACATATTAGTCGATGAATTTCAAGATACTAATAAGCTGCAATATGCTTGGTTAAAACTTTTAGCCGGCAGCAATAATGCGCTATTTGCCGTGGGTGATGATGATCAATCCATTTACGCATTCCGTGGCGCAAATGTCGGCAATATGCACGATTTCCAAACTGATTTCGCCGTGAAACATGTGATTCGTTTAGAGCAAAATTACCGCTCGCAAGGCAATATTTTAGATGCTGCAAATGCCGTTATTGCTAATAATCGTAACCGCTTAGGCAAAGAATTATGGACCAGCGAGCCTGCTGGCGAGCCAATTCGCGTATTTGAAGCCGCTACCGATTTTGAAGAAGCCGCTTTTATTGTAGAAGAAGCGCAAACCCTAATCAGAGAAGGCAATCGCGCCAATGACATTGCCATTCTTTATCGTGCCAATGCCCAATCACGAGTAATTGAACATGCCTTATTTACCGCTGGCGTGCCTTATCGCGTTTATGGTGGTTTACGCTTTTTTGAACGTCAAGAAATTAAACATTCTTTAGCTTATTTGCGCTTAATTGCTAATCCTGGCGACGATAACGCCCTGCTGCGTGTTATTAATTTCCCGACTCGCGGCATCGGTGCACGCACCATCGAAAGCATCCAAGAAACCGCTCGCAACGCAGGCACGCCACTATGGCAAGCCGCCTGCTCAGGCGGCGCGGGACGCGGTGCGGCTGCCGTTAAGAAATTTGCCGAAATCATCGAAAACATGCGCTCCCAAGCCACTGGCCTAGCCATGCCCGAGCTGGTGGACATGATGCTCGATTTATCTGGCTTACGTGCGCATTACCAAGCAGATAAAGAAGGCGAAGAACGCCTTGCCAACTTGGGCGAGCTAATTAATGCCGCCACCAATTTTGTGCAAGAAGATGAAAACAACCTCATCGCCTTCTTATCCCATGCCAGCTTAGAAGCGGGGGATCACCAAGCCGGTGCGCATGATGACGCGCTACAGCTGATGACCGTACACGCATCTAAAGGGCTAGAGTTTCATGCGGTGTTTTTATGCGGCCTAGAAGAAGGCTTGTTTCCTCACGACAATAGTATGAACGACGCCAGCGCGGTGGAAGAAGAACGCCGCCTGATGTATGTGGCAATTACACGTGCTCGCCGCCGCCTTTACATCACGCTTGCACAAAGCCGCATGCTGCATGGGCAAACGCGCTACGCCGTGGCGAGCCGCTTTATGCAAGAAATCCCTCAACAACTCTTGAAGTTTTTAAACCGTGGCTATGCTCCACAGGGCTATTCAGGCCCAGCCACCCTCGCCAGCAAGATCAAAGCCCCTACACCAGAACATGGTTTAGCCATTGGCATGAATGTAGAGCACCCCAAATTTGGTCAGGGTGTGGTGACCGATCATGAAGGCGGAGCGAGCGGTAATGTGCAGGTGAATTTTGCGACCGCAGGATCAAAATGGCTGGCCGTGGCTTATGCCAAATTGAAAGTTCTTTAAAGATCAGGGCAAACGCTAAGTAAATTCCCGCTCAGCGCGTGATATGGGCAAAATGCTTATCTAGTGCTGTTCACTATCCTATCAACAGAAGCGAAATATTTTTCGTAGGGCGGGTGCACCCCGCGAGCAATAAAATACGCGGGTTTCACCCGCCCTACGATGATTCAATGCTTGTCATTGCGTGGCAACGACATGGCATATAGCTAAATTGATAGGATGGCTGCTGTTCCTCCCACGCAATACGTTTTTCAATGGACAATTAAGTCTTAAAACTATGGCTGAAAAACCAAGCGCCTTCTCGGTCATCTCCTCTGCCACCGCCAAGCGTAAAGCGGCCAATGGCATTCCCGATGTATCCACCCTACGTGTCTTAGTGATTGACCCTATTGCCGAAATTCGCCGCACCGTGGGGATGATTCTAGGTCAATACGGCACCAGCCATATTGATCACGCCAGCAATAGCACGGAAGCCTTGGCCAGCATGAAGAAGCTCAAATACGAGCTGATCCTCTGCGAATATGATTTAGGCAAAGGTCAAGATGGGCTATTTTTGTTTGATGAAGCACGGCGTCTTGATTTACTTAAAGCCTCATGCATTTTTATCGTGATCACCGCAGAGCGAGGCGCGCAAAAAGTACTAGGGGCCGCCGAGCAATCTCCCGATGCCATCCTACTCAAGCCCTTTACAGGGGAAATGCTGCACAGCCGCATCCTTGCCGCTTTGCAAAGAAAAATACGCTTCAAATTAGTTGATGAAGCCATCATGGCACACGACTTTTTAAATGCCATTCAACTGTGTAACAAGGCCGCCAATACCAGCGCGGAATACTCGATTGATTTTTTACGCCTCAAAATACATCTATTACTACGCATTGGTAATTGGACACAGGTGCGTGATCAATGCCGGCAACTCTTGGTTGAGCAAGAATTACCTTGGGCGAAAATGGCGCTTGGCAAAGCCTTATATCAATTAAAAAGCTATTCAGAAGCCATGACGGTCTTTAAAACCATCATTAACGAGCATGCACACGCCCTAGAAGCCTACGACTGGCTAGCCCAAGCCCAGCAGGCAATGGGGGACGACGGAGCAGCACAAGCCACGCTACAACGCGCCATTAGCAAATCTCCTTTTGTCGTCACAAGGCAGCGCCAGCTCGGCAATGTGGCTTTAAAAAGTGGCGATCTAGCCACGGCAGAAAGTGCCATGCTCGAAACAGTGCGTATCGCTCGCCATTCTTTTTTGCGCAACCCAGCGGACTATGGCCAGCTAGCTGATGTGCAAATTAGCCGAGGGAATGTGGCGGCAGCACGACTGACCGTAGATGAAATTCGCAAAGACTTTAAAGACCCACAAGTAGACGTCTTAGCGGACGCCCTCGATGCAGATATTTATATGCACACGGGTGAAATCGAAAAGGCACAAAGCCAGCTCAAGACTGCGCTTGGACAACTTGTCCAGCTCACCCTGCCCCCTTCGGCCACGGTAGGCCTTGCACTCGCCAAAGCCTGCTTTAACCAGCAGCAAGGAGCTCTGGCTGAGATCGTGGTGCGTAATCTACTTAAAAATAGCCATGACGATTTAGCTTTGGCCGCAAAAATCACTACCCTCTATCGCCAACAAGGCCATGAAGATCAAGCTGAGCAGCTCATCCAAGAAAACAGCGCCAGCATCGTTGCCTTAAATAATGAAGCCGTCAAACTGGCCCGCAGTGGCGATCTAGCAGGTGCAGCTGAGCGCTTTATTCGTGCCGCAACCGATATGCCCAGCAATGTGCAAGTGCTGCTTAACACCGTCAATGCCCTACTGGCGTATACCAATCAGCATGGCTGGCACCAAGAATGGATGCAGCTCAGCAATGATTATCTGCTGCGCATCCATGAATTAGATCCGGTAAACGGCCGAGGTTTGCAATTACAGGAGTTTTTTCGTAAAACAAAGCAGCGCTATGGCATCAGCTAATTGGAATCAATCATCAGCGAAAATCAAAATGCAACTCTACAATAAGAGAGAAGCAAGAGCCATCGCTGGGCTTGAGCCCACGCTAGACAGAGTTGATATCAACGAGGAATAAAACCATGCAAACCAGCACCAAAATTGATGATCACAAAGGCCGCATTATGCTCAATGGCAACTTTACGTTTGAATCGCATCGCGAATTCAAACAAGCCACCACAGCCGCTCTAGAAACACCCGGCCTCACCGAGCTTGAAATGGATTTTAGCGCCGTCGATTATATGGATTCAGCCGCCTTAGGGATGTTGTTACTCCTTAACGAGCGAGCCAATGGCCGCAAAGTAACCTTGGTCAACTGTCGAGGTACCGTTAAAGCGGTTTTAGAAATCGCTAACTTTGGCAAAATTTTTGAAATAAAATAAAAGCATCTAAAAAAAAGGCACCATATCTAAAATATGATGCCTTTTTTTAAAAACAATAAATTACATTTTTTCTATCTCTGTTCCACCACGCACCCAACTTCCCAGCAAAGCATAACAAACGGCAAGTAAGGTTGGCCCTAAAAAGACGCCTAATAAACCAAAAGCCAAAGCACCACCCAATACGCCAAATAAAATCAAAATAAAGGGTAGATCACTTTCTTTACCAATAAAGAGTGGCTTCACTACATTATCTGCCGTGCCCACGACAAAGATCATCCATAGAGCGAGAAAAATCGCCCAGCCTGTATGGCCTTGATAATAAAGCCAAGCCGCTGCTGGCAAACCAATAAGCCCTGGTCCGCCTGGCAATATAGAAAGAAAACAACTCGCAAAGCCCAAAGTTAATGAATTAGGCACACCCGCAATAAAGAAACTAAACCAAGCTAATACCCCTTGCACTAAAGCCGTCCCCAAAAAACCATAAACGACGCCTCTTACCGTGCCAGCGGCCACATTCAATAACGATTCAGCCTTATCCCCTGCGATGCGTCGCATCATCCCCTTTAGCCACAAAGCCGCACTTTCACCGTGTAGGTAAAAGAAAAAAGCCACAATCAAACTTAAGGCTAATAATAAAAATCCACCACCAACAATGCCGCCAAAACGCAGTAAACCTGATGCAATCGGGCCGCTCAAGCCACGTATCCGCTCCAATAAGGCAGGGTCCCCTTGGCCTAGCTTTAGCCAAAAACTATTAATCCACTCGCCTAAATAAGGAAAGGTGCTGATCCAAGCAGGCAGAACAGGCCATCCCACTTGAAATTGGTGGCTCACCGTTTTAATTAAGGAACCGGCTTGGCTAGCGAATTCAAACCCTGCCATCAAAAGGGGTAAAACCAAGAAGGTGAGTAATGCGCTAATTAATAGAAGTGCCCCCACAAAACGGCTACCTCTACAAAGCCTCACAATCCATTGATAGGGCTTCCAGGTGGTATAGACCAAAATGGCAGCCCAAATAACTGAAGCTAAAAATGGGGCCATAATCATTAAGCCCAACCAAATCAAGGCTCCCATCGCCATAATTGCGGCGAGAGGTTCGATTAAATCAGAACTACGTATACGCATATTTACTCGCCTTTAACCTCCCAAATGGGCGTTGCTAGCATACCCGTAAAAATCGTAATTGACCGCTATAAATTACCTAGAAATAGAGGTGTTTTTAGCTATTTTAATCATGATCAGAATATTCTTACCAAAAAGAGAAGACCTTCATCGCAAAGCCTTTTTCAATATAAGCATACGACATAAACGCATTAAGCTAAGTAGGCCAAACTCCCCCCAAAAAATAGCAGATAGAAAAATACAACTTAGTCATGGTAAAGATAAGAAAAATCTTTGGATTGAGCAATTAATCCAGAAACAATCACTGCCGCCTGATTACGACCGGCGATAGAATTAATTGCTTCATCGCATTCTTCTAATGCAGCATGAACGTCGCAAGCTAAATGAAACAAGATTGTTTTTTCCTTCAAAGGCGCCATCGGCAGATAATAGTTAATTTCATCAACAATATGATCAGCTAGCTCATTAGAATATTGCGCGGGAGATGACAAAATACGCTCATATAAACGCACGCCGATCACACCAAGTGCAAGCAGCTGGGTGGGCATGATGTAACTCCTATTAAATAAGTATTAATCCACTTTAGCCTCATCTAAACTGATCACTCGCACCTCCCGTCGGATGGCAACTCAGCAGAACACCAAACATATAGATGTTTGGTCTATTCGGCACAAAAAAACACAAAATATGCTAAATATTGGCAGATTAAAATAACAATTAAACATTTTTTAATACAAAAACCTAACAATAGCTATTGCCGTAAATTTTCACAGCAAAGCCGATTAGCGAGTCATTCTAGGCAACTAGGGCATTTCACATTAGCTCAACGCTTTTTCTCATACCACGGCTTGCTACGATTAACGATATTGACGACAAGCAGCATCACCGGCACTTCAATCAACACACCCACCACCGTTGCCAAAGCAGCACCGGAGTGAAAGCCAAATAAGCTAATCGCTGCGGCCACCGCTAATTCAAAAAAGTTGGATGCGCCAATCAAGGCCGAAGGACCTGCAATATTGTGCTTTTCACCCACCGCACGGTTGAGCAAATACGCTAGGCCTGAGTTAAAAAACACTTGGATTAAAATCGGTACAGCTAATAACGCAATAATTAAAGGCTGTTTCAGAATCGCCTCACCTTGAAAGGCAAACAACAGCACTAAGGTAGCGAGTAATGCCGTAATCGACCACGGCCCAATTTTGGACATCGCCGCATCAAATGCCACCTGGCCTTTGCTTAGTAAAGATTTGCGTAGGATTTTCGCGATGATTACCGGAATCACAATATATAAAACAACCGAAGTAATCAGCGAAGCAGTATGGCTTGTAAAGCAGCCGCTTCACGCGTGCAGATTGCAGCGGCAAATGGATCAAGCGCAGCTTCGCTAGCCGGAAGCACGCCGTTAATCACTAAATATTGCTGGCTTAGGCCAATCGATGCCAGCTCTTCATGGGCACGAGCCACTTCACTGTTAGTGTCTTCGGCACGTTAATTTAGGTGCGGGCGTCCCGCTGGACCATCCTTTCTTGCGCGGCCAAGAAACGAAGCCAAGCCACAACCTCAACAGCACGAAGACCCCTCACTGCGGACAGTGGCGTTGTGTCAACTCAGGTCCTCAACACGACCAACGACGGCCCCACCCCGCTTGTTCCTCGTGTCGCGGCTTCAGAGGGACTTAAGCCCCATATCGAGAGCGTGGGCATAGGGGTTTTTCGCTGTTTGCTAATGAAAAAACGATTTGGTTAGCGCACATGGGGTTGCCCCGCCCTACGAATAACGTTTTGCTTAAGTTGATAGGATTGGGCACGCACTGCCTTCGCCTTATCCCACTCCAAACGCCTGAAGGTCTTGTTCTAGAGCGCCAAAGACGAGCTCAACATCAATGAAATCTTTGCTCGGTAAGGTAGATCGCTCTTTTTCTTGCCTGCGTGCCTCTGGTTTGGATTCAAACGATTTGTTCTAGATTTCTGATCATCGAGCGGATAACAGAAATTTTAAAATGGTAGTTGCAGGTTTTCCTATGCTTCAACTATACAATAACATTTGAAATATTGTATAGTTAATCTTACCAGATCAGAAATCAAAGCCTATACGGAGAAAAGCGTGAGTAACGTCTACAACGTCCTATTTATTTGTACCGGCAACTCAGCCCGCAGCCAGATGGCAGAAGCGCTATTAAATCATTCAAACAATACGCGTTTTAAGGCCTATAGCGCGGGTAGCCATCCTAGCAAGCAAGTCAATCCGCTGGCGGTAAAAGCACTGGAGCATGTAGGCATCAATACGTCTGGTTTACGTTGTAAGAGCTGGGATGAATTTGCTGCGCCCGATGCACCGGTGATGGATTTTGTCTTTACACTTTGTGATGCGGCCGCAGGTGAAGCCTGCCCTGTATGGCCCGGCATCCCTTCACGCGCCCATTGGGGTGTAGCGTCTCCAAGTGAAAGCTTGGACATTCATGCTCAAGCGAAGTCATTTCAAGAAACCGTGACGACTTTGAAACGAAGAATCGATCTATTCACCGCTCTCCCCATCAATAAGTTAGACAATCTGTCCTTAAAGCTGCGCCTCGATGAAATGGGTCAAAAGGAAGTGAAATGAGCATCAAAGTAGGTATTAACGGCTTTGGCCGTATGGGACGTTTAACCCTGCGCGCCGCTTGGGGCTGGCCCGATATTGAATTTGTACAGATCAACGATCCAGCTGGCGACGCGGCCACCTTGGCGCATTTGCTTAACTTTGATTCGGTACACGGCCGCTTTGCGCAAAATGCGGAAGCGATCAAGGATGAAATTGTAATTGGCGAGCAGCGGATTAAAGTCAGCCACAATAAGGCAATTGGCGATACCGATTGGTCGGGCTGCGATGTGGTCATCGAAGCCTCGGGCAAAATGCGTAAAGTAGAATTGCTGCAAGCCTATCTGGATCAAGGCGTAAAACGCGTGGTTGTGACTGCGCCCGTTAAAGAAGCAGGTGTCTTAAATGTGGTAGTGGGGGTGAATGATCATCTTTATGATCCAGCCCAGCACCACATTGTGACTGCGGCTAGCTGCACCACCAATTGCTTGGCTCCCGTGGTAAAAGTGATTCACGAACAAATCGGCATCCGTCACGGCAGCATGACCACCATTCATGATCTGACCAATACCCAAACCATTATCGACACGCCGCACAAAGATCTGCGCCGCGCTCGTGCTTGCGGCACCAGCCTGATCCCCACTTCAACCGGATCGGCCACCGCCATTACCGAGATTTTCCCTGAGCTTAAGGGCCGCTTAAACGGCCATGCAGTACGTGTGCCTTTAACCAACGCATCGCTCACCGATTGTGTATTCGAGCTAGAACGCGCCACCACCGTAGAGAAAGTCAACGCCCTGCTGAAAACCGCATCCGAAACCTATCTGAAAGATATTCTGGGCTATGAAGAGCGCCCACTGGTATCGATCGACTACCGAGGCGATGCGCGCTCATCCATCATCGACGCGCTCTCCACTATGGTCATCAATGGCACGCAGCTCAAGCTCTACGCTTGGTACGACAATGAATGGGGCTATGTGAATCGCACGGCAGAGTTGGTGAGGCTAGTGGGGGGAGATTGGCCAGCATAGAAATACAGCGTCCACGTGAAGCTATTGCACGCGTGGATCTAACTCACTAAACGCATGGGCACAAAAGCGTGCCCACCCTACACTGTGGACTCCCATGCTCTCCCCGCAAATCCGCCAATATCTGATCATCACTGGTAATTACTGGGCCTTCACCCTCACCGATGGGGCGCTGCGGATGTTGGTGGTTTTGCATTTTCATCAGCTTGGATTTTCGCCACTCAGCCTCGCCATGTTGTTTTTGTTTTACGAGATTTTTGGTGTGATCACCAATCTGATCGGGGGCTGGTTGGGCGCTCGCATTGGCTTAAATAAAACCATGAATATCGGCCTTGGCCTGCAAGTGTTTGCCCTCTTGGCACTCACCGTCCCCACGGCCATGCTCACCGTGCCTTGGGTGATGGCGGCGCAAGCACTATCTGGGATCGCCAAAGATTTAAATAAAATGAGTGCCAAAAGCAGTATTAAAACGCTGGTGCCCGCAGGCGCCGAAGGCACGCTTTATCAATGGGTGGCACTGTTAACCGGCTCTAAAAACGCGCTAAAAGGCGTGGGATTTTTTCTAGGCGGGGTCTTGCTCACCCTGCTTGGTTTTAGCGGCGCGGTGCTGCTGATGGCGAGCTTATTACTCTTGGTATGGCTAGGCAGCGTAATCACGCTTAAACAAGACTTAGGCAAGGCAAAAAACAAGCCCAAGTTCAGCGAGATTTTTTCTAAGAGCAGCTCGGTGAATGTTTTATCTGCGGCGCGGCTTTTTTTATTTGGCGCACGCGATGTATGGTTTGTGGTGGCACTGCCAGTGTTTTTATCGCAAACACTGGGCTGGAGTCCCCATGATGTCGGCTCATTCTTTGCGGCATGGGTGATGGCCTATGGTGTGGTGCAATCTCTTGCGCCCTATCTAACCGGTAAAAAAGCGGGACAAGTGCCCGATGGGAAAAGCGCTTTTATCTGGACTTTACCGCTAGCTTGTGTACCAGCAGCTATCGCAATCGCCATGAGCTACGGGCAAAACTTGCAGCCTATTATTATTGGCGGCTTATTCCTATTTGGCGTTTTATTTGCCATTAATTCATCGCTGCATAGCTATTTAATTGTCAGCTACGCCAAAGACGATGGCGCATCGCTCGATGTTGGCTTTTACTATATGAGTAATGCCATGGGGCGCTTACTGGGCACGGTATTATCTGGCTGGGTATTTCAGCTTGCGGGCCTTGCGGCTTGCTTGTGGATATCAGCGGCATTTATCGCCATCGCCTCGCTTATTTCTACCGCCTTACCACGGCATCGTGCAGCTTAAAAACACACGCACGTAATTGCTTACGTCGGCAGCATAGAGTGCCTATGTTAAGCTTTATTTCAATTACTCTTGTATAGTTGTCCTATGGAAAAGCAAACCGCCACACAAATTTTTGAATCGCTCTCTTCGGGGATTCGGCTCGATATCTATCGCTTTCTGGTCAAACGCGGCCTAGAGGGCATGGTTGCAGGTGAGATTGCAGCGGCGCTGGAGTTGCCGCCCAATAATGTTTCATTTCACTTAAAAGGAATGACACACGCTGGGCTGGTGTCGGTTGAGCAAGAAGGCCGCTTTCAGCGCTACCGAGCTAATTTACCGCTGATGCTCGATTTAATCGGCTATCTTACCGAGGAATGTTGCGCTGGCCACCCAGAGCAATGTGCAGATTTACGGCTTGCATCTTGTTGCCCAGAAGCCTTACTGCCGCCCTTGAACACCGCCCAAAAGTAAAGCCGCTACGGCGGCTTTACTTGTCATTAAAACGCTAGCTACAAGCGCCCAAGAAGCAATAACACAACAACCACAATGACGATGAGGCCTAAACCACCACTTGTGGCCATAACCCCAGCTTCTGCTGTGTGGCCAGCTTGGGATGACCCCAATTAGCATTAGGATCAGTACGATCAACAATATGGTTCCTAAACTCATGATATTCCCCTCAAAAGATTAATTTAATCCGGCACTAGGCCGCTGACATGCCCCCCAATCCTCTAAAGTTAAGCCCACCGTCAAATCAATCCGTGGCTTGTGTTAAAATGCAGGCCACGCTAACCCTTTGATATAACTTACTATTATGTTCAGCCAAATTACCTGACTTGATTGGAAAGATTCAATCTTTCATCCAAAACCCAACCCTGCGTGAAGCGGTTCGCCTTGACCCAAAGGCATTCACCCGCGACCGAACTCTTACCTTTCCTATTCTCATCAACTTCATATTGTCTGGACTTACGGCAAGCGTACAGCAAGAACTGGATTCCTTCTTTCCCCACCTCGACAACAAAGCCGATTTTGCTCGCACCGTGACCGCGCAGGCGTTTTCTGAAGCGCGAATGAAGTTGTCGGCGAATGTGTTCAAAAAAATCAACGACTTCCTGCTATTGCAACTCGCTCAATACGTCACGCTGCCGCTCTGGCATGGCTTACGATTAGTTGCCGCCGATGGCTCCAAACTGGCGATGGCTTCACGCGATGCAACGGGACGCAATGCCATCAATGCGATGGCTTTTGCTCTGTATTTGCCTGGCAGTGAAATGACATTGGCTTACGAGTTGTACCACGCCGATGCTTGCGAGCGGCAAATGCTGTTTGAGCATCTGGATTTGTTATCCAGTCGCGATTTGCTGTTGTTAGATCGCGGTTACCCGGCCACCTGGTTGATTGCGGCTTTGCTGCAAAGAGGCATTCACTTCTGCATGCGGGTCGATCAGTCTGGTTATGCAGCAGTGAAAGAATTCGTGCGCAGCGGC
>JANYCY010000038.1 GCA_025360045.1 Janthinobacterium sp. | reverse complement strand
GACAGTGAAACACCTTAGCGCCGATGATAGTGCAGATTACCTGTGTGAAAGTAGGTCATTGCCAGACACCCTATCGCTGAGCGAATCAATAGATTCGCACGCAGAAAAACCCCCGTACTCGAAAGAGGCGGGGGTTTTGCTTTGCGCGGAAGAAAAGTGGCTATCGCGTAGCGGGCAACCACCCGTGGTTTGCATGTTGGGTTACGCGATAAGGCTGCTAACCCAACCTATGCCCGTTATGTCATTTTTAGGTCATTCACCCGTATTTGCATAAAAAACCCCCTGCACTCGAAAGAGGTGGGGGTTTTGTTTTAGGTGGAAGGAATTTAGCCTTAACGTAATGAGCTACTTCTGTAGCTTGTTGTTGGGTTGCGCGATAAAGCCGCTCACCCGACCTAGGCGAGGAAAACCTTGTAGGCAGGGCGGCTAACTCGACCTGCTCGATGTCAGCGCTATACAAGCAAATCATTAGATTGCTAATCTTACTTCTTCCTTAGTATAGGTAATGCTTTTTATTTATGGTTTATCTCCATTTCAGAATTATTCAAAATTTTGATCTAGAATTAATCATGCTCATATGTTCATGTGAGAATTTGTTGTTTAATTTTACTATCGAGCTGGGCATTGTATTTTCGATGTTAAATTTTACTCGTAGCCATCAAGAGGTGAAGCTGTGGCTAATCGGTGATTGGGGGATTGATGAGTGGAGTATGTAATGTGCAAACTCAAATAAAGTTATTTTCGGAGCGTAAGGAAATATCTTCAGATTTTCAGCAAATTCTTGCTGAAGTTGCAGATTTGCATGTACGCACTTTAGAAAAGAGTAAGCAAAAACAGCAGGAGATTGATGCAAACTATAAAAGTATTTTTAACTTTTCTGTAGAAGCAATGCTTCTTATTGACGGTGAAGGGAATATTGTCTGGGCGAATCAGATGTTTTCTACATTATTTTCGTATCAACAAACTGAGTTAGTTGGTTTTGCTGTTGAGCAATTGCTTGTGATCGATCAACGAGAACGATTTTTGGCTCAGTTAGATAGTTTTACGCTTATGAGTGATTGTGATGCTTTAAGTGAGGGCTATTCTTTTAGTTGGCAGCCTTTCGTTGGTGAGCCTTTTGAGGCTGAAGTGCGTTTAAATTTATTGCCATATCTAAGTAGTGATGGAGCCAATGTTTGTTTAAGAATTGTGGTTGATTCTGTACTTCAGGATTCAATGAAAGGGCAAGATCGGATCCAACAAATATTAGATGAGACCCTAAAAATAAAACGAGATTTCTTAGCAAATATTAGTCATGAAATTCGTACTCCGATGAATGCGATTATTGGGATGACTCATTTGGTACTTAAAACAGAGCTAAATATAAGACAAAAGAATTACGTTGAAGTCATTCAAAGATCTAGTGAACATTTATTAAATATAATAAATGATATTTTTGATTTTTCTAAAATGGAAGAAGGACAATTAAAGCTGGAGTTATCAGCTTTTTATTTACACAAAATATTGGAAGAGGTTGTTGCACGTGTAGGCATTGAAGCAAGGGCAAAAGGACTCTCTTTACTTTTACGAATTGCGCCTAGCTTACCTCTGTCTGTAATCGGGGATGCTAAGCGTTTAGAAAAAATATTATTGCACTTGATTGAAAATGCTGTGAAATTTACGGTACAAGGGCAGGTTGAGTTGTTTGCTGAGCTTGAATCAGAAAGTAATGAAGAGGTAAAGATTAAGTTTTCTATTATTGATACTGGTATTGGTATTAGTCATGATGAGCAGGCTCAGTTATTTCAAGCGTTCACACAAGCAGACACCTCTGCAACAAGAAAGTTTGGTGGGCTTGGGTTAGGGCTTATTATCTCTAAACAACTTGTTAATTTAATGGGGGGCAGCATTGGTTTACTGAGCGAGGTCGATAAAGGTAGCTGTTTTTGGTTTAGTGTTTGTTTGAGAAAAAATCAGCAGGAAGTAGAAGAGGTTTCTCTTGTTGCATTGAAAAATAAACAAGGGCTAGCTTTAGCTCAGCGAGCTGGATCACGAGTTTTATTGGTTGAAGATAATTCATTAAATCAGCAGGTTGCTAGCGAAATATTAATTGATGCAGGAATGCAAGTAACTGTCGTTGGTGATGGACAGCAATCAATTGATATTTTAAAAAAAGAAGTTTTTGATTTAATTCTTATGGATATTCAAATGCCAGTCATGGATGGCTGGAGTGCTGCGAAGGCAATACGCTCTGGGCACTTTTTAAATAATATTCCGATTATTGCTTTGACCGCATTATCGATGAATGAAGATAAGCACATGTGTTTAGAATCAGGTATGAGTGATCATTTACTTAAACCTATTGACCCTAATTTATTAATTGAAAAGTTGATTCAATGGCTGCCTGAAGTCAAAAGGGATATTGGGCATAAGGCGGTAATTAAAGAAGTAGAGAATAAAGATTTAGCTTCACCAGGTCTACCTTTAGTAATTGAAGGGCTAGATATGGTGATGGGGCTCAAGTATGCAATGGGCAACCCAGATTTTTATCGTCGACTATTAATCAAGGTTTTGGATGAAGTTCCTAAGGTGCAGTCTAATTTGGCGGAGTCTATTAGTGCGGAACATTGGATTGATGCAAAGCGACATGCGCATACGATAAAAGGAATTTCAGCAACGATTGGTGCGAATGCATTACAAAAAGTCTCTGCAGACCTTGAGTTTACGCTTGGGCAAAGTGAAGAGAAAAATATCATTTTAAATATGAAAAATGCCATTGATGGTGAGGCGTTGAAATTACTTAACGATATTTATAATTATTATTTTTGTTCGAAGGAGCAGGATGTGGTGTTGGCTCCTGTGGCCTCGGAAAACATATTAGTTTTGGATAGTGTAACTAAAAAGAAGATAGTTGAAGATCTTCAGCGTTTATTACAAGAGGGGGATGCTTCTGCTGGGGAGTTTTTTGAAGAAAATCAGCCAGCATTTGAGTGTATATGGGGGGATAAAAGTAAGGAGTTAATACGGCTTATTAATCAGTTTTCATTTAATGATGCGCTTGAATGGATAAATAAATCTTCAATTTGAATTAATGAAAAATGGTCAAAGATGTAAGGAGTAGATATGGAACCGCTACAAACGCAGGAAAATAGATCAACGATTTTGGTGGTTGATGATACGCCCGACAATTTGATGTTGCTTAATGGATTGTTGAGGGATAAATATCGTGTAAAAGTCGCCAACCATGGTGAGGTTGCTTTGCGTTTGGTGTTGCTTGATCCAAGACCTGATTTAATTTTATTAGATGTCATGATGCCTGATATGAATGGCTATGAAGTGTGCAGAAAATTAAAAGAAAATAAAGAAACGGTAGATATCCCTGTCATTTTTTTGACAGCTAAAACTGCTGTGGAAGATGAAGAGGAGGGGTTTTCGGCAGGTGGGGCAGATTATATTAGTAAGCCTATTATTCCTACAATTTTATTGGCGCGTGTGCAAACACAGTTGGCATTAAAAGCAGCGCAAGTTTTTTTGAAAAATCAAAATCAATATTTAGAACATTTAGTACGAGAACGGACCAGAGAGCTAGCGCATTTACAGCAAGCCACTATTTTGGCGATGGCATCCCTTGCTGAAACACGCGATAACGAAACCGGTAAACATTTACGACGCACTCAGCATTTTGTGGCGCTTTTGGCATTGGAGTTATCGGATGATCCAAAATTTAGCGATGAATTAACACCTGCCAATATCCAGTGGCTGTATAAATCAGCACCTATGCATGATATCGGCAAGGTAGGTGTGCCTGATCATATTTTATTAAAGCCTGGGAAGTTGACGGATGAAGAGTTTAATTTAATGAAAATGCATACCGTATATGGGCGGGATGTCATTACTTCAGTAGAAAACTATTTGGGTACGACTGAAGATAAGTTTTTGCATTATGCGCGTGAAATTGCGTATTGCCATCAAGAGAAATGGGACGGAAGTGGCTATCCACAAGGCTTAAAAGGAGAGGAAATTCCTTTGTCGGCAAGGCTAATGGCTGTTGCTGATGTCTATGATGCTTTAGTATCTAAGCGGGTATATAAGCCTGCATTTTCTCATGAAGATGCGATGAATATTATTGTAAAAGGGGGCGGCACTCATTTTGATCCTATTGTCGTTGGTGCTTTATTGCGTATTCAACATTCTTTTCCAGATGTCGCAATTCTTTTTGCAGACGAAGAACCTGAGCATCATTTAGTGACAGGCTAATTTGAAGCTTTAATGTGAATGAATAGCCATCAATTGTTGTTTTATTACTGAAAAAAGTGGGCGTTCTGGTAAATGATTTTGTGCACAGCTCACTTTTAAACTGATTAAGCGATCTAAAATTATTGACGAGCCATCGGTGCGGCTAATTAATTCTTCTAACAGGCAAGCAAAAGCGCGGACTTCAATATTTTGTAATAGTGCGTATTTGGGCTCGTAAAAAGATGCCGCTCCAAAATCTCCCAATAAAGCCTTTCCTTCCGTATTCAATAAAATATTATGCGCATATAAATCGCCATGCAGAATCTGAGCGGCGTGTAAATGCTCGGCTGCGGCTGCCATATGTGTGGCGATATTTAAAATGGTGTGCAGGCTAAAGCGCTGATTTTGAACATAGATATCGCGGGTGCAAGAATCTAAGCTGGGTGGGCCGGCTAGATTCATAAATCCTTGATCGATTAATGGCATTAAAAGTGCATGTGTTTGATCAGGATGGTGATCTACTTTGCCAATGGCTCCGATCAGACAGGGGTGTTCTCCTGCTGCGATGCATGCGGCCATTTCACTTTGCGGTAGGCCATCGCTGGTGAGTGCGCCTTTAAATACTTTGAGCGCAACCGCTCTGGGCTGCTCTTGCTGCCACAGCGCTTTGTAAATCACACCTGAAGCACCTTCGCCTAGCTGCTCTGCAACTTCGAGATCTTGCCAGTGAATCGCTGGCGCGTGTTGGGCTATTGGCGTTGGGCAAAATGGATTTCCCGCAAATGCCAGCCATGCCAGCTTAGGCAAGCTAAATAGCCAATCTGGTAAGGCGAAAAGCTGGTTGGCTGAGATGCGGATCAGTTCTAGATTTTGGCAGGCGGCCAGCGTTTCGGGCAAAGCCTGCAGCTGATTACCGGCCAACATGAGCTTTTGCAAGGCATGGCAATGGCCTAGCTCATCTGGTAAATGACTGATTTGATTGTCGGTAAGGATGAGCCAGCGTAGCTCAGATGGCAGGGCGGCTGCACTGACAGTTTGAATTTGATTGGCTTTAAATCCCACCATACTGAGTCTGCTACAGCGCCCTAGCACTTCGGGCAAATGATCGAATTGATTATCCGAGCAAAAAATCACTTTCAAACGCTTTAGCCGTGGCAAATCATCGGGCAGGCTGCTTAGCGCATTGCCAGATAAATTCAGAATCTCTAAGGAATCAGCTAGGGAAAATATTTCTTCTGGGAACGTGCTGAGCCCACAAGATAAATCTAGTCGCTTAATGCCTTTGAGTGTCCCTGAGCGAAGTTGTGAAAGTGTGTGCATTTGATGGCTGGGCTAAATAAAGGGGGGATTATCCAGTAAAGGGCGAAAAAGTGCAGCTAAACGGTGGGTATTTGTGATTAAATCGCCCGCCAAACGCTGGCGAGCCAAGGCTGCTGTTCACGCGGCAGTCCTTCTGGGCGGTAGTAGTGCTCCAGCTCGGTAAATCCCGCTGCAACTAAATGGCTTTGCCAGGTTTCCAGATTGTAATAAGCGCCATAGCGGCCTTGATTCCAGCCTTCCACATTATCGCCGCGTGGGTTAGAGCAAAACAGCACACCGCCCAGCTTTAGCGTGGCATGGAGCTGGCTTAACACCCGTGGCAGCTCCTGGCTGGGGATATGAAATAAAACGGCGTTGGCAAAGATGCCGTCAAAGCGGGCTGCTGGCAAATCGAGCGCCAAAAAATCCTGCTGCCACACTTCTGCGCCGCTGTCTGCCCTCGCCATTTCTACAAAACGGGCCGTGCCGTCCAGCCCCACGGGGCGATGGCCCAGCGCCAGAAACTGCTGCAGATCCCGGCCGGGGCCGCAACCAAAATCCAAAATATCGAAAGGCGCTTTGCTGCTGATGTGGCGCAGCAGCGCTGCAATATTCTGGCTAACATCATGGCTCGCTGTGCCCGCTTTAAAGCTTTCTGCATTGGCCTGATAGTGCGCCAGTGTTTGCTGACTGGTCAGGGTGAGCGGATTGTGTGTTTCTGAGCTCATTGTGTTCTCTAAAAGTGCCGCTGCTTAGTGCTAGCCGCAGTTGCCGGAAGGTTGATATTTCTTTAATCTGGCTGATGATGGTCGTAATTATTTTCGACTCAGTTTTTTGCCGCTATAAAACCCAAATCTTGAACCACGGAGGCCACAGAGAGCACGGAGCTTCACGGAGAAAATCTCTAAGTTTTCCTTCGTACTCATTCTTGCTTAAGGCGTTTTTCGAGCCTAGTTGGCTTACATTATTGATTAAATAGGAAGCAAATGAAAATCCACTTATGGCTCTTAGGCGTTTTGTTCAGCAGCCCTGTTTATGCGGCCGATTATGCGGGTTTGGGCGCTGAAAGTGTCAGTAAAGAAACCATCGAAGCGTTTCGCCCTAAGCCACTTGAGCCTAGTTTATCGCGGCGAATTCAAAGCATGCTGGATATTTCTAGTCCCTCAGCGGGCGTGCTTAGCCCAGATGGTGCGCAGCTTTATTTTAATTGGCGGGTAACAGGGGTAAGCCAAGTCTGGCGTTTGGATGGTCCGCAGCGCTTTCCGGTGCAAATGACAGGGGGAGAGGATGCCACACAAATTGCAGGGATCAGCCCCGATGGGCAGACTTTGGTGATTCAACGAGATCGCAAGGGCGAAGAAAACCCTGGCCTTTATTTGCAGCCCACAGCGGGCGGCGCACTCAAAGAAATCCAGCATATTGCCGGCGTGCAAACTCGCTTTGCTTTTGTTTCTGACGATAATCAGTATGTGTATTACAGCGCCAACGATAAGCAAAAAGACAGCTACACCATCTACCGCTACCACATTGCCAGTGGCACTAAACAAGTGGTGTTCGATCAGCCGGGCTTGTGGAATATTGCAGATCAGCGCCATGGGCGCATCTTGTTGGAAAAAACCATCACCAATTTGGCCGCAGAATATTACGAGTTGAATAATGGCGAGCTAAAGTCACTGTTTGGTCAGAATGAAAAAGAAGAATATCAGGCTGCTTATGGCGCAGGTGCTGACGAGCTGATTGTACAAACCTCAAAATTTGGCAATTTCCGCCGTCTTTACCAATGGAAGGCGGGCCAGTTTAAGCCGATTTCCCCAGAGATTAATTGGGATGTGAGCAGTTTTCAGCTGGATCAATCGCGCAGGCATATCAGCTATAGCGTGAACGAAGCGGGCTATACCCGTAGCTTTGCGCTGGATGCTAGTAGTTTGCGGCCAATTAAGCTGCCAGTCTTTAAAGACGCCGACCATGTCATTATCAGCGGGCATAGCCCGGATGGGCGCTTTAGCCTGATCAGCGTTGAAACGGCTAAATCGCCACGCTTAAGTTATCGCTATGAGTGGGCGACTGGCAAGCTGGTGCAGTGGCAGCAGGCGATGAGCCCGGAAGTCGATACACAGCGCTTTGCCAGAGCCAGCTTAGAGACTTATCCCGCAAGAGACGGCACGCCGATTCCGATGTTTGTGCGCCGTCCGGCCCAGTGTGCAACGGTGACTTGCCCAGTGGTGGTGCATTTTCATGGCGGGCCGGAAGCGCAGACCAAGGCGGGCTTTTCCCCTGTGGCGCAGCTCTACGTGGATGCCGGTTTTATCTTTGTCGAGCCGAACGTACGTGGCTCGGATGGCTATGGCAAAGCGTGGCTGGCCATGGACGACGGCCCGAAACGCTTGCAAGTGGTCAGCGATATCGAAGACGCCTCGCGCTATATTCGGGCCAAGTGGGGTAAGGGTGGCCAAGTGCCTAAGGTGGGGATTATTGGCGGCAGCTACGGTGGTTATTCCACCTTGGCGGGGATGACGATATTTGCGGGCGCTTACGATGCGGGCGTTTCTACCGTGGGCATCTCTAATTTTATGAGCTTCTTACAAAACACAGCACCTTATCGAAGGTCGCTACGCATTGCTGAATATGGCGATCCGGTGAAAGATCGTGAAGCATTAATTCAACTCTCGCCGATTAACCATATCGATAAGCTGATTGCCCCGCTGATGTTGATTCAAGGCGTGTCCGACCCGCGTGTGCCGGTGGGCGAGGCTTTACAGATGTTTGAGGCAGCAAAAAAACGCAATGTACCCGCTGAGCTGATGCTATTTGCCGATGAAGGCCATGGCGCAGCTAAGCGCGAAAATCGCGTTTATTCGATAGGACATACGATTCGGTTTTTGGAGACGTATTTGAAGTAGACGTCGTTTTAGTAGTGAAAAAAACGGGCTGAATGGCCCGTTTTTTATTTGGAATGGGGCATCTAAACCCCAATCCTCGCCCATTTTGCATTTAGCTTCCCCCTTTTTTAAAGGGGGGAATAAGTGCATCAAGCTTATGTAAATATTTATGCTGGTAGGGTAAAGTTTGGGTTTTAATCCCAAGCCATCCCCTTAATTTAAACCATTATGTCTAAGCAAAGCCGCAACTTCGGGCTTCCTGCCACGGAAAGCCGTGAAGGAGTCAATCGCCGGGCGGCTGCCACCCATGGCGAGCACTTCTTTTCTGAAGCGCGCGCCGGTGGCGGGGTCGAGGATGGATTTGCCTGCGGCAGCGGCTTCTTCAAAAGCAGAATAGGCATCGGCAGACAGCACTTCAGCCCATTTATAGCTGTAATAACCCGCCGCATAGCCACCGGCAAAAATATGGCTAAAGGTGTTAAACCAGCGGTTATAGCTTGGGGCGACCGGCATTTCGAATTCGGCCACCAGCGCGGCATTTTGCGCGGTGGCGTCAATTGCATCGGTGCTGGCGTGTAGCTCCATATCAAACAGCGAGAGCAATACCTGGCGCACCATGCCGCTGCCGCTCATAAAGTTTTTGGCCGCCAGCATTTTGTCGAACAGCTCGCGTGTTAGGGCTGCGCCGCTATCCACGTGGTGAGTCAGATCCGGCAATACTTGCCATTCCCAGCAGAAGTTTTCCATAAACTGACTAGGCAATTCGACCGCATCCCATTCCACGCCATTGATGCCAGATACGCCGGATTCATCGACCTCGGTTAAGAGGTGATGCAGGGCATGGCCAAATTCGTGGAAGAGGGTGATCACATCGTCGTGCGTCAGGAGCGCTGGTTTGCCATCGACGCCAGCAGAAAAATTACATACTACGAGGGCAACGGGGTTTTGTAAGTCGTCGCCTTTACGATCGCGGCTGAGTACATCGTTCATCCACGCGCCGCCTTGCTTGCCGGTGCGTGCGTACAGGTCCAGATACAAGCCACCCACCGCACTACCATCCAAGTTTTGCAGGGCGTAGTAGTTGACATCTGGGTGCCAAACGGGGGTGCTGGCTTTAACAAAACGCAGGCTGTACAGCGATTCAATCACTTTAAACAGGCCGGATAAAACCGTTGGTTCGGTAAAATAAGCTTTGACTTCTTGGGCCGAAAACGCATATTTGGCTTCGGATAATTTCTCGGCAGCATAGCCGTAATCCCAAACGGCCAGCTCGTCTAAGCCGAGTTGTTCTTTAGCGAATGCTTTCAATTCAGCACGATCTTTGGCTGCAAAAGGCTTAGCGCCGTGGCCTAGATTGCGCAGAAATTCTGCAACCTCAGCAGGGGTGTCGGCCATTTTGGTGGCCAGTGATTCTTCGCCGTAGTTATTAAAACCTAGCAATTGGGCGGCTTCGGTACGTAAGGCGTGGATGCGTTGAATCAGCGGGCCATTGTCGCGCTCTGCTGGGCCAAATTCTGAGGCGCGGGTGGCATTGGCGTGGTAAACCGTTTCGCGCAGGCTGCGGTTGCTACAGAACTGCATTACTGGGCCTTGGCTAGGCTGCTTTAGCGTGACTTTGTAGCCGGTTTTTTCGTCCGCGGTCGCGGCGGATCGAGCGGCAGATAACCAGTCTTGCGGCAGGCCATCTAATTCTGCGAGGTCTTCAATATAGAGGCCCCACTCATCGGTGGCATCCATCACGTTTTGGCCAAATTTAACCGTCAACTCGGATAGCTCTTCGGCGATTTCGGCAAAGCGCTGTTTTTGCGCTTCGGGTAGTTCAGCACCGCTCAGGCGGAAATCTCTCAGCGTGTCTTCAATAATGGTTTTTCTGGCGGCGTTGTAATCGGTAAATTCGGCGCTTGCTGCAATCAGCTTGTACTGCGCGTAGAGCAGCTCGTTCTGGCCCAGCTCAGTATAAAAATTGGAAATCCGCGCGATATTGGCGTTGTAAACCTCACGCAGCTCAGGCGTGGTGACTACGCTTTCTAAGTGCGCAACCACGCCCCAAGCTTGGCCGAGTTTTTCTAGCGCAGCGTCGAGCGGTTCTACAAAATTGGCCCATGTTGGATTGGCGACTTGTTCTGCCGCGCTAACGGCTGCAGCAGAGCTGGCTAAGAGCGTGTCCAGCGCTGGGCTGACGTGCTCAGGCTTAACGCTTGGATAGTCGGGTAATTTACCGGTCAGATCGAGAAGTGGATTGGTCATTCAGCAGGCTCGCATAAAGTGGAGTGTGGTCTATTGCTTAGTAGATGCGAACGGTTCGCCCTTATTTCAAGCCAAAATTAGGTGGTTGTCCCATTTTATTGTAGGGTGGCTGGATATCGGCGTCAGGCTGCCGCTTTGCGGATCAAGCAGGGTGATTACCCCTAGCTCGGTGCTGACATAGGCTTGATCGCCCCAAGCTGCGATGCCTGCGGGGCGTAGTAGGCCGCATTGTCTTTGGGCTTTGCCGTCACTGCCCCAGATGGCAAGGGTGTTGCCCTCTAAGCAGCTCAGGATAAATTGCGTGCCGACGGCAGCGATGCTGGCGGCGTAGCCCCCTAGGCCGAGTACGGTTTCAGCGAGGCTAAGTTGGCCATCCCGTAAGATGGCTAAGAGTGGCGCATCGTCTACGCTGTCACCAGCAGGCGATTCGGCCTGAATGGCAATGCCGAGCGCACCATCGCGGCTGAGGGCCAGATGGCGCAGGCTAAGCGTGGTATCGGGCAGAATATGCTCACTTTGCTTTTGGCCTGATGGCCAGGCTAGCAGCACGACGCTGGGCTGCATGGTGGCCAGATTCAGCTTGTCGCGCCCACTCTTAGGCAGGGTGAGGATGCCGCCGTTGGCAATGGCCAGTGTTTGGCTGTCGATAAACAACAGCTCGTGCGGGCCTATGCCGTGGCTGGGCAGCTCTCCAAGCCTTTGCAGTGTTTGCGGATGGTAAATACCGATCAGGCCTTGGCCAGTCTGGATGTTGTTTTCGCTGGTGAGCAGGGTGCGGCCATCGGGGCTCAGTACGGCGTGACCAAAAAAATGGCGGTTTTCTGCGGCGGCGACTTGCCGGATGATCTCTCCCGTTTGCCAGTTGATGCGCATCATCCAGTAGCCGGGGCGGCGTGCTAGGAGGATGGCTTCATTGCCTGCAATGGGGACGATGCCGTGGCCACGGGTGGGAGTGGCAGTCACTTTTCCTGCGATTGCGCCAAAGTTTTTACCCAATTGGGCGGCAAGCAAAACAGGCGGTGCTTCGCTTATCGCCCTCGCTGGCAAAGGCAGGGCTAAAAGCGCCAAGCTTTGCAGCAGTCGGCGGCGGGTCAGCTTAATCGCCATCAGACTCAGACAATCCCAAGGTCAGGTCTAAAGCTTCGGCCACGTCGGTTTCTATGCTGTGTTTTAGCAGCTTAATGCTGGCTAAATAATTGCTGCGTGTAGCGCTTGCTGCTGGGCTGTCGAATGCTTCCGGGATGCTGGCTTGGGCTAACTTAGCTTGGCTAAGGGCTTTTTTTACCTTGACGACCACATCGGGCTTATCGGCCAGCAGGGAAGAGATACCACCACTTTGGCCAAATAAAGTGTTGTCGATGGCGTTCAGTACAGCGACGGAGCTGGCTTTACCTGTGCCGCTGCGCCATTCGGCAAAGGCGGTCCGTTTCGCTTCTTTGGGAAGGCGTTTAGCTTGACTATCTAGCGCGCCCAGCATCAGGTTGAGTGTTTCTGGCAGCAAGTTTTGGCGGAAAAACGGATTTTCTGCGCCAAGTTGCTCACGGTAATAGCCCCAGCCATCGTTGAGTAGCGCGATGTCGCTGACAATGCGCTCGCTAATGCCTACTAGATAGAGGCAGCGCTCTTTGGCTTTAAGCTTTGCGAGTTGCGCTTTGGGCTCGTCATTGCCCCAGAGCAGGTATTCGGCGGCAGGTAAGCCACGAGCCCCTACATTGCGCTCATCCAAGCCTTTGGGGATCATCGCTTCAATATCATCTGGTCGAGTCGGCCAAAAGTCGACTTTACGGCCGGTTCTTTCTAAAACAATAGGGCCACCAGGGGCGGCATCCATGGCATGCCAAGCCAAGGCCGCTTTTTTCCAAGCATTACGAGTGCTGGCGAGGTTTTTTTCTGTGGGGGCCGCGCAGAAGGCTTTGCTCTCTGTGGCAAAACTATGGCTGGCTTTTACTAAGGCTTGATGCCGTGGTAAATAAGCTTCATCTAACCAGCGCACGCTAAATTCAGGTGAGGGTTGAACGGGCTCAGCATAGGCTTGCGCCATGCAGGTCAACAGGGCGGCAGTGATGCATCGTTTTAGTTGCATGAAGGTACCAAGTGTAAGGTAAGCGTATTCTTCAATTAAACTTGCGCCATGGAAAACATAAAAGACGCAAACACACAGGTTTTCTCTGTGTAACTCTGTGTCTTTTGTGTCCTTCGCGGTTCAAAATTTAGGTTTTTGTGCGCTTTACAGCGACTGCAGAAACTTCAGTAAATTGTCTCTATCGCTCTTAGATAGTTTCAACACCGCTTGCTTGGCGTTTTCTGCCTCGCCACCATGCCAAAGCACCGCTTCCATCAAATTACGTGCACGGCCATCATGCAGATAATTGCTGTGCTCATTCACCGCAGGCACTAAGCCTAATCCCCAGAGTGGTGGCGTTTTCCACTGCTGGCCATTGGCCTTACCGTCAGGGCGACCATCGGCTAAGCCTGATCCCATGTCATGCAAAAGCAAGTCTGTATAGGGCCAGATTTTTTGTGCAGATAAGACCGGCACAGGTTTAAAGTTACCAGTGGTATAGCTGGGTGTGTGGCAGCTTACGCAGTTGCTTTCTTTGAATATTTGCTTGCCGCGCAGCACATCCGAGTTTTGCGGATCACGGCGCGAGGGCACGGCTAAAGTGCGGCTGTATAAAATCACTTTATCCAGTGTTTTTTCGCTGATTTCTGGTCTGCCGCCATTGGGTGCACGCAGGCAGTCTTTTTGGGCTGGCATGCACTCCTCTTTAGGAAAATGCTTGGAAGTAATGCCAATATCGCCATTAAATGCGCCTGCTGATTGATGGGCGACGGTGGCAACATTGGCTTTCCAGCCAAAGCGGCCCAGCATGGTTTTATTGGCGTAAACATCGTGCACATAATTAGGCTGGCCCTTAATGCCCAAGCCTTCTGCTTTTTGCCTTGCCGCATTAGCCAGAATATCTTTTTCGTTGATGGCTTCAAGTAAGCCAAGGCCGATCATTTGCGGGGCAACGCGAGGGGAGATCATCAGCTTAGGATGGGTTTTGCCATAGGCAAGGTCAGTTAGAGTGTAAGTGGGTGCACGCAGGCTGTATTTTTCGCCGCTCGCAAATTGCCCGGCGATTTCACGGTAAGTGATTTGCACTTTACCTTCGGGCTTTACGCCATCCACCGCGTCATTATTAAACTGGCCGCCATAGCGTGGATCGGGCTTATTGCCGGGAATAGAGAGGCGTAATAGCAGGGAAAGAGGCTGCTCGTCTTGCAGGCCATTGCTAAAGCTGGGTGGCGAGCCTCGGCCGTCTTCGGTATGACAGGCTCCACAGGAGCGGGCGACAAAGTGCGGGCCTAGGCCATCTCTGGCTGTCGTGGACGATGGGGCTGCAACCCAAGGTTTTTTAAAGAAAGAATTACCGATGGCAAAATCAGTTTTTTGCTGTTCGGTCAGGGCTTCTGCATCCAGTGAAAAGGCATTGCGTCCATGGTCTTCGCTGGTTGCCGCAGCGCCACCTGGGCGATCTTCGCCTTCTTCAAACAGGGCCAATGGGCCGGTGCTGTAAGCAATAGCCGCCGTGGCAAACAGTGCGCTGCAAAGCGTGGCAATCGATGTGGTCTTGGAAATCATAGTCTGCTCATGAATGGCAAAGGCCCTGCCACGAGGGATCGTTGGCAGGGCTGTATCTGGATATCTATTGCATAGCACAAATAGCTCATGCAGAACCCAAATCTTGAACCACAGAGAACACAGAGGACACAGAGTTTCACGGAGAAAACCTTGATTGGGTTTTTTCTCCGTGGCCCTCCGTATTCTCCTTTCCTCCGTGGTTTAAGGTTTGGATTTTTGAACGAGGTAATGGCTGTACTCGCTCTTTCTTAAGGCTGCTTGGTGGTTAAGCGCTTAATGCCCAGTGTTTCCGCCGCAACGACCAAATCTTTGCCCTGTTTTTTGAGTGAATCAATGACCGCTTGTACACGTTTACGGCCTGGCGCATCTTTTTTGCCAATGATTTCTTGATCAAATGGCGCTTGGATTTCATTGGCGAGTTTTAAACTTTGTGCAATATCTGCACTCACTAGCTCGGCAGCCGCAGAGTTCTTTTGTGCGACTAATGCTTTTAGGCTGGCACCTTCTAGTGTTTTACCGTCTTTGCCGGTGTAGCGGCCTTCCCATACATTTTGCATACCGATTACATCGCCGATAATATCGCGGTGGGTGTTGTCAGAGAAGCAAGAGTGTTCGTCTTCTTGGTTTTGGGTGTCCATGGCGACTTCCATACGCTGGCCTGCCAACTCGCCACGAGTCAGAACGCCTAAACCGGTCAGCGCTTTTTTCAAGCTTTCTTTGTCGCCTGCAACAAAGCGACTGCGATAATTTTGTCCGGCAGGCGCCCATTGCTTAGCCACATACTCTAGATCTTCGATCATGAGCTCGGTGACTACTTGCATGTACTGGCGACGACGATCTGCATTAGGCGCTTTGCCGTCAACAAAGTCAGTAAATTTACGGTCGCCAGGGCCTTTGGGATTAAAATCTTGGCCCCAGAGTAAAAACTCAATGGCGTGCCAGCCGGTGGAAACGTTTTCTTCCCCGCCTTTTTCATTCAGGGATTTAAGTTTGTCTTTGGTGATGGCCACCTTAGGATTATTGATAATCCCAGCCTTGGCTTTGCCTTTTACATAATCAATATAGCTTTCATCAATGGGCCAAGCGTTAATGCGTGCTTCTGGGCCTTGGGCATCATCAATCGGGCCAGAGTAGAAGCGGTAAGCTTCGGTTGGAAGATAAAACTCACGAGCGGCCAGCCAAGCTTTGCGCGCAGCAGCGAGGCTTTCTTCACTTGGGGCGGCTAAGAACGCGTCAATGACGGTTTGCATTTCACGCGCAGCAGTAATGCTATCGCTATAGCTGGCGTAAACCACGATTGAATATTGCTCAAGTACGGCACTATTTGTAATATCTGCAGCTTGGGCGGGTAAGGCCATTGCAAAAAAGCTTGCAGCCATAGCGCTGCAAAGAATTCGATTCAATCGTGTCATTTATAGTCTCAAGCAGATGGCATAAGTCTTGAATGATAATGATTCTTAAAGTATATGCAATAGATTATTAAGAATATATTGTGATTGATCACTTACAATATGCATTTTTAGGGGATGAAAATCATGGCACTTGGCCTATTTGATGGTATTAAACCAGAGGTAAAAGCGGGCGCATGGGTGCACGATTCGGCACAAGTGATTGGCGAGGTGGTGCTGGCTGAAAATGCCTCGGTCTGGCCTGGGGCGGTGATTCGTGGTGATGTAAATGCGATTAGCATCGGCAAAGATAGCAATGTGCAAGACTGTGCGGTTTTACATGTCAGCCACAAGCGGGCTGATGATCCGAGCGGCGCACCCTTGGTGATTGGTGAGCGGGTCACCATTGGCCACGGTGTGATGTTGCATGGCTGCACCATTGGAAATGAATGCCTGATTGGGATGGGTACGATTGTGCTGGATAGGGTGGTGATTGAAGATCGAGTCATGATTGGTGCAGGCTCCTTGGTGCCGCCGAATCGCCGACTTGAATCTGGCTGGCTTTATATGGGCCGCCCCGCTGAGAAAAAACGCCTATTGAATGAGGCTGAGCTGGCCAATTTTAATTATTCAGCCGCGCATTATGTGCGCTTAATGGCTAAATACCGTGATGCGGAGTAAGTCTTGGGAGGCTCTCCTCGCAATTACCTACGAAGCTCGAAGACTTTTATGAGAGCACTTAGCTTTATAATCGCTGCTTGCTCTCTGTCAGGTTTTAGTCATGTCTCAACACGTCATCGCTCCGCCCACTCAAGGTACAAGTCCTAAGGCTTGGTATCAAGGCTTGAGCGCCAGCCCGAGTTTTATCCCTGATCCGGCGCAACGCGACGCGATCGAGCGTTTAGATGCGCTCTATCATCAGCTCGTGCTTTTCAAAACCAAACGTAGCCGTTTATTTGGCAAATCACTGTTGCCGCAGCCCGATTTACCGAGAGGTCTGTATTTCTGGGGAGGGGTGGGACGGGGTAAAAGCTTTTTGATGGATGCATTTTTTGCGGCTCTTCCTTATAAACGTAAGAAAAGACTGCACTTTCATCAATTTATGCAAGAAGTTCACCATGAGTTACGTCAGCTCAAAAGTGAAACCGATCCGCTGGCTGCGGTGGCCACTAAGATTGCCAAATCGGTGCGCGTGCTGTGTTTTGATGAGTTTCATGTGTCTGATATTGCGGATGCCATGATTTTGGGTCGCTTGATGGAGCATTTATTTAAGCGTGGCGTGGTGCTGGTGACTACCTCTAATTACCCGCCAGATGGTCTGTATCCCCATGGCTTGCAGCGCAATAATTTTTTGCCGACCATTGCTTTGCTCAATAGCACGCTGGATGTGTTTAATCTGGACGGTGGCAATGATTACCGTATGCGCACGCTTACCCAAGCTAGAACTTACTTCACGCCCAATACCGCAGAAAGTGCTACAGAATTAAATAATCTGTTTTCTGCAATAGCAACCAGCAAAGATAGCGCGCCACAGCTGAAAATTGAAGGTCGTACCATTAAAGCGCAGCGGGTGGCTGCGGGGGTGGTGTGGTTCGATTTTTTTGCGATTTGCGGCGATACCCGTGGGCAGGCCGATTATTTACAAATTGCGCATACCTATCACACGGTGATCGTGTCTGACATTCCTAAGTTGGCGAGTAATCAGGCGTCGGAAGCACGGCGTTTTACTTGGCTGGTGGATGTGTTTTATGACCACCGCGTAAAGCTGATTATCTCGGCGGAAGTCCCCGTGGATGATCTTTACCAAGATGGCGTACAAGCCAGCGAGTTTTTCCGCACCGCCAGCCGTTTAACTGAAATGCAGGCTGAGGAATACCTCGCCTTGCCGCATCAATCGATTGCAGCTCAGTTGACGGGGATTAGTGAGACTTAGGATCCGGCTCGAAACAACTTCTCAAAATGGTTTATTAACGCAAAAGCGTCATCCCCGAGTGTATTAATCGGGGATCCAGCAGCGCAGCTGGATTCCCGCCAAAGGCACGCGGGAATGACGATGTTTGTAAAACGGGAAATTAATCTGAAGCAGATCCTTAGATCTACTCAAACGCTCCCAATCGCTTTTGTTCCTGCACCGAAAAATACTGATCGCGTAATTTTTGCACTGCGGTATTTTGCTCGGTGGGGGGCAGGGTGCTGAGCGCATTATTTGTTGCGGCTAGATAAGTATTGATTTTACTTTGCCATTGGCTCTCTTCCTTATCTAAGGCGGCAAGGCGGTCTGTGGCTTCTTCTCCTACACTCTGGCTGCGTATTTGCCGCAGCTGCTCGGCGCTGTCCCTTGCTTACGTCATAGAACAAATGTTTGATTGATCCCATTTAAAACAGCAATTATTTCCTAATAAAAAACTGACATTTTGCTGACTATTGATTTTTAAGCCTTTGCCGCCATATCAGAAGAAGTGCATCCAAGCTGCTGGCAGCTGGCAGCTGGCTTTGCTCCTTTTTTTACCTCTCACCTTAAGCAGGTCGCTATGCGCGCTGTCATTCAAGAAAATCAAACTTTATTGCTCGGGGATGTGGTCTTGCCCAAAGCTGCGGCTGGGCAATTATTAGTTCGTGTTCAGGCCGCAGGAATTAATCGCGCCGATTTGGCCCAAGCCGCAGGCCGCTATCCGCCGCCAGTAGGGGATTCAAATATCTTGGGTCTAGAAGTGGCCGGAGTTGTCGTCGAGCTGGGGGAGGGCGTTCTCGATTTTGCCGTAGGTGATGAGGTGCTGGGGCTAGTGGGCGGCGGCGCATATGCTGAGTTTTGCCTGCTAGAATCTACGCTTGCGATTAAAAAGCCCGCGAATTTGTCTTTTACTGACGCAGCTAGCCTGCCCGAAGTATGGATGACGGCATGGTTTAATTTGGTTGAAATTGGTAAGTTGGCAGCGGGCCAGCGGGTATTGATTCATGCCGGTGCCAGCGGCGTGGGCGCTGCCAGTATTCAGCTCGCCAAATACTTGGGTGCTTGGGTGGCAACCACCGCTGGCGGCGTAAAAAAAGCTGAATTTTGTCGTCAGCTAGGGGCAGATTTGGTAGTGGATTATCAACAGCAGGACTTTGCCGCCATGGTGAAAGAAGCAGGTGGTGTGGATTTGATTTTGGACGGCGTAGGCGGGGATTACCTAGCAAAGAATCAAGCCTGCTTGAATCTTGATGGGCAAATTGTATTGATTGGCTTATTAAGAGGCATCAGCACAGAAATTAATTTGGGCCAGCTTTTAATGAAACGCCAGCGCCTTACTGGATCAACATTGCGTGCCCAGCCTCTAAAGGTAAAAGCAAAGCTCGCCACGGCACTAAGGGATACGATTTTACCGGCCATTGTTTTAGAGCAATTAAAAGTAACGGTTGATCGTCATTTTAATTGGCAAGAAGCGGCGATTGCCCATCAATATATTGCAGATAATCAGAATATTGGCAAAGTGGTGCTGCAGGTTTCTTAAAAGCTGGGGATATCGTCATTCCCGCGTGCAGTTGGCAGGAATCCAGCTGCGCTGCTGGATCCTCGATAAAAAAATTTGGGGATGACGATTAAATTAGTTCATAGGGTGTACAACGACGTAGTCGTTGCTACGACAAGCCGGTGCGCAAGAAAAACGACTTGCACACCCTATGAAAACCAACAATGTTTTGATCTTAAGTTTACGGGATTAGATTTAATCAGGGCTTAGCGCTCTCTTCATTGCTGAGTCCGGATGGCTCCAGCCAGGGAGTTGGCAAATCGCCGCAAGCCAGCGTTTAATATTTGGATAATCAGCCACATCAATGCCTACTTGATCCAGCCAAAATAAATAAGCCGAACAGCTGATATCCGCAATACTTGGTCCTGATTTTAAAAGAAACTCACGCGCTGCCAATTTATCATTCAGCATATTTAAATCAGATAATAAGCGCTGCTGCAAATAGCGCATCACTTCCGGTGCTTGGGCTTGCCAATGCAGGGCAAAGCGGTAATTGGGTAGGCTAAAGCCAATTCGATTAGCCTCCCAAGATAACCATTCCAGCGCACCTTGCCATTCTTCTCCTCCTGTAAATTGCCCGCTTTTTTGTGCCAGATAAATTAAAATTGAATTCGATTGGCAAAATACTCGCTCCTGATCAAGCAATACCGGCACTTCGCCAAAGGGACTGATGGCTAGAAAATCTGAGGGTTTATGACTTAAATCGACCCATTGGTAATCATGGTCGGTGTTTGTGAGAAGCAGAAAAGATCTAACTTTATAAGAATGACCAGAATCGGTGCTGCCGAGGAGTTGCATATAAGCCTTTTGTTTAAGGAGGTATTACTTGATTGCTGCACCTTCGGATTTAGCAATCACTGTCCATTTTGGAACAAGTGGCAGATGCACGCCTGCGCTGAGATCATTTTCAGGACAGGCTAATTTTTGTAAAAGAGGGAATTGCGTATCTATATATTCTTGATGCGCTGCTTTACTGGCCCAAAGTGTGGTGACAAGAAAGCGCGAGTTGTCTTGCCAAAAAGCACCTGCCAGCATGCTGGCCGCCATCCCTGTTTGCCACACTGTTTTTTGCATTTCAATAAAATGAGATCGTCGCTCTGGGCGAACAAGGCAATCTGCAATACGGAGATATTGCGCAGTTCGAATTGCAGTTTGAAGCGTTATTTCACGAAGGGCTGGCATTTCAAATTGCAATTCAAAGTATGTAATTTGTATCGATAGATAATGGTTTTGCTATGATGACGGCTCTATTTTAAATGGAACACATATGTTTTCTTGGCGTTGGTTTTTTGTTGTTGTGGTGGTATTGGGAGCTTGGTATCAATGCCAACATCGCGCACAGAAGCCGATTCATCAGGCCAATGGCGTTTTGGTGCAGGGAGACCCCGTGCAAAGCAGGCTTGATCGTGATGAGGTTTGGCAGAAAGATAATTACACGATCAAAGCTTTAGCGGATTTTGATATTGAAGCCCGTGTATTGGCTAAAGAAATGTACTCCAGTGGTCGCGAAGCTGATTTGTCCCCAATCGATTTGGCTTTGGGGTGGGGGGCGATGTCCGATTCTGAAGTCTTGTCTGCTTTAAGTATTTCTCAGAGCAATCGTTTCTACTTTTATCGTTGGGAAAATCAGCCGCCCCGCCCGCCTGAGGAAATCGCCAGCCATAGCGCTAATATGCATATGATTCCGGCGAATGCTCAGATTGAAACAACATTGAAAACGGTCAGGCCAGGTCAAATCATTCGTTTGCGCGGCAAGCTTGTCGAAGTGAATGCGCCCGATGGCTGGCGTTGGCAGTCTTCGCTGACGCGTGATGATACTGGCGCGGGTGCTTGTGAGTTGTTCCGAGTGGAAAGCGCTGAAATTCGCTGAAGCCCATCCGGTCTTGCTGGTTTGTTTTTAATGTAAGCTCAGTGTTACTTTTAAAACTAGCTATCAAATCTTGCAGTGATACAATCAATTCTATGAAAAAAGTGTGGCTTTTCTTTTTGCTGGTGTCAGTCTTGGCCTTGAATACGGCCATGGCGGCTTGGGTTGCGCCTGCGCCCAGCAAGGCTTGCCACATGATGCAGATGCCTGCCGCTGAAAAATGCCAGATGGATCAATCGTTGTTAATGGTTGATTGCCTGCAATCTTGCATGAGTCATTACACAGGCTTTCCCGTGGCTTTTAGTTTAGTCCCTCCTATTTTATTGCAGCCGGTATTTAATGCCGTGGCTGAGCTGCACCTGCCTGATCCCCTGCTCGAATCACCTGATAAGCCGCCCAGATTGGCTTGACCGCTGATTTATTGCTTTCTTTTTATAATCTGCCTTGCAGGCCGCTTGCGGCTGGCTGGCTTATGGGTGAAACCGTCATGAAAAAATTACTTTCTATTCTTGTATTAACTTTATTGGCCCAGCCTGCGCTGGCGGCGATTAACGCGACTTTGTATAAAAGCCCGACTTGCGGTTGCTGCGAAGAATATGTGAAATATCTGGAAAAAAATGGCTTTAAAGTCAACGCTATCAATAGCAACGATATGTCCACAATTAAAAAGCAATATGGCTCGTCCAATCTGGCCAGCTGCCACACCACTCGTATTGGTAATTACACGGTAGAAGGCCATGTGCCGGTGGCGGCGATTCAAAAATTGCTACGTGAAAAGCCCGCCATTGCAGGGATTAGCGCGCCGGGTATGCCGCAAAACTCCCCTGGAATGGGGCCAGAAATTAAAGGCACTTTAAAAATTTATCAGCTAGGCAATGCTGCCGAGCCTAAGCTATTTTCTGTTGAATAAGGGCTAAGCATCATGAATCGCAGACACTTCTTACACACAGCTTTAGGTTCGGCCGGTTTGGCTTTGGCCTCAAATCCACTTTGGGCGGCGATGAATCATGGCGAACACGCTGGGCACGCCTCTGGCACTTCCGCCATGCCACTTAAAATGGCAGCAGAAAATATCAGCTTGATGCCGATTGAGGCGCTGCCTGCCGGTAATCCGCACGCTATTTTGTTTCGGCTGCCTAATCTCAGCCCTAAATCTGCCGTGGTTGCTGCAACCATCACTGCCGAGCCATTTGAAGCAGAGCTGATACCGGGCAAAAAAACCGTAGTCTGGGCGTATAACCGCGACATTCCAGGCCCGTTGATCGAGGCTTTTGAAGGCGATACGGTAGAAATTCGCTTTGTGAATAAGCTAGCGCAGGCTTCAACCGTGCATTGGCACGGCATGCCTGTGCCCAGCGACCAAGATGGCAACCCGCAAGATGCCGTGCCAGCGGGGGGAGAGCGGCTTTATCGCTTTACCCTACCGCTAGGATCGGCGGGCACGTACTGGTATCACCCGCACCCGCATGGTGACACGCCCGAGCAGGTGTATCGCGGCTTAGCGGGTCTCTTTATTGTGCGGGCTAAAAACGATGTGTTGGGGCATCTGCCTGAGCAGCATCTGGTGATTTCTGATTTGCGCTTGGCTAGCGACGCCAGTATTCCAGACAATAATATGAACGACTGGATGAATGGTCGCGAAGGGCAGTTTGTCTTGGTCAACGGCCAGAGAGAGCCGGTGATTACTGTGGGTGAAGCGCAGCGCTGGCGCATCTGGAACGCCTGCAGCGCTCGTTACTTACGGCTTGCTATTCCTAGCAGAAAAATCATCCTAGTGGGTAGCGATGGTGGTCTGCTAGAACGGGCACAAGAAGTGAGTGAGCTGCTACTTGCACCGGGCGAGCGAGCCGAATGGATAGTCGCAGGGCCAGCTGGCTCTGTTAGCTTGATGGCATTGAGTTACGACAGAAGCAAAATGGGCAAGGTAGCGCCTGAGCAAGATATCAAGCTGGCAAGTATTCAATTCACTAAAGATAGCGTTGCTAAACTGCCAGAGCGCTTACGCACCTTGCCGCCAAAGATCAAACCCGTAGCCAAAAAACGCGTGGTATTTAGCGAAATCATGAGCATGGAAGGTAGCCAGCACAGCATGCAATTTTTAGTGAATGGCAAAAGCTACGATATGCAGCGGGTGGATTTGAAGAGCCGCCTTGGCGACACCGAGCTTTGGGAAATCGTGAATGATTCGCACATGGATCATCCTTTTCATATTCACGGCACGCAGTTTGAGGTGTTGGACACCACGCTCAAAGGCAAAACAACGCCTGCGCCGTGGCGAGCCTATAAAGACACTTTCAACCTAAAACCCTACCAAAGCGCCCGAATTTTGATTACCCAGAAACACCCAGGCCTGCGCATGTTTCACTGCCATATTCTGGAGCATGAAGGGCAGGGGATGATGGGGCAGGTGTTGGTGAAGTAAGGGGGAGGCCCCAGTCTGCCAACTTAAGAAAAATTAGTTCGTAGGGGGCTATATAAAGCCAAGCGGTTTTTGCTTGGCTGCATTGTGCCATATGGGGCAAAAGTATCTACACAAGTTGAAATGAACAAGGAACGTATCCGTAGGGTGGGTTAGGCCAGAAAATGTATTAAATATGGGCGCTGCCGTATCTTGGCCGTAACCCACCGCAGCGCAGTGTCATGGTGGGTTACGGCCGAAATAGATCAACGCACTAATAAGCATCAAGAGCGGCCTAACCCACCCTACGATGACCTTTTCTTCTACAGGAATTGTGTAGATACTTATGCATCTGGGCGGTGAATACACGGCGCAATGCGTCTGGATAAAGCCTCAGACTTATTGCGCCCTAAGCTTTTCGGCTTAACAGCGGTTGTTGTATGCGATAAGCCTTAAATGCAATAACAATCGCTAGTAAAATCAGCCCTGTAGCAAGAGCAAAGGTGATTTTTAGGCCGTGAGTTACCGCTGTAGGGCTGGCGGTGTTAAGGGTGTTTGTGCCGGCCGCCAGTGCAAAAATTGCGCCCATCAGGGATGCGCCGGTGATTAGGCCAAGGTTACGGCTCAGATTGAGCAGGCCAGAAACAAGGCCGCGTTGATCCTTGCTAATCTCACCCATTACGGCGGTATTGTTCGCGGTTTGGAACAGGGCGTAGCTGCTCGTGATGAGTACGATGGGGGCGATATAGCCAGCTAGCCCAAATGAAATTGGCATGAGGCTCAGCAAGAAAGAGCCGCTCGCCATGCCAGCCAGCCCGATCAGAGTAGAGGCTTGCGCACCCAAATGATCGGTGATTTTGCCGGCAGGAATCCCTGTTAATGCGGCGGCGATGGGGCCGATAGAGAGCGCCAGCCCGATATCTGCCGTGCTTAGCCCAAATGCGCGGGATAGGTAAAATGGCCCTACTACCAGCGTTGCCATGATCACGGTGGCTACCAGCGCACTCATGGCAAGCCCTGCGGCGGAGTTTTGTAATAAATCCAAGCGGATCAATGGGGAGGCGGTCTTTTTTTCGGCGAGGATAAACAGGCCGATTCCGCAAATCGCAGCCAATAATAAAGCCACATTTAGTAGTCCAAAATGCCCCCGTCCCATGGTCATGGCCAGCGCATATGCCGCCAGTGTGAAGGCGAGCAAACATGTGCCAGGGAGATCAAAGCGCGGGCGCTGGGCAGCAGGCCGATCAAGTGGCAAATGGCGCTGCACCAGCACAAAAGCCAGAATGCCGAGCGGAATATTAATCAAAAAAATCGCCTGCCAACCCAGACCTGCAATTAATACGCCACCCAACGATGGCCCCAGCGCCGTGCCCACGGCCGACATGCTACCTAGCAGCCCCATGGCGCTGCCGGTTTTTTCTTTTGGAATCGTCTCGCCCACAAAAGCCATGGCTAAGCTCATCATAATGGCTGCCCCTAAGCCCTGAACGGCGCGAGCGGCAATCAGCCAATTGAGTGTTTGTGCACTGGCGCACAGGATAGAGGCGAGTGTAAACAGCAAAATCCCCGCCATCAGCAGCCGCCTGCGCCCAAGCAGATCGCCTAGCCTGCCGACGCTTACAATCAAGGTAGTAATTGCCAGTAAGTAAGCGATCACTACCCATTGCACTTGTTGAAAAGATGCATTAAATGCCTGCGCCAAAGTCGGCAAGCCCACATTAGCAATGCTGGTACCCAGCGACGATAGCAAAATAGCCAGCGATAGGCTGGCGAGTATCCAGCGCGTTGAGGCTACGTTTTGCGTGATGGCTGGATTAGATGGGGCTGGTTTCAAAATGAGCTTCCTTGCTGAGACATGTGTTCAAGCATCGAATTATCGTAGTGGGGGGCGAAACTCAATCCCATCAACTTACTATTGCCTAGGAGTATCGGTTTTTATAGGGTGTACAACGACGTAGTCGTTGCGCACCGGTGCGCAAGAAAAACGACTTGCACACCCTATAAAAACCAAGCGTTATCCTATTAAGTTGACAGGGTCGGAGGGCTAAAAGCCACTCCCTGCAAGATAGCCCCATGTTTGGTATGGCGGAAGACGCGTGGTGTACACTTTATTCATGCGTTTAACGCCATAGCAAATTAGGCTAATATCCAGCGATGACGACTCCAGACTTTAATTTACTCATCACCCTTGATGCCGTGCTGGCCGAGGGCAGTGTGGCTAAAGCGGCCAAAAGACTAGGCCTTAGCCCGTCGGCAATGAGCCGTGCCTTGGCTCGTTTGCGGGAAACGATGGGTGATCCACTTTTGGTAAGGGCTGGGCGCGGCCTTGTGCCTACGCCGCGCGCACTGGCGCTGCGAGAGCACGTCAGCCAGTTAGTGCAAGAGGTAGAAGCCGTGCTCCGCCCCGCCGATCAACTCGATATTCAGCAGCTGGTCAGAACATTTACCTTAAGAAGTAGCGACGGCTTTGTAGAGAACTTTGGCCCCGCGCTCATCGCCCGCATCAGCACAGAAGCCCCCAGCGTGCGGCTGCGTTTTGTGCAAAAGCTAAACAAAGACAGCGCCTCGCTGCGGGATGGCTCGGTTGATTTAGAGACCGGCGTAATCAGCGAAACCACCGGCCCCGAGGTGCGCACCCGAGCCTTGTTTAGGGATTACTTTATCGGCGTGGTGCGCATGGGGCACGCGCTCAGCCAAGTAGAAATCACTCCTGCTCTATTTGCCGCTAATCAACATATTCTTGTTTCAAGGCGCGGGCAGGATAGGGGGCTGATCGACGAAGCCTTGCAGCCCTTGGGGCTTACTCGAACAATCACCACCATCGTCAGCGACTTTTCCGCAGCCCTCGCCCTCGCGCGATCTACGGACCTAATTGCCTCCGTGCCAGAGCACCATACCCAAGCCCTTAGCGCTGGAATGTACCGCTTCTCCCTGCCTTTCCCCGCCCCAGAAATTACCATCTCCATGCTATGGCACCCGCGTATGGAGGCCGACCCTGCGCATCGCTGGCTGAGGGGCGTGGTTTTTGAGGTTTGTGCGGGGGCTTAGAGGGCTGGATGTGGCTTAGGGGGGCTTGAATTTGATATTGAAACTTAGGCCCGCCCCATGCATCAAGCGCGTAGCGTGGTTTGCTAAGCTGCGGTAGCCCTTTATTTCAACAGATTTTCTAAATGCTTCGGTGTTTAATTTAGGTTGCAAATTAACTTTAAAGCAGCGCTTCAATATTTTTCAATAATCTGCTTCAGCACATCTTCCTGATAAGGATGTACTTCGCTGGCGTCTTCCATATCGGCCAGTAATTGCGGGTTATTAAATTTTTTGCGTGCTTCTTCGTAATAGGGGATTTGCACGCGGCGATATAGATCGACGAATTCGTCGAAATCAAGCACATGGCAATAATTGCGGTATTGGCCGCGTGCTTTGATTTTGCCTAAGCTAATAAACGAGAGTAAATAGGTGTTGCCTTTGGTGCCTAAGAAATCTATAAGTGGCACCGATGAGGGATAGGATGGCGGCTCGCACACAAATTTATGAATGATTTTGAAATCAAAATCATGCTGACTACTATCGTGCTGCCAAATCACGTAGCCTTCATCAGGGGATGTAATTGTTTTCCCGCAGCAATCGCAAATCCATTCTTGTAGTGGTTTTAGCATCATCTGCTCCAAAGCTGTATTTTTATTTACTTTAGCTCGTTTTATTGGAAAGGCTAGTTGCTCATTTCCGTTTGGTCGGCAAAAAAACCACAAAAAAAAATAGCCCCTGCGTAAGCATAAGGGCTAATTTCTTGATGCAGTTTACTTACTTGTTGAGTGCTTCATCGACTAAATCACTCAATTGCTGATACCCAAAACTTTGCAATGGCTTGCCATTCACAAAATAGCTTGGTGTTTTATTCACGCCCAGTGCTTTGGCATCGGCGATTTCTTGCTGGATCAGCATTTGAATGCCGCTGGATTGCATATCGGTTTTTAATTGCACCATATCCAGCCCCAGTGGCGCGAGCAGCGGCAGAACAAGATCGACATTCGCTTGATGATTTTTGGCCCACTGATCTTGCGTAGCAAGCACGGTTTCAAGTGCGGGCCAGTATTTGCCTTGTTTACGCGCGGCTTCTAACACGGCAATCACCTGCTCTGCACCCTGATGCAAGGGCGCGTAACGAATCACGAGGCGAATTTGCTCCGGATTTTTGGCCATTAGCTCTTTTACAAAAGGGTAAAACGCTGCGCACGCTTCGCAAGCGGGATCAAGAAATTCAACAATAGTCACTTGGGCATTTTGCGCGCCAATCATGGGCGAATGCATGCGCATTAAGGCTTCTTGATTGACCTGTATATTGGTTTGAGCGGCAGATTGCTGATTGTTTTTAAATGCCAGCGTTCCGACAATAAACAGCGCCAATAAAACCAGCGCTGCGGCAATAAAGATGATTTTTTGCTTCATTTTTTACCCTGAATTGATGTGGAAAATAAAGAAATACTGATTAGCGCAAAGGCGCAGACCGACATCAGTGGAATGGTGAGAAAGCCCAGCCATTCGGCTTCTATTTCAGAGCATGACGAGCCTTGGGCGCAGGGGCTGGCAGAGGGCGAAATGAGCCCTAGCTGTAAAAACCAGTGGAAAACCGCAAATCCAAGCCCGATCAGCGCCAAAGGCAGGGCATAGCGCACGACTTTGGTGTCGAGAGGAAACAGCGCCAACGGCAGGAAGATCGCCAGTGGAAACATAAAAATCCGCTGATACCAGCACAGGGTGCAGGGTGGAATACCCATCACTTCGCCAAAAAACAAAGCGCCCAGTGTGCCGCTGGCAGCGATCAGCCAAGCAATAAAAATAAGCATCCAGCAGGCCGGATCGTGAGTAGATATGGAGGTAGGGGGGCGATGAGGCAAAATATTCCTCTTGCATGCAGCGTTTGGCAAAAGAGAATAGACCTGAATGACTGGCTTAGGGTTCAGACGATTTATAGGTAAATTTTTCGATTGACTCGCGCCTTTGGCCTTGTTCATGACCAACATCGCCGTATTGGGTTTGGCAGGTATATATTTGAATGGCTGTTTGGGCTGTACAGAAATCTTGTTGCAAAGAAAGTATTAAAGAATTGCGATTGATTATTGAATATTTAACTCATCCGTTTTTTGCTTAATCATTGGAGAATCAAAATGACCACAGGCACTATCCGTTTGCATCGTGTACTTCGGGCCCCGCCAGAGCGCGTGTATCGGGCGTTTCTGGATGCGGACGCAATGGCGAAGTGGCTGCCCCCACACGGGTTTACATGCAAGGTTGATCATCTGGATGCGAAAGTAGGCGGCACTTTTCGGATGTCGTTTACAAATTTTACGACTGGAAATAGTCATTCATTTGGTGGCGAGTACCTCGAACTCGTCCCCTTTGAGCGAATTCGCTACACCGACAAGTTTGATGACCCCAACTTACTAGGGGAAATGCAGGTAACTGTGGTTTTAAGTAAGTGCTCATGCGGAACCGAGATCAGCATCGTGCAAGAGGGCATCCCTGAGGTGATCCCCGCCGAAATGTGCTACCTCGGCTGGCAAGAGTCACTGCTGCAACTAGCAACGCTGGTTGAGCCAGAGATTGCAGGCTAATTAATGGCATTAGCGATGCGCTGCTGCTTAAACAGGGCGACGGCTTAGCTGCAGGCGTAACCCGCGATTCAGGAATGGCAAGCTGAGGGGTAATTGGGTCGGTGTTAGTGGTTGGCTGGATCGCTCAGCGCGGGTTGATAAAGCTAAGCCGCCCTACAGGGCTGAGCCTGCGCGGGCAGTCCGGCTTGTAAATCAGCGTGTAACACTTTCCAGTTTGACGGCGTAAACAACTTAGGAATAGAGCGATAGCAAGCCGTGCTAATTGAAAAGCTGGTGCAAGCCGCATTGCTTGTCGGAATAAGCTGCTGCTGTCATGCGGAGCTACTCAAAGATTGCGAGAAAATTCTACTTAAAAATAAGCTGGTTTTGTGGGGGGGGTGCCGACTTGCATGCGTTAATCCGGTAAAACCGTTTTTTTAAAGTAATCCCTTCAGAATAAAAAAACATCCAACAATAAATAACATAATGGCAAAACATTTTTTAAGCATCACGGGGGATAAGATATGCGCTATTTTTGCGCCTAGCTTTGCGGTAAAAAAACTCATGATGCTAATTCCCAAGAAAGCATAAATATGGACAAAGCCAATACTATTGCTAATATTTACTTGGTCTTTGATGCCAAAAAGCATAAATCCCAAAGCACCCGAAATTGCTATGGGTAAACCACAGGCAGCGGATGTGCCAACTGCTTTTTGCATGCTTACGCCATAAAAATTAAGATAAGGGACGGTTAAGCTGCCGCCACCAATGCCAAAAATAGCAGAAGCCACGCCTATCCCCGTACCTGCCAATACTTGTGTAGCCCTTGAGGGAAGTGCTTTATTTTGATCGACTATTTTTTTTGCACCAACAAACATATTGCGTGCAACCCATAGCGCAAAAATACCAATGATTAATCGCAAGTGTGCCCCAGCAAGTAATCCGGCAATTCCCGCGCCGAAAAAAGAGCCTATGATCAAACCTGGTGCCAAATTTTTGAATACTGGCCATATAACGGCACCTTTTTTATGGTGCGCAAGTAATGAACTAATCGAAGTGACTATAATAGTTGCCAACGATGTACCTAAAGCTAAATGCATCACCACTTCAGGGCCATAACTCATTTGCGTAAAGACCACATACAATATGGGTACGATGATAATTCCACCACCCACGCCAAATAATCCCGCTGTAAATCCAGCGATAGCACCGATGGCTAAAAAAATGATTAATTCCACGATATACTTACTTTATTAAGTGCTGCAGGTTAAATAAACGGGTTTACGCTGCTGTAGCCAGCCCCACATGATGATAGGCACGATTAAAATAAACCAGCCCTTGTGCATATTCGCTTTGCCCAATAGCGACAATAGGGCAAATAAAAATAGTATGTGTACCCACTTCTTGAATTTGCTCTATCTGACAATCAAAACTCACCAAAGCATCTGCTAAAACAGGTGCTCCCGTTTTTAATTCAGTCCAATCGCCATATTGAAAACGTTCTTCTGAATTGATAGGGGATGAAAATGCGCTGGAAATAGGCTGATGATGCACACCTAACACATTCACCGTTAAAATTTTATTGGCTATAAAATGCGGGTGTGATCTGGCAGATTTATTCATGCAGACCAATAATGTCGGTGGTGTATCCGTAATACTGCAAACTGCAGAAGCAGTGAATCCATGCCGGCCGGATACACCTGTTGTGGTGACCACATTAACCGCACCCGTTAATAAGGACATTGCACTTCTATAGTCTGTTGCTTCAATCATTACATCATTCCTAAATTAAACCGTATTACTAAAACATGAAGATGACATGGGCAAAAAGGGCCCGGCGCAGATCAGCAGAGAAGGAAAGAGTCAAATTGATTCTATTCGAAATCCATAGCGGCAGACCCGATTTGCTGTTTTGCTCTGTGCTAAGTAGAACTAGGCTAATAATTCTTGGCGAACAATTTCTGCACCTGCAGTTAAAGCATTGAGTTTGCCTCTTGCCACACTGCGCGGCAAAGGGGCCATACCACAATTGGTACTAGGGTAGAGCTTATCCGCATCGACAAACTGCAGTGCTTTTCGCAGGGTATCTGCAACCTCTTCGGGGGTTTCAATGCTATGGTTTGCTACATCAATTGCGCCCACCATTACTTTTTTTCCTCGAATCAATTCAATCAGATCCATGGGAACCTGCGAGTTGTGACATTCCAGTGAAACGATATCAATATTCGATTTTTGCAATTTGGGAAAAGCGGCTTCATATTGGCGCCACTCAGATCCCAAAGTTTTTTTCCAATCGGTATTGGCTTTAATTCCATAGCCATAGCAAATATGCACGGCGGTTTCACATTGAAGTCCTTCAATGGCTCTTTCTAAGGTAGCCACTCCCCAATCATTCACCTCATCAAAAAAGACATTAAATGCAGGCTCATCAAATTGAATGATATCTACCCCGGCAGCCTCTAATTCACGGGCTTCCTGATTAAGAATTTTGGCGAATTCCCAAGCTAATTTTTCACGACTTTTATAATGGCGATCATACAAGGTATCGATCATCGTCATTGGGCCTGGCAAGGCCCATTTAATGGGCTGCTTGGTTTGCTGGCGTAAAAACTTGGCATCTTCAACAAAAACAGCTTTGGGCCTAGCAACTGCCCCCACCACGGTGGGCACGCTTGCATCGTAGCGATTACGAATTTTAACCGTTTCACGTTTTTCAAAATCAACGCCGCTGAGATGCTCAATAAATGTAGTGACAAAATGTTGGCGCGTTTGCTCTCCATCACTCACAATATCAATCCCTGCGTGTAATTGCTCTTGCAGAGACAAACGTAAAGCATCTAATTTGCCGTCTGTTAATTCTTGATCTTGTAGTTTCCAAGGAGACCAAATTTTCTCTGGCTCTGCAAGCCAAGATGGTTTGGGTAAACTGCCAGCAGTTGAAGTGGGTAATAGTATTTTCATAATCAATTCCGCGATATTTTATTTAGATTAAAGAGCGCAATGAGCAGCCCATTGGAGAAGAATGTCTTGGTATGGCTTGATGAAATGCTCTTCAACAAACTTTCCTTGCTCAACCGCTAGCCGGCTACGTTCTTCTCGATCATAAACAATTCGGGTTAATGAATAATCTTGGTGCTGTAAACTGGGTTGATAAAATTTTCCTGCAACAGAATTGGCATTATAAATTTCAGGCCGGTAAATTTTCTGGAATGCACCCATGGTACTGATGGTGCTAATCAGCTCAAGATTTGTATAATCGGCCAGCAAATTACCAGAAAAATAAAATGCCAAAGGCGCTACACTATTTGCAGGCATGAAATAGCGAACGTGCATACCCATCTTTTTGAAATATTCATCCGTCAGCGAGTATTCATCCTGGATGTATTCTGTGCCTAATACAGGGTGCTGGTTTTCAGTCCGTTGATAGGTCCGGCTGCTGGAAACACTTAAGCAAATCACAGGCTGTTTTTTAAAGTTTTCTTTGTAGGCATCAGAAATGACGAAACTTTTAAACAGTTTTCCGTGCAGCTCACCATAATTTGTTGGCGTACTAAAATGGCTTTGCTGCTTATTATGTTCCAACAGCAATACGCTAAAATCATAATCGCGCACATAAGAGGAAAAATTGTTCCCTACAATTCCTTCAATGCGCTCGTTTGTTTTATGATCAACAATACTCGTCTTTAATATTTCAATTAAAGGCAAACCCTTAGTGCTATTTTCAGCATCAATATTTAACTCAACAGAAATAATTTCAAGTTCTACAGAATAACGATCTGATTTATAGTTATCCCAATGCGCCAACTCATTGAAACGATTATTAATCATCCTTAAGGTATTACGCAGATTTTCTTGGCGATGCTCTCCCCTGGCTAAATTTGCAAAGTTGGTGGTGATACGCGTATTTTCTGCAGGCAGATAGTTTTCATCGAAACTAATGCTATTAATTGTAAATGTAAATTCTTTAGTCATTGTGATCGTGTGTCCTGATTTCTGAAATAAAACTTGAATTTATTTTATGCACTGCAAGTCTTTTTTAATTTAGGCTCTGTTGGCGTTTTATTCATCCTGCACTGTGCTATAAAATGGCCAGGCACAAGGCTGGGCGAAGGCAATTACTGCTTATTGTCGCGAAGCATTAGATTGTGAATGACCATTTTCCGGCCCCGCCCTAAAGCTGCAGCCAACGCCGCCATGAATAAAATGCCAACATAGCCTGGGCAGCGTGAAATGGCATGATTGAGCCCCTGTGCTGAATTTGCCGCGCCAGCTGCTTAAAAATACCGTGAAATATGGGCCAGTTAGCTCATTTATTAGCCGTTTGCTGCTAATGGAGGCTGGCTTTCAGAACTCAGAGTGATTTATACCGGAATTAAACCATGAATAAAAATGAAGTTATTTCAGAAATGGCATGAATCATGTTCATGATCTGGTTTGGTGGGGGCGGCATCAGAATTAAGGCGAGCGTTTGTTGACGGTAAAATGGCTGGGGACAAGGCAGAAGGGCGAAAGCCATCACGGCTTGTTGCTGAGGCGCATCAGGCGGTGAATGGCCATTTTTCGGGGCAGCCTGGCCCTGAAAATTCCTTGCACGCAGAGGGTTGTGCTTATTGATGGGGCGGAAGGAAAGTTAAAAATCGCTGGTGGTACGCTAGGTCGCAATTGTTTGGTTCAGCCCCAAATGTCGACACATAAAAAAGTTTGACACAACTGGTCCATATAAATCAACGATATACGTTAAAACGTACTCATGCGTCTAAATGCAATAGTTTGACACAAGTATGCTAAAACTAAAACTATGGTGAAATCTTGCAATAAAAAAGTTTGACACAATATTTTACATATTAGCATCGGCATGGGCGACGTTCGATAATGCAAGACAAGCTTCTATTTTTTCCTCCCTCTCTACCCGATGAATCTTTAATATCACGCGTCTCTCGATACCATCTTATCTCGGGCAATAGGACTGAACAATCAACGTTCGGCGAGCTTTGCTCTCGGGTGAGATTAAACTTAGGGAGCGTCGTTCCTGCCTACATAGAGGTGTTAGCTGCCCGCTTGCCTGGTGACGCCGATGCTAATCTAGCTAAAATTCTACAAGATAACACTCTGCTCCCCGCATTCCGGCCATTTCTGGGGCGACGCAATACACCGCTGCCCTCTGCCAGTGAGACTGATGTGAACGCAAAGATTACGCACTTCCCGAGGCACGTTGTTGGGATGGTGGGCAATGCAAAGTTGTGCATTAGCTGTGTTTTCGAAGATGAGCAGATACATGGTGTTGGCTATTGGCACAGGTCGCATCAAATGCCAGGCGTGACCGTTTGCTGGAAGCACAAGGAGCTACTTATCAGTAGCTGCCAAAATTGCCGTTTTCCTTTTCTACGCCCCCAAAAGCTATTGTCTGTTCCTTGGGGGGCCTGTCCCGTATGTTCGATTCATTTGGAAAAAAAGAAGCAAGATGAAGCGACCAATCCGCTTGAAATCGCTTATGGGCTCTTTGCTCAGGAATTGTTAGCTGAAAATATACCTCCGTATCATCCTGAAATATTGATGAATGCCTATCGAGAGAAAATTAGGCAGCGAGGTTACTCTCGCGGCTCAATGCCTGCATTACAGGATTTTCAGGCGTCGATGATTGACGAACTCGGTTGTGAATTTATAAGCAAAGTTGATCCCGCATTTTCGATGAAGCGTGCGAGTTGGTGGTTACGTTTAAGTGTCAAGTCCCGCCTGATTGTAGACCCGTTTATGATTCCAGTGCTTTTTCCTGACGTTGCGCAAATGCAAAAAGCAGAGGCCAAAGCCCCAGTTACGATGCGTTTCCGTGAGCTGGACTAATGAATCAGCGATTTGGGTATTTTCTGCATCCAGCTTACGAATATAGCGATAGCAAGTTGTGCTAATCGCAAAACTAGCGCAAGCCGCACGAATGGACACAGACTTGGTTTCAACGGCCCAGTGAGCCATCTCGCGACGTTGAGATGGCTTCACCACTTTTTTGACATGGCCTCCTTGATGATGTCAGCCTGCATTTGGGCTTCGATATACATCTTTTTAAGGCGCTTGTTTTCATCCTCCAGTTCTTTCATGCGCGTCATCATCGAGACGTCCATACCGCCAAACTTAGCGCGCCACTTATAAAAAGAGGCCGAACTCATGCCGTGCTCGCGGCATAGATCGGGGACGGTCGAGCGTAAGCGCCCAGCCCTCCCATCTAAACGCCACTCCCTTTTTTCGTCATGCTGAGGTTTTTATCAAGCAGGAGGATTTATGGGGGATTTGCAGGCTCGGCGCGGGGAGTGGCTACTGCGCGTGACACAGTGGCGGGAGAGC
>JANYCY010000059.1 GCA_025360045.1 Janthinobacterium sp. | reverse complement strand
AAAGAAGGCCGCCCCGACCAGCACGAAGGCCCCTCACTGCGGATAATCGGCTCGGCGAAAAAGGCTGCGCGCTCGCTGCCTCGCTACCCCTTTTCCGAAACCCCGAGCCGCTTATTCCTCGCTTCGGCGTGCTTCAAGGGGAGGGTAAAAGCCCCGTGCTGAGAGCGTGGTTATTACGTTTTTCGTTGATTAAGTTGTGTATATTCAAACTCGAACTTCAAACATCAGTGCTGCTTCAAACTCTGTTTTTCTCCGTGAAACTCCGTGTTCTCTGGGGCCGAAGTGGTTCAAGGTTTGGGTTTCCACTTTCGATAAATTCACAGAACTAAGGGATCGCCCACCAGCGGTTGCCATGTTTTTATTTCTCGGTCTTTTTCTACTAATACGGTGCGGATAAAGCGGTTTACGCTGGCGTATTGGGCGAAGAATTGGGCGAGTACGCCAGAGAATAAGACTCTGCTGCTGCCTGCAAATTGGCTGGCGTCTAGCTCCAGCCTGACTTCCAGCCCGTTGCGCCAGCCGCGCCATGCTTCTTTGCCGACTCGATCCACCGTGCGCTGGGTGTGGATGCTGCGAATTCCGGCTATTTGCTGTTGGGTGGATGCGCTGTGGCCAACGTTGTAGAGGTTTAATATTTCGCGCAGCGCGGTAAGGGCTTGTGGGCCTTCGATGAGTGACAAATGATTTAAGGAAAGCTGCGAAACCAAGCGCCATTGCGCGGCGCTGGCGTAAGGGCGCTGTGGGGTGGGCGAGGCCATGAGGCGTACTTTGGCGACAGGACCGGGTTGCTCAAAGGCCAGTGCCGTGCCCGCCGCCAGCGATTCGGCCAAAAATCGATTTGTGCAAAGTAGCTCGGCACTTAGCGTGGGGGCGGGCGGGTCGGTGGCTAGGAAATTCGCGTTCACCCAAGTGAGCAGCATATCGCTGCCGCGCCGCTGAGCGACGCCGTCAACGCGTCTGGCGTGCCAGAAGCAGCCATTGGCATCACCATGGTTTAGGCCAAAATAGCGCGGCACAATTTGCGCGCCGTAGGCTTTGCTGGCTCGTACTTGGCCGATGGCATAGATCTCGGTGGCGTGTTCTCGGTGGCTGTCGGCCACGATGCGGTATTCGCGCGTTTTGCCGCTGGGGCGTAAAGGCTCGGAGGTGCGGGGGAAGAGATTAATCACCGGCACGCAGCCCAAGGCCAAATCACTGGCTTGCAGGCTAAGGCGGCTGGCGGGGGCGGTGTTAAAGGCGATGATGATTTCTAAATCATGCTCGGTTGAGGTAGGAATGCTGATCGGTAGCTCAAAAAAAGCAAATTTGGCTGGGCAGCTAAAGTATTCAAGCAGCATTCTGTGGCTGGCAAGTACACCGCTTTCGCTGGGCAAAAGTGCCTCATTATCAGTAAAGCCGCAGGCCTCTGGTAAGCCTTTGATGGGGGCAATTTTGTTTTTTAGTAAGCTAAACATGGCGATACTATGTGCGCCGAGTAAATCGTAAAGTGCTGCGGCAGTCAGCGGTGATCCGGCTAAATGTACTTTTAGCGTGCTTAAAGTAAGTGCAGGCCAGCCCTCAGCCGCATTGCAATGAATACGGATTTTAAGCGCCGATTGTGCCTTGGCTAGGCCGGTGAGTTTTTGCGCTTCTTCGGCGTCCAGCAAGATGGCTTCATCAATTTGCAAAGGCCAGACGGTAAGCGGGGCGGTGGTTCTAAAGTAAATACTGTCGGTTTCCTGCTCGCTTCTTTGGTGGTTTACAAATAGCGACGTGCCGCGTTTGATTTCAAGCCCGCTATTGGCATTGCCTTTGCTGGCATCGGCTTGAAAGCAGGCGATGGCGGTGGAAGGCATGGGGCGGATGGCGTAAGGATAGAGTTCTTCCAGCAATGCACTGCTCAGCTGCGAAAAATCATCGTCTAACTGGCGCTGCAAGCGGGCATTTAAAAAAGCGAATCCTTCAAGTAGGCGCTCAATATGCGGATCCGGGCATTCGTACTCGGAAAGCTCCAGCCGGTGGGCTATCTTAGGAAACCGCTCAGCAAAATCCGCCCCGGCGTGGCGCAGCCAGGTCAGCTCACGCTGGTAGTAATCAAGCAAAACATCGTCTATTGAATCGCTCATTTAAACCTCAATGCTTTGCCGTATCGTCGGGCGCACTCGAAGCGACATCATGTAGGGCGTACTCGAAGCGCAGCGCAGTACGCCGTACGTGCAATAAGTATCAACACAACTTTAGGCGGCACTTCAGTGCAGTAGCTTCCCCTTTTGTAAAAGGGGGATTGAGGGGGATTTGCCTTTGAATGAGCTGCTGTTTTTTTGTAAAGAAAAGCAATGCCAAATCCCCCCTAGCCCCCCTTTTTCAAAGGGGGGAATAAATCAAACTTATGAAGTCGTATTGCGCTTCGCTTCGAATACGTCGTACGTGCACAAGTATCAACACAACTTTAGGTGGCACTTCAGTGCAGTAGCTTCCCCCTTTGTAAAAGGGGGATTGAGGGGGGTTTGTCTTTGAACTGGCTTTTTGGGCAAAGAGATACCGTGCTAAATCCCTCCTGGCCCCCCTTTTTCAAAGGGGGGAATAAATCAAACTGATGCAGCGCATATTGCGCTGGGCCTCGAATGCATTTTATGTATCTACTTCCTCAACACTGATCCCATCCTCAGTTTGCTTAATACACAGCACTGCCCGCTCATTTTGTGTGCCACGTAATTGGGCGCAGATGCTGAGGGCGGCGCTTCGGCCATCTGTGCTGAATATCTCGATCTGTATGTTTTTCAGCCGCGGTTCAAATACGCTGATGGCTTGTTTGATATCGCGGATAAACTGGCGGCGGTCTGCTTCAAAGCCGGTTTTAAAACCACTCCAGTCGGCGATGCCATAGTCGATAATGCTGTGCTCGCTTAATCTGGGCGCGCTACCTCTGCGGGTATTGAGTATTCGGGAAAGCTCATTGCACACCGATGCCATCACTGCGGCTTTGCCATATTGGCGGAGCGGGGTGATTTCTGCGCTGTGCGGCGCGTTGTCTTCTAGGCGCTCAAACAAAGGCACTCGAAAGGTGTCGGTTTGCATAAGAATAAGGCCAATGATGTTGATGACTTTAAGCGCGAATGCAGCTTGCAATCACGCTTAAAGTCAACCTTATAAAAGCAGGGCGGGCTAGCCTTTGATTAGCTTATTGGCGGCTAAATCCCATGTGCTGGCGGCGGTGCCTTCTTTGTCGCCGCTGTCTTTTTGCGTGGTGAGCTCCCACTTGATTTTGGTGAAGTTTAAAGAAAGGGTTTCAACCGGTTTGCCGCCAGATCCACCGCTGACGCTGACATTGGATAGCAGGGCATTGGTCAGGGTGTAGACAATAAATGGCACAATTTTGCCGCTGTCGTCCGAGGCGTTTCGGCCGATGGTGATTTTGACTTCGGGGATGTCTTTACCTGCGCAGCAGTATTGATTGAGCAGCGGGGTGGAGGCATCGACAAATTTGGTGGCGGTAAACTCGCCAATATGCGGTTTGCCTGAGGTGCGTTCAGAGTTGCTGACGTCATTGGTGACTTGCATGGCTACATTGTGGCTGTACGACATCACTTCAATTTTGTCGATATAGCCCTCAAGCATGCACTCGCCCTTAATGTCCGCACCCAAGTCGAGAATAATGGCATCCATTGTTTAAAGCTCCCTGTGATGGTGGTGTTGATTGACGGCTTGGGTGAAATCCGCCGTGGTTTAGCTTGCCGTGGGCGCCGTGGCCTATGTGTATTAAATGAGGTGTTTGCTATGATGTGGCTACACGTTTGCAAGTGTTGAATCATCGTAGGGCGGGTGAAACCCGCGAGCAATGCTGAATAAATACGCGGGTTTCACCCGCCCTACGAATATCAAAACAGCTGCAAATAAGCGGCTATTTCCCAGGGTGGGCACATGCCCACCCTAGGGTCTAAACACCTCAAGCCGCAGGCGGTGGTAGTTCTGCCACCAGGCGGATCGATGCGGTGAGCTCTTCCAGTTGAAAGTGCGGGCGCAGGAAGACGGTGGCGCGGTAGGAGCCGGGCTTGCCTGCGATTTCGGTCACATCAACACGGGCTTCCCGTAGCGGGTATTGCGCTTTGATTTCTTGCGGTGCGTTGTCGTTGATCAGCACGTAATCGGCGATCCAGTTGTTCAGATAGCTTTGAACATTGTCTCGCGTCATAAAGCTGCCGATTTTGTCCCGCATGATGACTTTGATGTAATGAGCAAAGCGGGATGCGGCCAGTACATAGGGCAACATGCCGGAGATGCTGGCATTGGCATTGGCCTGAGGCGTGTTGTAGGTCTTGGGTTTATTGGTCGTTTGCCCGCCGAAGAACACGGCCAGATCGGTGTTCTTTTTGTGACAAAGCGCAATAAAGCCCAAGTCATTCAGCTCTTTCTCGCGCCGATCGGTAATTGGCACTTCGGTTGGGCATTTCAGTGTTTTATCACCCGATGCGGTAGAGAAAGTATGCGATGGCAGGCCAGCTACTGCGCCGCCGCCTTCTACGCCGCGAATCGCCGCGCACCAGCCATAGAGTGAAAACGCGTTAGTGATGCGTTGAGCCAGTGCCCATGAGGCATTGCCCCATAGATATTTGCTGGCGTCGGTGCCGTCTACGTCTTCCACATAATTCATGCCTTCAGTGGGCAGGGTATCTGGGCCGTAAGGCAGGCGCAGCAATACATGCGGCAAGACGAGCGAGACATAGCGGGAATCTTCGCTGGCCCTGAAGCTTTGCCATTTAATCAGCTCGCTGCTTTCAAATAATTTGGCTAGATCACGTGGTAGGCCCAGCTCGGCAAAGCTGCTCATATCAAAAAGCTTAGGATTGGCAGCGGCGATAAAGGGCGCGTGTGCGGCAGCGGCCACATTAGATAGTTTTTCTAATAGCGCGATATCTTGCGGATGACGGCCAAATTTATAATCGCCCACCAGTACGCTGAAAGGATGTCCACCAAAGGTGCCGTATTCTTCTTCGTAAATCTGTTTAAATAGGGCGCTTTGGTCAAATTCAACCGCTTTTTCTAGATCGGTTTGCAGATCTTTGCGCGATACATTGAGTAAGCGCAGCTTAAGTCGTGTGCCAGTTTCGGTGTTCATGACTAAATAATGCAGGCCACGCCAAGAGGCTTCCAGTTCTTGCACCTCTTTGTGATGCATGATCTGGTTGAGTTGGGTGCTGATCATTGCATCGATTTCTTTAATACGCTGGTTAATCATCGCCACCGTATCTTTATCGATTTTCATCACGCCATCGAGCACTTGCGTGGCAAATTCGCCCAGCAAATCGGTGGCATGGCTTTTTTGGCTGTCATCCAGCGCCATCCGGCCATCTTGAATGATTTTATCGAGTAAACCTAAAGTGGCAGTTGCGCCACCTGCCGCTGCTGCTGGCTGTGTTTCTGGCATGGTGATTCTCCGTCAATTAGGCTACAGGCGCAGGCACTGGGGTGGCAGGCAGGGCGGATTGAATTTCTTTCAGCCCTTCGGTATTGGCAACCACGTCTTGCAATAATTTATCCAAATCATCATTGCCATCGAGCTTGCCTAATAAATCGCGCAGGCGCTGACGGGCTTCAAACAGCTTTTTCAGCGGCGCGACTTTATTCACGATGCTGATCGGGTCGAAATGATTGAAGTCGGTCGATTTGGGCGCGGCATTTTTATCGTCTAGGCTTTTAGGCTCATAAAAATTCAGCTCGATATTGAGCTTGCTGCCGTCCCCTGCAATGGTGTTATCCACCTGAATCGCCAGCCTTGGGCTGATGGATTCGAGTACTTCAATAAAGTTGTCTCGATCAATATTGATAAAGCGTCGCTCGCTTAATTTAGGCAGTGGTGCTTTGGGCTGACCGGAGAGGTCAGACAGAATGCCGACCACCAGCGGAAGTTCTTTTTTCTCAATCGCATTGCCAATCTCTACGTCGTAAGTAATTTGTACGCGGGGAGGGCGAAGGCGATCCAGTTTGTGTTGGGTGCTTTCTGTCATGACGGCCTCATGGTTGTCAGTTGCCGAGTTGAATGCGTTTTGTCATGGAAAAGCGGGGCTTCTCCATGTATGGAACACATACGGCAGCTTGCTTAATCTATCGCTTGGTCTGTTGAATCTAGAAGACGACTCTTGTAATTGCAAATATTTAGTTGGAAGTTTTAAGAAAGTTATTTCTATAATAAGCATTCGTGAATAATAATTTTTATGTAAGTTTAAAAGGGGCTTCTGTGCGGGGCGTACTCACCTTTTTTCGCATTGCGCTGATGCTGGCTTGCGGTGTGCTGCTGGCGAGCTGCTCCACGTTGAATCTGTTTAAGCCCACGATTAAGTTGAGTAGCGTGTCTTTTTCTGTCGCTTCCTTAGCCAATGACGATACCCCCATCCCTGTTGATCTGGTGGCAGTAGACGACGAAGAGCTACTGAAAAAACTGCTCACCCTGCCCGCCTCGCAATGGTTTGAACAACGCGCCCAACTACAGCGCGATTTCCCGCAAGCCCTTTTTGTTTGGAGTAAAGAGCTGGTGCCAGGGCAGCGATTAGATATTGCCGATGTGCCTTTAAAAGGTCAGCGCGGATCGGTCGTGCTGGTGTACGCAGGCTATAGCTCACCCGGCATGCACCGGCTCAGGCTGGATCAGCAAAAAAATGTGATTTTGTATTTAGACAGCCAAGACGTGCGCTGGGTGAGTGGGGAGTAGGAGTCAGGAGTCAGGATGTAGTTTGGCTTAGGTGTTTATTCGCGGGTTTTATCCATTTAACAAAGCTTAGGATTTGCATCGTATTTACTTCCCGAAATTAGCTGCTCGTCATCCTCGGGTGCCTTTGTCGGGGATCCAGCAGAGCCACTGGATTCCCGACAGAAACACTCGGGAATGACGATTTTATTGAGTGAGCCATTTCTGGACCTTAATTCGAGCCATATCCTTTAGCCAAAAAAAAACAAATCACCATTCAGGGGATAACGTGGGGCAAATTCCGGAAGCCATTTGCTGGTCTGAGGGCATGCAGCTTTTGCCACAGCATTTTCAACAGCAGTCTTTACGTGCCGAAATATTGGCCGCTCAGCTTGCCTCTGCGGCGCAGCCCTATTACTGGGGCGTGCTGAATGTGGAAATCGACGAAGCGGCTTTGATCAGCGGCACTTTGCGTGTACTGGCCCTAGAAGCCATCCTGCCCGACGGGCTATGGCTATGCATCAAGCCTGGCGTGCATCCACCGCTGGAGCTGAACTTTCAAGACATCCTTGGCGCATCCCGCCAAGCCACGCTTTATCTGGTGGTACCGCCGCTCTATCGCGCGGGCGAACTCGATGCCAGCGGGCGGCGTTATATCTCGCAAGATGGCAAAGATATCCCTGATTTAGTCAGCAAAGAGTCTCCGGCCGTACTGACTTTCTGGCGGCCCGATCTGGTGATTTTAGATGAGCAGCATCGCGCCGATGGCGTTTGCCTGCCGCTACTTAGGGTGGAAGAAGGCGCGGGGGGCTTTGCCCGCAAGGCGTATTTTGCGCCCCAGCCCAAGGTCTTGCCTGAATCCTTATTGGGTAAACGCATTGCCGCGCTGTGCACCGAGATTCGCGGCAAGTGTGCTTTTTTAGCCGGCAGGCTCAGGCAGGCATTACAAGATAATAATGAGGGCGACAGCGCCAGAATTGATCGGCAACTCGCCGCGCTTTGGGCCAGATTGCCCGAGCTGCAAAGCGCCTTAGATAGCCGAGTGGCGCATCCGCTTTCCCTCTATCTGATTTTAAATGGCGTAGCAGGATCGGTGTGTGCACTGAATCCGCAGGCGGGTGTACCCGCTTTTCGGGCTTTTAATTACGAAGAATTACTCGCCTGTTTTGATGATGTGATTGGTTTCATTATGAAGTCGGTGACGCGGATTAAAGCGGGTTATCGCCGCAGCGAATTTACACCGGAAAAGGTCGGCTTTGTGATCAAGCCGCCATTATCCTTACGCCAAGGTGGGCAGTGGGTAATCGGCGTACAAATGCCAAGTGGCGTGGGCGATGATGCGGCGCGGCTGTGGCTGGATAGGGCGGTGATTGCTTCGCTGTCGCAGCTTGAAACCTTACAAAGGCAAAGAATGCGTGGCGTGCTTTATCGCCCGCTCGATCGGCAGGAGCAGCTTAGCTATAGCGTGGGGGAAGATACCCGCTTATTTAGCCTGTATGAGTTTGGCGAGTGGTTTAATCCTGATGAGCCGCTTTGTATTGCCGTGCCCGCGCAAAACGCCGCGACCGAGCCTTTAAGCGTGGTCTTGTTTGTGCCCGAGGCAAGCGATGAGATCCCCGTGCTCAGTGAGGCGGATCATGACTGAGTTCGCGCGCCAGCAGGCTGCTTTGCCTTTGAAGCAGGCTTTTTGTCAGGTTTGGGAAGAATGGCTGCTGCTGTCCCCCAGCTTATTGAGCAGTGCCGAGCCGACCGAAAAACTGCTGCTGCGTGTGGCGGAAGAAACTAGCGTTTTGGCGCGGCGAGTTTATCGCCTTGTAATGACGCAAGCGGGCGCGGCCAATAAGGTGCATGCCCAAGCGGTGCAATATGCTTTTGTGGCTTTAATCGACGAAGTGCTGCTGTTTACAGAATGGAGCGGCCAGGTTGCTTGGCAAACCACGCCTTTAGAGTTTCGCCTGTTTAATAGCCGTACCTCGGGCGAAACCCTTGCGGATGAAATGGCGCATTTAATCGAGCGCCAAGATTCTAGCGAGCGCGATTTGGCTGCGGTGTATCTGATGACGCTGGTGCTGGGCTTTCGTGGCCGATTGCGGCGAGAGCCTGCCCAATATGAGGCTTGGCGTACCTCGTTGTTTGCGCAGGTTTATCAGCGGGAGCCGGATATTGCGCTGCTGGGCAAGGTATTAAGCGGCCATAGCGTGACGCAGCCCTTGCAGCTGATAGAGCGAAAAATGCTGCCCGATGGATATCGCCTAGCGCTGATGCTGGCTTTTTTATTGCTGCTGATGTTGGGGATGAGCCATTTATTCTGGCGGGATATTTATTCGCAAATCGATGTAACTCATCCGCCGCTCAGCGAGGCTAAGCCGTGAAGCTGCCCAATATTATTACCCTCTTGATGCAGGCTATGAGTCGCGTATTTTGGCGAGCGGTTTATTTGCAGGTTGATTTAGCGCATCCACAGCTATGTGAGGCTAAGCCGTGAAGCTGCTGATTATTTTGCTGATTATTGCCGCCATCTTGTTGCTGTGGTGGCTGTGGCGTAATAAGGCCGATCGCCTTGGTCGCGGATTTATTGATTCTGTGCGGCAGATGGAAAAAGACGGTGGGATTGAAGGGCGTTATCAAGTGCCTTGGTTGCTGTTGCTAGGCGATGATCAGGCGAGTAGCGAGCAGCTATGCAGCGCTTGGCAGCTTAAAAGCGCGGAGAAATCGGCTTGGTTTGGGCGTTTTTATTACAATAGCGACGCCGTAGTCTTATTGCCGCCGCACGATATTTATCAGCAGGCCGAAGGGGTTTTATCCACTTGGCGACGTTTATTGGGGGCTTTGCTCAGGGTGCGCGGGCAAAGACCGCTGGATGCGGTGATCTGGGCGGTGTCAGCCAAGCAGCTCCTGAATAAAGATGCCGTATGGGATGTGTCGCTCTGTAAGCAATTTCAAGATGCGCAGCAAAAGCTGGGGCAAACCCTGCCGGTGTATTGGCTGATTACCGGCTTGCAAGATGTGGCGGGAATGAACGAGCTGATCGAGTCTTTGCCCGATCAGGCGCAAGAGAGCGTTTTGGGGTGGTCTTCTGTGTTGCCGCTGACCAGTGCCTATCAGCGTGAGCATTTAGATGGTGCTATCACGCAAATGCAAAGGCAGTTAAGCGATTGCATCTGTGAGGTGGCCGCCTTAAATGGCGGTGTTAGCGATGCATTGTATTTGCTACCCCGCCAATTTGATGCGCTACGCGCTGCTTTACATGCCTTGGCTGATGCTGCTTTTCAGAGCAATGCCATGGGCGATGCGCCGGTTTTACGTGGGCTGTATTGTGCGGCGAGCTACGCCAGCCCGCAGGATGAGGTTGATGTTTTTGCGCCTGAGGAAATCGCGGCTGATATCCCCGTATTTAGCTCAGGATTACTCCGGCAGCGGATGGCCGCCGAGCGCGGTTTGGCTCAGCCTATTGTGCGGATTATGTCGCTACGTCAGCGCTGGCATCGCTTTGCGCGGCTGGCGACGCTGCTTTTTTGCCTGTTGTGGTTTTTGGCGATGGCTTGGGTGTGGCAGGCAGAGCGGCAAGACGCCATTATTTTGAATCGGGCTTTAAGTGCGATCGGTAGTGGCTCGGCACAAATCGAGGGCGATCCTAATAGCCAATCGGCGGCGGCATTATGGCGGGCGCTGTTTGCGGCTCCTCGTTTGGATTATGAAAGCATTTTTTTTCCTAGTTCCTTATTTGCAAATTTTGATCAGGCCTTGGCAGAAAAAATAGCCAGCTTATTACAAACGGAATGGTTTTTTTCTGCACAGCGGCGAATCCATGCGGATTTACAGGCTTTACAAGCTGAAGGCGCAGATAGCGATAAAAAAATGGGCGATGATACGGCCAGTCCAGAGACATGGCCCCGCTATGTGGCGGCGCAGCATTTAGTCCATCAGGCCAAGGTGGTCGAGCAAAATGTGATTTCTTATAACCGCGCCTTGCGTGGCGGCCCAGATGCGCTCAGCCAGCTCAGTGAGCTATCTAATCGCCTGTGGGACGGTGATTTTCATCCAGAGCGCTTACCTCTGCGTCATCGTATAGAAACGATTCTCGCTGGGCACGCCCTGTGGATGGGTAAGCCGATTCAGTTGCACGCGGCAGCGAAAGACACCCAGCAGCATTTTGATGCCTTAATGCAGCACTGGCTGACGCGCTTGTACGCAGACGCCACATTTATTGAAACGGCCGATAGTGTGCAAACTCAGCTCACCGAGTTGCAAAGCGCACAACACAATAGTTATGCCGATTTAAGCCAATTAAACCAGCAAATCACCCTACTCAAGCAATTAATCGCCGCCACAAATAGCGCGTGGAGCAATGCATCGGGGCAGGATTTGGTGCCGGGCTATTCGGCACTTCTTCATCATGCCAGTGCGAGTAGCTTGATTGGCAAAGACACGGTATTGGCGATTGAAGAGCTCGCCGTCAAGCTGAGAAAAGCGTTTAAAGAACGCTGGTCAAATCGCGATTCTTCACTCACTTCGCGCGGGGAGGTGGGTTTGAAAGAAGATGTCCTGCAATTGCAATCGGCCATCAGTTATCTATTACAGCAAAATTTTGTGATGGAGGGGCATACGGCGGGGCATTTGCAAGTGAGTGGTGGCCTGCGGGAAATGAGTGAGGCAAGGCTGCTTGCGGCTTTACAGATTTATCAAGAGCGCCAGCATTATCAAACCCAAAATCTAAGTAAGGTGCCCGATGCTTATCGTGCGGGCTTGGCTGGCTTGGCCAGCAGCAGTGCTGCTCACGCAATGTGGCACACAATGGCAGGGCAGGCGGTGGACGATCAAGGGCAAAGAAATGCGGCTGATAGCATGGAAGGGCTGATTCGGGTAGCACCAGATCTCAATGCTGCTCTGGTGGATTTAGGCCGAACCGATTTGTCGGCCGAGTTGATTAAAGAAATCAACGAGCGCGCGCTTAACTCCTTGCGCCAGGCCGATAGCATGCTGGCTGAGTTGGCGCTTTATCAGCCTAAGCAAGCGACTTTTTCTTGGTGGGATGGCAAGAAAAATGCCAGTTTAAAAGGCTTTAAAGCAAATAACCCGTTGGAATTACAGCAGTATCTAAACCGACAGCTAGAGCAGCTAGCCAGCGTGGCCGTGAATCAGGGTGTGGTTTTGGAGTGGCTAGCGGCGCATCCCAAGGGTTTGCCCGTAAAAGATATGCAAACCCTTTTACGTTGGAAAGGGCTGGCGGCTGATCTGAAAAAAATGAAGGAAAAAGCCCCCGATAGCGGCCCCGCATTATTGGCTCAGCTGATCAGTAAAGATTTAAATGAAATGGATGCCAGTACTTGCTATAGCGTGCTGCGCCAAGTTGAGTTGCCTGCGGGGCCCAGTTACTTTTTTGAGCGAGCGCAAAAGCTGGTCAATATGGCCAATGAGCGCTGTCTAGGGCTAAGAGCACAAAACAGCGCCTATGCTTGGCAGCAATTAGCAGGCTTTTTTAATCAATACCTAGCTGGGCGTTTCCCCTTTGCCGCCAATAGCAGCGCGGGCGATGCTGATGCCGAACGGGTGGGCACACTACTGCGTTTAATTGATCTTTATCTGCCCGCCGCACAGGCTGGGCTTGAAGATAATGAATCACCCAATCGAGATGCCGCAAGATTGTATTTACTTGGCCTGCAACACAGCCGAGATTTGCTTGGGCCTATTTTAATGCGCGGCAGTGCGGAGCAGCCTCAGCCCTTAGGGCTAGATATCGATGTGCAATGGCGCAGTGATAAAGACAAAGAGCAGGGCGCTGATCAGGTGATTGAATGGGGCCTTGTGGTGGGCACGCAGCGTATGCGTTTCCCTATGGGGGAGAGAGTTAAGCAGCGTTGGTTGCTAGGCCAGCCCCTTGTTTTTTCATTACGTTGGGCAGCGGACTCCCCGCAACTGCCTATCGAAGAAAGCAATCAGCCCGCCTTAATCGTGCTCAATCAAAACGCCGAATGGCGCTATAGCGGCGCGTGGTCTTTGCTACATTTTTTGCGTAATCACCATGCTCCTCTGGGCATGGTTTTACAGGATGAGTTTAGCTATCCCGCCATGCTGTTTAGCCTGCCGCTAGGAGGCCCCGCCAAACCTCGGGCGCAGATGTTTGCTCGCTTTGGTATCAGCGCAGTGGGGGCCAAAGCCTTGCTGCCTATTCAATTGATCAACGCCCTGCCGCTAAAAGCACCGGCTTCACCTTTTAGGCAAATTACGTTGGCAGATTCTGATAAATCACAGTAAAGCGCTTAGCTTGGGCGAAGCCCAATGCGATCAACTTAAGCGCAATGTTTTTCGTAGGGCGAGTGAAACCCGCGAAATACGCGGGTTTCACTCCATGTGCGCTAACCAAAGTCAAAAAGATCTTTTTAGTGCCTACGGCACATTGATTTTGGAGCGGTAGCCACCGCGGGGGCGTTCTTTTCTTGAACGGCCAAGAAAAGAACCAAAAGAAGGCCGCCCCACGAAACACGAAGGCCCCTTCGCTGTGGACAATCGAGGCGGCGGCGGGCGGGATTGGCTCGCTGCCTCGCTCCCAAGCGATCCCCCGCCCCGCTTGTTCGGAGCTTGCGTGTTTCAAGGGGACTTTAAAAAGCCCTATGCAAAGAGCGTGGTTATTATGCTTTTTCGCTGTTTGTTAATGAAAAAAATTTGCTTAGCGCACATGGGGTTGCACCCGCCCTACGATGATTCAATGCTTGTCATTGTGCGGCAGCATCTAGCTAAGTTGATAGGATTGGGGTGAAAACCGCTAGGCTTTTGCACGACATTACAAACCCGGCGGGTTACACCCGCCCTACGGAAATTATTGGGGTGCCATGAGTGTAGAAATCAAACCCGGCGGACTGCAAGGCAGCTTGGAATCGTTGCTACAGCCCATTTCTCAAGACGCCCCCTGCGGCATGTCGATTCGCTACGAAGCCGAATACGATTTACTGCGTGAAGCCAAAAGGGAAGACGACACCAGCCTGCCTACCGGTATTTGGCAGGCCGAGGTGAAGCGCGGCGATTGGGCCACGGTCGAAAAACTAGGCCGGCAGATTCTACAAAGCCGCAGTAAAGATCTTACCGTGGCGGTATGGCTGGGCGAGGCTTGGATGCATAGGCGCGGCATTGAAGGCCTGAGCGCTGCGCTTAGTTTGTTGTTGGGCCTGTGTCAGCGTTTTTGGGATACGGTGCACCCTTTGCCGCAAGATGGCGATATGAGCTATCGCACCGGCCCGCTGGCTTGGGGCGTCCATGCGTATAGCACCCTACTTTTATCGCGTATACCCCTGCCGGTATTGGATCAACGTAGCGATTTAGACAGTTTTACCTTAGCCGATTGGCGAGCGTGGCAAAAGCATCTGGGGCTGGATCAGGGAAAAAATACCAGCAAAACAGCCGTACCTCTCGTTGAAGCAGCCAAAAAGCTGGAGCAAAAAATTAACGACACCATTCGTGCCGCCGATGTGAATCAGCTGCGCAGTGCCCATGGCTTTGTGCTGTACGGGCTGACGCAGATCACCGAGCTGGTACAAGCGTGCGATCATAAAATGGGCAACGACGCACCTACTTTCCAGTCATTGTTTCTGCTGATGCAGGAGCTGGAAATCATTCTAAAGGAATGGCTGACCATGCACCCACAACCTTTGCCCGCAACGCCTGATTTGGTTTTACCCGCGCCCGCCGCCGAAAGAAAACCCGACCCATTGCCCTTTTTGCAACCCAGCAGCCGCGAAGAAGCTTACCGGCAATTGCAGCTGATCGCCGATTACCTCGCCCGCACCGAGCCCCATAGCCCCGTGCCCTATTTAATCTACCGCAGCGTGGAGTGGGGCAATAAACCGCTGAGGGATTTATTGGCTGAGTTGATTTCTAGCGATGCAGAAGCAAGGCGGCTCTGGTCTTTGCTGGGGGTGCTGCCTTGAATGGCAATCCCCATTCTATCAGCGTAAGGTCAAAGACAGAACAACGCTTGGTTTTGCGTAGGGTGTGCTAGTCGTTTTGCTTGCGCACCGCTCTCTCGGAGCGCAACGACTGCGTCGTTGTACACCCTACGAAATATCGATTTAACTTAAACAACTGATGTTACGCAGCCAAACCCAAATCTTTAACCACAGAGGGCACTGAGAACGCGGAGTTTCACGGAGAAAAACAAGGCTTGAATTAAGTTGTTTTGTAGATTTTTAGTATTTTAAAACTGAGTGTTAGGGGTCGTATCGCAACGAGTGGCACGGGTCTTAAAAATCTCCCCTTGAAACACGCCAGAGCGAGGAATCGCTTGGGAGCGAGCCAATCCCGCCCGCCGCCGACTCGATTGGACCGCAGGAGGGGCCTTCGTGTTTTGAGTTTGTGGCTTGGCTTCGTTTCTTGGTCACACAAGAAAGGAAGGCGCACCTAAATCAACGTGCCGAAGGCACTAAAAAGAGGATCGCTGCGTAATATCAGTTAATAGTCGTCATTCTACAGCTCGTGATTATTAGAATGAACGGCAGCTTAAAGTGAAGTGCATATTTTGTGCGATTTTTTGCAAAGGTGTAGTAATTTTATTGCGTGTTATTGATGGCTTATGCAATAAAAAAGCCGCTACACAGGGTAGCGGCTGTGGGGAGTAGCTGGATTTACTTCAATACTTCCAACCCACCCATATAAGGGCGTAATACGGCAGGTACGGTGATGCTGCCATCTGCGTTTTGGTAGTTTTCTAATACGGCGACCAAGGTGCGGCCTACGGCTAGGCCTGAGCCGTTTAGAGTGTGCACCAACTCGTTCTTACCTTGCTCATTCTTAAAGCGGGCTTGCATGCGGCGGGCTTGGAAGGCGCCCATGCTGGAGCAGCTAGAAATTTCGCGGTAAGTGTTTTGCGCGGGCAGCCATACTTCTAGGTCGTAGGTTTTTTGCGCGCCAAAGCCCATATCGCCGGTACAGAGGTTTACTTTGCGGTAAGGTAATTCCAGCTTTTGCAGGATGGCTTCTGCATGGCCAGTCAGAATCTCCAGGGTTTTGAGCGATTCATCCGGGTGAACAATTTGCACCAGCTCTACTTTTTCAAACTGATGCTGACGAATCAAACCACGCACATCACGGCCATAGGCACCGGCTTCGGAGCGAAAACACGGGGTATGCGCGGTGAACTTCATCGGTAAGTCTTCAAGCTTCACGATGCTGTCACGAACAAAATTGGTGACCGGTACTTCGGCCGTAGGGATTAGATAGAGCGGCTCGGCATCGGGGCGGTTTACTTTGAATAAATCTTCTTCAAACTTAGGTAATTGCCCTGTGCCCATCATGCTGGCAGCGTTCACCAAATACGGGGTGTAAACCTCTTCGTAGCCATGCTCTAGCGTATGGGTATTAAGCATAAATTGCGCTAATGCGCGGTGCATACGGGCAATGCTGCCTCGCAGCGCAGTGAAACGCGCGCCGGATAATTTTGCGCCGGTTTCAAAATCAAGGCCCAGCGGGCCGCCTAGATCGACGTGATCTTTGATTTCAAAATCAAATACGCGCGGAGTACCCCAGCGCAGCACTTCTTCGTTTTCGGTTTCATCTTTGCCTACAGGCACAGATTCGTGCGGCAGATTGGGCATGGACAACAGTATGTCATTGATTTTGTCTTGTAGCGTAGCCAGTGCGGTTTCGGCGGCTTTCAGCTCGTCACCCAGATGGGCCACATCGGACATAATGACCGATACATCCTCGCCTTTTGCTTTGGCTTGGCCAATCAGCTTGGAGCTGGCATTGCGCTTAGCTTGTAAATCTTGGGTACGTGTTTGCAGCGATTTGCGCTCGTTTTCTAATGTAGAGAAAGCGCTTACATCAAGAATAAACTTGCGGCTGGCTAGGCGTGTCGCCACGTTTTCCAAGTCGGTACGGAGTAAGTTGATATCGAGCATAATCGTTGTCTTTTTGTTTCGGAATGGTTGATAGTTTACACGGCTGGCAAGCGCTTAAAAACCTAAAATCTACAAACCTTGAGCAAACCTAAAGTCTGTAGACACGGAGAACACGGAGAAAGGCAAAAGCGAGGAAAAGGAGAAGGCGAAAATATATTTAGATTTAAGGGCCTAGTTCAGTAGGTAACTATTTAGCTACAAAACGCCGTCATTCTCGCGAGCCTTTGGCGGGAATCCAGCTGCACGGCTGGATCCCCGATAAAAGCCCTCGAGGATGACGCATGAATCCATGGGTTTCATTTGTTTGATGGCGGAAACCGCGCATATAAAGCTCAGTTTTACCCTGCCCTTAATCCTAATTCCTAAGGTTTTCTCGGTGTCCTTGCCTTGGTTTTTCTCTGTGTTCTCTGTGTTCTCTGTGTTCTCTGTGTTCTCTGTGATCCAAGATCTTTTTGACCTTGGTCTTTTGCCTTGGTCTTTTGCCTTGGTTTATTGATTTTGCTTTAGCCACGCCGCATCCAGCTCGGCAAGATGGCGTAATTTTTCGGTAATTTTCCCTTCTAGTCCACGCGGGGTTGGTTCGTAAAAGCGTAAGTCTTCTAGGCCTTCGGGCAAATAGCTTTCGCCTGCGGCATAGGCTTCTGGCTCATCGTGAGCATAGCGATAGCGTTTGCCGTAGCCCAGCTCTTTCATCAGCTTGGTGGGGGCGTTGCGCAAATGCACGGGGACTTCGCGGCTTTTATCGCTGGCGATAAAGGCTTTGGCGGTTTTGTAAGCCATATAGCCGGCGTTGGATTTTGGCGCGATGGCGAGGTAAATCACTGCTTGTGCCAAGGCTAGCTCGCCTTCGGGGCTGCCTAGGCGCTCAAAAGTGCTGGCGGCATCATTACAAATTTGCATGGCACGCGGGTCGGCAAGGCCGATGTCTTCCCATGCCATGCGCACAATACGGCGAGATAAATAACGCGCATCAGCGCCACCATCGAGCATGCGGGTCAGCCAATAGAGCGCGCCATCGGGGTTGGAGCCGCGCACTGATTTGTGTAAGGCAGAAATCTGGTCGTAAAACGAATCGCCGCCTTTATCAAATCGGCGTGCATTCAGCGTCAGTGTTTCGCTTAAAAACGCGGCATCAATTTGTGTGCGTTTGGCGGCCAAGGCGGCGGTTGCCGATTGCTCGATCAGATTAAGCAAGCGTCTGGCGTCGCCGTCAGCAAAGCCGGTGAGCGTATCGATGGCGGAAGACTCAAACGTCAGCTCGGGCAGGCACTCATGGCAGGCGCGTTGCAGGAGTTCTGTCAGTTCGGTTTCTGATAAGGCATTTAAGACGTAAACCTGAGCGCGGGAAAGCAGCGCTGAATTCACTTCAAAAGAAGGGTTTTCAGTGGTCGCGCCAATAAAAGTGACCAGCCCTGATTCAACAAAGGGTAAGAAAGCATCTTGCTGCGCTTTATTGAAGCGGTGTACTTCATCCACAAACAGTAAGGTGTGTCGCCCCATGCTGCGATGGCTTTCCGCTTCTTCCATCGCGGCGCGTATATCTTTTACCCCGGAAAATACCGCAGAAAGTGCAATAAATTCCACATCAAAAGCGCTAGAGAGCAGGCGGGCGAGGGTGGTTTTGCCGACGCCAGGTGGTCCCCATAAAATCATGGAGTGCAGCTTGCCACCTGAAATAGCAGCGGCTAAGGGCTTGCCGGGGGCGAGTAAATGCCTCTGGCCAACGACTTCTGCGATGGTTTTTGGGCGTAATTGCTCGGCCAGAGGAATATGGCCGGGCTTTGCAAATAAATCGCTCAAAGAGAATGTCCGTGTTGCGGGTTAGGGGGAGCTCTTGTTTATTACTTATTCACGAATCACGTCCGCGTCTTTAGGCGGAGTAAAGCTAAATTGGCTGGCATCAATTTTAGGGTTTATTTTGAGTGCGCTAAAGTAGATGCGCGTGGTTTGTCCAAAGTTGTCGTGCAGCTCCATTTGCATGAGCTGGCCTTGGCTAAACCCTAGTTTGATCACGTTAAACGATTGATCCGCTTGCTTAGGAATGGCTTCTAGCCAATCGATGCCTTCACTGCTGGCGAGGGCGCGTAGTTTATAGTTGCGCTCAAATTGATTATTACCTGCCAGTAGCGCTGCAGGGCTGCTTTCTAAAGCCTTACCTACAGATTTGACGGTGGCTTGTTTCAAGTCGGGGTCATACAGCCAGATCTGTTTGCCATCGGCAATAATCAGCTGCTCGAATGGTTTTTGATAAATCCAACGGAATAAGCCGGGCCTCTGAATGGCCAGCGTGCCGCTACTTTGCTGTACTTTTCCCTGTTGGCTTGTCACTGTTTGCTTGAAGTTGGCTTGTAAAGATTGCGTGCTGCTTAGGTAATTTTTTAAATCACTGACTGCATCAGCCCACGTGGTTTGGCTCGTCACCGCAACTAAAATCATGAGAGCAAGTTTGTGCATTGGATTTCTCGAGTAAATAGTAAAAAAGCCCCGCACTGGCGGGGCTTTTTGTGCTGTCTAAGTGATTACTTAGCTGGAGCTACAACTTCTTTTGTGCCTTTGATGTCGATTTCAACACGACGATCTGGAGACAGGCATTCGATCAACTTAGCGCGGTTTTTAACCTTGCCGCAAGTGTCGCCAGTTACTGGCTCAGCCTTGCCACGACCTTCAAACCTAACGCGACCTTCTGGAGCGCCCTTAGAAACAAGGTAGTCAGCTACAGACTTAGCACGCTTTTCTGACAGCGGTTGGTTGTATTTGTCTGAGCCGATACGGTCAGTGTAACCAATTACAATCGCTTCGCCATCTTTAGGGTCCATACCCTTCACTTCTTCGTACAGCTTGTCTAAAGCGTCTTTACCCGCTGGCTTCAGTGTTGATTTGTTGAAGTCGAACAGAACGTCAGATTTCAGTGTGAAGTGCTTGGTGCTGATCACTGGAGCGGCCACAACAACAGGCGCTACAACAACGGGAGCTTCTACTACAGCTACTTTTGGTACTGGCTTAACGTAGCCATCACAACCTTCAACGGTTGCGGCTTCTTTAGTCCAAGTGCCGGTACGCCAGCATTCGCCGATACCATTTTTAACAACAGTACCTGGGGTGTTTGCGTTTTGTGTGTAAGCTTCAACGCCAGCAAATGCAGCAGTGCTCATTGCACCCAAAGCCGCAACAACGGCAAGACGTGTCAGGGATTGCTTGATCGACAGCATAGTTTTAATCTCCTAGAGAATCATTTAGCAAGCTGATATTTATATTGCTTGGTAGGTTCTGGATAAGCCTTGCTCGATAACCCGTCAAGGCTTTTTTTCCATACACGTGCTGCATTCTAATGGTTTCGCCATGCTTGCGGCAAATAGTAAGGCTGTAATTTTTGCCGTAGGGGTGATTCTGTTGTGGGGAGGCACGGTTAAGGGTAGCCCAATTGGAGCATCTTCGCCCCCGTGGTACACTTAGGCATCGAACGCGCGTGCCGCAACGAATGTGTTGCGGCATTGCAACGGCACCACCGTATTGATTTATAAGTTTACGCGTGGTGCGTATTTATATGACGCCCCGGCCCCTATCTAAGATGCTCGAAAACTTTGCCAAAGAAACAATCCCGGTAAGTCTCGAAGAGGAAATGCGCCGCTCCTATCTCGATTACGCGATGAGTGTAATCGTGGGACGCGCTTTGCCTGATGTTCGTGATGGCTTAAAGCCGGTACACCGCCGCATTCTGTTTGCAATGCATGAAAGCAATAACGTTTGGAATCGCTCCTATGTGAAGTGTGCCCGCGTGATTGGTGACGTGCTCGGTAAGTATCACCCGCACGGTGATAGCGCCGCCTACGAGGCCTTGGTCCGCATGGCGCAGGATTTCTCCATGCGCTATCCGCTTATTGACGGCCAAGGTAACTTTGGTTCGATCGATGGTGATTCTGCTGCTGCCTATCGTTATACAGAATGTCGTTTAGAAAAAATCTCCTCTGAATTGCTGGCAGATATCGATAAAGAAACGGTCGATTTCACGCCTAACTACGACGAAAAAGAACTTGAGCCTACGGTTCTGCCGACGCGTGTTCCTACGCTGCTGATTAATGGCAGCTCGGGGATTGCTGTTGGGATGGCGACCAATATCCCGCCGCATAACCTCACCGAAGTGATCGATGCCTGTTTGGCCTTGCTGGCCAATTCAGAGCTGACGATCGATGAGATTATCGACATTATCCCTGCGCCCGATTTCCCTACCGCCGGTATCATTTATGGTATTCACGGTGTGCGTGAAGGCTATCGCACTGGTCGTGGTCGCGTGATTATGCGGGCGCGTGTCCACTTCGAAGATGTCAGCCGCGATAAGCAGGCCATCATCGTCGATGAGCTGCCTTACCAAGTGAACAAAGCGCGCCTTCTGGAGCGCATTGCTGAGCTGGTACGCGAGAAGACCATCGAAGGTATTACCGAAATCCGTGATGAATCGGATAAATCCGGTATGCGCGTGGTGATTGAGCTGAAACGCAGCGAAGTGGCTGAGGTTATTCTTAATAATCTCTATAAGCACACTCAGCTGCAAGACAGCTTTGGTATCAATATGGTGGCACTGGTCGATGGCCAGCCGCGCTTATTGAATATCAAGCAGGTGCTGGAATGCTTCCTGCGTCATCGCCGTGAAGTGGTGACTCGCCGTACCGTGTTCGAGCTGCGTAAAGCACGCGAGCGCGGCCATATTCTGGAAGGCTTGGCGGTTGCTTTATCTAATGTCGATGAAATCATCGCTCTGATTAAAGCGGCAGCAACGCCTGCAGAAGCGAAAATCAGCCTGATGAGCCGCACTTGGCGCTCGGCGCTGGTGGAAGACATGCTTAGCCGCACTGATGTCAGCGCATCGCGTCCAGATGGTTTGGCTGCAGAATTTGGCTTTAGCTTGAATGATGGCTATCGCCTGTCTGAAGTACAGACTCAGGCTATCTTAGAGCTGCGTCTGCAGCGCTTGACTGGCCTTGAGCAAGACAAAATCGTGGCTGAATACCGTGATGTGATGGAAAAAGTAATCGATTTACTCGATATCTTGGCGCGTGAAGAGCGCGTTTCCGAAATCATTGTCACAGAGCTAAACGAAGTTAAAACCGTATTTGGCGACGTGCGTAAGTCTGAAATCATTGCCTATGGCGAAGACCTCAGCTTAGAAGACTTGATCACCCCAACCGATATGGTGGTGACACTGACGCACAGTGGCTATATGAAAGCGACGCCTGCTGATGAGTATCGCTCCCAGCGCCGTGGTGGCCGTGGTAAACAGGCTGCAGCGACTAAAGAAGACGATTTTATCGACAAGTTGTTTGTGGCGAACACCCACGATTACGTCTTGTGCTTCTCATCGCATGGCCGCGTGTACTGGCTGAAAGTTTACAACGTGCCACAGGGCGGTCGTAATAGCCGTGGCAAGCCGATTGTGAACCTCTTGCCATTGCAAGAAGGCGAGAAAATCAGCGCGATTCTGCCAGTGAAAGAATTTACCGAAGATCAGTTTGTCTTTATGGCCACAGCGATGGGTACGGTGAAAAAGACCTCACTCGTGCATTTCTCGCGTCCAATGAAGAAGGGCATTATTGCTTGTGGTCTGGATATGGATGACTACCTAGTTGGCGTTGAGCTGACGCATGGTGGCGATCAGATCATGATGTTCTCTGACGCAGGTAAATCAGTTCGCTTCCACGAAGGTGACGTGCGTGCCATGGGCCGTACTGCAACAGGCGTGCGCGGCATGATGCTGCAGGAAGGTCAGAAAGTGATCTCCTTGCTGGTGGCCGAGCGCGACGATCAGCAAGTGCTGGCCGCAACCGAAAACGGTTATGGCAAACGCACGCCAGTCGGTGATTACCGCCTGACTAGCCGTGGTACGCAGGGCGTGATCGCAATTGATACTGGCGATCGTAACGGTAAGCTCGTTGCGGCGACCTTGGTTGAAGACTCCGATGACGTGATGCTGATTACCACCGGCGGCGTGCTGATTCGTACCAAAGTCGCTGAAATCCGTGAAACAGGCCGCGCTGCTCAAGGCGTACGCTTGATTAATCTGGATGAAGGCGAGCATTTGTCAGGTCTGGAAAAAGTGTGTGAAACCGATTCAGATGACGATTTGCTAGAAGATGACGAGTTACTTGCTGAAGGTGAATTACCTGCTGCAGACGCGGCTTCTGCTGAGGGCGATGCGCCCGCTGCAGAGGGTGATGCTGCTGAAGGCGACGAGCCAGCTGCGGAGTAAGTTTTTCTTCGCAAAATAACAACACTGGCCTGCAAGACAGGCCAGTGTTGTGTGTGGAGTTTGCATTGGCTGGTGCTTGTTTTAAACACCAGCCCTGCTTCAAAAAAGGGATGGTCTATGAGCGAAGCGCCTGTTGCATCACCTGCATTATTTAATCAAATTTCAGAATGGTTTATGACCCTGCCGCACTGCCAAGTGCTGGGCTTTAAATTTGGCGAAGCGCATTACGGCAGCATGACCGTTTGCCTGCCCTTTAAAGATGAGCTAGTTGGCAATCCTGCAACGCGAGTCATTCATGGTGGGGTAGTCACCTCCTTGGTGGATTCCACCAGCGCAGGGGCGATCTACACCATGCTGACCGAGCTGGAAGCCATCGCCACCTTAGATTTGCGTCTCGATTATCTTCGCCCTGCCAAGCCTGATTTCCCCATTTATTGCACTGCAGAATGCTATAAACTCACTAAGCAGATCGCTTTTACCCGTGCGACGGCGTATCAGGAAGATATCAACGACCCTATTGCCTACAGCGTAGGTACATTTATGCGTAATTCCGCGCGCGAGGTGGCAGCATGAGCCCGCCGATTACTAGCTTTGATTCGCTTGCTATGGCTGTAGAGGCCGTTCCCTATGCCAAATTGTTGGGGATTCAAAGTCGAGAAGAGCAGGGGCAGCCGCTGTTTTTCTTGCCGTTTCAAACTCATAACATTGGCAATACCATTTTGCCAGCCCTGCACGGCGGCGTGATCGGCGGCTTTTTAGAAACCGCCGCTATTTTGCATGTGATGTGGGCATCGGAGGCGCATAGCGTGCCTAAGATTGTTGATTTTTCTATCGATTTTTTACGCACGGGTCGTCCGACAGAGCTGTATGGCCAATGTGAGATTGTTCGCCAAGGCAAGCGCGTCGCCAATGTGCTGATGACAGCTTGGCAGGAAGATCGCAGTAAGCCGGTGGCGGTTGCCCGCGCCCATTTTCTACTTGCCTAAGGGATAAGCGAACATATGACTCAAATTTATAATTTTTCTGCTGGCCCAGCGGTCTTGCCGCGTGAAGTATTACTGACCGTGCAGCAAGAGCTGACCGATTGGCACGGCTCGGGCATGTGTGTCATGGAAATGAGCCATCGCGGTAAGGAATTTACCCAGATTATCCATGAGGCAGAGGCGGACCTGCGTAAGCTTTTGGATATTCCAAAAAATTACAAAGTATTGTTTTTGCAAGGCGGCGCTCACGTTCATTTTTCGATGATCCCGCTGAACTTGCTGCCAGAGAACGGCACGATAGATGTGGTGAATACCGGCCACTGGTCCAAAATTGCCATCAAAGAAATGAAGCGCTTTGCCAAAGTGAATGTGATTGCCAGCAGTGAAGATCGTAATTTTAGCTATGTCCCTGCCGAATCAACATGGCTGCGCTCGAAAGAAGCATCGTTATTGCACTACTGCGCCAATGAAACCATCGGTGGCGTTGAATTTGCCGATATCCCAAAGAGCGAAGTGCCGCTGATTTGCGATATGTCGTCCAATATCTTATCGCGCCCGATTGATGTGTCTAAATTTGGTCTGATTTACGCGGGCGCACAAAAAAACATTGGCCCTTCTGGCCTCTGTATCGCGATTATTCGTGAAGATTTGCTGGGTAAATCGCGGACAAACACGCCAACTATGCTGGATTATAGCGTGCATGCCGATGCCGAATCCATGTACAACACGCCACCGACTTTTGGTATTTATGTGGCGGGCTTGGTATTTAAATGGTTGTTGAATCAAGGTGGTCTTGCTGCAATTGAGCAAAAAAATATCGAAAAAGCCTCTTTGCTGTATGAAACCATCGAATCATCGAATGGTTTTTACCATTGCCCGGTGGATAAACCATTCCGTTCCCGCATGAATGTGCCGTTTAATTTAAAAAATGAAAAATTAGACGATGATTTCTTGGCGGGCGCTAAGGCCGCTGGCTTATTGCAATTAAAAGGCCACCGATCTGTAGGCGGAATGCGCGCCTCCATTTACAACGCCATGCCGATCGAAGGTGTGCGGGTGCTGTGTGAATACATGCGCACCTTTGCAAAAAGCCACGGCTAATTAAATGATGGTTTGGCCTTCGTAGGGCGGGTGAAACCCGCGTATTTTTCAGCATCGCTCGCGGGCTTCACCCGCCCTACGAAAAACATTCCGCTTAAGTTGATAGGGTTGGGGTTGAAGCCCGCGTTCGCGAAGGCCTCATCTATCCGCATCAAGTGCCTGTTTGGTGGCTGTGTTTGCGCTTAGCGTTTCGTGTGCAGAGCAGCCCACCACCTATTTAAATTCGAGAAATCAATGAGTGAACAACAATTAAGCCAACATCGTGATGCCATTGATGCCATCGACGAACAAATTATTCAGCTACTAAATCAGCGCGCCAGCCATGCCCGCACCATTGGCGAGATTAAAGGCAGCGGTATTGTGTATCGCCCAGAGCGCGAAGCGCAGGTTTTATCGCGGGTGAAATCCTTAAATCGCGGGCCTTTAAGCGGCGAAACCATGGCCAAGCTGTTCCGCGAAATTATGTCTGCCTGCCTTGCGCTGGAACGCCCTCTGACCATCGCCTATTTGGGGCCGGAAGGCACATTCAGCCAAGCCGCCGCGATTAAGCAATTTGGACATGCGGCCAATACTTTGGCTTGTGGCTCGATCGATGAAGCATTTCGAGTGGTTGAAGCCAAGACCGCCGATTATGTGGTGGCTCCGGTAGAAAACTCCACCGAAGGCGCTGTTGGCCGCACGCTAGATTTAATGGTCAACACACCGCTTAAAATTTGTGGCGAAGTGGTGCTGCGTATTCATCACCATTTATTGCGCAAGGTGGAAGGTAAGGCGGGCTTGCTACGCGTTTACTCACACGCGCAAAGCCTATCGCAATGCCATGAATGGCTGAATAAAAACCTGCCTACTGAAGTACAGCGGGTGTCGGTTTCTAGTAATGCGGAAGCCGCGCGTTTAGCTAGCCTAGATGAATCGTCTGCGGCCATTGCAGGGGATGCAGCAGCAGAAAACTATGCACTATTGAGCCTTGCGCAAAATATTGAAGACGAACCAAACAACACCACGCGCTTTCTGGTGCTGGGTATGCAGGAAGTAGGCCCGAGTGGCCGAGATAAAACCTCCTTGGTGATCTCTGCCCCAAATCGCCCCGGTGCGCTGCATACCTTGGTTGAGCCCCTCGCCAGAAACGGCGTATCGATGGATAAATTCGAATCCCGCCCAAGCCGCGCTGGCCTCTGGGAATACGTGTTCTTTGTGGATGTAGAAGGGCATGTTAGCGGCGCACCACTACAAGCCGCGCTGGCCGAGCTGTCCGATGTCGCCGCCTTTGTGAAGGTGCTGGGATCGTATCCTGTTGCGGTGATTTAAATCTGATGTCGCCAAACGCAATGCCGCTCTTACGGGGGCGGCATTGTTTTGTCAGCAGTAGGCGTCGTGTTTCCATATTATAAGCATGCATCAGCTTAATGCTGCGTAGGTAAAATCTTAAACCACAGAGCACACAGAGAGCACAGAGTTTCACAGAGAAAGCGAGGTTTGAATGGGGTTCTCTGTGTGCTCTGTGTCCTCGTTTTACTCTGTGGTTCAAGGTTTAGCGCTTTATCAAGGCTGGCTGAAGCCTCTTTTTAATAGTTAAGGTAAAAAATGAAATCAGTAGCCGTTTTTTGTGGTGCCAAGCACGGTATTCAGCCTAAGTTTACGGCTGCGGCACGGGAGCTGGGCGTGGTGTTGGCCGAGCGTGAAATCACCCTTGTTTACGGCGGTGGCCACGTTGGTCTGATGGGGGAAGTGGCTACGGCGTGTTTGGATGCAGGCGGTAAAGTGATTGGGGTGATCCCCGAATTTATGGCGGTGCGAGAGTTAGCTTTGGAGACCTGCACCGAGCTAATTATTGTCGACTCTATGCACAGCCGTAAGGCCAAAATGGCCGAGCTGGCAGGGGGCTTTATTGCCATGCCAGGCGGCTTTGGTACGCTAGATGAGCTGTTTGAAATCTTGACTTGGTCGCAAATTGGCCTGCATAACAAGCCGGTTGGCCTGCTTAATACCGGTAATTATTACAATTCACTCACAAAATTCCTTGAAGAAACGGTCGCTGCGGGCTTCTTAGCGGCAGCAGAATACAGTAAATTGCAATCTGCGGCTGATCCACGCAATTTATTGGATATTATGGCCAATTCACTGGGAGCAATAGAAGGTGAGTGGTGGAAGGCTTAGCATATTACCTATTTAGAAAGCCTTGTTTTAACGCCCGATTTGATTCTATGCTGGCGTTTTAAGCGTGCTTTCACTTAATGAATCGCACTACTGCTTGTGCTGTTCCCTCATCCCCGATTCGTCGGATAGCAAAAAGGATTTTCAAATGAGTTTGCAAGATCTAGCCCCAGAATATGTTCGCTCAATTGCACCTTATCAGCCAGGCAAGCCGGTTTCTGAATTGGCGCGTGAAATGGGCTTAAATCCTGACCATATCGTGAAATTGGCTTCAAATGAAAATCCGCTGGGAATGGGCAGCAAGGCCCGCGCCGCGATTGAAAAAGAATTAGCTGAATTAGCCCGTTATCCAGATGGCAATGGCTTTGATTTAAAAAGCAAAGTCGCAAAAAAATATAATGTAAAAACGGAGCAAATTGTTTTAGGCAATGGCTCGAACGATGTGCTGGAACTGATTGCCCATGCTTTTTTAGCCCCCGGTGATTCTGCGGTTTATTCGCAATATGCGTTTGCTGTTTATCCATTGGCAACGCAAGCCGTTGGCGCAAAAGGCATTCAAGTGAATGCGCTAGATTACGGCCACGATTTAGACGCCATGCTGGCCGCGATTGAACCAAGCACCAAGGTGGTTTGGATTGCCAACCCCAATAACCCAACCGGCACTATGGCAAGACCGGGTGATTTGCTTGAGTTCTTACAAAACTGCCCAAAAAATGTATTGGTGGTCTTGGATGAGGCTTACACCGAATTCTTTACCCCAGAAAAACGCCCAGATTCAATCGCTTGGCTGAAAGACTTCCCGAATCTAATTGTAGTGCGTACTTTCTCGAAAGCCTTTGGCTTGGCCGGTTTGCGCGTGGGTATGGCACTCACTTCGCCGGAAGTGGCCGATATGATCAACCGCGTGCGCCAGCCATTTAATGTGAATAGCCTTGCGCAAGCAGCGGCTACGGCAGCTCTGGACGATGAAGAATTCTTAAAAGAAACCCTAAGCGTAAACAGCGAAGGCATGGCCCAATTAACGGCAGCCTTTGTGCGCCTGGGCGTAAGCTTTATTCCTAGCCAAGCCAACTTCATCGCCTTTCATTGTGGCGATGCGGCAGCGCTTAATTTATTTATGCTGCAACGCGGCGTGATCATTCGCCCATTAGCCCCATACGGCCTGACCAACACCTTGCGCGTTTCGATTGGCTTGCCTGCTGAAAATGCACGCTTTATTGAAGTGCTGGAAGAAGCATTGGCTGATTAATTGTAAGCGCTCAGCCCTCCCATCTAAACGTCCTTTCCGTTTTTCGTCATGCTGAGGTTTTTATCAAGCAGGAGGATTTAAGCAGGAGGATTTAGGGATTTATGGGGACAGACCACGGTTAATTGAAAAATTAACTGTGGTCTGTCCCCAATGTCGTTCGAAAGTGGCGAGGCCCCTTTGATTGAAAAATAACAATTAACCGTGGTCTGTCCCCGGTTTTTTCTGTGTTATACGTACCCCTGCTATGACCCATTCAGAAGTATTTCATTTTTGCTAATGAAGAAGTTTCTTATGGCGCCATCGTTTCTTTCATATGTTATGTAAAAAACAGGATTGTCGGGAGTTTCCTTAGAGTCGCTAAGGTATGCATCTATTATTTTTCTGCAATATGGCTCTCTTCTAACAATTTCAATTGCAGAATTTATAAGGTTTTCAAAGGGAGTAATCTTTTCATCAAGATAAGGAACTCCCGCTTCGACCTTAGCCACATTTTCCATATATTTTGGAGCGCTATGATATAGGTCTTCTAGCTCGTGGCGTTCCAGATTATAAGCCCCGTTCTCTGGCTTCATAAGGTAGTATTTGATTGAGCGGCCTTTTAGCAGGCGCATTGTTAGTTTTCTAAATTTCTCTTCGGAGCGATGACCGAAATATATTGCTTTTAACGCACGATAATCATAATCGTAAAACCCGGTTCTTCCGGTAACTATACGAATCTCATTTTCATGCTTCCAGTGCTTAGACTTCGTAGCAATTATCTTCTTCTGAAGTAATTGTTGGTTATCGTTTAATGCCAGCATATCTAGCATTTCGATTGTCGGTATGCATTCTTGATATTCGACATCAATGCTTGGTTCGTGCTCAATTTGATATTTTTTGAGAATTTCTAAGTCGTATTCAATGCAAAATCCTCGATGTGAATCGGCGTAATAGGCCCACAGAAGTTCATCTTTATGGGATTTACTTAGCGAGTAGATGCCCCAAGACTTTGATGTTTCGATAAACTTAGAAATAGCATTGATGAAATTGCCTTCGGCTATTTTGATGTTTTCGTTGTATTTGAAGGTTGGAAGCATCTTGAGAAATTTACCAATCTCGAAGCTTTCACCATTTATTTTTACTTGCGCTTCAAATGGATCATTCAGTGTGTCGATGGGGGCTAGATATACCTGGCTTCTGGCTAATGAAGCTAAGTCTCTTTTAAGTGTTGCTTTGCCGCCGCCGCGATATTTAAAGACTCTCATTTTCAGCCTTGCGCATATAACTATATGTAGACACCCTAAAACAGCAGAAAAACCACCATCTTGGGTGCATAAAAACGCTGAGCCCCTTGTGAAACCCTTGCTGGGCGCAGCCGGAAGTATTTTATGCCGAGATACGATAGCCGATTGAGCGGGGATTTCCATTCTGTTCGTGCTGTTGAAGCCGGATCATGCCTGACTGCTTGCTTTATATTTAAGCAGAATAGGGTTCAGCAGTGTAGCAAATCTTACTGTATTGGCTGTCGTGTAATTGACAATCTCCCTCGTTTTTTAATGTAGTTTGCGTAGTGATTCATTTTCTAGCCTGAAAACACGCTGGCGCAGCAATACGGATCAATGCAGTGCATCAGTCCTCCGGCAGGGCTTTAGGAGTCACTTCTTCCAGCCGCGTTTCAATAAATTGATAGTAAGCCGTTTGCATCACTAGGCGCGTGGCCCGCACTTTGCAGATGCCGCGTGAATCGTGGACGGTGAACATGCGCATGGCTTGGTATTGCTTGCCGGCCAAAATCAGCATGCCGCTGTGGCCTCGGCGGATGTCGGGCGCAAGGCTTAGGGCTGGGGTGAGGGTGTCTGCGCCTAGGCTGGTGATCGGCGCGATATGTACGGCTTCTGGCGAGCGGCCGATTAGCTCTATGCCGCATTCGCTGGATAAGCCATCGCTACGTAAGCTCAACCAACGCACTAGTCCAAGCTGCCAGTGTTGCCCGCCGCGCCGCAGCATCAATATTTCGCCAGCTTGTAAGGGCTGGCTGAGCGATTCGCCTTGCAGTAGTAAGCCCGATGCACTGATATTACAAATATTGAGTTTGGCGGGCTCTGGGGCGGCCTCGTCAATATGGCCAGCGGCAACGTCCCAGCAGCGTGACCATAGACTAATCAGCTGGATTTGTTCGCCATTGCTGCGGCGTAGGCGAAAGTGTTGTCGCCGTGGTGGGGCGGCCCATTCTTGTAATAAGCGCCCGATCAGCTGGATTTCATGGTGACGATCTTCTGTTTGCACCAGCAGGCGCTGTAGCCTGATGCTTAGCCGCTTAAGAATGCCTTGCGTCTCGATCAGCCACCAAACTTGTGGCTCTTGGCTTGGAAGCGCTTGAGTAAAACGAGGGGCATCATCGCTATCGGTTTGGTAAAGAAACGCACCTTGCTCATTTAAAGCTTGGTCGAGTTGCACCAAGTCCAGATAGCGCGCTTCATCCTGCACAATGTTAAACAGCAGGGCCATTTTTTGCGGCTCTAGGCGATTACTTGCGCTAATGCCCAGTAGCATAATTTGTCGATAAATGGCCGCTAAGTGATTGCCGTTTTTTAAAGTACGTCTTGCCCAGCCCAGTGCGGTGATTTCGGCGAAGCAGAGATGGCATCCTAGCCAAAATCCATCGGGGAGTGGTGTAAGCGTGCGCGCGTGCAGACAGCTCAGTTGCCATGCGCTCTCTAATACCATGCCGAGCGCTGCTAAGCGGGGGCGATTGCTTACAAATAGCCCTGTTTCATAGGCTTTTTGAGCGGCGGCTTCTATAAAGCGTTGATGCAGGGTGAGCATTAAGGCATGCGCTTGTTGGGCCGCTTGCCGTGAGCGAGTCTGCGCTTCGGTGTCACTGGTATGAACGGCTTCTAGGCGAGGAAGTAGCGCGAGTGCGCGCTCATAGCAAAGGAGGAGGGCGCTAGCGTCGATGCTTAGATTGCGCAGCTCGTCTTGTAGCCGGAGTGCATTTTGTTCGGCGGTGGAATAAACGCGGGTTGCGTCGGTAGGGGGCGCAAGGGCGGCGAGCGATAAGGTCATGATCGAGCTTACAGTGGCATCAAATAGAATAACATCATAGCGCGTCAGCATTCTGCGCAGGCTTGCATGAAACGGTATTTTTACCAAATGCCTGTATCAGAAAAAACAAAGGGTGAAAGGGGCTTTGCTTTCAGTATGCTGAGATTTTTTAGCATAAGTTGGCAGTTAAGGATTGGGTATACTTTATCTGAGGTTTTTTTGAGAATGGGTGTTATTTATCACTTGGCAAGCGGCCGTTTTAGAATATAATGAGAACAGTTATCAGTCTGAGAAGCCTGCCATGTATGTTTGCATCTGTAATAGCGTTACCGACAAAGCCATCCACAAAGCCGTGGCCGGTGGCGTGCGCACCTTTGCTGAGTTACAAGAGCAAACAGCCGTGTCAACCTGCTGCGGCCAATGCACCAGCTGTGCTAAGCAAGTGATGGCCGATGCTTTAAGCGCGCAACCCGTGCCACAAGCCATACGCTGGATGCCACAGCGCATGGTTTCAGCGTAGCCGCTACAGGCTTAAATTCGCGGCTTTAACGGGCTGCTGTGGGTTTTAAGCCTCGGTAAGACTAATGGTAAAACGTGCTCCACCTAGCGTCGATTGATCGACCCAAATCTTCCCTTGATGCAAAGTCACTGCTTTTTTAGCAATCGCTAGCCCCAAACCAAATCCCCCACTTGCTCTATCTCGGCTTCGATCTAAGCGAAAAAATGGCTCGAAAATGTGCTCGCGCTCCTTGTCAGGAATGCCAGGGCCGTCATCCTCAATGCTGATCTCTAGCCCGCCCGCATTATTTTGCAGGGTGGATATCTTGATTTTATGCTCGGCATATTTGGCAGCATTGCGCAAAAGATTGCTGAGCGCGCGGCTTAGTAGCTTAGGATCGCCCATGACCATACTGCTTTGTGAGTGAATGGCGTGGCTAATTTCTTTGCCGTGCAACACATGTTCTAGCGAATTTAAAACGATATGTAGCATCTCAGCCAGATTCACTCTGTGCATCGGTAGGGCTTGCTGCTGCTCAATTTTTGCTAGGTTAAGTAGCTCGCTAACCAACTCATTAAGCTCTTGTAAATCATTTTCCATGGCTAAAAAACGCGGATTGAGATCATTATTTTGGGCGTCTTTTTTGAGTAGCTCTAGGCCAAATTCCAGCCTAGCAATCGGCGTGCGTAATTCATGGGAAACGGAATGGAGTAATTCGCGCTGTGAATCAACTAAGCGCTGAATTCTTTCTGCCATTAAATTCATGCATTGTGCCAGCGGATAAACACTGGCGCTTTTCCTCGCCTTGGCACGGCTAGATAATAGGCCAGAGCCAAAGTCATTCGCTGTTTTAGAAAGTGATTGCAATTCTCTCCAATGAAAATAAGACCAAATTCCGCAAGGGATGAGTAATAAAAGAAAGATAATTGTGTATTGAAATCGTTTGATTTTAGCAATTAAGGGGTCGTGATCTTTTCTTTCTGAGGCATAAATAACCTGATTAGCGCTACCAGGGAATTTTGAATTATCTGTATCTACTCGGCGAAAATAAGCTTCGCTTAGAAAGTCAACCACCACTTTCTTTTCCAGTAACTTTTGTCTGTTGTGGGGGGCAATCATGGCTACTGCGCGTTCAAGAGGGACAAGCTCATAGCTATTATTGGTTTTTTCCTGCAGTGTTTTAAAGCGCTTAAACCAGAGTGGCCCTTGGCTATTGTCCAGATATTGCTCAACCAAAAAAATCTGTGCAACCGCATCTTTAAGCGCGTATTGCTCAAGCTGCTCTGCATAAAACTGATTGGTTAAATAGCTGAGCACTTGCGTTAATGAAATGGTAACGACGGCAATCAATACAAAGATGCGTAAATAAATTCTCCACATCGTGGCTTACTCCCAAGCTGAAGGGCTAAATAAATAGCCTTCGCCCCAAACGGTTTTAATTTTTTCTGAATCGTGATCATTAAACTTGCGGCGTAAACGCGAAATACTATTGTCGATACTTCTGTCCATTCCATCAAATTCAATACCGCGCATGGACTTTAAAATATCATCGCGCGATAAAACACGCCCTGCGGACTCGGCTAATAAGAGCAAGAGTTTGAATTCTGAATTACTTAAAGTAGAGGTTTCCTTTTTCCAGCGAACACTGCGATCTGTTTTAGATATTTCTAGCTCGCCAAAGCTAAGTGGGGCGTTTTGGCTGCTCAGTTTTCCTGCGCCACGCCGTAATAGTGCGCGTAAGCGAGCCAATAGAATTCGGGGTTGGATTGGCTTATTGACATAATCATCTGCGCCTTGCTCAAGGCCAGAAACTTCATCAAACATATCTTCGCGTGCGGTCAGAATTAAAATAGGCACGCTACTTATTTCACGAATCTGTCGGCATACCACCATTCCATCTAAGCCCGGTAGCATTAAATCGAGCACAATAATATCGGGTAGAGTTGCCTTGTAGTGGGCGAGTGCCGTATCCCCGCGGCCAATGATCTCTACCTTAAACTCATAGCTGCTGAGGTACTCCTGAATGAGTGCCGCCAGCTTGGTGTCATCTTCTACCAGCATTAACCTGAACATTGTTTACCCTTACGTGATATGCAATCGGTATTGTACAAGCGCTTACCAGTGATGGCTTGGGGAAAGACACTTCGTTGCAAAAATCTACACTTTCTATACACCTTGTTTTAGCTTTTTCTTATGTACAATTTAGCGACAAAGTATAGACAGCTCAAGAGGGAACTTTTTACGATCAAACTTTAATATGGCTTACTTTCAAAAAACGAGTAAGCATCATGCGTCATATTATTGCTCTGGTTTCTCTCTTTATGGTGGCTCCCCTTTATGCCGCAGATAAGCCCGCAGATGAATCAAAAATCACCCTTGCCGTGGGGGCCGCTTACGGCCCGGAGTTTGTAGGCGGAAAAAAGAATAAAGTATCTCCTCTCCTTTATGCAGATTATCAGGCCGCAAATGGTTTTTTTGCCGGCATGCGCGGTATTGGCTTTCAGGCAGAAAAAGGCATTTTTGATGGCAGTATTGCTTTAGGTTATGGGGGGAGTAGGGGGGATGATATTGGCAATTTCTCAGACACAAAAAGTAAGTTTAAAGGCATGGGAGATATTAAAAGCTCGGCGCTATTAAACCTAGAGGGAGGTGTTAATTTATGGGATGTTGCGCATTTATCGCTAGGCGCAGAATTAAAGCTGAATCATCGTGAAAATGGCAATGCCTATAATGTGGGGCTTTCTGCGCCGATTTATTCGACTGAGGGTGATCAAGTATCGGTGGGTGCTTTTGCTCATTATGCAGATGCTAAATATGCGCAAACTTATTATGGCGTGACAGCAGTGCAAAGCTTGGCCTCAGGGTATAAGGCTTATGCGCCTACTGCGGGGTTTGATACGGGCAGCTTAAACCTGACGTGGAATCACTCTTTTGATAAAAACTGGGGGGTTTCCTCGTCTGTAGGGGTGAAGCGTTTATTTAAAAATGCTGAAAATAGCCCTTTAACAGAATCAAAAACCAATCCTTCCGCTTCTCTTGCTGTGACTTATTCATACTAAACATGGCGTTGTGTGGCATGGGAGATTGAAATGAAACAACGAATCCTAGGTTTCGATTTGGCCCGTGCCTTGGCTATTTTTGGAATGGTGATTGTTAATTTTAAAGTGGTGATGCATGCTCATGTCAATGAAAGCATGGCTTGGCTAAAGGTAGTGAATATCCTTGATGGGCGCGCTTCTGCATTATTTGTGATATTAGCTGGAGTGGGCTTATCTTTGCTAACCCAACAATCCAGATTATCTGGTGATTTGCAGTTATTGGCCATAGAGAAAAAAGAATTATTTAAGCGGGCCGGGTTGTTGTTTATTTTGGGGCTTTTGTATATAGAAATCTGGCCTGCTGATATTTTGCATTATTATGGCGTGTATATCTTAGTCGGGGCTTTATGTTTGCTGCTGGCTAGCCGCTATTTGTTCGCTTTGATTGTTTTATTGTTAATCGTTTCAACCTTGCTATTTTTTATGCTTAATTATAGCGTGGCATGGGATTGGCAGACTCTGGCCTATGCTGATTTATGGACCATTAAAGGTTTTACTCGCAATTTGATTTTTAATGGTTTTCATCCCGTATTGCCTTGGTTGGGGTTTTTATTGTTAGGTATGGTGATTGGGCGACAAAATTTAGGTCACGTGGCGGTACGTGAGCGCGTGTTTTTATTGGGCGTATTGGCTGCCGTGTCGGCTGAGTTAGCTGTCTTGTTCTTGCCTTATGCTCGGCTGATGGGGCTGCCCCCTATTTATGAGATCTTTTTTAATACCGAGCCCATGCCCCCATTGCCGGTGTACTTTATTGGTGCGGCGGGGAGTGCCACTGTAATCATTGCGCTTTGCGTGGCCTTGGGCGAGAAATATGGGCAAAAAAGATGGCTGATGCCCTTTGTCTATACCGGGCAATTAGCGCTGACTTTTTACTTGGCGCATGTGATTTTGGGAATGGGGCTGTTGGAATCTTTGGGGATGTTGGATAAGCAGTCTTTGGCGTTTTCACTAACGTGTGCACTGATTTTTTGTGTGTTCGCAGTAGTGTTTGCTAGCTATTGGCGTAAGTTTTTTTTACAAGGGCCTTTAGAGGGGATTTTACGACGGGTGAGTCGTTGATTCTTACTAAAGATTAAATAAAGAGGTGAGGAGCTTGGCTGTGCGATTGATTCTTTCTATCTTATTGGTGATTTCTTTGGTCTCTGTAGAAAACGCGCAGGCGGAGAGTGTGGCTAAGGCGCATGAGGCGGCTAAATCATGGTTGGTTTTGCAAGATGATGGAGATTACGCTCGTAGCTGGGAGCGGCTTTCTGATCATGTGCACGAGACCATGAGCAAACGTAAATGGGAGGAAGGGGCTGTATCGGAGCGTGCTCGTTTGGGTAAGGTGATTTCGCGTCGGTTTAAATCTGCGGAATTCACTCATACCGTGCCCGGTTTGCCTGATGGCGATTACCTTGTCTTGCAATATGAAAGCCTGTTTGAGAATAAAATAAAAGCGCTCGAAACCGTGGTGCCGTTTCGTGAAACTAGCGATAGTTGGCGGGTAATGGCCTATTTTATTAAGCTAAAAAGCTGAGCATAGATAGATTAAAAGACATTTGGAATAAATATGGGCAAGCCTTTGGGCTTGCCCATATTGCATATTCAATTAAGCAATTAATTTTTCTAAAGCTTTCTCATAAATCGCAGCTAGCTTAGGTAAATCTTCAACCGCTACGCATTCATTGAGCTTATGAATTGTTTTATTAATAGGGCCAAATTCAACCACTTCGGGGCAGTATTTGGCAATAAAGCGCCCGTCTGACGTGCCTCCCACGGTGTTGAGAACAGGTGTTTGGCCGCAAACTTCGCTTACTGCATCACGCATGGCGTCGATGAGCTGGCCGTGGTCGGTTAGGAATGGCTCGCCCGAAAGCGCCCAATCAATTTCATATTCAAGCTGATGCTTGTCCAGAATGGCGTGCACGGTGGCTTTGAGTGAATCAGCCGTGCTGGCGGTGCTAAATCTAAAGTTAAATAAAGCATCTACGGTGCCGGGGATGATGTTGGTTGCGCCCGTGCCGCTATTGATATTGGATACCTGCCATGTGGTGGGCGGGAAGTATTCATTGCCGCTATCCCACACGGTGCTGGCCAGCTCTGCTAGGGCGGGGGCGAGCAGGTGGATGGGGTTTTTAGCGAGGTGCGGGTAAGCAATATGGCCTTGCACGCCGTGCACAATCAAATGGCCTGATAGCGAGCCACGACGGCCATTCTTGATGGTGTCGCCAAAGACTTCGGCTGAGGTTGGCTCGCCCACGATGCAGTAGTCAATCTTTTCGCCACGCGCTTTGAGCGCTTCAACCACTTTAACTGTGCCGTGATGTGCTGGGCCTTCCTCATCTGAAGTAATCAGAAAGGCAATCGAGCCCTTAGGCTTGGGATGCTTAGCAAGGAACTGTTCACTCGCCGTAACGAAAGCGGCAAGGGATGCTTTCATATCCGCTGAGCCACGGCCAAACAAATGACCGTCTCGGATGGTGGGGGCAAAAGGGTCAGAGTGCCAGCGGTCCAGCGGGCCAGTAGGTACTACGTCGGTGTGGCCGGCAAAGACGAGTACAGGGCCGGTGTCGCCAAAGCGCGCCCAGAGATTATCTACATCTTCAAAGCGCATGTGTTCAATACGAAAGCCAATGGCAGAGAGCCGTGCCGCCAGCATATTTTGGCAGTTGGCGTCATCTGGGGTGACGGAAGCTTGGCGTAATAATTGTTGGGTTAGTGCAAGTGTGGGGTCGTTCATTGCAGTGTTGTCAGTCTCTAAAAAGTGTTGCGTAGACTTCGGGTTTGAAGCCGACCGTGATCGTACCATTGTTGTCGAGCACTGGGCGCTTGATGATTGAGGTTTGCATTATCATTAAGGCAATTGCGGCGTCTTTATTGTCTATGGATGCCTTGGTGGCATCGTCTAATTTGCGCCAAGTCGTGCCTTGGCGGTTGAGTAGCGTTTCCCAGCCTACTTGCGCAATCCATTGTTCTAATCGATCAGCACTGATGCCTGATTTTTTATAATCGTGCCATTCAAAATCGTGGCCTTGCTCGCTGAGCCATGTTTTAGCTTTTTTAACGGTGTCGCATGCGGGAATGCCATAGAGCTTCATTGCGGTTGTTTCCTCGGTTATATGGGGAGAATTTTACAGGAATGAAGAGGAGTGAGCGATTGGGGATCGCTCGCTCGATGTGCTAAAGGTGGGCGCGTTCATTTTAATCGTCATTCCCGAATTTTAATCGTCATTCCCGAATGCTTCTGTCGGGAATCCAGTGGCTCGGCTGGATCCCCGATACAGGCATTCGGGGATGACGTGCACATCAACGTGGGGGCTAAGACTTAATGCAAGGAAATATCAAACGACATATCGGGAGTAGCGTCGGGTTTGTTGTCCGGCGTGTTGTTCTTGTGCTCGGTCAGGGGCTGCGCATTATTGACTAGCCACGATAGATTGGTGGCCGAATCGGCGCTTTTAAGCGCTTCATCCAGCTCCACTTCGCCGTTACGGTAAAGCTTATAGAGCGCTTGCTCGAAAGTTTGTGAGCCTTCAGAAAGACTTTGCTCCATGGCTTGTTTGATGTCGCTTAGCTCGCCAGCGCGGATGAGCTCTGCAATGCGCGGGGTGTTGAGTAGCACTTCAACGGCAGCAACCAGTTTGCCTTCTTTGTTTTTAACCAAGCGCTGCGAAACAATCGCTTTTAAGGATGAAGACAAATCATAAAGCAGTGCTTCACGTGATTCTTGTGGGTAGAAGTTCACCACGCGGGAGAGCGAGTGGTAGCTGTTATTGGCGTGTAAGGTAGAGATGCACAGGTGGCCTGCCTGCGCATATTGCATGGCGTGGGTCATGGTTTCGCGGTCACGGATCTCACCTATCATCAGCACATTGGGCGCTTCACGCATCGCGTTTTTGAGCGCCTCATGGTAGCTCTTGGTGTCAATGCCAATTTCGCGCTGATTCACCAAAGATTTCTTGTGCTTATGTAAGAACTCGATCGGGTCTTCCATGGTCAAAATATGGCCCGCATGGTTTTCATTGCGGTGATTAAGCATGGCGGCCATGGTGGATGATTTGCCTGAGCCGGTCGCGCCCACCACCAAAATAATGCCGTGCTTTTCCATGATGAGGTCTTTTAACACCTCAGGAACACGTAGCTCATCAAAGGAGGGGATGTTGCTGCGAATATAACGCGCCACCATCGAAATCGATCCGCGCGCTTTAAAGATGTTGATCCGAAAACTGCCTACCCCAGTAACAGGGTAGGCAAAGTTCATTTCTAGCGTGTTTTCAAACTCGGCAATCCGCTCAGGTGTCATTAATTGATAGGCTAATTGTTTGACATGTTCTGGAGCGAGAACTTGATTGTTGACGGGGTAGCACAGGCCATCAATTTTAATCACGATCGGTGATTGAGCCGCAAGGAAAAGGTCGGAAGCGTTACGTTCCGCCATTAGTTTGAAAAACGGCAAAAGGTTCATGAAATACTCGTTTAAGTGGGGCGCAACTCGCGTCTAAGTATTTTACCTACGTTTGACTTAGGTAGGCTGTCTCGAAACTCAACTTGGCGCGGTATTTTGTAATTGGTGAGATTCTTGCGGCAATGCGCAATCAGCTCTTCCTGGGTGAGCTTAGGATCTTTTTTGACCACAAAGATCTTAACGGCTTCACCCGATTTATCATCATTGACCCCAATGCATGCCACTTCAAGTACGCCCGGATGACTAGCGACTACATCTTCGATTTCATTCGGGTAGACGTTAAATCCTGAGACTAAAATCATGTCTTTTTTGCGATCGACCAAACGGAAAAAACCACTTGGTGACATGATCGCCACATCCCCTGTGCTCACAAAGCCGTCTTTACCTAATACTTTGGCGGTTTCATCGGGACGTTGCCAGTAGCCTGCCATCACTTGCGGGCCATGAATAAATAGCTCGCCTGCCTCACCTGGGGGCAATACTTTGCCTTCCTCGTTCCTTACTTCGCCAATGGTGGAAGAGATCGGTAGGCCAATCATGCCGTTGAATTCGGGTAAATTCATCGGATTCATCATGGCTGCGGGCGATGTTTCGGTGAGGCCATAAGCTTCAATCAGGCGCACGCCGGTGGTTTTTACCCAGCGGTCTGCTACAGCATGTTGTACCGCCATGCCGCCACCGAGAGCCAGTTTCCATTTGCTGAAATCGAGTTTGGCAAAATCGGCGTTGTTGAGTAGGGCATTAAATAAGGTATTAACGCCAGTCATGCAGGTGACTGGATATTTGCCAATCTCTTTAATAAAGCCAGGGATGTCGCGTGGGTTGGTAATCAGTAAATTGGTTGCGCCAATTTTGGAGAAAACCATGCAGTTCGCGGTGAGTGAAAAGATATGATAAAGCGGCAGGGCCGTCACAATCGTTTCTGTGCCTTCGTTGACCACAGGGGCAATCCAAGCATGGGCTTGTTGCATATTTGCAACGATATTGCCGTGAGTAAGGATGGCACCCTTGGCAACGCCGGTGGTTCCGCCAGTGTATTGTAAGAAAGCAATATCACTATGGCCTAGTTCAACGGGAGTGGCTTTGTGCTTGCTGCCTGCGCTAATGGCGTCATTAAATTTAATATGTTTCGGTAAATTAAATGCAGGCACCATTTTTTTGATGTGCTTCACGACGGCGTTCACGATTAGGCGCTTAGGAAAATCCAGTCGATCGCCAATTTCCGTCAGCAATACATGCTTCACATCGCTGACGTTGATGATTTCTTCTAGCGTGTGGGCAAAGTTGGCCAGAATCACAATGGCGACTGAGCCAGAGTCTTTGAGCTGATGGCTTAGTTCGCGCGGGGTGTAAAGTGGGTTTACATTCACGACCACCATGCCTGCTCGCAAGATGCCGAAAATCGCAATCGGGTATTGCAATAGATTAGGTAGCATGACTGCCACACGTGAGCCGCGTGGCAGTTTGAGGACCTGTTGTAAATAGGCCGCAAAAGCGGACGATTGTTGATCTAGCTCGGCGTAGCTAATCGATTTTCCCATATTTAAAAACGCAGGCCGTTCACCAAAACGCGCTACTGAGCGGGCGAGTACCGCAGGAATCGCGGCAAATTCATCCATGTCAATTTCCCGGGGAACGCCCAGTTGATAGCTTGCCCACCATGCTTGATCCATCTACTCTTTCCTCGGTTTGTATTACATGTAAATTTCACTACTCTAGTGCTCAAGCGTCAAGCTCACAAGTATCTATGTTCCCTGTTTCGTTAAATGATTGTTTCTGTTACAATCCCGCCTTCTTTGGTTAAAAGGCCGGAGAAGTGGTAAAGAAATGGGCGCAGTTTTGCAGCCCATTTTTTGTTTGTGGCGATTGCGTATCGTGTTCGGAATGCGGCTAGCAGTATTGCAGCAGCATTCACTGGTTAAAGTTTGTTGTGGCTATTTGCATGGCTCGCAGCGGTTTAGTCAGATAAGTGGCAAAGGAATATATGGCAGCAAATATGCAGGACGTGCTGGAAACCACCCTGCCAGGTCTCGGGTACGAACTCGTTGATCTGGAGCTTGCGCGAAATGGGTTGGTTCGGGTCTTTATAGATAAGGAAGGCGGTATCAATGTGACTGACTGCGTTACCGTAAGTCACCACCTTGAGCGGCTTTTTATTGTTGAAGGCGTGAATTACGAGCGGCTGGAAGTTTCATCCCCTGGGCTGGATCGTCCCATTGTAAAGGCGGCCGATTTTGTTCGCTTTGCCGGGCAGATCGTAAAAGTGAAATTGCGCTTACCGTTGCCGGATAAACGTAAAAAGCTCGTTGGTGTATTGATTGGGCTAGAAAATGATGTGGTGCGCGTAGAAGTCGATGGACAAGAGCTATCCCTGCCGCAATCACAAATCGACAAGGTGCGGCTAGAGCCGCAGTTTTAAGAACTAATCAGCCTAGAATGTTCGGGTTGTTTGCCGGAGGGGTAGTGAGATGAGCCGGGAAATTCTGTTGCTGGTCGACGCGCTGGCGCGTGAAAAGAACGTAGAAAAAGATGTCGTGTTTGGTGCCTTAGAAATGGCACTGGCTTCGGCGACCAAAAAACGCTACGAGGAAGACGTGGATATCCAAGTGGATATCGACCGTGATAGCGGTGATTATCGTAGTTTCCGCTGCTGGACCGTGGTTGAAGATAATGACCACGAAGAGCCTTCCCGTCAGATCGCCATGACTGATGTGCCGGATTACGATCCAGAGCTGAAAGTCGGCGAAACGTGGATGGTTGAGCTTGAGGCGATTGAATTTGGTCGTATCGGTGCACAAACTGCCAAGCAAGTGATTTTGCAAAAAATCCGTGATGCAGAGCGCGAACAAAATCTGAATGACTTTTTGCAACGCAGTGAGTTTATTGTTTCAGGCAATATCAAGCGTATCGAGCGTGGCAGTGCCATTCTTGAGCTGGGTAAGCTGGAAGCCGTATTGCCGCGTGACCAAATGATCCCTAAGGAAAATTTACGCGTAGGCGATCGTGTTAAAGCGTTCTTGCTACGAGTAGACCGCATGGGTCGTGGTCCGCAATTGGTGCTGTCGCGTATTTCCAGCGATTTCATGACCAAGCTCTTCGAAATGGAAGTGCCTGAGATTGAAAATCAGCTGATCGAGATCAAAGCCGTAGCACGCGATCCAGGTGCACGTGCCAAGGTGGCGGTAAAATCGAACGACGCGCGTGTTGATCCTCAGGGTACGTGTATTGGTGTGCGTGGTACGCGCGTTAATGCCGTGACTAATGAGTTGGCAGGCGAGCGGGTTGATATTGTGTTGTGGTCGCAAGATCCAGCGCAATTTGTAATTAACGCCCTGTCTCCAGCTGAAGTGAACTCCATCATGCTTGATGAAGAAACACACAGCATGGATGTAGTGGTGGATGAAGACAACCTAGCCATGGCCATTGGTCGTGGTGGTCAAAACGTGAAATTGGCAGCCGAGCTTACCGGTTGGAAAATCAATATCATGACCGTTGACCAAGCACAGCAAAAACACCAAGAAGAGTTCGCCAATGTGCGTCAGCTCTTTATTGATGTGCTAGGGGTTGACGAAGAAGTGGCGGACGTTCTTGTAGAAGAAGGGTTCACCACGCTGGAAGAAGTGGCTTATGTGCCGATTGCTGAAATGCTGGAAATTGAGGCCTTCGATGAAGACGCCGTCAATGAGCTGCGTACTCGCGCCCGTGATGCTTTGCTAACGCAAGCGATCGCTCGTGAAGAAAAGCTTGAGCACCAAGCAGAAGACCTTAAAAGCCTTCAGGGGATGACACCAGAACTTGCTGCCTTACTGGCTGATAAAGAGGTTCATACCCGAGACGAACTCGCCGAACTAGCCGTCGACGAGCTGATAGAAATGACCGGAATTGATGAAGAAGCTGCCAAGCAACTGATCATGAAGGCGCGCGAGCACTGGTTCGCCTAACGCTCGGGAGAGAAATGCATGAGTGAACTCAATGTCAACCAATTTGCGGTAGAGCTAAAGATGCCATCGCAAGAGCTGCTGGAACAATTCCGCGCAGCAGGTGTGAATAAATCGAGTGAAGTAGATGTGGTTACCGCGACTGATAAAGCGTGCCTGCTCGATCACCTAAAAAAGAAGCACGGTAGTGATGGTGATAAAAAAATTACTGTGAACCGTAAGCAAAATACTGAAATCCGTAAAACAGATTCAACAGGTAAAGCAAAGTCGATTCCGGTAGAAGTGCGTAAAAAACGTGTGGTTGAAGTGTCTGCCGTAGCGGAAGTTGCTGCACCACGTGCTGCAGAGCCTGTTGTTGCTGCACCGGCTTCTGCGCAAGTCATTGATGAAGCGGAACGCACTTCTCGCGAAGCGCAAGCGCGTCGTCAGAATGAACTGTTTGCTCGTCAAGCTGCAGAAATGCGTGCGAAGCAAGGCGGTAAAGCGCCTGCTGAAGTGGCTGCCCCTGTGGCGGTTGCTCCAGTTGCAGCGCCTGTTGCACCTGCGCCAACACCTGCGCCAACACCGGCTCCAGTTGCGGTTGTTGCGCCTGTTGTGGCAAAACCAGCGCAAGCTGCACCCGTTGCCGCGAAGCCGGCAGCACCTGCGCCAGCACCTGCTGCTACCCCCGCATCGGTAGCGCCTGCGGTGACTCGTCCTTCGCCGGGCGCATCGCAAGCCAGCCATCCAGATCGCCCACGTGTGGGTATGCGTGTTGAATTGCGCAAACCACGCAATGAGCCAATGAAAGCGCCAGAGCCAGTTGCACCGGCTCCGGTTGCAGCACCTGCGCCAGCACCGGCTCCAGTTGCAGCACCTGCGCCAGCAAGTCGTCCAAAACCAGCGGCTACGCCAAGCAGCGCTTCACCTGCGGCAAAACCTGGCGATAAAAAGCCAGCGGCAGCCCCGGGCAAGAAAGAGCCTTGGAGCGATGGTCGTGGTAAGAAAGGCATTCGTAGCCGTGGTGGCGATGCCGGTAATGATTGGAAGAGCAAGAAGGGTGGCAAAGGCCGTCAAGCTGCAGCGAATCCAGACAATGCACACGGTTTCCAAGCCCCTACTGACAAAGTAGTGCACGAAGTCATGGTTCCAGAAACCATTTCTGTGACTGATCTTGCGCACAAAATGGCAGTGAAGGGCGTTGAAGTGGTTAAAGCCCTGATGAAGATGGGCATGATGGTGACCATCAACCAAGTGCTGGACCAAGAAACCGCGATGATTATCGTCGAGGATATGGGTCATACCCCAATGGCGGCTAAGCTTGATGATCCAGAAATTTATCTGGGTGACGGCGAAGTTGCAGTTGAGCATGTGTTGTTGCCACGCGCACCCGTTGTAACCGTCATGGGTCACGTTGACCACGGTAAAACATCGTTACTGGATTACATCCGTACCGCCAAAGTGGCCTCCGGTGAAGCCGGCGGTATTACTCAGCATATCGGCGCGTACCATGTACAAACCGAAAAAGGCATGATCACCTTCCTTGATACCCCAGGTCACGAAGCGTTTACCGCGATGCGTGCTCGTGGTGCCAAGCTGACCGATATCGTGGTCTTGGTGGTTGCCGCTGACGACGGCGTGATGCCACAAACCATCGAGGCGATCGCTCACGCGAAAGCCGCCGGTGTGCCGATTGTGGTTGCCGTGAATAAGATTGATAAGCCTGAAGCAAATCCAGAGCGCATCCGTCAAGAACTGGTTACACACGAAGTTGTGCCAGAAGATTGGGGTGGTGATGCGATGTTTGTGGATGTCTCGGCTAAAAAAGGCTTGGGTATCGATGAATTGCTGACAGCGATCTTGCTGCAAGCCGAAGTGCTTGAGCTGACTGCTGCGGAAGATGCGCCAGCGAAAGGGATTATCATTGAAGCGCGTTTGGACAAAGGTCGTGGTCCAGTTGCTTCGATGCTGATTCAATCAGGCACTTTGCGTAAGGGTGACGTGATTCTTGCTGGTCAAGTATCTGGTCGCGTTCGTGCGATTCTTGATGAACACGGCAAATCGATCTTGGAAGCCGGTCCTTCGATTCCAGTAGAAATTCTGGGCCTATCCGAAGTGCCTGCGGCCGGTGAAGACGCGATGGTCTTGTCTGATGAGAAGAAAGCGCGTGAAATTGCGCTGTTCCGTCAAGGTAAGTTCCGTGATGTTAAGTTGGCTCGTCAACAAGCGTCCAAGCTAGAAAACATGATGGCGCAAATGACAGAAGGCGAAGTTCGCAATCTGCCGATCATCATCAAAGCCGACGTACAAGGTTCTGCCGAAGCGTTGTCACAAAGCTTGCAAAAACTGTCTACCGACGAAGTACGCGTGCAAATTCTGCACAGTGCCGTGGGTGGGATCAGCGAGTCTGATATTAACTTGGCACTGGCTTCTAAAGCCGTGGTGGTTGGTTTCAACTCACGTGCTGATGCTGCTGCGCGTAAGCTTGCAGAATCTGAAGGCGTTGACATCCGTTACTACAACATCATTTACGATGTAGTTGATGACGTGAAGCTGGCATTGTCAGGTATGTTGGCTCCAGAAAAACGTGAACAAATCATTGGTATGGTTGAGATTCGTCAGGTCTTTACTGTTTCCAAGGTGGGCACGATTGCAGGTTGCTTGGTGATGGAAGGCTTGATCCGCAGTCATGCGGGTGTGCGCTTGCTGCGTAATAACGTGGTTGTTCACCAAGGTACACTCGATAGCTTGAAGCGCTACAAAGACGATGCTAAGGAAGTGAAAGCTGGCTTTGAATGTGGTCTGAGCTTGAAGAACTTCAACGACTTGCAATTGGGCGACCAGTTGGAAATCTTCGAAATCGTTGAAATTGCTCGTACACTGTAATTTATTTTAGAGTGGCGAGAAGGGGGAAGAGGGAGGAGGGAAGGGTTTTGCTCTTCTCTTTTTCCTCTTCCCCCTTTCTTGCTTCTCGAGGGTTTTAAAATGGCCAAACAATTTACGCGCTCCGATCGCGTGGCACAGCAAATTCAGCGTGATTTAGCGACACTGATTCGTGCTGAGCTAGATCATCCCCAAGCCTCTTTAATTACGATTACTGACGTAGAAGTTACGCGTGATTACTCGCATGCCAATGTTTTTTACACTTTCCTCGGAACGGATGAGCAGGGTAAAGATATTGCATCGCTGATTGAACGTGCAAAAGGCTTTTTACGTAGCCAATTGGCGCGTGGCATCTCCTTATACAAAATGCCAGAATTGCATTTTGAATACGATCATTCGGTTGAGCACGGCATGAACTTGTCACGCTTAATTGATCAAGCTTCGAGCCTGCCAAAAGCACCTGAAGAAGATCAATTCGCTGCCGATGATGAAAAATCTGCTGGCAAGGAATAATGGCTAAACGAAAGATTGACGGCGTTTTATTGCTGGATAAACCCTTTGGTATCTCCAGTAATAACGCCCTGCAAAAAGCCCGCTGGTTGCTGCAAGCAGAAAAAGGTGGGCATACCGGTGTGTTAGATCCATTTGCAACCGGTTTGCTGCCTTTATGTTTTGGCGAGGCGACTAAATTTGCCCAGCGTATGCTGGAGGCAGATAAAGGCTACCGCGCAACGATCAAGCTGGGTGAAGTCTCAACCACGCTCGATGGCGAGGGTGAGATCACTAAAAGTGGTGATGCGCCGAGTGATGAAGCCTTGGTTCGTGCTGCGGTTAACGCCTTTGTTGGGCCGATTAGCCAAACCCCACCGATGTATTCGGCGCTTAAATTCCAAGGCAAAGCCCTGTATGAGTACGCCCGCGAAGGCGTGGTACTTGAGCGCCAGTCGCGGCAAATCACTATCTATAGTATCGATATTATTTCGATTGAAGGTGATGTGCTGGTGATTGATGTAAGCTGCTCAAAAGGCACTTATATTCGAGTTTTGGCGGAAGATATCGGTAAGACTTTGGGGTGTGGGGCTTACTTAACGGGATTACGTCGCACGAGAACGGCTGGTTTCTTGTTGGAAAGTTCGGTTAATTTAGACGATTACAATCATGTGCCGGTAGAAGAGCGCGATGGCTTTTTATTGCCCGCCGATTGTCTCTTACTTGATTTACCTGCCTTGTTTTTTGATGCAGCAGAGTTCGAAAAAATACGCCATGGCATGACCGTGGAGCGCTCTGGGTTGCTGCCTAGCGAGTATCGTCTTTACGCCGAGGGTGAAACTAGGGATAATGCACGGTTCATCGGTTTGGGCGAAGTGGCAGCAAGCGCTGAGAATCCGCATGCATGGCTGCGGCCTAAACGACTTCTGTCTGGTTTGTAAAAATCGGCTGGATTAAAGGGAGCTTAATTGGGTTATACATTCGTCAGAATGAAAGGCTCGGTTTGGCTCGACGGCTCTTTACAGGGTGTAAAGAAGCCTTATCTCTCTGGAGTATTAAGCATGTCCGTAACAGTTATTCAAAAAGCAGATATCGTTAAGAAGTTCCAACGCGCTGAAGGCGATACTGGTAGTCCTGAAGTTCAAGTTGCATTGTTGACAGCACGTATCAATGACTTGACACCTCACTTTAAAGCCAACAAGAAAGATCACCACTCACGTCGTGGTTTGCTCAAGATGGTTAGCACACGTCGTCGCCTGCTAGATTACTTCAAGCGTGTTAACTCTGAAGGTTACCGCGCTCTGATCGCTGAACTCGGTCTGCGTAAGTAATAAAAAAGTCGTAGTCGCAAGACTGCGGCTTTTTTGTTGTTGGTATTCTTTAGAAAAGCGCCACGGACTTCCTTGTCACTACTACGCAAGAAACCGTGGCACTTTTTTAATTAAGAACCTTCAAGCCTGTCAAATAGCGGTTTCGGCGGCGGGTTGAAGAAGTCTCAGTGCGTATTTGCTGAGCTTATTGGTTGTGCCGAAACCGGCAGCGATTCAGTCGAGCTGCAGCGGAAAATCAATCACGCCTTGGACTGGAGGCGTTAGTGTGAAAAAAGGATCAGTCAGTGTTCAATAAAATTGTGAAGTCATTCCAGTACGGTAAGCATAATGTCACCATGGAAACGGGTGAAATTGCCCGCCAAGCGAGTGGTGCCGTCCTTGTTAATATGGACGATACCGTTGTTCTCGTGACGGTTGTAGCCGCGCGTGACGTGAAGCCGGGTCAGGATTTCTTTCCGCTGACCGTTGATTACCAAGAGCGTACTTACGCCGCTGGTCGCATTCCAGGTGGTTTCTTTAAGCGTGAAGGCCGTCCTTCCGAAAAAGAAATTTTAACTTGTCGTTTGATTGATCGCCCGATTCGCCCCCTTTTCCCTGAAGGTTTTTACAACGACATCCAGATCATTGCGACCGTGATGTCGGTTAATCCAGAAGTGGATCCAGACATCGTTGCGATGATTGGTGCTTCTGCTGCATTGTCGATTTCTGGTGTGCCATTTGATGGCCCGATCGGCGCAGCGCGCGTTGCTTATATCAATGGTGAATACGTTCTTTGCCCAACCTTGTCTGAGCTAAAAACGAGCCAGATGGATTTGGTGGTTGCAGGTACTTCACAAGCTGTTCTGATGGTTGAATCGGAAGCGGATGAATTGTCCGAAGCGATCATGCTGGGCGCGGTAGTATTTGGTCACGAACAATTGCAAGTGGTTATTAATGCAATTAATGAATTGGCTGATGAAGCTAATCCAGAATTGTTTGCTTGGGAAAACCCAGTTGCTAATGAAGCGCTGATTGCACAAGTTCGCGCTGTTGCCGCTGCGGGTCTGGCAGAAGCATTCAAATTGCGTCAAAAGCAATTGCGTACCATCAAAATCAATGAAACTTGGGCTTTGGTTAAAGCTGCGCTGATTACTGAAGAAACAGGTACTTTAGCTTCGAATGAAATCAAAGGTATTTTCAAAGGCCTAGAAGCAGAAATCGTTCGCGGCCAGATCTTGGATGGCTACCCACGTATTGATGGACGGGACACACGCACTGTGCGTCCTATCACGATCCGTACTGGCGTATTGCCACGTACTCACGGCTCGGTGCTGTTTACTCGCGGTGAAACCCAAGCGATTGCAGTCGCTACGCTGGGTACGAAGCTTGACGAGCAAAAAATTGATGCATTGGCCGGTGCTTACACAGATCGCTTTATGCTGCATTACAACTTCCCTCCGTACTCGACCGGTGAAACTGGCCGTGTAGGTACACCGAAGCGTCGTGAAATTGGTCACGGTCGTTTGGCTAAGCGCGCACTGGCTGCGATGCTGCCGTCGGTTGAAGACTTTGGCTACTCGATGCGCGTTGTTTCGGAAATCACCGAATCAAACGGCTCAAGCTCAATGGCTTCAGTTTGTGGTGGTTGTTTGGCCTTGATGGATGCGGGCGTTCCGATGAAAAACCACGTGGCCGGTATCGCCATGGGCTTGATCAAAGAAGGCAATCGTTTTGCAGTATTGTCCGATATCTTGGGTGATGAAGATCATCTGGGCGATATGGACTTTAAAGTGGCCGGTACTGAAAACGGTATCACCGCACTGCAAATGGACATCAAGATCAACGGTATCACTAAAGAGATCATGAAAGTGGCTCTGGATCAGGCGCAAGAAGGCCGTGTGCATATCCTTGCGATCATGAAAGGCACAATGGAAGGCGCGCGCACTGAAGTGAGCGAGCATGCTCCACGTCTTTACATGATGAAGATTAATCCGGAAAAAATCCGCGATGTAATCGGTAAGGGTGGTTCGGTGATTCGTGCGCTGACCGAAGAAACCGGTACACAGATTGATATCCAAGAAGATGGCACCATCACCATCGCTTCGATCTCAGCAGAAGGCGCGGATGAAGCAAAGCGTCGTATTGCGGATATCACGGCTGAAGTTGAAATCGGCAAGATCTACGAAGGTCCAGTGGTTAAGATTCTGGATAACAACGTAGGCGCGATTGTATCGATTATGCCAGGTAAAGATGGTCTGGTTCACATCAGCCAAATCGCTAACGAGCGCATCAAAAACGTGGGGGATTACCTGAAAGAAGGCCAAGTGGTTCGCGTTAAAGTGATTGAGCAAGACGAGCGTGGCCGTATCCGCTTATCGATCAAAGCGGTGACCAACGAAGAAACACCAGTAGTCGCTGTTGAGGCTGCTGCTGCACCGGTTGAAGCTGCAGAGTAAGTCTTTTTAAAAGACGCTGCGTTTAGCTGATAAAAATGCCGACCTGAATGGGTCGGCATTTTTTTGTCTGCTTGAGCGTTTTGCTGATATTCTTTTTTCGTTTTCTAAACGACGTCATCCCCGAATGTCTATGGTGGGAATCCAGCTGCGCGGTTGGATCTACAATTAAATACCCGAGATTGAAGGATATAACTTGATCAGTTATTGCAGGGATTTATTTCGAGCCTCATCCCAAGGATGATTAGCGCTTATTGCTCACCAGCCAATCAAGCAGCGGCTGCCATTGCAAGCGATCTTGCTTGGTGCGCGACACGGGTAAATCAAAGAGGGTTAAGCCCCGCTGTATGCTTTGCACATAGAGCTGTGTATCACGAATGCAGGTGAGTAGCGGTAGATCAAACTGCTTGAGAAACTCGGTCAGTTGTGTCGCAGATTGGGTGCGAGGGTTTACTCGCATGCCAACGACAGCCACAGATATTTCTTCGCGGCGGATCGCTTTTACCTCTGCCAGCTCTTCAAAAAATGCGGCGCTCGCCCACATATCAAAAGCAGAAGGCAATACTGGAACTACAACATGATCGACTCGCATTAAGGCTTGTTTTAGCCGTTTGCCATGCAAGCCAGCGGGGGAATCCAATATGGCGATGCCGGTGCCCTTAGGCGGTCTGGCTTTTTGTTCTTCATCTAAGTCCCAGCCACGGATCTGTGGTGATGTGGATGGGCGCAAGCTGAGCCAGTGTCGGCTGGATTGTTGGCTATCAATGTCGCCCAGCATCACGGCTTCCTCTTGCCATGCAAGCCATGCTGCCAAATGGGTTGAGAGGGTGGATTTTCCACTTCCACCTTTGGGATTTGCAATAAGTATGCTGCGCATAATAGCCTGAATGTGAATTTAACGATTTATATCATTTATATAGTTTATACTGTTTTTACCTTATATGGGAGGGTGCATCATGGCTTCAAGTAAAGTTAAAGAAATAACTGCGGAGGTTATTGTTGAGAATAAGAAGCCTACTGTAAGAAAGACAACAGCTAGTCGACGTAAAACGGTAGTAGCTCCGCTTGAAGTTGTTGCTGTTGAGGTGGTATTGGAAGCAGCGCCTGATACTGAAGTGATTGAAGTCGCTGATTTGCCCCTTTTCGCAGGGAAAAAAGCAAAAATGACTAAGGCCAAAAAGCCTAAGTTAGTTAGGGATAGCTTTACTATTCCAGAAGTCGAATACATTCAATTGGCTGAATTAAAGCAGCGCTGCTTGGATGCGGGTTTGGCCGTAAGAAAAAGCGAGCTACTCAGAGCGGGCTTGCAAGCTTTAGTTTCAATGCCTAGCGATCTCTTGATCAAACAATTTGATTCAATTGAAAAACTAAAAACAGGACGACCTTCAGCTAAAGTAGAATAAGAAAAAGCGCCTATTTATTAGGCGCTTTTTCTTGGGCGGTAAATTACTATTTAATATTTATTTATTTATTTTTATGAATGCCCCATCATCGCCTTGGCATCAAACCCTAAGCGCAACCCACCCCAATGCTGGCCAGCAATATAAATCGGCAGATCTAATTCAGTCATAATTTCACCGGTATCTCGCACATAGGTTTGTAATAGAAACCGTTGCTGATTTTGTGCTGCGCGTAAACCGGCAGGATCGTTAAATAATCGTTGATCACGGCTGTTGAGTAAATCTGTTTCAAGATTGCCCGTCATGGCCTTGGAGTACCAACTATTGTGCGTTGGGCCATAGCCATTATTATCCACCGCGAGCGAAAACTTTCCGCCGGGGGTGGCTTGAACTAATTGATCGTAAATGGCTTGGATTTCATTGGTAAATAGTGAGTTATAACTGGTTTTAAATTTTGCAGGTTTGGTATTGGGAATGGCTTGATATCTCTGATCGAATACATCAACGCCACGATCTTTGAGTGCCGTGATATGAACTTGTATTTTGTCCCGAAATTGCGCTGCGCGTTGAATGGTGGCATCTAATTCCCCTTTGCCAACCGTAAAGCTACCAATCAGCGATTGAACACGCTCGGCGGCTTGGGCTAAATCTTGGGATGAGCTGGCCGAATGGCCCATGCGCTCATTCACGGATAGGGATAATTTATGAATTTCACTCACATTTGAATTAACCAATAAATTGGCGGAGGTAAATAATTCGAGTGTGCCGGCAATATCAATCAGCGTGCTTGCTGTTTGCTCAAAATCAGACATCATATTAGAGAATTGCATCGATGCATTGACCACCACTTGCTTAGTTCTATTGGCATCAAGATTAATCATTTCTGTTTCATTTAATGTTTCTGCGACTTGATCGAGCATATTGTCGATATTGTGCGAAATATCATCGGTGGCCACATGTACTTTTTCAGAGAGCTTGCGGACTTCATCTGCAACCACGGCAAATCCACGTCCTTGCTCGCCTGCGCGGGCCGCTTCGATCGCTGCGTTAAGTGCTAATAAATTGGTTTGGCTTGATATCTCTTTAATGAGGCCAACAATCGATTTAATGCTCGAAGAGCGTTGGTTAAGGTTGTCTACGGTCTTGCTAAAGTTAGCCAAGCGTAGGGTGATGGTGTTGATTTTTTCACTGACATCTTGTAATTCGGCGTAAGACAGTCGTGCTGATTGCAAATTGTGCGTCGTTGTTTTGGATATTTCTTGGGTGCGATCAGTGACTTGATTGATCCCTGTCGTGGTGGCGTTGCTGGCTTCGCACACCATCTGGGCCAGCTGATCTTGTTGTTGGGTGGCGGCTGCAGAGTCTTTGATGTTTTTCATGGACTTGGCCGCTTCTAAGGCAATGCCGACCGTCATGGACTGCACATTAGCAATTATGTTACGTTGCTTGGCGAGAAAAATATTACAGGTACGCGCCAATTGGCTAACTTCATCGCTGGTAATGGCGGGGATATCTTTAGATAAATCCCCCTCGCCACTGGAAGCATCACGAAAAACGCTAGCAATCAAATTAATAGGGCGGGTAATCCAATACCTAAGGTAGGTGATTTGAATAATGGCGAGAAGGGTGGCGCTTAATAGGCTGAACCAGCCCCAAAACTGCAGATTACTCAAGATGCTTTGCAATTTTTCACTGTCGGTGGTGCTAAGGTGAAGCGTTAGGCTAAGGGCGGTGATTTGCTGTGCGGCAGAAAAACTGGCAATCAGCATGATGCTTGGAAACGCAAGAAACAGCAGGATAAATGCGAATTTTCTTGCAAGGGTTGGCAATAGGGCCCTTTCAAGTGAGATGTGTGCTTGATTTAGCCAATCCATGCGTTTTCTCCGATTCTTGTAAGTAACAAATTTTTTGTTTTTTTGTGTTACCCGCCCTTGTGTATAGGGCTAAGTCACTCTGCATTAGCTAATGATGTTTTAGCTATTTAAAGTAAAACGAGCCTGAAGAAGACGGGCTTCTTCAGGCCAAACTAAAGGCTTAGTAAAGGGCTGTACCGCCCTAAGGATTAAAGGGCAGGGTGCTTGCTCAGGATTCGAAGGCGGATTGTAGTGCATCCAGCGTAAGGTGCCAGCGGCCTAGCATATGACTAAATACGGCGAGTTCCGCATCGTTGATGATTTGATCTGATTTAGATAAATCAAGCGCCATTGCAGCAACTTGTAAGCGTTTTTTTGAGTCACTCACGCTATCTAAGATAATATCAATGCGTTCACGATTAATCAGGCTGATTCGGCCTTCATCATCGGCTTCATTAGAAATATCATTACAGTAGTCTTGTAAAACTTGAATAAAACCTTTACGGCTAATGCCAATGGCTTCGTAAACGTGTAAGTGTTCTAGCTCTTCTAATTCTTCTGGATTAAAATTACCATCGCAGATCATTTGCATGACTAAAATGCGAGCCATTGCCTCGGGGCTATTGTTTGCGTATTTTTTCACTTTATGTCCCTTATTGCTTTGAGCACCTGTGTAAATGATTCAGGAGTGTCTGCTCGCTTATGCGTGGTGTGGTAATCAAAAAAAACAATAGATGTTTTTGCGAGTGCAATTTCAATGTGATCGCTGATTCTATCAACGCGATAATACAAATCAAAACCGATCCGGCTTAGCTTGTCAATCATTAATGTAAAATTAAGTTGATCCCCTAAAAAAGCTTCGTGGCGGAATTGGATTTCTGCATCGGCCAATATAATACCGGGGGTTGTGGCATCCCCTATTTCCGTATGATTTAAATGCGCCAAAAATTGTACTCTAGCCTCGTGGAGCATTCCAAGCAATGCTTGATTGGCAAGATGGTTGCCGTAGTTTAGATCGGTAACACGCACTGCAAGCTGTGTGCAAAAATCTACAGTACTAGGCAGCGTGAGTTTAAGTCTGGGCATGGTGTAATTGGCAGTTTAATTAAGTCTGAACGAGTGTATGCTGAAGCTTTATGCAGGGCAATAGTCACTTGCTGTTAAACTATTGTAGTGTTTAAGTACCTTAAATAGAGGGAGACTGATCATGTATAAACGTATTTTGGTTCCTGTGGATAATAGTGATACGAGTGCGGCGGCTATTGTGGAAGGCCGTCGTTTTGCAAGTGAGCAATGCGCTAGAGTTAAATTAGTTCATGTGGTTGATTTGGCACAATTTGCTTGGAGTGCCAATGAATTTTTAGATGTGCCGCAATTACAAAATGCCTTGCGCCAATCTGGCGAAAAGCTATTGACTGAATTAGCCGATGGATTAAGAGCGGATGGTTTAGAGGTTGAAACTAATTTGCTTGAATCTTGGGGTGGCAATTTAGCTTTGGCTATTGTTAAAGAAGCGGAAAGTTGGCCTGCTGATTTAATTGTGATGGGAACGCACGGCTATGGTGGCCTTACCCATTTATTAATGGGCAGTGTGGCTGAAGGGGTGGTGCATGTCACGCCTGTTCCGGTGTTATTAGTGAGAGCAAAGGCGAATGACAAGTAAGGTAACAAGCATTTTGCAAGTCGTTGATCACAGCCGAGATAGCGCCGGCTGTGTTTACGTATATCCCGTGGTTTCTCGCCGCGCGGGTGGCGTTTCGGTGGGGATTAATCTGAATCCTAATAATGCGTGTAATTGGCGTTGTGTGTATTGCCAAGTGCCTGATTTAAAAAGAGGCGGCGCACCCGAATTAGATTTAGATTTAATGGAATCTGAATTACGCCAGCTATTAAACGATATTGTCCACGGCGATTTTATGCAGGTGAGAGTGCCGCCCGAGGCGCGTCGCTTAAATGATGTGGCATTTTCAGGTAATGGCGAGCCTACCAGTAGTTTGCAGTTTTTGGCCTGTGTGGAGCGCGTGGCTGCGGTGCTGAAAGATTTTGATTTAGTGGGCAAGATTAAGCTGGTCTTAATTAGCAATGGTAGCCAATTGGATCGCGCCCAAGTGCAAGCGGCTTTGGCTTTAATGCGTGATTTGGGTGGGGAGGTGTGGTTTAAATTAGATCGTGCGCCTATGGATGGCTTTGCACCGGTCAATCAAATACAAATGAATCGTAAGCAAGTGGCAAGGCGTTTGATGCTGTCTGCTCAGCATTGTCCAACATGGATTCAAAGCTGCATGTTTGAAATGGACGGCCTCTTGCCTAATGAGGCGGAGATATTGGCGTATTTGGATTTTTTGCGGCTGAGTATGGCCGAGGGTGTGAAGCTAGAAGGGGTGTTGCTGTATGGTTTGGCTCGGCCATCCATGCAGGTAGAAGCGCCGCGTTTAAAGGCTGCGCCTACCCTCTGGATGCAGCAGCTCGCTCAGCGAATCACGGAGCTGGGGCTGGAAGTAAAACTAAGCCTGTAGTGGCTTATGGAACAGCTGCGCGTCTGCGCTAGAGATAGTCGCGGCACGTAGCGTTTTAGGATGCAGCCCTCGCTCAGAATCACTGAGCGAGGGCTTAGTAATATTAAGCCTGTAAATGGCTGTGGCTATGTTTATGGCGCAACGGCGCGTCTTCTTCGTGGGCGGCAGCAGCGGCGCGTAGTGTTTCATAGAGCTCAACGCGCTCTTCACGAAGATGTTGAATGATTTGATAATCTTCGCGATTAATACGCGCCAAATCAATTTGTTCTACATGAACAACGCGAAGCAGCTCACGGACTGGGCGTGGCATGTTGCGGCCGCTTTCGTAGCGAGATCCGCCACTTTGCGTTACACCAATGCGGCTCCAGAATTCTTGCTGGTTTAGGCCGAGTTGCTGACGGATTTCGCGTGGATTGATGATTGGGTTAGTCATGAAGATTCCTCTTTGTGGGGCATGTGCTGATTCGTATTGCCACCAGCCCCATGTCATTATGATATTGACGTCATCTTAACCAGCTAAAGCGTAGCGCACACGTCATTATTTCACGATTTATGCCGTAATAATTTACGGTGATTAATTGGAACTTATTTAGGTGTAAAAAACATTTGGGTATTTGCTTATTCTTTTTAGGGTTGATTCGCAATTAATTGATTACAGCAAAATACAAGGTAGCAGACAGAGGGCAAATCAACGCTTAGAGTGCTCTGGCTAATACCCATGCATCCACGCGTAAAGCCCCCGCTTGTTTGAGGCAACTTGCCGCCGCATGCAGGCTAGAGCCTGATGTCATCACATCATCCACAATCACCACATGTTTTCCCTCAACACTTTGTTTTGCATAAAAAGCTTTGTGCATGTTTTTGTGGCGTGCCGCTTGGGTGAGGCGTGCTTGATGCTCGGTATTGATGCGACGCTCTAAAATATCGAGCCTGAGTGGCAGCTGCAATTGCTTGGCGACGGGTTTAGCTAATTCATAAGCTTGGTTATAGCCGCGCTCTTTTAGCCGAGCGGGATGCAGAGGGAGTGGAATGATCAAATCTGGGCGAGGTGTATTGGCGACCCTAAGTAAAAGTAGCTGAGCTAATGTGGGCAGCAAAGACCAGTGGCCTGAAAATTTAGCGGCAATAATCAGCGGGCTCAGAGGGGCGGTGTAAGCAAGGGCCGCGTAGCTAAAATCAAAGGCGGGTGGATGCTTTAAACAGGCTGCACATAGGCCACCATCATGGGCGGGCAGGGCGCATTTTGGGCAGAGGGCTTGGTTTAAATAGGGCAGGTGGCTGAGGCAGGCGGGGCAAAGTGCGCTGTTTTTGCAGCTAGCCGCACAGAGCACGCAGCGGCAGGGTGGCGCACAGTTGTTCAAAAAATTAACAATAAAATTTGACAACTCGGCGCTCGATTCAGACAATTAGCTCTTGATTATGCGTTTTACCTTGGAAAATACCAGCGGCTTTCGCTGAGCCAAGTCCCCATCTGGATGTCTATGCCCATGTCGACGACTCAACAAGCTCAAACCCAAACCATTGAATTTAAACGCTTAACACCACATCCAGAAAGCGGTGCTTACACACTGGATGCCGTGGCTGAGTTGTTTGAACTGCCATTTAATGATTTGGTGTTCCGTGCCCAGACCGTGCATCGCCAGCATTTTAACGCCAATAAAGTACAGCTTTCTACCTTGCTGTCAGTAAAAACCGGTGGTTGCTCAGAAGACTGTGGCTATTGCTCGCAATCGGCTCGCTACGATACGGGGCTGGAAAAAGAAATCTTGATGAACGCCGATGAAGTGATCTACGTGGCGCGCATTGCTAAAGAAAACGGCGCATCGCGTTTCTGTATGGGCGCAGCATGGCGTGGCCCTAAGACTAAAGATCTTGTCGAAGTAAAGAAAATGATTGCAGGCGTGAAAGCGCTGGGCATGGAAACGTGTGCCACTTTTGGGATGTTGAAAGAAGGCCAAGCGGAAGAGCTGCGTGATTCAGGCTTAGATTATTACAACCATAACCTCGATACCTCGCCAGAAAATTACGCCAATATCGTCACCAGCCACAGCTATCAGGATCGCCTCGATACCTTGGGTAAGGTGCGTAAAGCGGGCTTGAATGTGTGTAGTGGCGGGATTGTCGGCTTGGGTGAAACAAGGCTGGATCGTGTTGGCCTGATTGCCCAGCTGGCTAATCTAGCGCCGCAGCCTGATTCGGTGCCAATTAATAATCTGGTGAAGATCGAAGGCACGCCGCTCGAAGAAGGCGAGGCGATTGATTGGACAGAGTTCGTGCGCATGATCGCCGTAGCGCGCATCACCATGCCTAAATCCTTTGTGCGCCTTTCCGCTGGCCGCCAGCAAATGCCGGAAGCCATGCAAGCTTTGTGTTTTATGGCAGGGGCGAATTCGATTTTTTACGGCGATAAATTGCTGACCACAGGCAACCCGGATGTGAGCCGCGATCGTAATTTATTTGCTAAGTTGAATATTCAGCCTTTGTAAGAGGGTAAAGCTTTTATAGTTTCGTAGGATGGGTGGAGCGAAGCGATACCCATCATTATGGTGTCCTTGATGGGTATCGCCTCACGGCTCCACCCATCCTACAAATCTGCCTTGCCAGAGCGCTACACCTTGAACCACAGAGTAAAATGAGAACACAGAGATCACAGAGAGTGCGATAGCGAGAAGTGCTGTGCTTTGCTGTCGTAAATCTCGATAGCGCCCAAGCCTTCGCATAAGAACTACGTCATTTTATCGAGATCTTTGACGATAAAGGTGAGGTGGCTGAGCTGTTGGATGGGCATGTGCTAGCTCGCGGTTTGCAAGGCAAGTTGCTCAGTTTGGGCAAAGGCTTCGAATGCTTTGATGGGGAGCGGGCGGCTGAATAAATAGCCTTGATAGGCATAGCAGCCTTGGCGGGCGAGAAAATCACGCTGGGCGGCGGTTTCAACGCCTTCGGCAATCACGGCAAGGCCAAGGCTGTCGGCAAGGACGATCACCATCTTGGCAATGGCGGCATCATTGCTGTCGGTCAGAATATCTTGGACAAAGCTTTGGTCGATCTTGAGTTGATCTAGGGGTAGCCGTTTTAGGTAGGACAGTGAGGAGTAGCCGGTGCCAAAGTCATCAATCGAAAAGCACACGCCTTGTTGTTTGAGTGTGCTCATTTTAAGGATGACATCTTCGATATTTGCAATCAATACGCTTTCTGTTAACTCCAGCTTTAGTCGCTGAGGCTTAGCACCTGTACGTGCAAGCACGGCCAGCACGCGCTCAACAAAATCACGTTGGTGGAATTGTTTGGGGCTCACATTCACGGCAATGGTGAGATGTTGCATTTCGGCTTGCCTAGCCCACTGTGCCAGCTGCTTACAGGCGGTTTCTAATACCCAATGGCCTAAGGTCAAAATGAGGCCACTTTCTTCGGCCAGTGGAATAAATTGTGCGGGGGAGACCATGCCGTGCTCGGGGTGCTGCCAGCGCACCAAGGCTTCCGCCCCAATGAGTAGGCCGGATGCTTGCACTTGGGCTTGGTAATAAAGCAGGAACTGTTTTTTTTCTAGGGCATCGCGTAAGCCGGTTTCTAGTGCCACACGCGTGCTGACGTCGGCCTGCATTTGTGGATCGAAAAACCGCAAGGTATTGCGCCCCGCCGCTTTGGACTGATACATGGCTAAATCGGCGCGTTTTAAAGGCTCGTCGATGCTTTCGGCGTGCTCGCCAAATAGGGTGATGCCTATGCTTGGGGTGCTGTGATGGGCGTAGCCAGTCAGCAGATAGGATTGGTTGAGAGCGAGCAGGATTTTGTCTCCAACCGCTTCGGCTTCGGTGGCGGCATCCAGCGCATTGGCGCTGAGATCTTCCAGCATGACAACAAATTCATCGCCGCCCAAGCGTGCCACTGTATCGCCTGTCCGTGTGCAGGCAGTCAGGCGCTTTGCGACTTCTACTAATAAAAGATCTCCTTTGTCGTGGCCCAAGGTGTCGTTCAATACTTTGAAATTATCCAAATCAATAAAGAGTAAAGCTCCTTTGCTATCGTGGCGCACACCCTTACCCATCGCTTGAGATAGCCTATCTATCAGTAAGCGGCGATTAGGGAGCGCAGTCAGCGGGTCATAAAAGGCGAGATTTTGGATTTGATCTTCAGCTGCTTTGCGTGAGGTGATATCGGTCAGCGTGGCCACATAGTGAGTGACTTCGCCATCCTCGGCTTTGACTTCGGTGAGGGTAAGCCACGCAGGGAATACTTCACCCCCTTTGCGCTTATTCCAAATCTCGCCCTGCCATGTGCCACTGCGTTTGATTCGATCCGTCATCTCGCGATAAAAAGAGGCATCATGCTTGAGCGAAGTGAGCATCAACGGTGTTTTGCCGACGGCTTCTTGTGCAGTAAAACCGGTAATGGTATTGAAGGCTTGATTGACGCGTAGGATTTGCCATTGGGAGTTGGTGACAAACATGCCTTCTTGGGATTGAAACGCAATGGCTGCGATTCGCAGTTCGGATTCGGCTTGTTTGCGTTGGGTAATATCTCTTGTAATGCCGTAATAACCGGTGATCTTGCCCTTATCATCCCGCTCAGGCGTAGACAAAATTTCGGTCCAGATTAAACGGCCATCTTTACAACGCTGTTGTAATTCAAGCGTATAGGATTTGCTTGGTCTGCCTTGATGATCCTCCTTGCTGCGTTTTGAGCGCAGTTTTTTGACCAGCTGAATCCCTTCTTCTGTTAAATGTTCAAATACATTTTTGCCGAGCACTTCATCCGCAGGGTAGCCACGCAACAGCTCATCTGCGGGGCTGATATAGGTAAAGCGATCGTTGATATCTTGTTTCCATGCCACGTCGGATACATTTTCTGTCAGCAGGCGGTAGTGCGCTTCGCTGGCTTTTAGTTTGTCGGCCACGATGTTTTTTTCGATGGCAATGCTGGCTAAATGGGCAGATTGCTCGATGATATGAATGTCATCTTGCGTGGGGGCATGGGCTTGACGGTGATAAATAGCAAAGGTGCCTAATACCTGCCCGCTGGATGACACAATCGGTTGCGACCAACAGGCCCCTAGGCCTGCTTTTGCCGCAAGTAATTTGTAATTAGCCCAGTAGGGATGGTCGGCAATATCGTCAACGATCACCCGTTGGTTTAGAAAGGCGGCCGTACCACAAGAGCCTGTGCCGTAAGTAATGGGCGTTCCCTCAAGGGCCTCATTATAAAAATCAGGCAGGCTAGGCGCGGTGGCTTGATGCAGGTATTTAACATCAGCATCGCTGAGTAAAATACTGCACAGCATTTGAGGGTGGAGCTGCTCAACACCACAGACTAGGGCGGTAAGCTGCTTGGCTAGCGCTTCACCCCCCGCCAGTAATTCAAGTGTTTTGCTGCGAAATGCCTCGTATTGTTCAGCTTGCTTATGCTTGGTGATGTCTCGAATGAGCGCATAAATGGCGGGTTTCCCATCAAGGATGATCGACGTGCTTTGAACCTCTATATCAATGATATTGCCATCTAGGCGGGTAACTTTTACATGGATCATGGGCATATCAGCACGGCGATCATCTTTGCGATTGATCCGCGCTCGAACGAGATGATGAAAATCGGGCTGAATCAGATTAAGCAGAGATTGGCCCACCAACTCTTGCGCCGAGCTTGCCCCGATCAGTTTGAGTGCAGCAGGGTTTACATAAATAATTTGGCCTTCACGATGCACTGCAATGGCCTCTGGCGACCATTCCACCAAAGTGCGATGGCGCTCTTCACTTTCTTGCGCGGCTATTTCTGACTGCTTGCGCTCATTAATCAGTAGCGCCAGCAATACCCCCACCGTATTCAGCACGATGGCGTAAAGCCATAAATTAATTAAACCGCTGTGCGCATAGTCTGTAGCAAAAAAACCAAGGCCTTGTGACGCGCCTAGCATCGCTTGCAGAATCGACATCACGGCGATGAATAAGCCGCCATGGCGGCCAAAGCGCGTTGCCCCCCAAACTACAAATAGAAATGGCCAGTAGGATTGGGCAATCATACCGAGTGTGGATTGATACCAACCTAGAAAAACAATTTGCCCAAATATGAAGGCAAGGCCAAAGCAAAGAGTGGCTTCAATTTTGCGTTTGATATGCCATTTTTTAAAATAGAGAGGTCGCCAAACCAAAATTAAAGGCGTAATGGTCATTGCCCCTAAGGTATTGCCCATCCACCCATTGATTAAACAGCTTGCGAGCTGAGAAAGGGGAATTGCATCTGCTAAGTAGAGCGCAGTAATGCCAATAAAAGCACTAATTAATGCACATGGAGCAGCAATAGCCACTAAGCATAAATAATCACGAATATGGGTCAGCTGAGGATTGAAAGAGGCTTGTTTAATCCTAAGTTGCGTCAATAAGTAATAATTAACCCACAGCTCAAGCGTGATACCGAAAGAAATCGTGGCCGTGGGAAGTAGGGAGCTACCTTGATATAAATTACTAGCCAGTGCGCCTAGAAAAATAGCGGGTAGATATTTTTGGCCGCCGATTAAAAGGACCGCTAAGCCGATGCCACTGGGAATCCAAAAAATAGAAGAGTAATGATCTGTTGCTAAATAAGTCATGGTCAACTTAATAAACAGCGCAAATAAGATCGCCACGCCAGTAAGCTGAATCAAATGGGGCCAACGATATATTGCTAGTTTATTCAAAGTACACTCGATTACTCAAACATGGTAAATATAATTAATTAAAAATAGCTGCGTATTCAATGGATTAAAAATACACGACCTAAAAAACCAAAGTACTCAATGAAGCGGGCTTGCTCAGTGCAGTTTAGGGACAATCCTGTCAACTTAAGCAAAATCAGTGAGAAATAATGTTTTTACCCGCTGTTTTTCTGTGTCGTGCGTTAAGAAAATGCATGAATATTCTATAGTAATCCTGACTGTTTGAGTAATTGGCTGTTTTAGTGTTGGATTTTTAAGTCAGTATTTAAATACGGCAAGATTTTGCGGTACTTAAACTGATTTTTTCTGCCCATTGCCACCCCAATCCTATCGACTTAAGCTTTTGTCTTAAGATGAATCGGCATTTCTTAGGGTGTACAACAACGTAGTCGTTGCGCACCAAGGGCGGTGCGCAAGAAAAGCGACTTGCACACCCTACACAAAACCAAGCTTTATCCTATTTTCGACCTTAAGTTGATATGATTGATTGCCACCACACCCTGTGGTTATCTTTTTGTTGCGGTGCTGGTTTTCTGTTTTTTTGTTTAAGTGCCTCGGTATAAATTATCAAACACTTTTCAATCATACATTTTTCATAGGGTGTGAAACGACGAAGTCGGAGCGCAAAGGGCCGGTGCGCAAGAAATGCGCTTGCACTCCCTACGAAAATCACTTTATTTTGCATTTAAAAATACCATGCAACTTATGCCGAACTACTTAGGGAACCTCTGCTCAAATCACCTGCTAAAATAACATCACATCAAGGGCGCGAGATTAAAAATGAAAAAATCTGGGCAGCTAAGTTTTTCAGATGCGGAGCACGCATTAAAGAAAAAACAAACGCGTCGTGAGCGATTT
>JANYCY010000057.1 GCA_025360045.1 Janthinobacterium sp. | reverse complement strand
ACGGCCAAGAAAGTAAGCAAAGAAGGCCGCCCCGACCAGCACGAAGGCCCCTCACTGCGGATAATCGGCTCGGCGAAAAAGGCTGCTCGCTCGCTGCCTCGCTACCCCTTTTCCGAAACCCCGATCCGCTTATTCCTCGCTTCGGCGTGCTTCAAGGGGTGATTTAAGCCCCGCACTGGGAGTCGCGATATAAATTCATCTTTACTGAGGTTGAAACGACTCAAAACCAAAAAATGGCTTAATTCAAACGTTGTTTTCCTCCGTGAAACTCCGTGTTCTCTGTGTCCTCCGTGTTTCAAGATTTGGGTTTCCGCTCCCCTTTACACCTCTTCCACACTATATCGCTCTCCACCTTGAATCCCAGAAGCCACCAGCCTTGCAATTGCCGCTGCCACATCTTCTGGCTGGCGTAATAAGCCCTGCTCTTTGCGGGCAATAAAGCGGCCTACGTCGGGGAATTCTTCTGTTGTGCGCGAGCGGATTTCGGCTTGCATGGCGGTGTCCATCACGCCGGGGTCAAAATTAATACAGATCACCGGATGTGCCGCCGTGCTTTGCTCTACCGCCAGCGCCCGAATAAAGTGTTCCAAGCCTGCTTTGCTCGCACAATACAAAGACCAGCTGCCATAGCCGCGAATTGCTGCGCCGGATGAAACTTGCAGCACAGTTTTACGTGCAGGCAGATCGCCAAAATGACGAATAAACGCTGCAATAATGCGGATCGCCGTATTGAAATTCAGATTCAGATTGGTGGCAATGGCCTCATCATTCAGCGTAGCAACTGGGGATAGCGGGCTGAGCATGCCCGCGTTATTGATCAGCAGCACCTCTTCCCAAGCTTGACCAGCAAGCTGAGAGAAATGCGCATCGACCAGCAAAGCCGCATTGCTTGCTGCCAAATCAACGCTGATATGACCTGCAAGCTTGCCACTGCGCGAGAACTCACACACTTGCCAGCCTTGAGCTTGATATAAGTTGACCAGCGCCGCGCCCAAACCCGCAGATCCGCCAGTGATACAAAGTAATTTCATGTTTTTCCTTTGATCTATTTTTTAGAACCCAAATCTTGAACTACAGAGAGCACAGAGTTCCATGGAGGAAAAGCAACTAGGGTTCGTAGGGTGTACAAGGACGAAGTCCTTGCGCACCAAGGGCCGGTGCGCAAGAAAAGCGGTTTGCACACCCTACACATCTTTTTAAATTAGTTTGTATCAAGTCCCGCCTGATTGTAGCCTCTTTCCCACTCATGGAGTCGTGCGGCATATTTGCAAAGTAAGAGCCTAATCAGGGACTCTCCCCCTTGAATAGCATGGCGAAGCCGATTAGCATTGGTGCAGCTCCACGAGCCATTCACGGTAGCCCCTTTCCACAAAGAAGGCTGGCTGCAATACAACCATCCAAAAGATGAGATCTCCATGCTATCTGCAGCAGACCAAACGCGGCTTGACGCGCTTTACACCAGCCTATCCGACGCCAGCCAGCATTTTCTTGGCTACCCTTGCGCCAATGATTTGGATTACTCCAGTCTGTTTCGCTTTATGCAATTCCCTATTAATAATGTTGGTGATCCATTTCAAAGCAGCACTTACCGCCTTGCTACTCGTGAAATCGAGCAAGAAGTCGTGCACTTTTTTGCCGATCTCTTTAATGCACCGGTGAATGATTACTGGGGCTATGTGACCAATGGCGGTACAGAAGGCAATCTTTACGGCCTTTATCTTGCGCGTGAATTACACCCCAAGGGTATTGTGTATTTCTCAGAAGAAACACATTACAGCGTGGCCAAAAACATCCACTTTTTAGGCCTGCGCCATATCATGATTCGCACCCAAGGCAATGGCGAAATTGATTACGAAGACTTGAAAGAAAGCATGTGTCTGCATCGCGATGTGCCAGCGATTGTGTTTGCCAATATCGGCACCACCATGAAAGAAGCCAAAGACGATATCCGTAAGATCCAATCCATCATGGATGAGTTGGTGATTCGTGAGCGTTACATCCATTGCGACGCCGCACTCTGTGGCCCATTTGCCCAATTTCTCGATCCAAAGCCGGCTTTCGACTTTAGCGAAGGCGCAGATTCGATTGCGATCTCTGGACACAAATTTATCGGCTCACCCCTGCCTTGCGGCGTAGTTATTGCCAGAAAACGCTATGTAGACCGGATTGGCCGCTCGATTGGTTATATCGGCACAATGGATACCACCATTACCGGTTCGCGCAATGCCTTTACTCCGCTGATTTTGTGGCAAGCGATTAAGCAATGGGGCAAGGCTGGTTTGCAAGCGCGTTTAATCAGTTGCCAAGAAGTGGCGGCTTACACAGTAGAACAATTGAACGCACATGGCATTAAAGCTTGGCGTAACCCCGGTGCACTCACCGTGATTCTGCCTAAAGTTAGCGAAACCATTAAAAACCAATGGCAGCTCGCTACACAAGACGATCACAGCCACATCATTACGATGTCGGGTGTGAGCAAAGCGCATATTGATGCCCTGATTGCAGACATGATAAAGGACGCCGAATGAAACACTTCACCCTGATCACCAGTGATCGTGTGGGCTTAGTTGCCGAAATTACCGACGTGTTAGCCCAAGCCAGTATCAATATTTTGGAGCTAAAAGCGCAAAGCGTGGCGAGCAACGCCATTGTTGAAATTAGCGTCGATCAACCTGATGACGCTATGCATTGCCTCTCTGCCTATGGCTTTACGGTAGTCAGCGATCATGTGATAACCCTGATGCTGCAAGACAAGCCCGGCGCTTTGGCGCAAATTACTCGTCAGCTGAGCGATGCTGGTCTTTCAATTCGTGGCATTAGCACATTACAGCGCTTAGGTGGCCTATGCTATGTGGCTGTCAGTACCGATGACGATGCGAAAGCGAGAGATTTACTGGGTAGCTTGCTTGCTGAGTAATGCATTTGTAGGATGGGTGGAGCCGCTTGTTGGGCGATACCCATCGAGGCTGGCGATATAAATAGAATTCGTAGCTTGGGTTAGCAGTCTGCGTGCGAGGTTTACCAAGCTCAGATATATTGCGTAACCCAAGCTACAAAAGCATCATTTCCCCTTGGTTTTGCTTAAGTTGCCAGATGGGCATGATGCCCCTTGCTAAATCATCGACTCACTTAGCCTTGCCTGCAAACGGGGCACTACAAACTGAATAAATGCTTCGTATTTTTTGGGCATGGGTTGCCGGTAGGGGAATACCAAAAAATACGGTTTAGGCGTCGCTAGCCATTCGGGCAATACCGGCTGTATTAGCCCTTGGCGTAAATACGGCGCGGCAATGATGTTATCTAGCAAACCCACGCCATAGCCTGCCTCCACCGCGCTGGCAATCGCCCCAAAGGTATTGCATACCAGCGTAGGCCTTAGCTCTACCCTTACCACTTCACCATTTTTTTCTAGCTGCCAGCCCATCTGCTCATGCAAGCTCTCGTGGCAAAAAACCCGATGCTGGCGTAAATCACAAGGATGTTGCAATTTGGCCGCCTTGGCTAAATATAGTGGCGAGGCATAAAGGCGTTTCTGCGTGAAGCCCAAGGGCCGCGCCACCATGCTGTCGTCCAGCACATTGCGCGAATGCAGGCAGAAATCGATTCCTCCTTCCGCCATATTCTGCAGCTTATTTTGTGCCGTCATTTGCACCTGCAAAGAGGGGTAATGAATTGCGAACTCGGCCAGAATCGGTGCCAGTACATATTGCCCGATACCACTCGGGCTGCTGATCAAAAGCGGCCCAGCCAGCTGATCTTGCATACTGCTGACTTCTGCTTTCAAGCCTGCCATTAAAACGCGTAGCTGAGCTGCCCGCATCGCCAGCGTTTGCCCTACCTCGGTCAGCGTTACCCTTCTTGTGGTTCGCAATACCAGCACAGCCCCTAAATCAGCCTCTAGGCGCTTAATATTTTGGCTGACATAACTTTTAGCACAGCCTAACTCATCAGCCGCTGCAGTAAAGCTTCTCAGCCTGGCAAGCGCATCAAACACCAGGAGCGCATCGGACGAAGGCATTGTTTTCATAGAGGAACAGTTTGTCCAGTTATCATGGGTTTATCCAGATAATGAATCAAAATACACTCCAATTACAAATTTAAAAAGCAAATTGGAGATACCATGAAAGCACTAATCAGCAAACTACTAGATAAGCCAATGGCATTCTGTGATGCCCGCCTTGGTGGATCAGCTTTCTATTTCGAGGTTGAACTAGATACAGGCCTAGAGCTACGCCTGCGCAAAGCGGCGATTGTTGCAGCGGCCAAGATCGAGGAGTGGCGATGGCGATGTAGGGAGCGGTTTTAAGGGTGTCTATGTTAAAACCGCAAACCTATCAATCAGACGTTAAAACACGAACACCGGCCAAGGCCGGTGTTATTTATTGCAATATTGCACGCTTACTAAGCAAATCCGCAGGGCGCAGCAAAATATTTTATCTTGCCCACATCTCAATCAAACCGTAAAAAACCGTTCCCCCATCTCATCCAAGCCTAGCTCTGCCAATACGGCAGCAAGGCGTTCGGCGGGTTTGCGGCGGGGTAGGTTTTTATACTGGGCGATAATTAATTCGTTTTTCATCGAATGCTCCCAGCCTACCAGCTCAGTAACCGTTACTTGGTAGCCGTGCGCTTCTAACTGCAGGCAGCGCAGTACATTGGTGATCTGGCTGCCAAATTCACGGGTATGAATCGGGTGGCGCCAGATTTCTGCCAGCGGGTTCTTGAGCGATTTAGCTTTGTTTTTACGCAGCACGGTAGCGATTTCAGCTTGGCAGCAGGGCACGAGCACCATAAATTTGGCTTTCTTTTTAAGCGCAAAAGCAATGGCATCGTCGGTGGCGGTATTACAGGCGTGCAGCGCCGTGACTACATCAATGGTGTCTGGTAAGAGATCAGAATCAGTCGATTCGGCGACCGATAAATTCAAGAAAGACATGCCGGGGAAGTTTAGGCGCTGAGCCAATTCTTGCGATTTTTTAACCAGCTCATCGCGGGTTTCAATGCCATAAATATGGCCAGAACTCGGCTTATCTTTAAAGAATAAATCGTAAAGAATAAAGCCCAGATAAGACTTACCTGCTCCGTGGTCAACCAAGGTCACTTCAGGGTGGTCGGCCTGTACTTCTTTTAGCAGCGGCTCAATAAACTGATAGAGGTGATAAACCTGCTTGAGTTTGCGGCGGCTATCTTGATTAAGCTTGCCGTCGCGAGTCAGGATATGTAGTTCTTTGAGCAGCTCGACCGACTGGCCGGGCTTGATTTCGTGATGTTCTGTCATGGTGCGTCCAATGGCTGAGCTTGCAGCAAGGCGCAATTCTACCCCTTCTAATCACTTGCGGCACTTTGTAAACTTGCCGCGAGCAATACTCGGTTTCTGCCAGAGCGCTTCGCAGCGTATAAAGCCTTATCTGCTTCGGCAAGTAAAACAGCTAGCTCGGCCGTATACGGAGGATACGCTGCAATCCCCGCCGAAAAGGTCAGCTGAAACGCAGTCTGCTCAAGATAAATCTTCTGCTCTGCAAAGCGCTGACGAAACTGATCAATTAACTCAAAGGCTTGATCTGCACTGCAAGCGGGCAAGAGTAAGAGCCATTCTTCCCCGCCATAGCGAATGCAATAATCTCCCGCTCGCTGCCAAGGTTGCCAAAACAGGGTAAAAGCCCGTAAAGCGGCATCGCCCCCCGCATGGCCATAGTGATCATTAATCTGCTTGAAATGATCGAAATCAATCAGCACTAATGAAATGGGCTGCTTAGTTCTTATAGCATGGGCCAACTCGTATTGAGCCACTTCTTCCAGAAAGCGCCGGTTATAAGCTCCGGTTAAAGAATCGCGAATTGCTTCTTCACGTAATTTAAGCTGTAGCTGCTGGTTTTCATTCAATTGCTCTTCTAGTACGGCTAAAGCTTTTTGTAATTCTAGCTCGACTAAAATACGCGCCGTAATATTATGCAAAACAAATAAACGTACTGATGCCGTTGCGGGTACAAAGGTTTGGCTAAATTCAAAGTATTGGCCTTGCCACTCTAAATTTTTACCATCAGCCGTTTTAATCCATTGTTCTAATAAAGGCCAGCGACTAATTGAAATACCAATGAGCCCATCATCTGCATGGCCAAGCAATAATTGAAATGCGGATTTATTTGCATCAATAATCCTATTCTGTCCATCTAACAAAAGAATAGGATCAATCAAAGAATCAATGAGTAAATTACGAGCAACAGGTACTAGATCAAATAAATTAGCTCGCCACATTAAATATGCAAAGATATGACAAGTAGTCAGTAATAAAAATGGAGTTGGATCAAAATCAAAGAGAGTCCAATACCCTGTGATATAGCCTAAATTCGCAACCCACGGCAGCAATGAAGCAATTAAAAAAGACCAATAGTGTCGTCGATATAAACGGGCAGCCCGTGCCAAACTTAAAATTGTAATAGAAAGCACGCTCAGCATTAATAGATATAAATAAAATGCAGAGGAATAAAAAACCCAACCCGGCTTATAACTAAGCTGAGCATTAAAAGCATCTGAAAGTGGTCGATAGCTACGATATAAACCGTGATGCACAGGATCTGTAACTGCGAGCACAATTAAAAAAATAGAAGGTAAAGCCAAAAGCCAATTGGCCTTAATTTTAATTTGCCCCTGCCAGCCATAAAGATAACGTAAAGCAAAGATGGCCCAGCAACTAGGCATTGCAATAATGGCGGGCCAAGTCCATCTGGCAAACATGGCCTTGTTTTCTACGCCGACCACCGAGATTTCCAGCACGGCAAACAAACACCACCAGCAAAGCGATAGCCACATTCCGACAAAAGCGTTCCGCCCCGCAAAAATAGGCCGAGTTTGTACCCAAATGCCCATTGAAGCCGCAAATACAGTGCCTATCAGCATCAAGCCAGCAGGAAAACTCCATATCCAACTATGCATCTTACTACGACCGTTCAGGGGATCAGGAAGCATGCCACCGCAAAAATATGCTAAGCATAATAAGTTTAAAGTAAGTAAATAGCCAGATCAAACTCATTGCTTTCATTCGTAAATATAACACTGAAAGTAAACTATTCATTACTTTGAACGATTAAACGTCATTGAATTTAGAGCATGCGTAAGACCAATAATGGCATACGACTACTCGTAGAAAACATTCAGAGGAATAAAGATGAAATCACTCCAACTCATGCGGCCACTCGCCCTCTCGCTGATGCTCGCCTCTGCGCTGACCTATGCATCTGATGACCATGGCGGCACGGTTAAGCCTGAGCCCTATGCTGTCGGTAAAACGATGAGCAAGGCGATTCAGGCCAGTATTACGCCTGACGCCGCTCTAGATATTTTAAAAGCAGGTAATCAGCGTTTTGCTAGTAATAAATCAATTAAACGTAATAATAAAAAACAAATCATGCAAACTGGATTGGGCCAATATCCCTTTGCCAGCGTGGTTTCCTGTATTGATTCTCGCTCTGCGCCAGAATTGGTATTTAATTTAGGAATTGGCGATATTTTTACTGCCCGAGTTGCAGGTAATGTCATTAATGAGGATATTCTGGGCAGCTTGGAATACGCGGCTAAAGCTGCAGGTTCTAAAGTGATTGTTGTGCTAGGCCACAGCCAATGCGGCGCAATTAAGGGCGCATGCGATGCGGTGCAATTGGGCAATTTGACTGGTTTGCTCGATAAAATCAAACCCGCTGTAGAAGCAACTAAGACTGAAGGCGAGCGTAGCTCCAAAAATCATGAGTTTGTTCAAGATGTCGCCCACGAAAATGTGATGCTTTCGGTTAAACGAATTCGTGAGATGAGCCCGATTTTGAAAGAAATGGAAGAAAAAGGCCAAATCAAGATTGTTGGCGCAATGTATGACGTCGGTACTGGCAAAGTAACGTGGTAGTTCGCTGAATGATTGATATCTCATTGATTTAAATGATACGGGGAGGCCAGCTTGGCGCTCCCCGTATTTTATTTTCACTTTTGGCTTGGCAAATTGGAGAGATTCAAACCCAATCTACTGCTCGAATAGGCTCTACCGTTCAGGGCCAAAATTTACATATCCTTATGAAAAACAAGCAATTTTTTGATTGGCAAGCCGTAAATCTGCGACAATGCGCGATTAGTATTGCTCATCAAAGCCATGAATCCCGCTCCTACTGCCATTTCTACCCTGCCTGCAGGTGTCTTCCCCCGTAAACCCGCCCCCTTCCTGCCTATGAGTCGTGCCGAAATGGACCTACTCGGCTGGGACGAGTGCGATATTATTCTGGTAACGGGGGACGCTTATATCGATCACCCCAGCTTTGGGATGGCCTTGATTGGTCGCCTGCTAGAAGCGCAGGGGCTGCGGATCGGGATTATTTGTCAGCCAGATTGGTTATCCGCTGATGAATTCAAAACGCTGGGTAAGCCAAGGCTGTTTTTTGGTGTAACCGCAGGCAATATGGATTCGATGATTAACCGCTACACCGCCGATAAAAAGCCGCGTTCCGACGATGCGTATACCGCGGGCGGCATGGGCGGCAAGCGGCCAGATCGCGCCGTTACCGTTTATTCGCAGCGCTGCCGTGAGGCTTATCCCGGCGTGCAGATTATGATAGGCGGCATTGAAGCGAGCTTGCGTCGGATTGCTCAGTACGATTACTGGAGCGACAAAGTTCGCCAATCGGCGCTGATTTATTCCAAGGCCGATATTCTCTTATTTGGCAATGCCGAACGTGCGCTGGTCGAAGTTGCTCAGCGCTCAGCTGCGGGCGAAAAGCTCAAAGATATGAAGAATATTCGCGGCACAGCGTTTATGAGCCCACAGGGCTGGCTGCCCGAAGGCTGGGTAGAGCTGGATTCCACCACGGTAGATACCCCTGGCCGCGTTGATAAGCATATCGACCCTTATGAAATGCTGCCGGAAAAGTCTGAAAAAGATATTACTCCCGCCAGCGACACCAAGGCGATTCGCCTGATCAGCAAGGCCGAGCGCATCGCCGCCAAGCAGGCAGATCGGCAACACACCGTGATCCGTATTCCGGCTTATGAAGCCGTCGCTTTTGATCCGGTGCTATACGCTCACGCCAGCCGCACCCTGCATCTGGAGTCTAACCCCGGCAACGCCAGAGCGATGGTGCAGCAGCATGGCTCGCGCGATGTATGGATTAACCCACCACCGATTCCGCTCACTACCCCAGAGATGGATTATATCTTTGGTCAGTATTACGCCCGCAACCCGCATCCAAGCTATGGCAAAGCGCATATTCCTGCTTGGGAAATGATCCGCTTCTCGATCAACATTATGCGAGGCTGTTTTGGCGGCTGTACTTTCTGCTCGATTACCGAGCACGAAGGCCGGATTATCCAAAGCCGCTCGGAAGAATCCATCCTGCAAGAAATCGTCGATATCCGCGATAAAACCACCGGTTTTAAAGGCCATATTTCTGATCTGGGCGGCCCAACGGCAAATATGTATCGCCTGTCGTGCAAAGACCCCAAAATTGAATCGTCCTGTAGACGCTTAAGCTGCGTGTATCCGGGTATTTGCGAAAACCTAAACACCGATCACGCGCCGCTGATTCAGCTGTACAAAAAAGCCCGTAAAATTGATGGCGTAAAGCGCATCACCATTGGCTCGGGCGTTCGTTACGATATTGCGGTGGAGTCCCCAGAGTATGTTAAAGAGCTGGCCACCCACCATGTATCAGGCTATTTAAAAATCGCCCCAGAGCACACCGAAGACGGGCCTTTATCTAAGATGATGAAGCCCGGCATCGGCACGTTTGAGCGCTTTCGCGAGATGTTTGATTATTACTCCGAGCAAGCGGGCAAGAAGCAGAGCTTGATTCCCTACTTTATCGCCGCCCACCCCGGCACCAGCGATGAAGATATGCTCAACCTTGCGCTATGGCTAAAGAAAAACGACTTCCAGCCTGATCAAGTGCAAGCTTTTACGCCTACACCGATGGCGATGGCCACCACCATGTGGCACACCCGTCGTAATCCTTTAAGAAAGCTGGCAAGAAGCTCAGAGAAAGTCGATGTGATCCGCGATGGCCATCGCCGCAAGGTTCATAAAGCTTTCTTGCGCTATCACGATTCAGATAACTGGCCTATCCTGCGCGAAGCACTGATTGCCATGGGGCGCGCAGATCTGATCGGCAACACGCCTAAGCATCTGATCCCAGCGCAGCAACCCGGCGAGAAGTTTGTGCACGAAAAAAACAATGTCGTGGTTCGCCGCACAGATAAGCCCAAAGGCAAAAAAACCTTCGGCAGAAGCCGTGATGCGGCGGCTCAGGGCTCTAAAAAATAAGCTGGAAAAAATGTAGGGTGGGCAAAGCGGTTTATCTTGCCCACGCGTGGGCACAAAAGCGTGCCCACCCTACATATTTATTGAGAGAAAACAATGAATTCAGAAGACCGCATTACCGAGCTGGAAATCAAACTTGCGCTGCAAGATGAGCTATTAGAAGAATTGAATCGGATTGTAGCGACCCAGCAGCAGCAGATGGATCAGGTGGTGAATGAATTACGCTGGCTGCAGCAGCAAGAACCAAGCGGCCCTGCGCAAAAATCATTATTTGATGAAGTCCCTCCCCATTATTAAAAGCCGTATTGGTGGGCTTGCTCTAGGTTGCAGGCACTGTTATTTTGGAGAAAGAATTTTTCTTTTAGGATGGCATTATGCTAAAAATTTCTAGCCAGTTTGATTCTGGCGCGATCGAAGTGGTCAGCTTGGCTGACGCTCAAAATATCCATTTGAATATCCGCAGCGATAACGCCTCGCCATTTAGCCAGTGGTTTCACTTTCGCTTGCTCGGCGCAAAAGACCAAGATTGTGTGATCCATTTTGATAATGCGGTCAGCAGTGCTTATCCCGATGGCTGGCCTGATTACAATGCTGTGGCCAGCTACGACACCGAGAATTGGTTTCGCGTGGCCAGTGATTACGATGGCAAAACATTGCGTATTCATCATCGCCCAGAGCGTGAATCGGTTTTCTACGCTTATTTCGAGCCGTACTCGTGGGAGCGCCATATGCGCCTGCTTGGCGAGGCGGTAGAGGCGTCCCCCTTGTGCGAATTAGTGCATCTGGGTAGCACCTTAGATGGCCGAGATATGGATTTGCTACGCGTTGGCGTGGAAATGCCAGGCAAGAAAAAGATCTGGATTACGGCGCGTCAGCATCCAGGCGAAACGATGGCCGAGTGGTTTGTGGAAGGCTTGCTAGAAACCTTGCTCGATCCGGAAAACAGCGTCGCTCGTGTGCTGCTCGAAAAAGCCATTTTTTACATCGTGCCGAATATGAACCCAGATGGCAGCGTGCGCGGTAATTTGCGCACTAATGCGGCGGGGGCCAATTTGAATCGCGAATGGGCAACGCCAACGATGGAGCGCAGCCCAGAAGTATTTCTTGTCCGCCAAATGATGCTAGAAACCGGCATCGATGCCTTCCTCGATGTGCACGGCGACGAAGCGATTCCTCATAATTTTGTAGCGGGCTGTGAAGATAATCAGTCTTTCTCTGCGCATCAAGAAAGCCTGCAAGATGCTTTTAAAGCTTCATGGCTTGCGACTTGTCCTGATTTCCAGACTGAATTTGGCTACGAAAAAGGCAAATTTGGCCCAGAAACACTGACGATAGGCACTAACTGGGTGGGCGATGCATTTGATTGCTTGGCTTACACCATCGAAATGCCATTTAAAGACACCGCCAAACGTCCATTGCCAGAAGTCGGCTGGAACGGCGAGCGTAGCCGCCAATTTGGCGCAAGCGTTTTGCTGCCATTGTTGGCGGTTGTGGATAAGTTAAGGTAAGTTTTTGGAAGGGCACATTGTTTGTGCCCTTTATAAGCATGATTTAAGCCAATGCCATGCTGTGAAAGTTGTGTAGGGCGGGTGAAACCCGCGAGCTATGCTGGCTATACAAAATCAAAAAGATCTTTTTAGTGCCTTCGGCACGTTGATTTAGGTGCGGCATCCCCGCTGGGGACTTCCTTTCTTGAACGTCCAAGAAAGGAAGCAAAACCGCAACCCCAAAAGCACGAAAGCCCCTCACTGCGGATAATCGGCTCGGCGGCAAAGGCTGCTCGGGAGCAAGCCCGCTACCCCTTTACCGAAACCCCGCGCCGCTTATTCCTCGTTTCGGCGTGCTTCAAGGGGACTTTTAAGCCCCGTGCTGGGGGCTGCGATATAAATTCAGTTGACTGAGGTTGAAACTACTTAAAACCTAATAAACGCCTCAGTTCCAAAGAGTTTTCCTCCGTGTTCTCAGTGCCCTCCGTGTTTCAAGATGTGGGTTTGCACATCAAGTCTTAAAATGCCCCACCGCTAAACTTAAACCATTGGCGATTTCTAGCATGGTGCTGGCGTGTTCGCGGGCTTCGCCGGTTGGGGCACGGTGGGTTTGGATGACGCTGATAATGTGGCTAATATGGCTGGCGATTTCTTCGCCTGCGGCTTGTTGCTGCCCCAGCGTGCTGGCGATTTCGCTGGAGACGGAGTGCACTTTATTGGCTTCTTCTTCGATTAGTTGAATCGAGGCTTGGGCCGCGCTGGCTCTTTGTTCGCCTTCTTCTACTTGACGCAAGGTTGCGTTCATATCGGCAATGGTTTGCTTATTACTTGCTTGAATTTCGCCTACCAGTGCGCTGATTTCTTGGGTTGAGGTCACGGTACGCTCAGCAAGGCGGCGCACTTCGTCGGCGACTACGGCAAAGCCTCGGCCACTTTCACCCGCCCTTGCGGCTTCGATGGCGGCGTTGAGCGCCAGCAAATTAGTCTGATCGGCAATCTCGCTAATTACGCCCATGATGTTTGAAATACGGCCGGTTTGTGCCACTAGGTGATCCAGCGTTGTGCCCATTTTCTGCACCTGCACGGCAATGGTTTGCATTGAAAGCACCATGCTTTGAATGCCAGATGCGCCGTCTTTAGAGAGCTGCTTACTTTTACCGGCAATTTGGTAAGCCTGCTGGGCGCTATCATTGAGCTGCCCTAGGGAATCGGTCATTTGCAGCACGGCAGAGGCGATGCCATCGGTGGAGCGAGATTGCTCGTCAAAGCCACTGACAATGCGGGCAAACACCAGATCACATTCTTGCGAAGTGCGGCTTAAACGCGTGGATTGCTGCTGAATTTTGCCGATAAGCCCAGCTAGCTCCAGCCGTGTGCGGCTGATATCTGCCATTAAGCCCTGTTTGTTTTGTGAGCCAGGGCGTAAATCGCCAGCGGCAAGTTCAGCCACTAGGCTGGCGGCATGTTGCGGCTCGCCACCCAGTTGTCGAAAAACTTGTTTGTAGGAGACGCAGAGTAGGGCGAGCAGGCCACAGGAGAATAGGGCGATGATGAGTAGCAGAATATTTAATGAGCGCTGGCCATCTTGTACGCTTTGTTCTGCGAGCTGGGTAAATTGTGCGGTTGTGGCTTTTTGTAAGCTCTCTACCCATCCATCCATGCCTTGCGAGATGGGGCGATCCTTGCCGCGTAGCAAGTCATCGTAGCGTTTGCCCTCGTCTGGGCTATTCGCATCTAGGCTGGCTAGGGCGCTGAGATAGGAATCATTGAGGGCTTGCCATGTGGATAAGAGACTTTGGATTTTTGCTGCGTCAGCAGGGGACTCGGCGATGAGCTTTTTGAAGATTACTTCAATTTTGGCTGCGTGGGCTTTGAGCCCGTCACTGTATTTTGCGAGGTCTTCAGGTTTTTTGTAACGAAGTAGAATGTTTTTCCACTCCTGCACTTGGCGCTGAAATTCAACTTGCAGGCTTCTGACTTGATCAACTTGCTGCTCTAGCTTTTGCCCTCCAGTAAAAGCGAGCGTGGTGTTGTTTTGTGCGGCTTGCAGCATGTAGCTGCTCACCCCAGCCAGTGTGAGTAATACGGCGACAAGCAAGCCGCCGATAAGGAAGAACCGTTGCTTTAGCTGCACAATATGCCTCTTGTAAGTGAATTGGCATATTATGTCTTTGTAATATTTGCTGCAAATTACATAATTATTACAAGTGCTTAGTGAGTAAAAAAATACACACTTATTTTAAGAGGTAAAACACGGCGAGCATGTTTTACCTCTATAGCTTGCTCGGTTTAGGCGGCTGTTAGCGCTGCTTTCATTGCAGCAATCACTTTATCAATCTCTTCCTTGCCGATTTGCCAATGGCAAACAAAGCGCCATTGGCCGTCTTCGGTGCCATTGGATTTAATGCCGCACTCGCTGAGATGGTTGAGTAGCTTGGCTTCATCGATGGCTTTGCTGATTTCAAAAAACACCATATTAATTTGCAGCTGCTCGGTGCAAACGTGCACATCGGGCAGGCTGGCTAGCTGTTCGGCCAGATACTGTGCGTTTTTGTGATCCTCACCCAAGCGCTCGGTCATTTCCGTGAGTGCCAATATGGCCGGTGCGGCAAGCACACCGGCTTGTCGCCAGCCTCCACCTAGCAACTTACGTTTTTTGCGAGCAGTGGCAATAAAGGCGACATCACCGGCAAGGATAGAGCCAATCGGTGCGGCTAGGCCTTTGGACAGGCAACACATCACGCTATCGGCATATTGGGTGATTTGTTTTACGTCGACGCCCAAGTGGGTGGCGGCATTAAACACCCGTGCGCCATCGAGGTGGACTTTTAGTCCCGCAGATTTTGCGGTTTCCCATACTTCTTGCATGGCGGCAAGCGGAATCACTCGGCCACTAGAATGGGCATTTTCCATACAGACGAGGCGAGTGCGCGGCAGGTGGATATCGCCTTCAGGGCGAATGCGGCGGCGTACTTGCTCGGCATCCAGCACGCCGTTTTGTGTGGGAATAGGGCGAAGATTAACACCGGAAATCACTGCGGCGGCCCCGACTTCGTGCCAAACAATATGGGTGTCTTCGCCCAAAATGACTTCATCACCCCGCTCGCAGTGGGTAAAGAGCGCAAGCTGATTACCAAAAGTGCCAGTGGGTACAAACAGTGCCGCCTCAAAACCCAGCGTGCTCGCAGCAAGGCGCTCAAGCTCATTAACCGTGCTGTCATCGCCATAAACATCATCACCCACTCCCGCATTCATCATGGCAGTGCGCATGGCAGGGGTGGGCTGGGTGACGGTATCACTACGCAGATCGATCCATTGCATGTTTAAAGCTCCATAAGGTGAAATCGCGCCGGAGGCGCTGTCTGTCCCCTCTCCCTTCGCTGAACGAGGTAAACCTCGCACGCAGAGGGAGAAGGCTAGGGGGATTGCACCGCATGAACAATCCATTATTTGAGTATGCCCTTTTGTGCTTAGATTTAGGGCGTAAAAAATGCCCCGATAAATTCTCGGGGCATGCAGGCGGTGGCTCGCCTTATTTCTTTTTAGGCTTAGCCACTGCAGGTTTATCTTTAGCGAGCAGCTCATTAATCACTTGCGTGATGGTGCCGTCTTCCTTGCCAACCATGGCTGGGCTGGTAACGTATTTGCCATTCACCACAAACATGGGTACGCCATCAACTTGGTAATCACGTGTCATTTGCGCCAGTTTATTCATATTGGCGCTGCTGCTAAATGAGTTGTATTGGGCTTTGAATTTTTCTACATCGATGCCTTGTTTTTTAACCCAATCAAACAATACATCTTCTTTGCGTAATTCAATGCGATCTTTTTGTACTGCCGTCATTACGGCTAGCTGTTGCTTGCCTTCTAGACCCATGGCTTGTAGGGCGATAAAGATTTTAGCGTGGCCTTCCATGTCGCTACGGCCTGGCCATGCGACGTGTACGCGGCGGAAATTAACATTGGCCGGCAATTTACTTGCCCAGTCTTCTACATAAGGGGCCACGGTAAAGCAGTGTGGGCAGCCATACCAAAAGAACTCGATTACTTCGCTTTTGCCCGCTACCGCTACCGCTTGTGGCTTAGCCATTTTTTTATATTCAACGCCTTCACGGATTTCTGCGTGGGCAAGGCTTGCCGCGAGGAGTGTGGTGCTAATGAGTAATCTTTTGAGCCAAGTATTTAACATACGCAAGTCCTACCTTGTTATTTAACAACGGCGCTGTCTACGCCATTAGCTTTCAGTTGTGAACGGGCATTATCTAGCTCACTGCTAGAATTAAAAGGGCCAAGGCGAACACGATGCCAAATTCCTTTGCCGGGAATATCACTGGTTTGGATTCTAGCTTCAACGCCAAGCAAGGCCAATTTGGCTTTTAGATTATCTGCATCTTGCTCATTTTGGAATGCGCCAATCTGTAAATATGCACCTTTAGGAACTTCAACTTTTACCGGAGGGCTAGCTTCTGGTTTTTTAGGCTCAGCAGGTTTAGCTACCTCGGCAGGTTTTTTGTCAGCCAGCTCTGGCAACATTTTATAAAAATCAAAGCGCTCGCCATTTTCACGATTCACTGCCGAGGCAACGGTGGGGGCTGGCGTTACGATAATCACATCATTTTTACCGCCAGGAGATAAGACTTCAGGGGTTGATGGTGGCAGCCCTACTGGTGCTGAAGAGATCGCATCTGCGGGAGTTGTGCTGGCTTTCCCTGCAAAAGGATTGCCGCTGCGATTTAAAAAAACCGCAACTGCAACAGCAACAGCTACGCCACCAAATAAGCCGATGAGTAAGCCCGTGAGCAATGAACCACCGCCGCCGCTGCTGCTGGAATGATTGCTACGTGTTGTTTTTTTCATGTCTCTGGACATTGCTTCCTTACTCTCCTGCGGCGTTTAACCGTATTCAATGACGACTTAAGTTGGGTATCGCTCTCATTTTTTGAGCATAAACAAAGCCGTGAGCCGTATTGGGCACTCATGATAATTGTCCAACTTCTTATGCCGTTTGGGCCATAAAAACGTCGCATTGCATAGATGATTTGTTTTGTGTTTAAGTGTTTTACGATGGCGGAAATATTATGTTAAATCTGTATTTAACATGAAAACCAAGCCAAACATTATATATTGCGGATTATACGGGCCTTTACTCATTTGGAGCAGCCGTCATTCTTGGTTTTTATATGCAAGTGCTCACTACACAGGGTATTTATAAGCGAGTCTATGTAATGAATCTACTTTGCTATCTGAGTATAGCTTGTATTTTTGTCAGAATAGCTTCATGGTATTCACTCTTTGATTCCATGTGTATATTTATACATCTAAAATTCTACGTATTGCCGTAGGTGATGTTGATATTTTTTCTGGTGACATACTTAGATGCTAAACAAATATCAACATCGCTTCTTTTGGCAGATATAATTCGCCATAAATCAGATTCGAACAGGAAATAACATGCAAGATCAGAGCAAAAAAATGTGGTCTGGCCGTTTTAATGAGCCGGTTACCGAACTCGTCAAGCGTTATACCGCCTCAGTAGATTTTGATAAACGCATGGCCGAAGTCGATATCCAAGGCTCTTTGGCTCACGCCACCATGTTGAATAAAGTGGGTGTGTTGTCGATTGAAGATCTGAAATCCATTCAGGGCGGCATGGCCGATATCCTGAACGAAATCCGTGAAGGCACGTTTGTTTGGAGCTTGGATCTAGAAGACGTGCATATGAATATCGAGCGCCGTCTTACACAAATGATAGGCGATGCGGGTAAGCGCTTGCATACCGGCCGCAGCCGTAATGATCAGGTTGCTACCGATATCCGCCTATATTTGCGCGGCGCAATTGATTTGCTCGTTGGCCTTGTGCATGAGCTACAAGCTTCTCTGATTGATTTAGCAGAAAAAAATGCCTCTACGGTGATGCCAGGCTTTACGCATTTGCAAGTGGCCCAGCCTGTGACCTTTGGCCACCATATGATGGCTTACGTAGAAATGTTGGGCCGCGATGCGGAGCGCTTTATTGACGCACGTAAACGCGTCAATCGCTTACCGTTAGGCTCTGCAGCGCTGGCAGGCACCACCTACCCAATCGACAGAGAATACACCGCTAAATTGCTAGGTTTTGACGAAGTCTGTCAGAACTCGCTCGATGCGGTCTCTGATCGCGATTTTGCGATTGAATTTACCGCCGCCGCTGCGCTGGTCATGACGCATCTATCGCGCTTATCTGAAGAGCTAATTCTGTGGATGAGCCCACGTTACGGCTTTATTGATATTGCCGATCGCTTTTGCACTGGCAGCTCGATCATGCCGCAAAAGAAAAACCCAGATGTGCCAGAGCTAGTGCGTGGGAAAACCGGCCGTGTTAATGGCAGCTTGATTTCCCTGCTCACTTTAATGAAAGGCCAGCCGCTGGCTTACAATAAAGACAATCAAGAAGATAAAGAACCGCTATTTGATACCGTCGATACCCTGACCGATACCCTCAGAATTTATGCAGACATGATGCGTGGCATTACCGTGAAGCCAGAAGCGATGGTGCGTGCGGTGAAGCAGGGCTTCTCTACCGCAACCGATTTGGCCGATTATCTAGTGAAGCGCGGTATTCCTTTCCGCGATGCGCACGAAGCCGTGGCTTTGGCTGTGCGTTATGCCGAGCAAAAGCATAAAGACCTTGGCGATTTGCAATTGGTTGAGTTGCAAAGCTTTTCCCCATTGATTGGCGAAGATATTTTTGAAGTGCTGACGCTGGAAGGCTCTTTAAACGCGCGTAATCACGTGGGTGGCACGGCGCCATTTCAAGTACTGGTGCAAATTGCTAGATGGCGTGAAAAGCTAGGCTGCTAGTACTTTAGCCGCCCCTCAAAAAAAACTTCGAACCTGTAGACACAGAGATCAGTGAGCACACAGAGAAAATATTGAAATACTTATGTTTTTCTTTGTGTTCTCCGTGTGCTCTTCCTCGCTTTGTGTCCACAGATCTTTTTGCTTTTTTTGAGGGAAAAATATTCGCTGAATGAGTATTAACAGGCTGCTTCGGCAGCCTTTTTTTAGGGGTCCATCATGGAATTGCAATGGCGCTGGTTTGGATTGGCAGATTTTGATGCGCTGACTTTGTATGCGTATCTAAAGCTGCGGCAAGACGTATTTATTGTTGAGCAAAATTGCGTCTATCCAGATATGGACAAATACGACGCCGTTTCGCAGCATTTGCTGGGTTTTGATCAACATGGTCAAGTGCTTGCCAGCTTGCGCCTAGTGCCGCCGAGCCTTAAATATACGGAGCCTTCAATTGGGCGAGTGATTACTCACCCTGATGCCCGGCGCGGTGGGACTGGATCGAAGCTGGTAGCAGAAGGCTTACGTTATTCAGAACAGCTTTACCCTAAGCAAGGCCATCGCATTGGCGCGCAATCCCATTTGCAGGGCTTTTACGGCAATTTTGGTTTTGTGCCTGTGGGGCAGGAATATTTAGAAGACAATATTCCGCATATCGATATGGTGATTGCTGCTTAACGCTTCACTGGATAGCTAAATTTACCTGTGGCACGGTGGTAAAGGGTGGCGAGTAGCACTAGTAAAATAGCGCCACTTGCCACTGGGGTGAGTAAAAACCACGCTCCCAATGGCTTGGCTGCTAGGAAAAAGAGCAGAGGATTTGCGCCTGCAGGTGGATGAGTTGTTTTAGTGAGCACCATGGCACTGATGGCGAAACCCACTGCCAGCGCGGCAAAGAAGGGGGTGTTTGGTGCGAGCGAATAAAACGCCAGCCCCACCGCAGCAGAAAGTAAATGCCCGCCTATTACATTCCGTGGCTGAGAAAGTGGCGCTTCGGGTAGTGCGAACAGCAGCACACACGTTGCACCAAATGGCGCCATAATCAGCGCCGCCGCCCCCATTTTACTGGCACTCGCCAGCAGTAAAATAGCAATAAATCCACCTATTCCAGCAAATAAGGCCTGCTTTAAAGTTTGCTTATCTATCATCATCTTCCTTCTTTATACTGAACGATCGGTATGTTTTTTATGCGAGGCGAGTTTAATCCTGCCCGTTTCAATTAAGCACAGAGCTTGAGCAAAGCTTGCTGCTGACGCTGCAAGGGCTCGATATTGCCATTGACTCGGTACATTAAAATGCAGCCTTGTACGATGGCGAGGGCGTCAATGCTCAGTGTTTTGGCTTGGTCACTTGGGTAAAAAGCAATAAACGCTTGGTAGTAGCAGCTTTGCCACTTGCTAAAAAAATACAGAATAGCGGTTTGGAATGGCTCATAACTTGCGCCAATTTCCAAGCTTAGGTTGGCAAGCAGGCAGCCATTGGGGTGCAGCCAAAAGAACTCTTCAATGGCTAGATTCAACGCAGCAAGGCCTGCTACGGACGGATCTTGGCGTATCTTGGAGAAGATATGCTCGTCAAAATAGGCCTCTAATTGCTCTAGCGTAGCCAGCCCCAGCGCCTCTTTGCTGGCAAAGTGGTGATAAAGGCTACCCTTGGTAATGCCGCAGGCCTGCACGATTTCATTGATGCTGGTCGCAGAATAGCCCTTCATTCTGAATAGCGCGGTAGCTTGATCGATTAGCTGTTGCTTAGTCATTACGGCAGCCTGCGATATAAAAACAAACCAATCGTACGGTATGTTTTTACCTTGGGCAAGATATTTAAAAATTAGCTACTTACTTACCACAAAGATTTATTTCCCCTAATCTAGATAAAAGCTTTACAGAGGCGCAAGCAAACAAAAAATTTATGCTCAATATTTTACATATATCACAATTAAATTGCGTATATATCAAAAAGTTGGGTTGAACATTTCTTTATTTATTTGATAAATGAATAAATACCCAAATATACTTATGCAAGGGGAATCACCTATCGCTGAAACTACCCCCCAGCGATATGCTGCAAACAGTACATACCCAGTGGGTTAAGGATTAAATAATATGCAAGTCATTGTAATCGGAGCTGGCGTTGTCGGCGTAGCAACTGCGCACTACCTGCGCGCAGCGGGATGCGAAGTCACCGTACTAGAACAACTGGACGGGCCTGCAACCGAAACGAGCTTTGCCAATGCGGGCCAAGTGTCCCCTGGCTACGCTGCTCCTTGGGCCGCGCCGGGCATCCCGTGGAAAGCGGTTAAATGGCTGACTCAGCCGCATTCCCCACTCAAAATTCGCCCTGATGGCAGCTTGTTTCAGCTGTCGTGGATGGCAAGGATGCTGGCTAATTGCACCCATGCCGCTTACGAGCGTAATAAGGGCCGCATGGTGCCTTTGGCAGAATACAGCCGCGATTGCCTGCGTGATTTGCGTGAAGAGCTTGATCTGCAATACGAGCAACGCAGCTTAGGCACTTTGCAAGTATTCCGTACGGCCAAGCAGTTAGAGGCTGCACAACGCGATTCAGATATCTTAAGCGCGATTGGTGTGCCGAATCACTTGCTGGATGTGCAAGGCCTGCTTGATGTAGAGCCTGCTCTGGCGCGGGTGCCGGGTAAATTAGTTGGCGCTTTGCAATTGCCTAATGATGAGACTGGCGATTGCAAGATGTTTACCGACGAGCTGGCAGCTCGATGCGAAGCCGCTGGAGTGGTATTTCGCTACGGCGTGACGGTTGAGCGCTTGATTGCTGCAAATCAGCAAATCCGCCAGGTACAGCTGAAGGGCGGTGAAATTCTCGATGCCGATCATGTAGTGCTGGCCGCTGGCTGCACATCGCGTGCTCTGGCCTTGCCGCTGGGGCTGGACTTACCTGTTTATCCGGTGAAAGGTTATTCGCTGACTATTCCTTTAAAAAATGCCGATGCGGCACCACGTTCTACCGTACTGGATGAGAGCTACAAAATTGCGCTGACCCGCTTTGATTCCCGCCTGCGTGTAGGTGGCATGGCAGAGGTTGCAGGTTACGATAAGCATCTGGATATGGGCCGCGTTGCCACGCTGGCCATGGTCACTAATGATCTCTTCCCTGATGCGGGTGACACCAGCAAGGGTGAGCCTTGGACTGGCCTGCGCCCAATGACTCCGGATGGCACGCCGCTGGTGGGTGGCACGTCTTATCCAAATCTGTGGCTGAATACTGGCCACGGTACATTAGGCTGGACGATGGCCTGCGGATCTGGCCGTGTCTTGGCTGATTTGATTACTAGGAAGCCACCAGAAATCGAAAGCAGCGGCTTGGCTTTGGCGCGTTATTGATGTTGGAATGGGGTGAACATTGCTTCACCCCATTTTTTTTCATGTTTTGTCAGCATTGCGCAATCATCCCCTCTCAATCTTCGCTAAAATAAGCGCACTCATTTATCGGTAGCGCCTTATGCATAGCAATCGCTCATTCCCTACTACCCGTTTACGCCGTATGCGCCACGATGATTTCTCGCGCAGGATGATGCGTGAAAATCATTTAACTGCGGATAATCTGATTTTGCCGGTATTTGTTTTAGATGGCGAAAACCGTACACAGGCGATTGCCTCTATGCCTGGGGTAAATCGCCAGAGCTTAGATCAGCTGTTTTATACCGCCGAGCAGGCTGTTAAGCTGGGCGTACCTGCCTTAGCCATTTTCCCCGTGATTGAGCAAGATTTAAAAACGCTGGATGCGGCTGAAGCCTGGAACCCAAATGGCTTAGTGCCACGCGTAGTGCGTGAGTTAAAAGCGCGTTTCCCAGAGCTGGGCCTGATTACCGATGGTGCGCTTGATCCTTATACCATTCATGGTCAGGACGGCATTATTGATGCTAATGGTTATGTGCTTAACGAAGAAACCGTTGCTGCGCTGGTGAAGCAAGCGCTTTGCCATGCTGAGGCGGGCGTCGATATTATTGCGCCGTCAGACATGATGGATGGCCGTATTGGCGCGATTCGCAAGGCTTTGGATGCGGATGATTTTATTAACACCCGCATCATGGCTTACTCGGCAAAATACGCATCGGCATTTTACGGCCCCTTCCGCGATGCCGTTGGCTCGGCAGCTAATTTGGGTAAGGCCGATAAAAAGACTTACCAAATGGACCCTGCCAATCTGAACGAGGCCTTGCATGAAGTCGCGCTCGATCTGGCAGAAGGCGCAGATATGGTGATGGTGAAGCCGGGCATGCCTTACTTGGATGTGGTACGCCGCGTAAAAGACGAATTTGCCGCACCGACTTTTGTTTATCAAGTGTCAGGCGAATACGCCATGCTCAAAGCTGCTGCGCAAAATGGCTGGCTGAATGAAGAAGCCGTGGTGCTGGAAAGCTTAATGGGCTTTAAACGCGCCGGTGCAGATGGGATTCTGACTTACTTTGCATTGGATGCGGCTAGGTGGTTGGCGGGGAAGTAATTGCTGTGAGGGCGTGATGCTCTCGTAGGTTGGGTTAGCGGGGGGGGCGCCGATTTTTGCGGACAACCCCGCGTAACCCAACATTTAGCTGCAAAAGGATGTTGGGTTACGCGATAAAGCTGTTAACCCCATACGCACTAACCAAAGTCAAAAAGATCTTTTTAGTGCCTTCGGCACGTTGATTTTGGAGCGGTTGGCCACCGCGGGGGCCTTCCTTTCTTGAACGGCCAAGAAACGAAGCCAAAGAAGGCCGCCCCGAACAGCACGAAGGCCCCTCACTGCGGACAATCGAGGCGGCGTCAATTCAACTCGCTTCGCTCAAACACGAATTGACGACTACCCCGCCCCGCTTGTTCCTCGCTTCGGCGTGCTTCAGGGGGGGATTTAAGCCCCGTGCCGAGAGCGTGGACATAGTGTTTTTTCGTGGTTTGCCAATTCAAAATCAATTTGCTTAGCGCACATGGGGTGAAACCCGCCGTTTTCATGGCATTTCATGCCAAAACCTGGCGGGTTGCACCCGCCCTACAAAAAAACCAAGTATAGCCATTGGCTTAACTTGATGCGTATAACACGATAAAGCTGTTAACCCAACCTACGAATTCCTCTTATTGCTGGTAGCGAGTCGGATCAGTCAACCCCGCATTGGCAAAACCAGCACTACGCAGGCGGCAGGCTTCGCATTGGCCGCAGGCGCGGCCTTCATCATCGGCTTTGTAGCAGGTGACGGTAAGGGCGTAATCCACACCTAGCTCGGTGCCTTTTTGGGCGATTTCTGCTTTGGTGAGTTTCAGCAGCGGGGTGTGGATGGTGAGTTTTGATCCTTCAACGCCCACCTTAGTGGCCAGCCTTGCCATAGCTTGGAATGACGCAATGTATTCTGGGCGGCAATCTGGGTAGCCTGAATAATCTACGGCATTGACGCCGATAAAAATATCATCGGCTTTCAGCACTTCAGACCATGCCAGCGCGTAAGAGAGTAGCACGGTGTTGCGTGCGGGCACATAGGTCACAGGGATTTCGCCGGGCTTGCCGCCATCTACTGGCACATCAATATTGGCGTCGGTGAGTGCCGATCCGCCAAAGCCTGCTAAATCAATTTTCAGAATACGGTGTTCAACTGCGCCCAGCGCTTCTGCAACGCGGGCGGCGGCTTTCAGCTCGGCGTTGTGCTTTTGGCCGTAATCAAAAGACAGGCAATAGGGCGCAAAGCCTTCAGCTTTAGCAATGGCAAGGCAGGTGGCGGAATCTAGGCCACCGGAGAGTAAGATTACTGCAGGTTTTTTGGTCATGGTCTTTTCAGTTTAAATGTGTTGTTTATGGATTGATGGCGATAATTTTGGTGGTTTGTTCGGTGCATTGCTTATTCAGACAGATGCCAGAAAACCAGATTTCACCATTGCCTATCATCGCGCCATTGCTATTGCGAAACAGCGATTCAGCTGTTTGTGCCAGCACGGCCGCTTTTACTTTGGGTGTGATTACTTTTGAGTACTGAGCAATAAACTGCGGTGCCTTCAGTGTTTTTTTCTTAGGCAGATTTACCCGCAGGGGAAAGCGTGCCAGCTTGGCAACGCTGGCGGCATCGTCTTTGGCGACGGCCGTTTGCAGTGATTTTAAAAACTCACCGAGCTGGGCGTTTGTCATTCCATCAGGCCCTGTGGATTCTGCCTGAGCAAACGCGGCCATGAGTGCAAATACAGCTAGAAAATAGCGCATAAGATCACTTTTGTCAGATGATGATTTGGGCGGAGCAAGGTTGGGCTTTGTATAGAGATTCCATTTTTTTGTGCGCCGCACCACGCTCTGAATATTTTGCCTAAGTTGATAACTGATGTTACGCAGTGATCATCTTTTTAGTGCCTTCGGCACGTTGGTTTTGGTGCGGTATCCCCGCTGGGGACTCCCTTTCTTGAACGGCCAAGCAAGGAAGCAAAACCGCAACCTCAAAAACACGAAAGCCCCTGCTGCGGTCCAATCGAGTCGGCGGTGGGCGGGATTGGCTGGATCCTTCGCTCCCAAGCGATCCCCCGCCCCGCTTGTTCCTCGTTCCGGCGTGTTTCAAGGGGAGATTTAAGCCCCGTGCAATTAGCTGCTATACGAATTCTAATTGCTGGCTTTTTAAATACTTAAAACCTGAGAAAAAAATCAACTCAAGCCCTGTTTTTCTCCGTGAAACTCCGTGTTCTCTGTGCCCTCTGTGGTTCAAGATTTGGGTTTCCGTTGCGTAACATCAGTTGATAAGGTGAGCCCAAAGCACTGCACTGATCTGGATCAAAATAATAGCCGAGGTGGGTGGTGCTTGTCTGGCCATCTAGGCGGAAAAACACCATCCATCTGCCTGTTAAACGCCGGGACGTTCACCCCAGAGGATTTTGTGTAATTGCACTTGCATACGTACTGGCAAATGATCTTCCAGCACCCAAGCGGCGAGGTTTGCAGGAGGGAGGGTTTCCCAGACGGGCGACATCAGCACGGGGGCCAGCGTTTCTAAATGACGCTCGCGGATTAAATCGCGTGCCCATTCGTAATCGCTGCGATCGCATAAAACAAACTTGATTTCGTCTGCTTTATTCACGTAATCGAGGTTTTCCCAGTGCATCTTGGCTAATTCACCCGAGCCTGGCGTTTTGATATCTAGAATGCGTGAAACACGCGGGTCGACATTGGCAATCGATAAAGCCCCACTGGTTTCTAAGCTAAGTGAGTAGCCCGCATCGCAAAGCAAGCGCATCAGTTCGTGCACGCCTTTTTGCGCCAGTGGCTCGCCGCCGGTGACGCAAATATGCTGGGTATTGAACGAGGCGATTTTATCGAGGATGGTTTGAAAAGATTGCGTTTCGCCGCCGGTAAAAGCATAGGCGCTGTCGCAATAGCCACAGCGCAGCGGACAGCCGGTAAGGCGGACAAACACCGTAGGCAGGCCCATACGGGTGGTCTCGCCCTGCAATGAGCAGAAGATTTCGGTAATGCGTAATGCGTCTTTCAAGAGTCGCTCCTAAGCCAGCGGCAATTGCTGCATGGCAAACCGGAAAACAGTCCGGTGGAAATAAAAACGGCGCCAACCTGATCGGTGACGCCGGGTAAAAATGTGGGCGTTGCAATGTTTCAGCTAAGCTGAGCAATTTTACGCAGTTTTAGTGTTTTTAGCGTTGTTTTAATGACACTTAATCGGTTGCAAGTAATGCTTTCTTGGCTGCAGCGGCTTTTTCTGCCTGTGGATACTTTTCAATCAGCTGTAACAGGTATTTGCGCGATGATTTTTTATCGCCCAGTGCGTTGGCAATAATGGCTAGGCCAAACAATGCATCAGGAGCGTGGGTTTCGTCATTGCTGGCGAGTACCTGCTGATAAGAGGTCTGTGCGCCCTTATAGCTTTTAAGCGCCGTTTGGCTGACGCCCATCCAGTAATAGGCGGTGGGAAGCTGAGCGCTGCCGGTGTTTTCATTAATAAATTTTTGTAAGCCAACAACGGCGTCTTTGTGCTTGCCTGAGCGAGTGAGCTGCACGATATCGTCTAATTGCTGCTGTTCGGACACAACAGCGGCGGCTTTGCTTTCTACTTTAGCCAATTCCATTGCACGCATCCGAGCATCTAGATCAGTGTAAAGATCTTTCTGGCGCTTGGCGGCTTCGTCCAGATTAAATTGCAGTACCTCATTTTGCCCACGCAAAGTGGCAATTTCTTGGCGCAGCTTTTCTAGCTGGCCGACTAATTCGATAGAGCGGCTATTGCCTGCCTCTAGTTGCATCAAGCGATCATCGGTCTTTTTTTGTATTTGGGTTTGAGCATTACGCAAATCATTTAATTGCTGGCGCGCTTCATTGTCATCAAAAAGACCAGCGTGAGCCTGCACAGAAAATGCGAGCAAGAGCAGAGTAGCAATTCGTTTCATAGATTGATCTGATGTGAAGTTGAAAACGCGCGGACGAGCTATTGCTCGTCCGTGGTAGAGACTAGGTCTTTTTTGTTTTAACGGCAAGCTGATTACTGCGCAGTTTCACCATTGTAAACAATTTCTGCACGGCGATTACGCTCACGGGCAGCATCGCTATCGCCTGCTTCAAGCGGGCGTTCTTCACCAAAACTTACTGTTTCGATCTGGCTATCAGGTACACCCAGTACATTCATCATTTTACGTACTGAATCAGCACGCTTTTGGCCTAGCGCTAAGTTGTATTCTGCTGTGCCGCGCTCATCAGTGTGGCCTTGCAGAATAATTTTTGCGTCTTTATGTGTGTTGAGGTATTTGGCATGAGCTTGTACTAGCTCATGAAAATCTGGGCGCACAATAAAGGAATCAAAATCAAAATACACACGACGGCTAGACAGAATGTTGTTTGGGTCTGTTAGCTCGGTAAAGGACTTTGCTTTGCCTTGAGTTAGGTCAACGGTTGCTGGGGCGGTGGTGGCTTGTGTATTGCTGGTGTTTGTTGAGCCAGCATTGTCAGTAGGTGTTGTTGTAGGTGCTGGGGTGCTCGCGCAAGCGGCTAGCAGGGCAGTCATGATTAAACTAAGCGCTACTTTTTTCATTGTATTTTTTCCTTAGATCTTACATCGTAAAGAGATAAAGCCAAGCTTTCGGTCAGTATGACATTTAGCTTGGCAAAAGTTCCGCAAATGGTATCTTTACCGAAGTACTGGTCCCCATGCGGGTTGTCGTACGTCTCCTGCTTGCGCTCTCAGTCGCTGTTTTACTCTTCCGTCACTTGAAACTGCGGACAATACGCCTCGCCCACCTGCTTTTGTTTCGTACAGAATCATTTGCCCATTGGGTGCAAAGCTTGGCGAATCATCAGAGCCGGTATCGGTGAGGGTGAGCACCTGACGGCTGCTTAAATCCATAATTGCCGCACGATAGCCGCCATCACGGGTAATAAAGGTCATATTCTTGCCATCTGGGCTTAGCTTGGCCGAGCTATTGTAGCCGCCCTGAAACGTTACTCGTTCTGTGTTACTGCCATTACTACTCATGCGATAAATTTGCGGGCTGCCACCACGATCCGAGGTGAAGTAAATAAAGCGCCCATCGGGTGAAAACGCAGGCTCAGTATTGATTTCACCGCCTCGGCTGAGCTGGCGTAAATCGCTGCCATCGGTATTGACGAGGTAAATTTGCGAGCTGCCACTTTGGGTAAGTACTACGGCTAGCTCACGGCCATTGGGCGACCAAGCTGGGGCGTAGTTGCTGCCTTTAAAGCTAGCGGCTTTCCAACGGCGCCCTGAAGCCAATTCGTGAACATACACCACGGGTTTTTGGTCTTCAAAAGAAACATAGGCCAATTTGCCACCATCTGGCGACCATTTTGGCGACATCACGGGTTGTTTGGAGACCAAAATAGCTTGTGAGCCAAAGCCATCAGCATCGGACACCTGTAATTCAAAGCGTGCGCCTTGTTTTAGTACATAGGCAATCCGCGAATTAAATGCACCTGGCTGGCCGGTAATTTGCTGATAAATCAAATCGGCAATTTGATGGGCGACTCGGCGCATTTGGCTGGCTGTCGCCTTGCGCTCCCAAGTGATTAGCGGTTTTTTGCTGGCTAGATCAATCAGCCAAAATTGCACATTAAAACCACCCGCATCAGGCGTTACTCGCCCAATGGCCATAGTTTGCGCGCCTTTTGCTAGAGCCGTCGCGTAGTTGACTTGCTCTGGAGCAAATGGCACTGGCGATAAGTCACCTGCGCCAATGACTTTAAATAGCCCACTTCGTGTTAAATCATCGTTAATAACCGGTGTGAGTGCTTGCTGCTGCTGGTTTTCATTTTGAAAAGGAGCAATGGCAATCGGGTATTGCGATGCGCCTACACCAACCACATCAATGGTCATATCCGCATGAGCTAAGCCGTTTATGAGCAAGCTTGCAGTGAGCAGACTAAAAAATTTACGCCAAAGCATTATTGGAGTTCTCCAGAAAATAAAAACGGCAGCAAAGGTGCTATACGTCCCCCTTTCCCCTGCGGGATAGGGCTTAGTCATTCAAACGGAAGGAGATGGTGATATTGCGCATATCGCCGCTAAAGAGCCGCCCATCAGGCAAAGGCGGCATGCGTTGCAAGGCTAGAATGGCACGTTTTGCGGCCTCGTCATACATTGTTTCGCCGCTAGATTTCAATAGCGTTACTTCTTGAATCTCGCCATTAGGCAGCACACTAATTCTGAATTCTGCCGATGGATTGCCCTTAGGATTGGGGTAGACCAATTTAGAGCGAATCAGCTGCGAAACCCTGCTGCGATAGTCGGCCAAGCCCTTGCTGGCAATTGCACTATTACCACTGCCCGAGCCTGGCCCTGTATTGTTGGTGGCATTGGGGTTATTGCCTTTACCGCCAGCTTTTGCGCCGGATTTATTGGGTTCTAAGGAGCTGCCTTCAGATAATGCCGCATCAAATGCCGATACTTTGGGCTTAGTCGGGGCTTTGGGGGCGGCTGTTGGCTTGGCTACAGGAGCTGCAGTCGGTTTGTGTGGTACGGGCGGAGCCGTAGGTACGGCCGTTGGTACCGGCGTCGCTTTAGGCTTGGGCGTCGGAGTTGGCGTCGGGACTGGAGTCGGCCGCTGGGTTGGCGCTGGCTTTACTTTGGCCGTGGCAATATCAGCTGGCTTTTCGGGTAAAGGCTCAGGCTTGGCTTCGATTTTTGCTTGTTTTTTAGTGGGTGTAACCGGCTCTGGATCGGGCGCTTGCTGCGAGCTGGCAGGTGGTGGCCCACCCCATAATTCAACCATGACCGGTTCTGGCTTCTTGGTTTGCCAGTTCATCGACAGCAATAAGCCCACCACTAGGAATAAATGGACGGCAGCGGCCAGTATAAAGGCCAGTGTGGGACGTTCATTACGGTTAAGAGTTAGGCTCATATCACTTCGGCTGAACGAGCAGGCCAACTCGGGCAATATTGGCCTGTTTTAAAGCATCCATCGCATTCATTACCTGCTCGTAGCGTATGGATTTATCTGCGGCAATCACTACAGGGCGATTGGGCGTGATGGTTTGTTTGGCCTGCACACTGGCAACCAGCGCTTTCAGGTCGGCCAGATCGCTGGTCTCTTCCTTATCGTGCAGCTTAATTGCACCGGCGGCGTCGATTTCAACCCGTAACGGGGCTACATTGACTTCCTGATCGGATTTGCCCACCGTAGGCAGATTCACTACGCCCTGTTGCATCATTGGTGTGGCAACCATAAAAATCACCAGCAAAACCAGCATCACGTCGATATAGGGAACGACATTGATTTCGTTTTTAATTCTGCGTGGGCGGCGGGCCATTATTTCACCTGACGTTGCAAGATATTAGAAAACTCTTCGATAAAGGTATCAAAGCGATTGGCAAGCTTGTCGACATCATTGGCAAAGCGGTTATAGGCAACGACGGCAGGAATGGCGGCGAACAGGCCGATGGCGGTAGCAACCAGTGCTTCGGCAATGCCGGGAGCCACGGTGGCTAAGGTGGCTTGGCCCACATTCGCTAGGCCAGTAAAGGCATTCATAATGCCCCACACCGTGCCGAATAAGCCGATATAGGGGCTGATCGAGCCAACGGTGGCTAAAAATGCAGTATGTGAATCCAGCTCGTCCAGTTCACGTTGGCAAGCGGCACGCATGGCGCGGCGGCTGCCTTCCATCACGTCGGATAATTCCATATTGCCACGCTCGCCTGCGCGCTGGCGCAATTTTAAGAACTCGCCAAAACCTGCTTGAAAGATTTTTTCCATGCCTAGCGTTTGGCCACGACGAACTTGATCGTACAGGGCGGCCAGATCGGCACCATTCCAAAAGCGATTTTCAAAGTCTTCAGTTTGCTTTTTTGCGTGGGAGAGGGCGAAGTGCTTGCTGAAGATATACCACCAAGACATAAACGACATTACCAGCAAAATGCCCATAACGGCTTGTACTACGGGGCTGGCGTGCAGGACTAAAGTGATAATCGATAGATCTTGGTTGGCTGCAGCAACGTCCACTTTGGGTAATCCTTTATTAGCGTGTTGTTAGGACGGGTAAAACCCGCCGAAATAATATTTTGATTAAATTTAGCTTTTAGTCTTGTTTCTTCGGGTTCAGCCCAAAGTGCTCGTATGCAGCCAGTGTAGCAATCCTGCCGCGAGGTGTTCTTTGTAAAAAGCCTTGCTGGATCAAAAAAGGCTCAATTACATCGTCAATCGTGTCAGATGACTCACCAATGGCGGCGGCTACGTTATCGAGGCCTACTGGGCCACCGGCAAATTTTTCTAGGATGGCAGATAAAAGCTTCCGGTCCATGACATCCAGCCCCGCGTGATCGACATCCAGCATCGAGAGCGCGGCATCGGCCACTTCTCGCGTTACATGGCCATCGGCACGCACTTCGGCGTAATCCCTCACACGGCGCAGTAGGCGGTTAGCAATTCGCGGCGTACCCCGTGATCTTCGCGCAATTTCGAATGCGCCGTCAGGTGCGATATTCACATTGAGTAATTGTGCCGAACGTGTGGTGATGCGGGTCAGCTCTTCTGCGGTGTAAAACTCCAGCCTTGCCACAATCCCAAATCGATCGCGCAGCGGGTTGGTGAGCATGCCCGCTCTGGTCGTTGCACCAATCAGGGTAAATGGCGGTAGATCAAGCTTTACCGATCTTGCGGCAGGCCCTTCGCCTATCATTAAATCGAGCTGAAAGTCTTCGAGCGCAGGGTAAAGAATTTCTTCGACCACAGGGCTGAGCCGGTGGATTTCATCGATAAACAAAACATCGTGCGGCTCTAAATTAGTTAGGATCGCCGCTAGATCGCCTGCACGCTCAAGTACCGGGCCTGAAGTTTGCCGCAGATTTACACCCAATTCGCGGGAAATAATATGCGCCAGCGTGGTCTTTCCCAAGCCTGGCGGGCCAAACAGCAGCACGTGATCGAGCGCTTCTCCGCGCTTTTTAGCCGCTTCAATAAAAATTTCTAATTGTTCACGCGCCTTGGCCTGCCCAACGTATTCGTCGAGTAATTTGGGCCTGAGGGCGTGTTCTTGTCTTTCTTCTTGATTAGATAATTTTGTGCTGCTAATCAGGCGATCAGCAGGAGCGGCAGAAAGCGCATCGGTTTCGATCATGGCAGTAGGCGATCCAAGAGGGTAGTACGGCTTGCTGCGTAGCAATAAGCAAGTACCACCACGCTCGCAACACTAAAGCCTGCAATGATATCGGAGAAATGATGCACACCGAGTACCAGTCTGGCTATTCCACCTAAAATGGCAGCACAAAAAGCAAGGCTAAACCAGAGCGTACGGCGTTGTGGCTGATATTGTGAGGCAATCAGGGCCAGTACAAAAGACATAATCCATGCGCTCATGGCGTGGCCGCTAGGAAAAGACGGGCCGTGTGCCGAGGCTAAAAATTCTAAACTAGGGCGGGGCCGTAAAATGCTGAACTTCAGTGCGGCATTCAGTAGCCAGCCACTGAATACCGCGAGTGGCAAGCGGATCGCATTGCGGCGATCGCCTAATTTAAACCACAAAGCTGCACCCATCACCGCTGCCAGCAAGAGCGAGCCCACTGCGCCGCCAAACCAAGCTAAGGTTTTGCAGAGGGCAATCAGCCATGCCGGTCCATTGTAAAAGACATTACCGATGGCATTATCGAGTGCATTGAGCTCTGGCGTGCCTAAGGCGGCAGCCAAAAAAATGAACAAGATGCTGCCAGTAATGGCGGTGATGGATAGGATTCGCATTTAGATTTTAACCAGTTGTTTAAGGGCGCGCCGGATGCCGTCAGAAACATCAACATCGTTGGCAAGCTCTTTGACCGCGCTACTGGCTTCGCGTTCGCTGTATCCCAAGGCAATTAATGCATGTAGCACATCATCTTTATTTGATGCAGGCGTTTGAAACAGTGCGCTATTATTGCTGGCAGCGGTCATAATAGGTAAGTTGTTTAGCTTACCTCGTAGCTCGAGGACCAGTCGTTCTGCCGTTTTTTTACCAATGCCTGGTACTTTTGATAGCCGGACTAGATCTTCGGCGGCAATGGCTTGGGCAAGCTCATCGGCATTCATTCCCGATAAAATCGCTAGGGCAATTTTGGCACCAATACCGCTTACTTTAATTAAGGCGCGGAAGGTGTCGCGCTCAGCTTTAGTAGCAAAACCATATAAAAGCTGCGCATCTTCACGCACCACCATATGGATAAATAAACTAGATGGCTGCCCTAAATGTGGCAGCACATAAAAGGTGCTCATCGGCACATCAACTTCGTAGCCCACGCCATTGGTTTCAATCACAATTTGCGGGGGCTGTTTTTCGATCAGGGTTCCGGTAAGGCGTCCGATCATGGTATGTATCTCTATAAGAAAGCGGGGAGTATAAATGCCCGAGATTAGCTTGACGAACTTGAAGCTAGGTATTTTTTGTTTGTTCTGTGTATTGCAGGCGCAGGCAGCGCCGGTGCGATTATTGACGCAGCAACAATTGCCTTATAGCAATCAGCAGGAAGATGGACATCAGAGCGGGATAGCTTTGGAAGCGGTACGTTGTGCGATGGGTAAATTGCAGCGCCCAGTGGAGATTAAATTCCTGCCTTGGAAGCGTGCACAGAATTTGGTCGAGCAGGGCGAGGCGGATGGGTTTTTCTCGGCGTCACAAAATAGTGAGCGCGATCGCTACGCCACACTTTCGCAAATGATTGCACCTCAGCAATGGCGCTGGTATTTCCGTACTGACAGTACCGCCAAGCCTTTAAGCGAAGAGTTTCGCCAATCAGCGACGGTCGGTGCTTACTTTGGCTCAAATATGCTGACTTGGCTAAAAGCATCGGGCTATCGTATTTATGCCACGCCACCTGGGCATGATCAGCTTCTTAAGATGCTCTTGGCGGGCCGAGTGGCGGCAGTATTAGCCAGCGATTTGGCTATGAATGAAGCGATTCATACTGCGCATGCAGAATATAAAATTCGCTCGGAGCTGCAAGAAGATAAGCCTTTAGGCGTTTATTTTGGCCATCGTTTCTTAAAAGAAGAACCTGAGTTTCTTACTCGTTTTAATGCCGAATTACCATCTTGTCGCGTTAAGGTCTAGTAGAGGCGCTGCTTGCCGCGCCCCAACCCTCTTTATGCCAAACGCCCACGCTTAATGGTGAGGCCTAAGCCTGCAAGTTGCTTCATCGCGCCGCTATCGTGCTGAGCATGGGTAAGCGCCACGGCTAAGGCATCGGCGGCATCTGATTGTGGCGCGCCATTGAGGCGCAGCATGCGTTGCACCATTTGGCTGACTTGATCTTTATCGGCGTGGCCATTTCCTACCACGGCCTGCTTCACTTGCAGCGCCGTGTACTCCCCAATCGGCAGATCCGCCAATACCAAGGCCGACATCGCCGCTCCTCGGGCTTGGCCCAGCATTAAAGTCGATTGTGGGTTGACGTTTACAAACACAATCTCAACGGCAGCCACGTCCGGCTTATAGGTTGCTACGACTTCAGTAATGCCGCGCAGGATGGATTTAATCCGCGCGGCTAGCTCTCCACCCGGCGTGCGAATACAGCCTGAAGCCACATAGCTTCTATTTTGCCCATCGACATCAATCACCCCAAAGCCGGTGATTCTAGAGCCGGGGTCAATTCCTAAAATGCGCATTACTCATTACCTAAAACAGTATCGCCCTTGGCAAAAGTCCAAGTGCGGCTGATGCTAATGACATCGGTGTCTTTACGAATATCATCGGGAAACTTACCAAAAGGCGCGGCCATTTTTACGATGCGTAAAGCGGCCGAGTCGAGTTCTTTATTGCCCGATGATTTGGTGATCTCTGCATGGCGCACATTGCCATTGGCATCAATTTCCACTGAAACCAGCAAGCGTCCATACATTTTTTGCCCATGCGCATCGAGTGGATAAGTCAGCGCACCCACCCGCTCCATTTTCATTCGCCAGTCTTCTACATAGCGGGCAAAGCGATATTCGCGCGCTCGTGCACCAATAAAAGTCATTCGTGGGCGGCTTTGATAATCACTGGTTTGCTTGCTGATTTGTGCCGCTAAACCGGCAATTTCTCGCGCCTGTTGTTTTAGCTGCTCATTATCTAAACCTGCATTGCTAGTTTGCGTGCTTTTGCCTAGATCTTGTGCAATATGCGTATCAGCCTTGAGCTGCAACATCAGTTTTTCTGCATCAGCTTCAAGTTTCTTTTGCTGCTCTTTGACGCGCTCAAGCTCTTTGGATTGCACATTATTGCTGGCAGGTAGAGGCGATTTAACGTGCTGATTGAGCACGTCGGTATTGCCGCCGCCATTGAGGTTGGCTTGTGCGAGGGCATCTGCCTTGTGCGCGTCTTGCAGGGTGCGTTGATTCACGAGCACCACTTCAAGCGGCTGAGCCGAAAATAGGGTCTTAGGATTGGGCATCACAAATTTCATGCCAAAAATGGGAATAGCATGTGCGAGTATCGAAAGGATCCCGCCCAGAGCCATAAAACGTTGCGCTCTATCCATTTGCCAGCCTGCACTACCTAAGATTATTTAATCGCGGGAGTGTAGCACGAGGCATGAGCTCTGCTTGCTGCTAAAATACGTCAATGTCTCATCTACCTGTAAGGAAAAATAATGATTAAGTATTTTTTACCGCTCTTACTGATCTGTACACCGTTGGCTTGGGCGGAAGATGGGGCAAAAGTAGCCGCTAAATACAATTGCTTAGGCTGTCATGCGGTCGATACCAAGATTGTGGGGCCCGCTTACAAAGAAGTAGCCGCTAAATATCGTGGGCAAAAAGACGCAGAAGCCATGTTGATGAATGAAGTACGCAGTGGTTTGCCAGGTGGGAAATGGGGCAAAGTTCCTATGCCTGCACAGCAAATTGAAGAGAAAGATTTAAAGATTATTGTACGTTGGGTACTGTCTCATTAATGCCATACCGCCTGTATGGCAAAACGAGTTATTGCATTGCGGCGAGGACTTGATTATGCTGCCTCCCCATTTGGTGGGGTGTATGCTCGTAAGTTTATGTTCTGTCTAGTTTTTGTTTCAGTAAGATGAAATAAAGCTGCAGAGCGATTTTGCCCCGCCCCCATTTGCAGAAAGGGAGAACGACCATGGCCAAACTCACGGAACAAGAAATCATTAGCTGGAACGGCTCAGAAGATGATTACATGAACCCGGATCACCTCGAGTTTTTCCGGGCTAAGCTTCTGCAAATGAAAGCAGAGCTTTTGGCGAATGCCAATCAGACTAGCCAGCACTTGCAAGAGCAAGAAGCCACGCCGGATCCAGCTGATCGCGCTACTTTGGAAGAAGAATACGCATTAGAGCTGCGCACAAGGGATCGTGAGCGTAAGTTGCTGATGAAGATTGAATCAACCTTACGTAAGCTCGACGATGGCAATTATGGCTATTGTGAAGACACCGGTGAGCCGATTGGCCTACCGCGTTTAGTCGCACGTCCAACCGCTTCGATGTCTCTGGAAGCGCAAGAGCGTCGTGAGCGTATGAAAAAGCAGTATGCAGATTAATGCTGCTGCACTGCTTTGATGAGTAATGCCACTGAAACTGTTGCGAAAGCACGTGATTTAGTCGCCCAAACCCGTGCCCGCACCACGCCTGCACGGGTACGGGTGTTGGCGGCACTTTTAGATGCACAGCGCCCGCTATCGCATCTGGATGTATTGGCTGCCCTTCAGCCAGCCATTGATAGAGTAACGGTTTACCGGGTGCTGGATTGGCTGACAGAACAAAATCTTGCGCATAAATTATCCGGCGACGATCGGGTTTGGCGCTTTTCTGTTGCACCTGCCCCACACCATCATGCGCATTTTCAATGTGAGAATTGCGGTCGTTTTTTCTGTCTGGAAAACGTCAGCAGTGATTTACCTGTAAGCCTACCCGCACAATTCCTAGCTCGCATGGTTGAAATCACGGTCAAAGGCATTTGCGCCGACTGTCGATAGGCGATAATCTCTTCCTTTTATGATGTGCTTGTCGTGGTGCAAGGCATCCGCTTGATTAGGGAAGAATATGCAATATCAAACAGATGATGTCCGTATCCGAGAAATTAAAGAGCTACTTCCCCCTGTTGCGGTGATGGAAAAATTCCCCGTCAGCGAAATTGCCTCTGTCACGGTTTTTGAAACGAGGCAAGCGATTCAGCGCATCCTACAAGGCACAGATGACCGTCTCTTAGTGGTGATCGGCCCCTGTTCGATTCACGACACCGAGGCTGCCCATGAGTATGGCGCTAAGCTCAAAGTGTTACGTGAGCTGCATAAAGACGATTTAGAAATCGTGATGCGGGTTTATTTTGAAAAGCCGCGCACCACCGTGGGTTGGAAGGGGTTGATTAACGATCCTTACCTAAATGGCAGCTTTAATATCAACGATGGCTTGCGTATTGCACGCAAATTATTGGTTGATTTAAACAACGATGGCATGCCGACCGCCGGTGAATTCCTCGATATGATCACGCCACAATATATGGCTGATTTAATGAGCTGGGGCGCAATTGGTGCTCGCACTACCGAGTCCCAAGTGCACCGTGAGCTGGCTTCAGGCTTATCTTGCCCAGTTGGCTTTAAAAATGGTACTGACGGCAATTTGCGTATTGCGCTGGATGCAATCCGCGCTTCTAGCCAGTCACATCATTTCTTGTCGGTAACCAAAATGGGCCACTCGGCCATTGTGGCGACAGGCGGCAACCCTGATTGCCACATTATTTTACGTGGTGGTAAAGAGCCTAATTTTGATACGAATCATGTGCGTGCTGCGATGGCCGATTTAGCGGCTGTAGGCTTGCCACAAAAAATTATGGTGGATTTTAGTCACGCCAATAGCAGCAAAGATTACCGTCGCCAAGTTGAAGTGTCCGCCGATGTGTGCGGTCAGCTTGCTAGAGGCAATAACGCGGTATTTGGTGTCATGATTGAAAGCCACCTAGTGGGTGGTCGTCAGGACCATGTAGAAGGCAAGCCATTGACCTATGGTCAGTCAATTACTGATGGCTGCATTAGCTGGGATCAAACTGAAACCATGCTGGCAGATTTAGCCAAGGCGGTGGTTGATCGTCGCGCGATTGCCAAAGTGCATATTTAAAGCGCTGTTTTTAATCGCTAAAAAATCAAACGCCTCGTTAATCGAGGCGTTTTTTATTGGGCTAAGTGCATCGTCCATGATTGAATTTTGTAGTGTTTTTTTAAGGGGGAGCAAAGGATCTCCCGACCGCAGGGCGTTGAATTGCTGGATTTGGCTCGGGTCTTTACTAAGATTGAAAACAGCCGCTAGAAAAATCAGCCCCATTTTCCTTTTTTGCAATTCAGATTAAGGGGCAATGAGACGTCAATGCCGTGTCAATCAGGAGCAAGTCCATGCAATTTGATGAAGTTATTCCAGACCATTTTAATATTATCTCTCGCACACCTCTGCCGCATGTCTTGATTGAACAAGCGTTAATGCAATTAGGGGGTGGTGGCATTGAGGGAACCACTTTTAAGCGTAATGCTTTACTGGCTGCAGGCTGGAAGCATGCCAGTGTGGTGTCGTATGGCAAGCATCCTAATGAGGCAAGTACTGCTTTTAATCTGGTGCGGGCGGTGTTGGCGGTGAGCCAAGAGCCGGCTGCGATTATGGAGCAGCTACAAAAAAAATAGCGCTAGCAACCTGTTGGGCTTCAGTGATCGTAGCGAGGCAAGCTGTTGCTATGCAAGCAAGTTTGGCAGGTTTGCTAGTGATGGTCTGCAGCTTGCCATTGCAGCATGACTGATCGTATATGTGCTTCTACATCGTACATTTCAATATATTTACCTCGAGCCACGACGGTGCTGAGGTCGACCCCTAGCCTTGCTGCAAATTGGGCTGCTTGCGGGCTAACGCTAAGTATGGCGGGTGTTTCTTCTGGCCAAGCGACTTGGCTGGCGCTTATAAAGGCGGCTTCTGTACCAAAAACATCAGGTGCTTCTTCGATTTCCATTTGCAGCAATAAATCACCACAGGCAACGGTTTCGCAAAGAGACACCATGAGGTGTGAAACTAAGCCTGCTTCTGGAGCACAAATTTCAATTGTAACTCCGCCACTGCTTAAGGTAAGCAGCGGTGTATTACTCTGGACATGCTTGCCAGGCAAAATATGCAAGCCGCTGACGGTGGCAGTATTTTCTAGCTCGGGCACGCAGATTAGGTGGGTAGTGAATGCGGTCATGGTGAATATGCACCTATTTATGGGCGAATTAGCTTGATTTTGACCAATACGGGTCTTTTTAGTCCTGCTTAAAATATGCAGCAGTAATTATTCCATTGCAGTGCAGCATGCCAGTTCCTAATATTCGGCAGAACAGCGAGCAATACCAATCGATTTCAATGGATATTACCGCAGCAGGTGAGCGTGCTCAGCATAATTTGGCGTAGTGAATGCTTGTTGCATGCTGGGTCTGAGCTTACAAGCGCTGAGGTGTATTATTTTTGAGCAAGATACTGAAAACGATGAACGCTTGCTTGTGCGGTGTTCATCACTAATAAATTTATCCGCTGTGCGACGAGCTGTGCAGAGGTCAGTGAAAAACTAAGGAGTAGTTTATGAGTGAGTTGGTTCTAGTTATCAATGCCGGTTCGTCCAGCATCAAATTTTCCCTGTTTGAAACCACCGCAGCAGATCCTGTCTTGCTGTTTAAAGGCTTAGCAGACGGCATTTATGTCGATCCTAAATTTGTGGCTAAAGATGCGGATGACAATAAGCTGGTTTCCGAATCTATGCCGGCAGATATGCCTAAGAACCACGACTCTGCACTGCGTCATATGCTTGCTTGGCTCAATAGCCATATCGAAGGCCGCTCCATTGCCGCGATTGGCCATCGTGTCGTGCATGGTGGTTTAAACTTTTGTCACCCCGTTCTGATTACTGAAGAAGTATTGACAGGCTTGGATGAAACGATTGCGCTAGCGCCACTGCATGCGCCGCACAATATTATGCCGATGCGCGTTTTGGCTCAGCTATTGCCTACCGTGCCGCAAGTAGCTTGCTTTGATACTGCGTTTCACCGCACTCAGCCAGAAATCGAGCAGCAATACGCCTTGCCTTACGAATTTAGCGAACAGCATGGTATTCGTCGCTATGGCTTCCACGGCCTTTCTTATGAGTTTATTGCCAGCGTATTGCCTGCGATTGATGCCAAAGCGGCAGCGGGTCGCACGGTAGTGGCTCACTTGGGCAATGGTTCGTCGATGGCTGCTTTACTGGGTGGTGAATGTCAGGCGACTACCATGGGCTTCACCGCCTTGGAAGGCCTGCCTATGGGCACTCGTTGCGGTACGATTGATCCTGCTTTGATTCTGCACTTTATGAGCCATTTGAAAATGGATGCCTCACAAATTGAAGAACTCATCTACAAAAAATCAGGTTTATTGGGTATGTCAGGTATTTCTAGCGATATGCGCGATTTGCACGCTAGCAAAGATCCACGTGCTAAATTTGCTGTTGATTACTTTGCTCACCGTGTAGTGCGTGAAACCGCGTCTTTAGCTGCGGCGATGCAAGGCTTGGATGCGCTGGTGTTTACTGCAGGCATTGGCGAGAACGACGATATTGCTCGCGCCACGGTATGTAATGAATTGCGCTGGTTAGGCGTGGAAATTGATGAAGTAGCAAATGCCAAGCGCTCAGGTGAAGCGCGTTGTATTTCTCTGCCAAGCAGTCGTGTTCCTGTGTACATCATCCCTACCAATGAAGAGCTGATGATTGCTCGTCATGCTTTAAAGCGTGTCGCTGCATAATTTTTAGCTTCAAACAAAAAGCCACATGGAGTTCATTCATGTGGCTTTTTTGTGGGTGAAACATCAATGGATAAAATTTCATTTAGCTATTTAATTTTTTGAAATTAAAAATTTATTTAAGATCTGCACAATGGCTAGCTCGGTGATCATTTTTTGAATAGGCAGGGCAGTCAGACGAGCGATTACTTTTTTGTGCATGAAATCATCCTAAACCTCGCTTTGATTTAGTAAGGAAGCCTCAAGTTGGGCAGGCTGTTATGTTTACCTTTGAGTAAGTTAAGGGTTCACGTATCCTTCAAGCCTTGCCGGAGTACGAGTGGGAAAATAATGGAAAAAGATAACGTCATTGATCTATTGCCTGAGCCACGTCGCCTTGTGGCTGGCCGTGGATGGCATTGGTATGTGCAGGGATTTAAATTGTTTCGTCGTCAGCCTGGCATGTGGATTGTGCTGGCATTGCAGTTTTTTGTTTTAGCGTTATTGGCCGGCGTGCTGCCTGCGGTGGGTGCTTTGGCTTATACCTTGGTCTCCCCCGTGCTATCCGCTGGTGTTTATTTGGCGGCTAAACAATGTGATTCGGGTAATAGAATTGGCCCTCTGGATTTATTTACTGCTTTTCGCGGTGAAGTAAAACCATTACTTTTTATTGGCTTTATTAATGTTGTTGCTGCAATGTTGGTTACGCTGATATTAAGCTTATTTGGTAGTCAGCCTAGCCTTGCGGATATTCCAGCGGGCAGCTTACCTAGCCCAGAAGAGATGAAAGCCCTTTACTTGCATACTTCATTGAGCATTATTTTAATGACGCCCGTGATGTGTGCGATTTGGTTTGCACCTGCTTTAGTGCTCTTTAAGGGGTATAGCCCAACAGAGGCGATGAAGCTCTCTTTTTCGGGTGTTTACCGTAATTGGCAGGCTTTTTTACTCAGTGGTTTGATTTCTTTGGGCTTGTTTGTTTTATCGGCATTTACGATATTTCTAGGCTTGCTCGTTGCGCTGCCTGTAATGATGTTGATGCAGTATATTGCTTACCAAGAAATTTTTGATGTAACGCCAAGCGGCGTTGATGGAGTGTGAAATGCTGGAAAGCCCATTTAAAGGCAAAACCGGAGTTGCGCGTATTTTTAATGCTCTTGGCTATTCCTTAGACGGTTTAAAAGCAGGCTGGTTGAATGAAGCTGCTTTTCGCCAAGTGAGTTTATTGGCCTTGATTGGTATCCCAACGGCTTTTTTAATTCCAGGCCTACCTCATTGGGGGCGGGCACTTTTGATTGGTAGTCACTTTGCCACGATGATTGTCGAACTGCTGAATTCAGCGATTGAAGCGGCGGTGGATCACACCTCTTTAGAGCGGCATGTCTTGGCTAAACGTGCCAAAGATTTAGGTAGCGCAGCGCAGTTGGTCTGTTTACTTAATTTGGCTTTGATGTGGTGTTTGGTCTTGCTAGGTTGAGCAAAGCAACGCAGATTGTTGGGGCTTGTATGAGTAGATCACAATGAGTCATGAGCAGGCATTGTTGATTAAAGGCCGACGTTTGTATCGACAAGGTCAGCCCGCTTTGGCAATGAGTAGTTTTCTGGTGGGTATCGAAGAATCATTAGATCTCTATGAAAATGAAACTATCTATTGGGTTGAGCTTGCTCATTTATTTCGTGAAACGGGGCAAGTGGAAAGAGCCTTAACGCTTAATCAATATGGATTGCAATTAGCGGGTGATGATGCGTATTTGATTTGCGCTGCAAGACTGGGTTTAGCTGCAGATTTATGGTTGCTCAATAAAAGAGATTCGGCGCTGAATATGATGCAGCAGGCGCTAGATAATTCTGCCTTATATAGCTGTGCCTATTTGTTAGAGCGATTAAGCCAGCTATATAGCTTGCAAGAAGAATGGCAATTGGCGCTGAGTTTACTTGAAAAGGCAATGGACCTTTATCAGACAGAGCCTGCTGCCATGGCAGGCTGTGCTTTAGCGCTATTAAAGCTAGACGCCAAGGTGGCGATAAGTGCTGGGTCGTTAGATCGCGCTAAATTGCTCAATAATGTGGAGGTGCTAAAAAAATATATGCACCATCTGCCTCGTTCCAGTCGAGAAATTCATATTGAGCTTGGTCGTGCTTATCAGCGCTTAGAGCAATTTGCAGAGTCTGTTGAATACTTCAGCAAGGCATTACAACTACCCACAAAATCCGCAAAAAAATCACGACCAAGGCGTTTAGCTGCAGTTGAATACAAATTGCGGCAAATGACGAGTGAAATTGAAATTGAGTTATTACGTGAAAAAAATGTAGCACAGCACCAACAGGTGCAAGAATTAGAAAATGTTACTTTTCGAGATGAACTCAGTGGCTTACACAATGCCCGCTATCTAGAGATGCGCTGGCCGGTATTATTGGATCAAGCCCAAAGTGAAGCACTTTGCTTGCTTAGCTTAGGAATTGATCATTTTGCCAGTATTCGGGAAGTGTTTGGCAGTGAGCTTGCCTACATTGCCTATCATCAGGTGGCGCGTATTTTGCAAATTCACACTCCTGCTAATGCAGTTTTAGTGTGTTCAGGTTTAGGTTCATTTTCGCTGGCAATACCGAGAATGAATAAAATACAAATTGAACAGATTGCCATGCATATTCAAAAGGATATAGCCAAGTTAGAAAGCGTTCATTTATCACAGCCACTGAGTGTGAGTATGGGCGGTGCTTTTTTTCAATTAGGCGATACGGCAGAGATTTTACATTTGCGGGCAGATTTAGCTCTGTTCTTAGCACTACGCCAAGGGGTTGGGCCATTACTCTGGGATGAAGAGGAAAAATGAGCGCAAAATTGCAATTTGCAGCCCAATTAGAGGTGATTGCTAAACAGTCCCTATGTGGTGCCCCGCCATCCCCCTGTGAAGCACTACAGCTACTTGCAAGGGCAAAGCCTGAGCCAAAGCTCTTGGCTATAGCGCAAGTGATTTTGGGGCATTCATGGCAGCATTTAAGCGAACATAGCCAAGCGCAGCAGGCTTTTTTGGCGGGTGTGCATGGTTTTAAAGCGACACAAAATAAGCAAGAGCAAACTAAAACGCTGATCTTGCTTGGTTTTTCACACTTGTTGAGCAATGAACCGCTGCTTGCTCTTGATGACTGGTCAGATGCACTTAAACTTGCCCGCAAGCTCAATGATAGAGAACTATGCGCTCAGATTTATATGGGGATTGGTCAGGTTTATATTGGTTTTGGCGATGATAAAGCGGCATTGAGTTTTAATGAATTGGCTTTGGAGCTAGCTCGTAAGTTGGGTAGTGATTATCTAAAGTGCGAGGTGCTGTTAAATATCGCGAGTGATGCCTATCGACTAAAGCGCTTCTCTTACACATTGCAATGTATTGCAGAAGCAGAAAAAATATTACAGCAATCGATTGTTAATCCAATTTGGTCGGCCGAGATTATTTATTATTTGGGCATTGTTCATGCCGAACAAGAATTGTTTGCTCAAGCTAAGATAGAATTAGAAACTGCATTTACGCTCAGTGATCAAAACGATAACCTTTGGGGCAAAGTACATGCATTAACGGCTTTGGGCGAAGTGTTATTGGCATTAGAGGATGAAACAGCAGGGGATATATTGCAGCGTGCTTTAAATTTGGCTAATCAGGCGGGGATACGCTTATTACAAGATCGTTGCCATACGGCGCTGATTCAGTGGCATCTAAAGCATCATCATTTTGAATTGGCTTTGCCTAGTTTTAATGCGCTAGTGCAAAATACAGAAGCCGAAGTCTTTAAAATAAATATTAAATATCGACAGCAAATTTTGCATTTAGAAACACAAAGCCGGATGCGGCTACTCTAGCCGATCTTCATTTCGCGCATCGCTTATTTTTTATCCCAGCCTAAAGTGGTCTTAATTTGTCTGAGGTAGGCATAGGCAACCACCTCTTGACCCGCATCACAGAGTAGCCGATGCCAGTGTTCTAATACGGGCTCTAAACCCGCTCTATCATGGATTTGGGTAAAGTCTTCATTTAAAAATCGATCAAGTTGGCCCGCTAAGTATTGTTGATTGCTCATATACATCATTTGGCGAATTTGAGACATGGCCCGTGAATCGATGCTGGCTGCTACCGTGATTGGGCCGCTTATTTCTTCTACTAATTTAAGCAGCTCTAGTCTTGCCAAGGCTTCTTCTAGCTCATCTAAGCTAAATGTTTGAAGTAGATCGCCTCGGGTTCTTTTGCCATCCATCATAATCAACAGACGGCGAGCAAGGGGCGAGAGTAGGCCGCTACGCTCTTCGATTTCTTTACTGCCTTTGGCTGTTTTACTGAAACGCTGCTGATCCATTTTTATGGCCAGAGGTGATTGTGTGCAAAGAGATTAACCCACTCTAGCATATAAGCCAATACTAACTTTTGATGACGTATTTATTAATTTTTTTTAAATCGATTTACGGGGGCGCGATTGCCTTTTGGCTAAGATAGAAAATCTATCGCTTAAAAAAAGTAAATAGGGTCTTTGTATCAATACTCTAAATCTAATTGCTTTTTTCCGTAGTAAATGAATGGCTCTGTGATCACATATCAAGGTGTTGACCCGCACAAGTAGAGCTGACCTTTCCTTGCCAGCTCAATTGATACAGATCACTTTTGACAAAGATTTGCCAGAAATAGCCGTGCTAGCAGCGCGTGGCTGATTTCGCTATAGATGCTGGCACCATGTCCGTGGTGCCAGCTTTCAGGATAGCCGTTTGATTTATGCTATTGCGGGATATTGCTTACAGACCACCGTAGGAGTGTAAGCCTGATAAAAACATATTCACACCAATAAAAGCAAAGCTGGTCACCAGCAGGCCAATCAGAGCCCACCATGCCAGTACATTGCCACGCCAGCCTTTAACTAAGCGCATATGCAGCCATGCGGCGTAGTTAAGCCACACAATCAGTGCCCATGTTTCTTTAGGATCCCAGCTCCAGTAGCCGCCCCATGCTTCGGCAGCCCACATTGCGCCCAAAATAGTGGCGATGGTAAAGAATAAAAAGCCGATCGAGATGGCCTTATACATGACCTCGCCGAGCGTTTCGTAGCTCGGCAAGCGGCTTGCTAGAATGCCGCGTGAAACCAGCAGCTGGGCAGCGCCAAGGCCTGCAGACAGTGCGAATGCACCGTAGCCAACAAAATTAGCCGGCACATGGATTTTCATCCACCAAGATTGCAGGGCAGGGATGAGGGGCTGGATTTCATGCGCTTGGCGATCGACGCTATACCAAAGAATAAAACCAACCGCCGCCATGATAATGGGCATAACAAACGCGCCCATGGTTTTGGCTTTACCCATGCCTTGCACTTTGAATTTTTGCTCGTAGTACAAATACATTAGGGTGGTAATCAGGCAAAACAGAATAAAAACTTCGTATAAATTTGAGACGGGGATATGCCCCACATCGCTGCCAATTAAATAGCTTTCATACCAGCGCACTAGTTTGGAGATCAGCGCTGCAGAGGCCGCAGCCCAAGTTAGGTTGCTGGCGATATCGAGCGCAGTGTTGGAACGGCGCAACATGCCCAGCCAGTACATCAACGTAGCAAGCAAATACAGTACACACATCCACATTACGGCCGACTGGCTAGAAAGGATGTATTTAAGCCAAAAGACGCTTTGGCCATTGGCAAGCTGGCCTTGATATAAGCCAATGCCTGCTAAGGCGAAGAGGGCGCTAAGGGGCAAGAAAATCCGCATGGCAGGCCAAAAGCGGCCAAACCAGACAATGGCCGCGACGGCACCCAGCAGGATGCCTTCCTCGTAATAATCCATAAAAGCAGCATATTGCTTATAGGCAAACAGCCCAGCGACAATAATGACTGCGGTAAACAGCATATCAAACGGTGATAGCCGAGGTTTGGAGATGCTCATAGTGTTTTTCCTTTTGCAGCCAGATCTGCGCTGAGCTCGGTAAATTCTCGATCCAAATCGGAGTTTTTGCGATTGCTACTCATGGCGATTAAGGTTTTTCCGCCAGCAAGGCGGACCCAAACGCGATTTTCACGAATATAAAACATGCAGAAAATACCGATCACCAATAATAAAGATCCTAAGTACACAATATTTTGGCCGGGCGCGCGGGTAATTTGAAAGCCACTGGCTTTTACTTCTTCAAAGCGATCCGCTTCTAGCCAGATTGGCGGGCCATATTCAAACAAGCTACTCACCGCAACCAGACTATCCATCAGAAAGCGGTATTGTGCCTCATCAATCGGCAGCACTGGCAGACCTGCTCGCCCTTGTGCCACATCCATCGCATCGATCACCGTACCTTGCAAAATCTTGATATAGGTTTGCGCGACAGTCTGGCGCTGATCTTTGGGCACTTTGTCATCGAGGAAGCTTTCGATGGCAGGGAAGCCGCCTTCACTAAAGCGAGTCAGCACGCCGATGGTGACATCCCTAAATTGGGCTTCACCGTCTTTAGAAATACCGCCACTTTGAAAGGCTTTGGCCGCCGTTCGGCGCGCAATTTCTGGATAAAGTGATTTATCCAAGAGCGTTGCTCGCAAGCGCATAAAGGCTTTGGCTTCCATCTGGGCGTCGAGCGGAATGCGGATAAATTGGAAGGGAGTAGCGACGGTCGTGCGCATCCCTGTAACCGCATAGCCCGCACCTTTTTCAAAGAAAGGGGCAAAGTAATTGAGGTATTCGGTGGCTTGGCCATTTTTGTCGCGTAATTTAAATTGAATCGATGGGCCGATATTTTTTAGATTGTGCTCGCTTTGTACCGTTTGGGCAGAGGCCATGGCTTGGGCAAATTTACTCACTGCCATGGCGTTATTGGCGACTTTGCCCATATTTTCAATATTAAATGCGCGGAAATCGCCCATTTCTAATTGATAAGGCTGGCCGTTAATTTGAATGGCTTGGCTGCTTTGCGATTGTGCATTGAGCGTTTGGGCGGTATGGGTGTTTAAATCCCAACGCCGCATGGCAAGCTTAGAGCCACCATCGCCAAAGCTAGCTTGATAAACGGCTACGCCATTATAAATAAGCGGTTTATTGACTTCGATTTTGGCTCTGCGCAGCACCTTACCGGTTTTTTTATCCAGTAAATCAATATCGCTAGCAAAGAGTTTGGGCTGACCTGTGGAGTAATGTTCGATATAAAACTTATTTAAGCGCAGGGCAAAGGGCAGCTCTTGTACAAAATAGCCTTGGCCTGCATTTAAGAAAATCACATCGGCAATCGAGCCTTCTGGCAGGGTGACGTTGCCTCGGAAAGACAAATTATCTGCGGGCAAGCGGCTTTGCTCAGGCACTTTGCTTTGGGGTAAATCACGTGTTTCTGGTGTTTTAAAGCCAAATAACTCGGTGAGCTTGAGCGGCACATTGCCATCGAGCAAGCCACCAACGCAAATCACCACAATGGCAGCATGTGCAAATAAATAACCGAGGCGCTGAAAGCTGCCTTTTTTGGCGGCAATCAGTACATGGCCATGCTCTTCCTTAATCCGGCTGCGAAAGCCACGATTAGCCAGCACATCGATTACTTCTTCTGTGGGCAACTCGGTGGTTAGCTCGGCATGATGCGACATCAGGCGTAAGGAGTTGTTGCTGGCGTTTTCTCGATAGCCGCGAATATCACGCCAAATCCCTGGCAATTGACGCCAGATACACAGACTAGTGGAGAGCACTAAGAAGGTGAGAATCAGCAAAAACCAAGCGCTGTGATAGACGTCAAACAAGCCTAATGGGTGAAAAACCTGAAACCAAAACTCACCAAATTCGATTTTATAATTAGCGTAAGGCTCGTTTTGCTTTAAAACGGTGCCAATAATCGATGAGATTGCGAGGATAGTCAGCAGGCTTACGGCAAATCGCATCGACGAAAACAACTCGTACAGTGCTTTTAGAAAAGAAGTTTTGGGTGTCATAGAATTCAAAAAGGGGCGGAAGGCCCCTTGTTTTAGGGATCAGTTATCAGCTACAGGAACTTTGTAGTTATTAAAAGAGCCCCGCTACCGAATAAAGTTCCGGTAAGTAAAAAGACACAAAGGTTTTCTATCACAGAAAACCTTTGTCAGATCTTCGATTAATGTAAGGCTTGGATATATTCAGCAACGGCCTTGATTTCTGCGTCTGATAATCTGGCGGCTACATCTTTCATCACATCATTGTTGGTGCGTTCACCACTGCGGAAAGTGTTGAGCTGCGCCAAGGTATAAGCCGAGTGCTGGCCGCCCATACGTGGATACTGCCCCGGAATCCCCGCTCCTGATGGGCCGTGGCAGGCCATACAGGCAGGAACACCTTTCGCCATAATGCCGCCGCGATATATTTTTTTACCGGCTTCGATCAGGGTTTTGTCAGACGCGCCGCGATCTTTGGCTTGTTGGCTAGAGAAATACGCCGCCACATTGGCCATATCAGCAGGTGACAAAGGTGCAGCCATTCCCATCATCACGGGATTTTTACGTTTGGCAGCCTTGAATTCGGTCAATTGTTTTACAATATACTCAGGATGCTGGCCCGCAAGGCTAGGATTGGCAGATGCAGCACTGTTGCCATCCACACCATGACAGGCCGCACAGACTTGCTCGACTAATATTTTACCTTTTGCCGGATCTGCTTTAGTGCCGCCAGCGGCAAATGCGGTCGGGGCTACGATGAATAGCGTGGCAATGATTGCTGCAACAGGCGCGCGGCGCATAAGCATTTATCCTCAAAAGTGCAGTGTGGCAGGGCTGAACCAGCCGACGATCATTCAAATGCTGGTATTCTATAACAAGACCCGTTCACAAACCACAGTGGTTACCCAATGTCGCTTTTCCAAGGCTTGCAATTCCTGACAACCGTTAATGACCTGAAGGCTCTTCCGGCTGACGGTATGGAAGTTGCATTCGCCGGACGCTCCAACGCCGGCAAGTCCAGTGCTATCAATACACTGGCTAACCATACGCGGCTTGCCTTTGTTTCTAAAACACCGGGCCGTACTCAACATATCAACTATTTTAAATTTGGTAACGCCAACAACCGTTTGGTTGACTTACCAGGCTATGGTTACGCTGAAGTACCTGTGTCAGTAAGACAACACTGGGAAAAACTGCTTAGCCAGTATCTGGTAAGGCGAACCAACTTAATCGGTCTGGTACTGATTATGGACTCTCGCCGTCCGCTTACCGATTTAGATCGTCAAATGCTCGACTGGTTTCGCCCAACGGGCAAACCCATTCACTGCATTTTGACCAAATGTGACAAATTGAATCGCCAAGATCAAATTGCCATTTTGCGTAAGGTCGAGGCGGAATTCGCTGACGAAGCCATGATTACGGTGCAACTGTTCTCTAGCTCTAAAAAGCTAGGTGTAGATGTGGCCGAAAAAGTGGTTGGCGGTTGGTTTGATGCCATGAATTATCAGACAGAGCTGCTTAATAATGAAGCGGATCATTCTAATGACAATTCAGATCTGATAGACGGGGACTAATCTGGCTTGCAGTTTTATGCCAGCGTTCTATCTTGATTCTAGGTGCGCCCCTGCACCTCCCGCTTTTTCCTCCCTGAGCGGGTGCTTTGGCAACGTGCCAAAGCCTGTATAGCCCCGGTCGATGCCTGCTCAGACCGGGGTTTCTTTTTTTTTTCTTATCCCTCCATCTTCGTATTGTCTTAGTATTGCCTTATATTGTGATCGCAAATGAAATGTTTGCCGCTTAAATATAGGGTGCATGTACTGATTTGCTCCGCAGATAAAGCCATGTAGAGACAATGCACCGGCCAGATAATTGATAAGGGGAAAAAGGAATGTCAAAGCTCGCCGGAGTAAAAGTCATGGTGATTGATGACAGCAATACCATACGCAGAAGCGCGGAGATTTTTTTAGGGCAGGCAGGCTGCGAAGTGATTCTTGCCGAGGATGGTTTTGATGCTTTAGCTAAAATCAGCGATCGTTTACCCGATGTGATTTTTGTTGATGTGATGATGCCTAGGCTCGATGGCTATCAAACCTGCTCGCTGATTAAAAAAAACCCTCGATATAAAATGACCCCCGTTATTATGCTGTCCTCTAAAGATGGTTTATTTGATCGTGCTAGGGGCAGAATGGTAGGGTCGGATGAGTATTTAACTAAGCCTTTTACTAAAGACAGCCTATTGCTGGCTGTTACTGCGCATATTCGTAGCGCATGACTATGGGTAGGACACTAATGAGTATCAAAAAAATATTAATTGTTGATGATTCGCCAACAGAGCGTCATTTTTTGGGTGAGTTACTTTCCAAAAATAGCTTTCAAGTTGTGACGGCAGAATCAGGCGAAGAGGCCGTGGCTAAAGTTAAAGAATTGATGCCAGATTTAATTTTGATGGATGTGGTGATGCCTGGCATGAATGGCTTTCAAGCCACCCGCACCATTAGCCGTGATGAGGCGACCAAGCATATTCCAATTATTATGTGCACCTCCAAAAATCAAGAAACAGATATGGTTTGGGGACGTCGGCAAGGCGCTGTGGAATATGTGGTTAAGCCGGTTGATCCGCAAGAATTACTCGCTAAAATTGCGGCTTTGTAAAATGGCGTTTTGTGTACCAATAAGAAAGAATTCGCTTATTTAAGTAAAAATTAAGCCAGTGAAAAGCCGTGAAGACGTGCACAAGTATATCCTCCCGAGTTGTATGATTGGGAGGATGTGGGTGTTTAAAAACAACACTCCTTGTGTATGGTTTGCGTTGCCGATTTTGTATGTAATTTAAATTGAAGCTTTTTAAGCGGAAATATCATGGCCAAACGGATTAGCCTGCGTGATTATCAAGAAGGGGTAATGGCGCGATTAAAAAACGTCGCGGCAACGGCTCAAGTTGATGCTCGTTTAGGTGTGAAAATTGGTGGAGAAAATTGGCTGCTTGATTTATCCGATGTGGCTGAGGTTATGCCTTTGCCTGCTATTTCCTCGGTTCCTTTAGTCCATTCTTGGTTTAAAGGCGTGGCCAATGTACGTGGCAATTTAGTGAGCGTGAGTGATTTAGCTGCATTTATGGGCTTGGGGAGCTTAGTTGCGGCCCCTGCGGCAAGGTTGTTGTTAATTCATTCTCGGCATATCCTGCACTCCGCTATTTTAGTGGATCGTATGTTGGGTTTAAAACACTTGGCTGATTTAAAACCTGATCCCGCATTAAGTCATCAATCTGCTTGGGCACTTGATGCATATCGTGATGCGGCGGGTGTCTCTTGGCGTAGTTTAGATATTAAAGCTTTAGTGTCGCAGCCTGCTTTTTTACAAACAGGCCAAATCTAATTGCAGTATTTAAAAAAATACATACGGGATCGGGGGTAATAAAAAATGGTATTGAATTTGGATGGCGTGAAGCGCCTTTTTTCTGGGCGTAAAAAAGCGATATCCGCTTTAAGTAATTACGAGCCAACCAAAACTACATCGATGATGGAACGGCTTAATTTGCCTGATCTCGATGATTCAAAGATAACTAAGCCACTGCCTTTGATTGGCCATCTGCCTTTGCGGCAACAAATGTCTATATTGCTCATGGTGATGTTGGCCGCTGCAGCATTATTTATTGTAACGGCTTTTGTGGCGTTCCAAGCTTCCTCTTTAAATGGTGAACGGCGGGCAACTTCAACAGAAATGCAAATGCTTTCCCAGCGAATTGCACGGGCTGCGACACAAGCGGTGCAGGGTAAGCCAGATGCTTTTCCTATTCTTAAAGATGCATATACAAAATTTGATAGTAATTTATCTAAGCTAGCTGCGAATGATTTTTTTAATAGTTTAGTGGGCGTGAATCCGGATCAGCTGATTAATGCTGTGAAAGCTACTTGGCAACAATCATTTGGCCCTAATCCAGCACATCCAACCGTAGATACGATTTTACAACAAGAAAAATCTTTAATTAATATTGGTAAATCGATCGTCACCATTAATAATAATGATGCCTTGTTGCTTGGGAATACCCAACAGCTTGCAGAAATGCTAGGGGAGAGTGGTGGTACGGCGCGCGAAATAAACTATGCACATCAATTGTCGATGTTATCGCAAAGAATGGCAAAAAATGCGAATACTATTTTTAGTGGCGATTTAATTAATTTAGAGGTTGTTACTCTGCTTGGCGTTGATGTGGTGTTATTTAAAGATATTGTCACTGCGTTTAGTGAAGGGAATAACCCTGACATTGCCGTGCGTGCTATTTCTAATCCAGAAATGCTGGTGAAGTTAAATGATATTCGCCGTCGATTTACTGAGTTTGAAGTTATGATGGTTTCTTTTTCTAAAGATATGAAGCCCTTGGTTAGTTCACGCATGGCCAGCAAAAATATTATGCTGGATTCGGAAAATTTATTAACAGAAACACGCAAACTATCTGAAACCTATGAAAATAAAATAGGTAGTTTGATGGTTACTGTTTTACAGATTACGTTTAGTGCAATTGCAATTTTGGCGCTCTTTTTATTGGTTCGCGTTTTTAATCAAGAAGCGGTGCGTCGTCGTTTGGTATTGGAAGGCGAAAACAAAAAGAATCAGGAAGCTATTTTGCGCTTGCTGAATGAAATGGCTGATTTGGCCGACGGTGACTTGACGGTGCGTGCTTCGGTTACTGAAGATTTGACCGGTGCCATTGCCGATTCGATTAACTATACGATTGAAGAGCTGCGCTCGTTGATTACCAAGATTAACCGCGCTACAGGGCAGGTAACCTCTGCGACCCAAGAAGCTCAGGGGATTTCGGATGAGTTATTGGCCGCTGCCGAGCGTCAATCTGCAGAAATTAAAGGCACCAATAGTACGGTTGAGCAGATGGTGACTTCGATTCGTGGGGTATCGAGTAATGCGGCTGAATCAGCGAACGTGGCGCAGTCGTCCTTGATGGCTGCTGAGAAGGGCGCTGAGGCAGTACAGAATCAGATCAAGGGTATGGGCGATATTCGCGAGCAGATTCAGGAAACGGCGAAGCGGATTAAGCGCTTGGGTGAAAGCTCACAAGAAATTAGTGAAATCGTTGAATTGATTTCCGATATTACCGAACAGACCAACGTTTTGGCCTTGAACGCGGCGATTCAGGCGGCAGCTGCGGGTGATGCGGGCCGAGGCTTCTCTATCGTTGCCGAGGAAGTGCAGCGATTGGCGGAGCGCTCTGGTGAGGCGACCAAGCAGATTAGTGCGATTGTGAAAACGATTCAGACCGATACCCATGATGCGGTAGCGGCGATGGAAGTTTCCACGCAGGGTGTGGTTGAAGGGGCGAAATTATCGGATGCGGCGGGTAGGGCACTGACCGAGATTGGTCAAGTTTCTCGTGATCTAGCACGTTTGATTGAATCGATTGCGCATGAAACTGAGGATCAAACCTTATTGGCAAGTAAGGTGAACGTGTCTATGCGGGATATTTTGGCAATTACTGAGCAAACTACGGCGGGTACGAAGCAATCCGCTGTGGCGGTGGGTCAGCTCACCTCCTTGGCGCAAGAGCTGAAAGATTCTGCTTCGGGCTTTAAGCTTTAATTAGCTTGGTTTTAGGTCATAGTACAGGGGGATGCTCAGGGTCAATCCTTAGTCATCCCTATGTGCTTTTGAATTACGTGGAAGTGTCACTTGAAAATAGGTTTTAAATGAGCGCGCATACCGAATTCGATCTGGGCTCTCTGGTCTGGGTTAAGAGCGAAATCGAGCAAACTTTACAAAAAGCGTCGCACGCTTTGGCTCAATTTGGTGAGACCAAGGATAGCGCGTTGCTGAAGCATGCTCGAACCTTTTTGCACCAAGCATATGGTGCGGTGCAAATGGTTGAGTTGACTGGCCTCGCTCGTTTTTGTGAAGAAATTGAGCAAATTTTGGCGGTGGACGAAATCAACGAGGACACGCTGGCAATTATTCAAAGAGCGATTGTTGAGGCCAGCCACTACCTAGAGCAAATCGCCGTAGGCGCGCCAAATCAGCCACTGAGGCTACTGCCTAGTTTTAAAAAAATGGCCGCTTTGCGCCAAGCATCTGATAGCGGTGCAGAGTTATTTTTTCCTCAGCTTTCTGAGCTCGTTCTACCTAAGGGCTTGCCCACTCATGCTTTGCCCGAGGCGGAAGCAAATGCGTTTATCCGTTTGCGGCGGCAACGTTTTGAAGCGGCGTTGCTGAGTTGGATGAGTAACGATCCTACTGCGGCCAGCTCAATGGCCAAAAGTGTGGCAGAAATTGCTGCCACTCAATCCACCGCGATTGCGCGTCATTTTTGGTGGGCAGCGGCAGGTTTGCTTGATGGTTTAAGCCGCCAGCAGGAGCAAGTTGATCTCGATGTAGATTTGAAGCAGTTAATTATGCGGCTGAATATGCAATTGCGTCGCTTGAGTGATGGCTCGGGCAAAGTGGCCGAGCGCTTATACCGCGATATTTTATATGCACTATTAATGCTGCATACAGCAAGTCCGCTGGCTTTGGTATTACGCAAAACCTTTGCGCTGGATAGCTTATTACCCGTGGGTGATGATGATCTACTCTCTCCCGCCGCAGAGTTTCGGCTCTTGCTATCACGCAGCTTGCGTGATGATTTGGATGGTTGCAAAGAGAGCTGGGGCAGGATTAGCTCGGGGCAATATGAACGATTAAATACATTTTTGGCTGATTTACAGCCCCTTGCCGAACGCGCTATGCCCTTAGCGATTCCTGGCTTAGATCAGCTGTGGTCCACTCTCATCCAGGCGGTGCAGGCTTTGCAGGATCAGGCGCTGAGTGATGCACAAGCGTTAGAAGTGGCAACGGCCTTGTTATTGTTGGATAACTGCTTAGCGATTTATCCCTTAATCGCCGATGATTTTCCTGAGCAAGTAGCCGCCATGTGTCAGCGCTTACTCAATCCATCGCTAAAAAATGACGTCCCTCATCTGGATGAGATTACTCGGCAAGCACAAGAGCGGCTGTTGCAAGCACAGCTGGCGCATGAAATGCGTAGTAATTTGCAGATGGTTGAAGACATTCTTGATGTGTGGTTTCGTCAGCCAGATGATCATCGAGAATTAAGCAAAATCGAGCCGAATTTGCGCCAGATTCAGGGTGCATTGCTGATGCTAGAGAAGCATCAAGCGGTTGAATTATTACAACGCTGTCAACAGCGCATTGAGCAATTTACTCAGAGTGAGTTGTTGCTTCCTGCTCAAACAGAATTAGAATTATTGGCCGAAGGCTTATCTAGTCTTGGTTTTTATATCGACAGCATTGCACAAAATAGAGACGAGGCGGCCTCGCTCTTACCGATGATTGATAAGCTCACTGGCGCGATGCCGGTCGTGAGCTTGCCTGATGAGCTTGAGCAGCTAGAGGAAGAGCCTCAGCTGGATGCCGCGCCTTTAGTCTCCCTACCTAAGGTACAGCCTGATCCAAGTAAAGCTTTGCCGCTTTCTGATGCCGCCGTGGATGCGGAGCTATTGGAAGTCTTCTTAGAAGAAGCTGGCGAGGTCTTGAATAATGTGGCTGAGCAATTACAGCTATGCCAGCAAACACCGCATGATCGGGAAGCCTTAACCACTTTACGTCGTAGCTTTCATACACTAAAAGGCAGTGGCCGGATGGTGGGGCTGAATCATTTAGCCCAAGTCGCTTGGGCAATTGAGCAGCTGCTGAATAAACTGATGCAAATTGAAAAATCAGCGACGCCTGATTTATTGCAATTGCTGGCCCAAGCGCACGCTGCATTTTCAACGTGGGTAGAGGAGCTTCATCGCGAGGGGGTCGCGCAGGTTGAAGGCAGTGATTTAATCGCTGCGGCAGAGCAACTAAAAGCTCAGCTTGATGCCGCTCCAAGCCTATCTGAGGACAGCATATCGCTGGCTAGTGATAGCCCAAGCGATGAGGTGATGATTGGTACGGTGACGGTATCTGCTACGCTGTTTGCGCTGTTTTGCAACGAAGCGGCACAGTATTTGCAGACACTACAAGCAGGTAAAAATAGCCATCCAGCTCAGTATCTCTTAGCGGCGCACACCCTCGGTGGGATTGCCTCGACAGCGGGTTTCCGCAGCCTAGGTGAGCTGGCTTATACCTTGGAACATGTGGTACAGCAAATGGGCGAAACGGTGATTGGCCAATCGCCCGTACTCGATCAGGCCGTGGATCGTATTGCCAGTATGCTGGCTTCGATTTTTGCGCTTGAGGCCCCTGGTTTTGCCGAAGCTGAAATTCTCGCTCTGCAAAGTCTGCAAGCTGAAACCTTTGAAATTTCTTTGGATGAGTTGGCGGAGCCAGCAGATAGCCGCTTAGATTTGGAGCTGGCCGATACCCATTTAAATGAGCCTGAGCTTGTGCTGGAAGCCGACGTCGTTGACCTTGCCGAAGAGGCCTCCTTTGAGCTGAGTGAGCTGGCTGGCTCGGATGAATTGACTCCGTATGATGCTAGGCGTGCGGATGCCGTTGTGGCGAGCGAGACATTCTTGGATCGCACTGTAGAGCCGCAGGCTGCCACGATCAGTGTTTCGCAAGCAGAGCTTGAGCCAGAAGTTAGCGCCCTTGATGTGCGAGATGAGCGCCCTATTGAGCACGTCGATGAGCTGGCGTTGGCGACTGAGTTGAATGACAACAGCGTTAATGATCATCTTGCGGCCTTGAATGCTTTGTTAGATCAGCAGCGTGCATTAGAGGCGAGCGAAGTCGCGATGAATGCGCTTGCTGAGCCGAGCTTGCCGCTAGAAGAAAACATCGCGATTGAGCTTTTGGATATGGAATCGCTGACGCCACTTGAGCAGCTGATCGATAAACATGATGTGCAGCGTAAATCTGAGCTAGACAGCCAGCAGGCTGATGATATTGATGAGCAGCTGCTGCCGGTGTTCATTGAAGAAGCCGACGAGTTGATGCAGCAAATCAGTGCATCATTACGTGGTTTACGTCTGCCTGATGAAGTACAACAGGCCGCGAACGCTTTGAAGCGGCTCTTGCATACCTTTAAGGGCAGCGCACGGATGGCCGGTGCCATGCGGATGGGTGAAGTGAGCCACCAAATGGAAAGCCGTTTGTTGGCGGCAGGCACGCATTATTCTTCCGCATTATTAGATGCCTTGGATGCCGATTACGATTTAATTCAAACCCTAGCGGACGAGTTAAAAGGGGTTAAGCAGCCGGTTCCTGAAGCGAAAGTGGTGCCGCTTAATCAAGGCGATATCGAAAGCGGTACGACCATTCGGGTTAAATCTGAGTTGATGGATCAGTTGGTGAATCAGGCCGGTGAAGTGTCTATCGCCAGATCGCGCATCGAAGCCGAAATGCTGACCATGAAAGTTTCCTTGCTGGATCTAACTGAAAACGTGAATCGCTTGCGTAGCCAATTGCGAGAAATGGAGATTCAGGCCGAAACGCAAATGCAGGCCAAGATCCAAGAAGGCCATGAAGCCAACTTTGACCCGCTCGAATTCGATCGCTTTACACGCTTGCAAGAAGTCACTCGTTTTATTGCCGAAAGCGTCAACGACGTGGCCACCATCCAGCAAAACTTGCTGAAAAATCACGATGATTCGACGGCTGCGCTGACGCAGCAGGCACGGATGACCAAAGAGCTGCAACAAAGCTTGATGCGTGTGCGCATGGTGCCGTTTAGCAGCTTGTCTGATCGCCTCTACCGCCTGACCCGTCAGACCGGTAAGGAAGTCGGCAAGAAAGTGAACTTGGAGCTGCGTGGCGGACGGGTAGAGGTCGATCGCGGCGTGTTGGATCAAATGATGTCGCCGTTTGAGCATATGTTGCGCAACGCCATCGATCACGGCCTAGAAAGTACCGAGCAACGCATTGCCTTAGGTAAGCCAGAATTTGGTGAAGTACAAGTTGAAGTGCGTCAAGAAGGCAATGAATTGGTGCTGATCCTTAAAGACGATGGTCAGGGTTTAGATCTCGCAAAATTGCGAGCTAAGGGCTTGGAGCATGGTCTACTCAGCAGCAATGCCAGCGATCAAATGGTGACCGAGCTGATTTTTGAGCCGGGCATCAGTACCGCCAACACGCTAACCCCACTTTCTGGCCGTGGTATTGGCATGGATGTGGTGAAAAATAAATTAGGCGATTTAGGCGGGCGTATTGATGTATCCAGCCAAGCGGGTGTGGGGACAACCTTTACCATTTATCTGCCTTTAACCCTTGCCGTAACGCAGGTGGTGCTGGTGAAGGCGGGTGGACAGCAATTTGCTATTCCTTCGGGCATGATCGAGCAGGTTCAGGAAATTAAGCTCGGCGCTTTAGAGCGAATTTATGAGAATCGCTTTCAGGAGTGGATGGATCACCACTATCCCTTTGCTTATTTCCCACGGCTATTAGGCGATGCAAAATCTGTACCTGAGCAAAAGCGCTACAACACCATCATGTTGCTGCGCAGTGGTAGCAGCCGTATGGCGCTGCATGTGGATGAGCTGGTACGCAATCAGGAAGTCGTGGTGAAAACCATTGGGCCGCAGCTGGCACGGATTCCTGGCGTGACTGGCGCGACCGTGCTGGGTAATGGTGATGTGGTGATGATTATGAATCCACTGACCCTCTTGGCTCGCGGTGAAACACGCAGTGCGGTGCAAATTGTTCCAGAAGTGCTTAAAACAACGCCACTGGTGATGGTGGTGGATGACTCGCTGACGGTACGTAAAATCACCGGTCGCCTGTTAGCACGTGAAGGCTTCCAAGTATTGACCGCTAAAGATGGTTTAGATGCCTTGCAGCAGCTCTCTGATGTAACCCCCGCGGTGATGTTGGTCGATATTGAAATGCCGCGTATGGATGGCTTTGAGTTGACTCGTAATGTGCGGGCGAATGAGGGGACCAAGCATATCCCTATCATTATGATTACCTCGCGTACAGCAGATAAACATAAGAATTATGCATTTGAGCTAGGTGTAAATGCATTCTTAGGTAAGCCTTATCAGGAAGAAGAGTTGCTTAGTCAGATTCGCAGTTTTATTGTTGCGGAATAAGGGTGAAGGGAAGGGCAATATGATTGCCCTTTCTTCTACTTGCAATCCCCTATTCGCCTTGCATTGCCCTTGAGTAGCATCGTTTTGCTTTCTGCTTGAATGGTGTGCTCGTATTGGTAGCTATCTCTAGCAGGGCTAAATTGAATCACGCTATGCAGGGTAGATGCCCGTGGTTTGTGGCATTGCATATCCATCGTGACGGTATTGCCCGTATTACTGATTTTGGGCGCATCGCAGTTTTGCTGTGGTTTTTGTCCCATTTGATGCCATTTCCCCAATTGTTCTTTGGATAAACAGGTCGACATGGTCATCGTTCCTGTCTTTGTATCAAAACGCATATTGGGCTGCTGCATTTGTTTGAGCATATCGGGCTTCATTTTGCTCATCATCGCCTTTTGCTCGGGCGGCATTTCACTGATGATTTCCCATTGCCCTACTTGCGGCATGATTTCGGCTGCGATACTAATTGAGCTTAGCAAGCTTAAGATATAGAAGGCGCGCATAAAGATGCTCCTCATTGAGATTCATCGTTATAGACCGACTTAAGCTGCGCTTTTTGTAAAAGGCGTTAAATGGGGACTAAGCTGTAATTCTTAGCGTTATTGGGGCTAACTTTAATCGATTGAGTTTTTTTATAGATTGGCACTCAGTCTAGTTTATGGCTATTTAATGCGCTTTTTCCTAGGTAGTTAATCACTTGGCTGCTTTCGAGTGGGTGGCTAAACCAAAAGCCTTGCGCATATAAAACACCTTGTTCTAATAGCCATTGTGCTTCTTCGAGCGTTTCTACACCTTCTGCAATCACCTCTAATTCTAAAGCGGCTGCTAAATCGAGCAGAGCGCTACAGACTTTTTGATGCGCATTATTGTTAGGAACATTTTGAATTAAGCTGCGATCAAACTTTAATTTAGATAAACCTAATTGCGAAATAATCGATAAATTAGAATAACCCGTACCAAAATCATCCATATACAAAGGAATTGCTGCTGCACTTAAAGCATGTACGTTTTCTAAGGCTTGCTCGTGCATTAGGGTTGATTCTGTGAGCTCTAGAGCGATCTTGCCACGCAAATGCTTGGGTAGTTTGTTCAAACGTGTAATCACGGAATGAGCAAAATGGGGGATGTCTAATTGCAGGGCAGAAACATTGACCGAGATTGGGACTAAGGGCAGGCCCAATTGATCCCAGTGGCGGAGTTCTATGATGGCTTGATCTAATGCCCATTCGCCAATGGCGCAAATAATGCCGGTTTTTTCTGCAAAGGGGATAAAGTCAGCAGGGCGAATTTCACCGCGCTCTGGATGATGCCAACGTAATAATGCTTCTAGGCCAATTAGTTGTTGGGTGGCTAATTCAACTTGGGGCTGATAGGCGAGCCTGAATTGCTTATTTTGTAAGGCACTGCGCAAATCACGTTCAAGTTCTAATTGCCTAACCGCTTGTGTAGCCATACTGGCTTCAAAGCGGCGAATATGCCCTCGTCCCAAGGCTTTGCCTTCGTAGAGGGCAACATCTGCATGCTTTAGTAATTGCTCTGCTGAAGTCCCATCATTTGGAAAGCTGACTTGTCCTGCGGTAAAGGCTTGGTTAAATTTTAAACCTTCGATGATCACGGGGATATTTAAGAGCTGGGTGAGGGTGTGATTGATGCGATCGGCGTGAGTGAATTCATCGAGTAGCACAAACTCATCACCGCCTAAGCGAAATACTTCCGTACCTAAGTTGCTCAGGTTGTAGGCCACTTGAGTGAGCGCTTGGTCCCCAGCACGATGCCCCAGCGCATCGTTAATTCGTTTAAAGTGGTCTAAATCAATTAACCAAAGACAAAATGGCAGTGCGGCTGCAATTTTTTGATTGAGCTGCTGGGTTAAAAAGCTGCGATTACCAAGTTGAGAGAGTGGATCATGGAGGGCGAGCCAAGAGAGGCGCGCCTCGGCTGATTTACGCTCGCTAATATCTCGGGCAATACCGGCAGTGCCAATGATCTGTTTCTTTATATAAACCGGTACTTTGATGAGTTCCATCCAGCGCTCACCGTCTTGAGTGTGCTCAAAATTACTTTCATAGCGCATTGTTTTAGCGTTATTGATGACACTTTGGTCATCCGCTTGATATTTTGCCGCTAGGTCTGGTGGGGAAAGAGAATAATCATCTTTACCGATCAGCCAATTGGGATCTTCAACGCCCCAAATATGGCGAAAGGCTTGGTTAACCACCACAAAACGATGTTGCTTGTCTTTAACCCAAGCTAAATCTGGAATGCTATCGAGTAATGCCTGATATCGTTGATTATCTTTGCGTGAGTGATGTATATAGCGAATCGCTAGCACTAGGAATACCAATAAAATAGCGCAGATGGTCCCTAGTAAATTAATCATTTTAAAGGATCCTTTTATTGCCGATACATTCATTAGGCAATGCACAAGCAAGCAAGCAAGCAATTGTTGATATCACATCGATATTATTTGATAGGGCTAGGAATTGCCAGTTTTTTAGAAGTGGTAAATATTAACTTAAACCGGCTGGAGTTGTAAGAAATGCTGGGTATATTAAATATAAATAATAAAAGTAAAGAACTGGGGGCAGTAGGCTGGTGAAATAGGGTGGGGCGTAATTGATGAATGAGGTAAAGGGAAGGGGGTGTGGCGGATAAGAGGGTAAAAAACAAAAAGCCCAATCCGAAGATTGGGCTTTTTGCTTAACAAATACTTGGTGGGTCGTGCGGGATTCGAACCTGCGACAAATGGATTAAAAGTCCACTGCTCTACCAACTGAGCTAACGACCCGCTCTAAAGAGATGCGGATTATAGCGGATATATTGAGATAGTCAAATTTTTTTAGATTTTTTTTTCATCCGCCTACTGACTCTGGCTCCGCCAGTGGGCTGATGCGCGGGAAAAGGAGGACGAAGCAAGTGCCATTATTTGGCTTACTTAATACGTCTATTGTGCCGCCAAATTGTTTATTGATAATGTTGAAAACAATATTAAGACCTAGCCCTGTACCACCTTGGCCTCGGCGGGTAGTGAAAAACGGATCGAATATTTTTCCAAGATGATCTTCTGATATCCCTTTGCCATTGTCCTTAAACATCATGCGGACTGATGGGCCAATTTGCTCGGCTAAAATCTCGATCTGCCCTCTGTCTCCTGCAATAAATGCATGAGCTAAGGCATTCATTGTGAGGTTGGTTAATACCTGAGCCATCGCGCCTGGGTAGCCTTCTAACACAATGTCATTGTGGCAAATAACCGTGACCTGAGTGCCGCTTTGCTTGAGTGCGGGGTGCAGGCTGGAAGTGATTTCGTCGATATATTCTTTTAACTTATATTCGCGGCGTAGCTCGCTAGTCTGGTCAACGGCAACTTGCTTAAAGCTTTGTATCAGAGTGGCTGCTCGCTCGGCATTACTCATAATCAGCTGGGAGGCTTGTTGTGCGGTTTCCATATATTGGACGACTTCTGATTTACGAATTGCGCCATTGCTGATGGATTTGTGTAAATGGAGGGTCGCGTCATTGAGGACTGATGCACTGGTTAGTACAATGCCTACGGGGGTATTAATCTCATGCGCGACACCGGCCACTAAGCCACCTAAGCAGGCCATTTTTTCTGATTGCAAAAGGGAGGTTTGTGCTGCTTGTAAGTCGACAAAGGCCTGCTGTGTGGCTTCTTCTGCTTGACGACGACGAGCCATAATCCGTTTGAGCTTGCGTTGGGTCTGGTTGAAGCCTTGAATGACTTCACCAAATTCGCTGCGTTGGGTTTCTACCAGCTCTTCAACCTCATCGCCATCGTGGCGTGATAGAGCAAACAAGGCATCGCGCAATTGGGCGAGAGGGATAAAGACCATGCGTAAACTAATCGTCAGTGCGAATAGTAGAATAAGGTCGATGACTAGAATCTCCAGCACTCTGCGCCGGATATTGGTACGCAGGGCCGTATCGATATGCTCTCTTGTGAAATAGACGGTTACCTTTCCGATTAACTTGCTTGCCGTTGCCTGAGACTCGTCCACATCTCGGTAAATAGGCCGAGAAAGGTAAGGGCCTTTGGGGGCTGACCCTTGCTTGATCTGCTTGCTGTTCTTATCTCTGCTGGCTTGTGCGAATTGTTGGCCATCAAGATCAACAACTAAGATGGCGAGCACTTCTTTTGGCAGCATTTCAGCAGCCAAAATTCTTTGCGCAGAGGCAGGGCTTAGATCCCAAAGCGAACGAGGTAAGCTAATCGCTAGTCGGCTGATTGTTTCTTGCTGTAGTTGCTCAAAACGTTGTTCTAGCTCGCGGGAAAGTAGGGCCTGCGCATAAATTCCAAATGCAGCAAGAATCGATGTTGTCATGACGATAAATAATACAATGAGTCGAATACGAATCGAATGCATGTAAGTTATTTTCCAACGCAATAAGATCATCGAATTTATCTGTCGATAGGTATCTTGAGACCATCTACCTCACGGTTTGAGCTGAGGAATGGTAAATAGCGATCTCTACGAGATCAAGCTACGCTGTTTAGGGGTGAAGGTGGTATTTATAAGGGGATCAGTAGGTGTAAGTGGTGCTGTCAAGAATAATGACGTGAGTATAGCCCAACAAGCTGAGCGCTTCTTTGTGTTGGATGGATACGCGAGTTGCTATTAAGTTTTTTTGGTGAGGGAAGGGCTGTAAACACCGAAAAGGGGACGGGTTTAAGTTGCGTTTTTATGCTTCGGTTCTAATCTGGCAGACAACAAAAAGCCCAGTCTAGTTGGCTGGGCTAAGTATTTGATTATTTTGGTGGGCTGTGACAGATTCGAACTGTCGACCTACGGATTAAGAGTCCGCTGCTCTACCAGCTGAGCTAACAGCCCTAAAATCTTTGTATCTGATTGTGTGAGTGGTGGGTCGTGCGGGATTCGAACCTGCGACAAATGGATTAAAAGTCCACTGCTCTACCAACTGAGCTAACGACCCGCTCGCACTTCAGAGAGGACGCATTGTAATATATTGAGATTTTGTGTCAACCCTTAGGCCATATAAATTGGTATAAAACGTGCGTATTAATTGCTTACTCACTGATTTATATAATTTTATTTTTTTAAGAAAAGAGTCGGGAGATGGATTTTATAAAGTCAGCAATGGGAAAAAAGCGTGAATTTATGCCGTGGCCTTAATACAGCAGGGCAATAGAAACACGGTAAACTTGAGTTTTCTTGAATTGGACAATCGTCATGCGCTTGCTGCATACCATGCTCCGTGTGGGCAATTTGGAACTATCGATCAAGTTTTATACCGAAGTACTAGGGATGCGTTTACTGCGTAGCAAAGATTTCCCTGAGGGGCGCTTTACTTTGGCGTTCTTAGGTTATGAAGATGAAGCCAACGGTACAGTGCTTGAGTTAACCCATAACTGGGATACCGCACAATATGATCTTGGCAATGCGTACGGACATATCGCCATTGAAATAGACGATATTTTTGCCTGTTGTAACGATGTACGCCAAAAAGGCGGTAAGGTGGTTCGCGAGCCGGGTCCAATGAAGCATGGCAGTACGATTATTGCCTTTGTGGAAGATCCGGATGGTTACAAAATCGAATTTATCCAAAAGTCATGATGAAAAAAAACTTACTTCTTGCTTTAAGTCTGCTACCTAGCTTTGCGCTGGCGGCAGATTTTGATGGTGCTAGCTTAAGCTTGCTTTGGGCGCTGCCTTTTGTGGGTATTTTGCTCTCGATTGCGCTGTTTCCGCTGTTTGCACCGCATTTTTGGCACAGCCATTTTGGTAAGGTCACCGCTTTTTGGGTGGCATGTCTTTTACTGCCGTTTACCATGGTGTTTGGCTTGCCTACATCGCTGGGCGTGATCGCGCATGCGATGATTGCTGAATATATTCCTTTTATCCTGATTTTGTTTGCCCTCTACACCATTTCGGGCGGAATTTTGGTGTGGGGCAACTTGCATGGCTCACCCAAGCTTAATACGGCTCTTTTAGCTTTAGGCACGGTATTGGCATCTATTATGGGAACGACTGGCGCGGCCATGCTCTTGATTCGTCCCTTAATTAAGGCCAATGACAACCGTAAGCATAATGTGCACGTCGTGGTATTCTTTATTTTCTTGGTGGCTAATATTGGCGGTGGTTTAACTCCCTTGGGCGATCCGCCACTATTTCTTGGGTTTTTAAAAGGGATTGATTTTTTCTGGACCTTTAGTCATATGTTGCCTTTAGTGGCTTTTGCTGCTGCAGTGCTGCTTACCGTATTTTATTTTATTGATAGCTATTACTTCAAAAAAGAAGGCGTGCTAGAGATTGATAAAACTAAAGATAAGCCAATTAAAATTCATGGAAAATTCAATTTCTTCTTGATTGTTGCTGTGGTTGCGGCCGTAGTGATGTCGGGAGTATGGAAGCCGGGGATTAGTTGGAATATTGCAGGTACCGAGTTGGCTATTCAGGATTTAATGCGTGATTTAATTTTATTAGCATTGGCATTGATTTCCTTGAAGTTTACGCCCAAGCCAGTCCGGGCCGGCAATGATTTTAATTGGGGACCTATCCTAGAAGTGGCTAAATTATTTGCTGGTATCTTTATTGTAATGGCTCCGGCAATTGCAATATTGCGCGCGGGCGAGGCAGGGCATTTAGCACCCTTGGTCAATACCGTCAGCAATGCCAGCGGCGGCCCGATTGATTATATGTATTTCTGGATGACAGGTTTGCTATCGGCATTCTTGGATAATGCCCCGACCTATTTGGTGTTCTTTAATCTAGCTCATGGCGATGCTGCACATATGATGGGCCCTATGGCCTCTACTCTATTGGCTATTTCGGCTGGCTCGGTGTTTATGGGCGCATTAAGTTATATCGGTAATGCACCTAACTTTATGGTGAAGGCGGTTGCAGAAGACCGTGGGATTAAAATGCCAAGCTTCTTTGGCTATATGGCTTGGTCTTGCGCAATCCTCTTGCCGTTATTTGTCGTGATGACTTTAATTTTCTTTAGTCATTCTTTTTAAAGTAATTTGGTTTTTAAAAAGGGCGCTTGCAGAGCAAGCGCCCTTTTTTTATCGACTTATTTCTATTTAGTTGGGATTTGCACGGTATTTATTTGTGGTAAGGCGATGGTTTGCGTGATTCTTATCAAGATTGGCATTATTGCAATATCGTATTTGGATAAGGCTGTTTAATTTGTTATGCAGAGTAAGCAAGCTACGCGGTGTAAGTTAGCTTGTTGGCATTTTTTAGTTCTTATGTTTTTCTAGTTTTTTGCAGTTCGAGCGTTTTTTATTAGAAAAACATAAAGCATTGACCTTAGTCAGAAGTCTGAAGTTAAGCACTGTGTATAGTCGTTTGTGAGGCAGCAAGGCAGACCACCTGCAGCAGTAAGTGGGCAAGATGTCTAAGTAAGCAATATTAGTGAGTTGCTTTGAACAGGGAGCGATAAGTCGAGGCTAAGGTCAAACCCTTGCGTTAAATGTTTGGATGTTTAAGTAACTGATAATAAATAAATTTCCCGATAAGCAAACCTAAATGAGGTGTTACGTGACTCAACCGCTATCTCTTGCACAAATCGACAAAATGCACGCTTACTGGCGTGCGGCTAACTATCTTTCTGTTGGTCAAATTTATCTGTTAGATAATCCGCTCCTTTCCGAGCCGCTTAAATTTGCACATATTAAGCCACGCCTGTTGGGCCACTGGGGTACAACACCCGGTCTGAATTTTATTTATGTTCATGCCAATCGCATTATTAAACAACGCAAAAGCCCAATGATTTATATCACTGGCCCTGGCCATGGCGGCCCAGGTTTGGTGGCAAATACTTATCTGGAAGGTAGCTACGAAGAATTCTATCCACATATCGACCGTACTGCGGCCGGTATGCAACGCCTGTTTAAGCAATTCTCCTTCCCACGCGGTATTCCTTCGCACGTAGCCCCAGAAACCCCAGGCTCGATGCACGAAGGCGGCGAGTTGGGTTATTCGCTTTCACACGCTTTTGGCGCTGCATTTGATAATCCAACTCAAACGGTGATTGCCGTTGTGGGTGATGGCGAAGCTGAAACTGGCCCGCTGGCGGCTTCTTGGCATTCCAATAAATACCTGCACCCAGTGAATGATGGTTTTGTGCTGCCTATCTTGCATTTAAATGGCTACAAGATTGCTAATCCAACCCTGCTATCCCGTATTAGCCACGAAGAAATCACCAAGATGTTCGAAGGTTTTGGTTACAAGCCGCACTTTGTTGAGCTAAAAACCGAAACATTCAATGAAAAGAATGAATCGTTTACTGAGATCCACCAAAAAATGGCTGCGACCATGGATCTGTGTATGGCGGAGCTAGATGCGATTCGCGCTAAGGCGCAGGCTGAAATGGATGCCGGCCAGCCTATTGTTCGCCCACGTTATCCAATGATTGTGATGCGTACCCCTAAGGGCTGGACTGGCCCGAAAGAAATTAAGGGTAAGAAAGTTGAAGATTACTGGCGCAGCCATCAAGTGCCGTTCTCTGATATCGATGAAGAAAACGTCCACAACTTAGAAAATTGGATGAAGAGCTATCGTCCGACCGAATTATTCAATGCCGATGGCTCATTCAAGGCCGAGCTGGCCGAGCTAGCCCCTGAAGGCTTGCTGCGTATGGGTTCTAATCCCGTGGTGCACGGCCAAGAGTCCAAAGATCTGCGCATGCCAGATTTCCGCAAATATGCGGTGACGTTTGACAAGCCAGGTACAGTAAACGCCGAAGCCACTCGCGTAATGGGTAAATTCCTGCGCGATGTGATGGTAGAAAACGAAGAGCAAAAGAATTTCCGCATCTTTGGGCCGGATGAAACCGCATCCAACCGCTGGAATGATGTGTTTGATGTATCTGGCAAAACTTGGTTTGCTGATTACCTAGAAGCCGATAAAAACAATGATTACCTTGCGCAAGATGGCCGCGTGATGGAAATCTTGTCTGAGCACACTTGCCAAGGTTGGCTGGAAGCGTACAACCTGACCGGTCGTCACGGCTTCTTTAGCTGCTACGAAGCGTTTATCCATGTGATTGATTCGATGTTTAATCAGCACGCAAAATGGCTGAAAACAACACGCACCATCAACTGGCGCAAACCTTTGCCGTCGCTTAATTACCTGCTGACATCGCATGTATGGCGTCAGGATCACAACGGCTTTAGCCATCAAGATCCGGGTTTCCTTGATCATGTGATCAACAAACGCGCCGAAGTGATCCGCGTTTACCTGCCAGCAGATGCCAACACCCTGCTCAGCGTAACCGACCACGTATTACGCAGCCGTCACTATGTAAACGTAGTGGTCGCCGGTAAGCAGCCAGCGCTGCAATACCTGACCATGGATCAAGCCATTACCCATTGCACCAAGGGTCTGGGGATCTGGGACTGGGCGTCTAACGATCAAGGCGGCGAGCCAGATGTGGTGATGGCTTGCGCGGGTGAAGTACCGACCATGGAAGCACTGGCTGCAACTGATTTGCTGCGCCAGCATTTTCCTGATCTGAAAATTCGCTTTGTAAACGTCTGCGATTTGATGACCTTGCAGCCAGAAGAAGAGCATTCACATGGCCTGACAGACCGTGAGTTTGATTCGCTGTTTACGACTGATAAGCCAGTGATGTTTGCCTTCCACGGCTACCCATGGCTGATTCACCGCCTAACTTACCGTCGCAATGGTCATAGCAATATCCATGCGCGTGGTTATATCGAAGAAGGCTCGACCTCTACACCGTTTGATATGGTGGTAGTGAACAAGCTGGATCGCTATAACTTAGCCATCGACGTGATCGACCGTGTGCCTTCCTTGCAAAAAATCGGCGCACATGTTCGTCAAAAACTGTCGGATAAATTGGTAGAACACGGCCAATATATTGCTGAACACGGCGACGATATGCCAGAAGTTAAAAACTGGAAGTGGCCTTATTAATTAGCGCTGTTTAGCTACAAAACCCACAAAAACCGCTTTCCTGATGGGGGAGCGGTTTTTTTATGGGTGGGATCTTTTGTAGGGCGGGTGAAACCCGCGAGCCATGTCGAATAAATACGTGGGTTTCACCCCATAAGCGCCAACCAAAACAAAAAAAGCTCTTTTAGTGCCTTCGACACGTTGATTTTGGAGCGGTGGCCACCGCGGGGGCCTCACTTTCTTGAACGGCCAGAAATCATCGTACGCAAAGAAGGCCGCCCCACGAAACACGAAGGCCCCTGCGCTGCGGACAATCGAGTCGGCGGCAGGCGGGATTGGCTCGTTCCTCGCTCCCTGGCCGAAACCCCGCCCCGCTTGTTCCTCACTCCGGCGTGTTTCAAGGGGTCTTTAAAAAGCCCTACGCAGAGAGCGTGGTTATTGTGCTTTTTCGCTGTTTGCTAATAAAAAAACAATTTGCTTGGCGTGTATGGGGTTTCACTCACCCTACACATATTCCCCAACGTTTTTTCATGTGCACATGCAACAAAGTCATCTTACTGTCTTACAATGAGGGGTAAACAAGGGAGAAAGCTGTGAGCGATTTTGAGCATTTATCTGATCTGGTAGCTTTGGCTCGACGGGTGGCGGCTGAAGAAATTATGCCGCGCTTTCAGCAGGTGGCGTCCGCACGTAAACACGATGGCAGCTTGTTTACCGAGGCGGATATGGCATCGCAAGCAGCATTGCAGCGTGAGCTCCCTAAGATTGTAAATTGCCCAGTGTTGGGCGAAGAAATGAGTGTGGCCGAGCAAAAAGCGCTGTGGGCAGATCATGAGGATGGTTTGTGGATTGTTGATCCGATTGATGGCACAACTAATTTTGTGCACGGCTTACCGCATTTTTCGGTGTCGATCGCCTTATTTCGCCAAGGGCGGCCGGTGTTGGGCGTGGTGTATGTACCTGCTTTGGATGAGTGTTTTTCGGCGGCCGCAGGCTATGGCGCGTGGATGAATGGGCGATCTTTACCGCTGCGCCAAGAAGTACCCAAATCTTTATGTGAAGCCGTCGCGGCGGTGGAGCCGAAGTATTTAGGCGGACGCTTGCCCGCTCGGGTGGTGAGCGTGGCTCCTTTTAGTAGCTTACGCAATTATGGCTCTTCGACGATCGACTGGTGCTGGCTGGCGGCAGGGCGCACCGATTTAATGCTGCATGGCTCACAAAAATTATGGGATTACGCGGCAGGCGTGCTGATTTTATTGGAATCTGGCGGACAAATCGCCAGCATTCATCATGATAATTATTGGCAGGATAATATTTGGCAAAGATCGGTGGTGGCCGCACGTTGCCCATCTTTATTTAAGCCTTGGTTGGAATGGGTTAAGAATAATCGCTGAGCTAATTTAACTATGAGGTGGATTTAGATCATCTTCATATTTTAAATGGCTAATCTATTTAATTACATATGAAAATTAAATAGGCATATGTGGAAAAAGGCGCAACCCTCTGGGTATGCGCCTTTTTTGATTTCTCTCAAATAAAACAGTAAATGCATGTTTCTTACATGGTGTGCAAATGTGAAACGGAAATAGGCTGGTTGACTGCCGATTGGCAGGTAAATTGAGTAATTTTGTGTGAAATATATTAATATTTGCCGCTTTTTTTGAAAAATGGCTATTTAGCTTACAAAGCTAGATTTGCTAAACATTCATTCTTGTTTTTAGTGTTTGGCGTATAAGTAAAACACCTTATTTCTTCAAATATTGCCAAGCCTATATTGCAGGCTGAGTGAAAACCCGTAAAAAACAAGCCGCAGCGCACGCTAAATAAAGCGGTATGTGAAATTTCAGGAGACGAAGATGTTAGAAGTTGGACGCAGCCTAATCGGTATCGCGGTTTTATTATTGATTGCTTTTGCGCTTTCAATGAATAGAAAAGAAATTAAACCCCGCGTTATTATCGCCGCATTATTAACACAGATTTCAATTGGTGCAATTGTACTGTTTATCCCGCTTGGTAAAGATATTTTACTCAATGTGGCTAATGCCGTGAATCATGTATTGGAATACGGCAATCATGGTATCTCCTTTTTATTCGGCGGTTTAGTCGATAAAAAAATGTTTGAGGTCTTTGGCAACGGCGGGTTTGTATTTGCATTCCGTGTATTGCCGATGATTATTTTTATGACTTCATTTATTTCAGTGCTTTACTACCTCGGTGTAATGCGCTGGATTGTGACCATTTTAGGCACGATCTTTCAAAAGCTGTTGGGCGTGAGCAAGCTGGAATCTTTTTCAGCGGTAACGACTATTTTCTTAGGTCAAAGCGAAATGCCTGCGGTGGTTAAGCCGTTTATGAAAACCATGAGCGGCCCCGAGCTGTTTGCGGTGATGTCGAGTGGTATGGCTGCGATTGCTGGCTCGGTATTGGCGGGTTATGCAGGCCTTGGCGTGCGTATGGAATACCTGATTGCCGCTTCATTTATGGCGATTCCAGGTGGTTTGCTCTTTGCCAAAATCATTTGTCCAAGCACCGAAGAAAGCACAGTAGAAATTAAAGACCTGACTTTTGACGACGAGCGCCCGGCTAATCTGATCGAAGCGGGTGCGGCAGGTGCATCGGTGGGTCTGAAGATTGCACTGAATGTAGGCGCGATGTTGTTGGCGTTTATTGGCTTGATTGCGCTGGTCAATGGCTTGGTTGCAGGTGTTGGCGGTTTGTTTGGCCATCCTGAATACAATCTGGAATTGATTCTGGGTTATGTGTTCTCGCCATTGGCTTACTTAATTGGTGTGCCTTGGGAACATGCGGCGCTGGCGGGTAACTTCCTTGGCCAAAAAATGATCTTGAACGAGTTTGTGGCCTTTGTTGGCCTAGCTCCTTACCTTAAAGACGCGGCATCGGTAACGGCTGCTGGCTTGCAAGTATTGGATGCTAAAACACTGGCGATTCTGTCTTTTGCGCTGTGTGGCTTTGCCAATTTCTCGTCGATTGCTATTTTGGCCGGTGGTTTTGGCTCGGTAGCGCCAGAGCGTCGTTCCGAAGTAAGCCGTTATGGCTTGCGTGTGGTAGCTGCTGCAACGCTGTCTAATTTAATGAGCGCAACGATTGCTGGTTTGTTTATCAGCATGGCTTAAGTTTTAAAGCAGGCTCTGTTGATTTGTTCCCTTGTGAAATACAAGTCAATAGAGCCTGATGGGTAGGTTGGGTTAGCAGGGTTGTTGGCTGTTTTTTGCCAACAAATCTGCGTAACCCAACATGCTCAGACAATGTTTTATTCGTGAAGCAAGGGCTTGGCCCATATGAATTGGGTAGTTTGGTTTAGCTGGGTTGTTGGCTGTTTTGCCTAATAAACCAGCTAAGCCAACATGCTCAGATCAAGATCAAGCTTCATCTTTGAGGCGAACCGCCCAAATAATTGTTAAAGGAAAAATCATGACGACCCAAAATCAACTCTGTGCCGCAGCCCTGCGTGGTTTGCATTTAATGGATTTAACTGCGCTGAACGACTCTGACACCGTGGCTTCGATTGAAGCTTTGGCCGCATCGGCTAAAACCCCAGTAGGTAATCCTGCTGCGCTTTGTGTTTACGCACAGTTTGTACCCACTGCAAAAGCGGCGCTGGCGGCTCACGGTTTAAATATTCCGGTGGCCACCGTGACCAATTTCCCTAAAGGCGAGCCAACACCGGCTGAGGCTGCTGCTGAAACAGCCGCCGCCATTGCCAATGGCGCAGATGAAGTGGATGTGGTGTTTCCATGGCGCGCGCTGATGGCGGGTGATGAGCAAGTTGGCTTTGATGTAGTGGCACAAAGCCGCGCTGCAGTGGGCAACAAAATTCTGAAAGTGATTATCGAAAGTGGCGAGCTAAAAACCCCTGCACTGATTCGCAAAGCCAGCGAAATTTCAATTGCCGCAGGCGCGCATTTTATTAAGACCTCTACCGGTAAAGTGCCGGTCAATGCCACGCAAGAAGCGGCTGAAATTATGATTCAAGCGATTAAAGACAGCGGCAAAGCGGTTGGCTTTAAGGCTGCAGGCGGCGTGCGTACTGCGCAAGATGCGCTGGAATACTTAGCCATTGCTGATCGCATCATGGGGCCAGATTGGGCACAGGCGGCCACTTTCCGCTTTGGCGCATCCAGCCTGATGGGCAGTTTGCTGACTACCTTGGGCCATGATGCAGGCGCAACGGCTAAATCGGCGTATTGATGATCTGGTATTTGTAGGGCGGGTGAAACCCGCGAGTGATGTTGAAAAAATGCGGGTTTCACCCGCCCTACGCTGATTCAATGCTTGTGATGGCATGTGATTTGTTTCAAAGAGGTTTATATGTTTCTGCCCCAGGAAATCATCCGTAAAAAGCGCAATGGCGATGTTTTAAGTGGTGATGAGATTCGTTTTTTTGTGCGCGGGATCAGTGATCAAAGCATTTCTGAAGGACAGATCGCTGCCCTTGCGATGGCGGTTTACTTTAAAGGTATGGAGCTGGATGAGCGTGTGGCGCTGACTTTGGCCATGCGTGATTCGGGCCAGGTTTTAGACTGGCGCAGCCTGGATTTATCCGGCCCTGTGCTGGATAAACACTCAACCGGCGGCGTGGGTGATCTAGTTTCCTTGTTGCTTGGGCCAATGATTGCGGCTTGTGGTGGCTTTGTGCCGATGATTTCTGGCCGAGGCTTGGGTCACACTGGCGGCACGCTAGATAAATTTGACGCGATTCCCGGCTACAACACCGAGCCAAGCACCGAGCTATTTCGCAAAACGGTGCGTGAAGTGGGCGTGGCCATTATCGGCCAGACCGGTGATTTAGCCCCAGCCGATAAACGCCTCTATGCGATTCGTGATGTGACGGCCACGGTGGAATCGGTGGCCATGATTACCGGCTCGATTTTGTCGAAAAAATTATCGGCAGGGCTGGATGCGCTGGTGATGGATGTCAAAGTAGGCAGCGGGGCATTTATGCCTAATCTAGCCGCTTCGCGTGAGCTGGCGACTAGTATTGTAGAAGTCGGCAATGGCGCAGGCCTGCCCACAGCTGCGCTGCTCACCGATATGAATGAGCCACTGGCTCCATGTGCGGGCAATGCCATCGAAGTGCGTTGTGCGCTGGATTATCTAAGCGGCAAACATCGCCCAGCGCGTTTGCATCAGGTGACCATGGCGCTGTGTAGCGAAATGCTGGTGCTGGGTAAATTGGCGGCGAATGTGGCTGAGGCAGAAAGCAAGCTTATGGTGGCCTTAGATAGCGGCCGTGCCGCAGAAATATTTGGCCGTATGATCGCCAGCCTTGGCGGGCCGATTGATTTTGTTGAAAAGCCAGATGAATATCTGCCACAGGCCGCGCTACAAATTGCGGTGCCAGCGGCGCAAAATGGTTTTATTGTGGGTATTGATACTCGTGCGCTAGGGATGGCAGTCGTCAGCTTGGGCGGAGGCCGTCGTAAGCCGGGTGATGCGCTGGATTACGCGGTAGGGATGACACAAATTATTGGCTTAGGCCAGGAAGTCAGAGCGGGCGAGCCATTGGCGATTGTGCATGCACAAACCGCACAGGCGGCCGAGCTGGCAGTACAAGAAATACAGGCTGCGTTTACATACGGCTTAGTTGCCGTTGCCAGCAATCCGATTATTTATTCATAAGTAATCGGATGTTTAAGGCAGGTCTCCACGATTAACACAAGGCAACATTGTTCTTGGTCTTCTCCGTGGTTCAAGATTTGGGTTTTGTTCGCATACCTGAATCGTTACGTTTATTAATGAATATTTTGGCGGGTACACCCGTCCTAAGGAGTCAGCCATGCGTGCCATCTTCCTGATTATGGATTCACTTGGTGTAGGTGCTGCACCCGATGCAGATAAGTTTGGTGATGTAGGCTCCAACACCCTCGGCCATATTGCAGAGCGTTGTTTTAATGGCGAGGCCGATATTGAACGCAGCGGCCCGCTGAAAATTCCTCATCTTGAAGAGCTGGGAATGGGGCTGGCTTGTGGCCTAGCCAGCGGCAAAGTGCCAGCTGGCTTATCTGCCACTATTAAGCCGATTGCGGCTTATGGCGCAGCATTCGAGATTTCATCCGGTAAAGACACGCCATCGGGCCACTGGGAGTTAGCCGGTGTGCCGGTCTTGTTTGACTGGGGCTATTTCACTCAAAAAACCGATACTTTCCCGCCAGAGCTGCTGGAAACCTTGGTAAAACGTGCTGGCCTGCCCGGTTATTTGGGCAACTGCCATGCTTCGGGTACCGATATCATTGCCAAGCTGGGTGATGAGCATCGCGCTACGGGCAAGCCGATTTTTTATACCTCGGCCGATTCGGTATTCCAGATTGCTGCGCACGAAGAAAGCTTTGGCTTAGAAAAACTCTACGAGCTATGCCAGATCGCCCATGAAGAAATGCTGCAATACAATATTTGCCGCGTGATTGCCCGTCCGTTTGATGGTGAAACACCTGCCACTTACGCCCGCACTGGCAATCGCCATGATTACGCCGTTGCACCGCCCGCTAAAACGGTATTGGAGAAGCTGACCGATGCAGGTGGTACCGTGGTTTCTATCGGCAAAATCGCGGATATTTACGCGCATTGCGGCATCACCAAGGGCATTAAAGCCAGCGGCTTAACCGCGCTATGGGATGCCACGCTAAAAGCCACGGCAGAAGCACCGGACAACAGCATTGTGATGACCAATTTTGTGGATTTCGACGAAAAATTTGGCCATCGTCGCGATGTTGCAGGTTACGCCCGTGGCTTGGAGTTATTTGATAAGCGCCTGCCAGAAATGCTGGCCCTGCTTAAAGATGACGACATTCTGATTATCTCGGCCGATCACGGCTGCGATCCAACTTGGCCAGGCACTGAACATACCCGTGAACATGTGCCCGTCTTGGTCTACGGCAAATGTGTTCCGGCTGGCAGCATTGGTATTCGCGAATCTTTCGCCGATGTGGGTCAGAGCTTGGCTAACTGGTTCAATCTTTCTTCTTTCCCCGTTGGGAAAGCCTTTCTGGAATAAACTTTTGGGAATGACCATGACTCGTGAAGAACTCGATGCAAGAGAATTACTCGATCAAGCCCGTATTGCCCGTACTTCGGCCTATGCGCCGTATTCGCGCTTTTTAGTTGGCGCTGCGCTCATTACTAAAGATGGCCGTGTGTTTCATGGCTGCAATGTAGAAAACGCTTCTTATGGCCTGTGCAACTGTGCAGAGCGCACGGTGCTGTTTAGCGCGGTAGCTAATGGCTATAAGCCGGGTGATTTCTCTGCCATTGCCGTAGTGGGTGATACTCCTGGCCCAATCGCGCCTTGCGGTGCTTGCCGTCAGGTGATGATAGAAATCGGTACACCTGCACTGCCAGTGATCTTGGGCAATATGAAAGAAGATATGGAAATCACCACCGCAGGCGATCTGCTGCCGGGTGCTTTCTACCTCGACCCAAAAGATACACCCGCGCTTTAAGCTCCAACGGATCTAATTTTCACTTGATTAGCAAGATGCTTCAGCTTGACCGAATAGAGAGCTAAATCTTGAACCACAGAGAGCACAGAGGATCACAGAGGATCACAGAGAAAATCAATACTTTGATGGTTTTCTCTGTGATCCTCTGTGTCCTCGTTTTACTCTGTGGTTCAAGGTTTAGCACGCTCAAATTAAGCTGAAGCATTCTTAGAATCAGGTGTTTTTCGTTTTTTTGATTAAGTAGGACTCTCATGTCTAAATCTGAAGTTTTCCATTTAGGTCTCGCTAAAAGCGATTTAGCCGGTGCCACTCTTGCGATTGTTCCGGGTGATCCTGCTCGTGTGCAGCGTATTGCTGAAAAAATGGGCAATGCCAAGTTGCTGGCCAGCCATCGTGAATTCACCACTTACCTTGCTGAACTTGATGGCAAGCCGATTGTGATTTGCTCGACCGGTATTGGCGGCCCATCTACTTCGATTGCGGTAGAAGAGCTGGCTCAGCTGGGGATCAATACCTTCCTGCGCGTGGGTACAACCGGTGCGATTCAAGCGCATATCAATGTGGGCGATGTGCTGGTGACTACCGGTTCGGTTCGTTTGGATGGCGCAAGCTTGCACTTTGCCCCGATGAGCTTCCCCGCTGTGGCCGATTTTGACTGTACTACAGCGCTAGTTAACGCGGCTAAAAAAGCCGGCAAACCACTGCATATCGGTGTGACTGCTTCATCAGATACTTTTTACCCTGGCCAGGAGCGTTACGATACATGCAGCGGCCGTGTAGTGAGCAGCATGCAAGGCTCGATGAAAGAATGGCAGGCGATGGGCGTGATGAATTACGAAATGGAATCCGCCACTTTGCTAACCATGTGTGCGACCCAAGGGTGGCGTGCAGGGATGGTGGCAGGTGTGATCGTGAATCGTACCCAACAAGAAATTCCAGATGCAGAAGCCATGAAATTGGCTGAACATACTGCCGTAGATATCGTGATTGAAGCGGCGCGTAATCTGCTGTAATTGTTTGAGGGTTTGGCTTAACTTCCCGCTATAAACCCTCGTCATTCCCGCGTGCCTTTGGCGGGAATCCAGCTGCGCTGCTGGATCCCCGATAAGAACATTCGGGGATGACTGTTTGTGTTGATACGTCATTTCAGGATTTATTTCGAACCGTATCCTTAGCAAGTAAAAAGGCCATCATTGCGATGGCCTTTTTACTTATGCGCTCAGGAACAAGTTATACGCAGGGTTATCGCTTTCATCCCAATGCATATAGCCCAGTTTATCCACAAAGGCTTTAAACGCATCGTTGTCTTGCTCAGGCACTTGAATGCCAACCAAAATGCGGCCGTAATCTGCACCGTGGTTGCGGTAATGAAAGAGGCTGATATTCCACTCGCCACTCATGCCATTCAAGAAGTTGAGCAGGGCGCCGGGGCGTTCTGGAAACTCGAAACGCATCAGGCGCTCATTTTGTACATTGTGTGCTTTGCCGCCGACTAAATGGCGGATATGCAGCTTGGCGAGTTCATTATCGGTGAGATCGACAGCCGCAATTTTTGCATTAGCAAGATCGCTAATTAAATCGACCACTTCACTACGATTTTGAATCGATAAGCCGACAAAAACATGGGCTTCGCTGGCGGTGGAATAGCGGTAGTTAAATTCGGTGATATTGCGCGCACCAATGAGCTTACAGAAAGTGCGGAAGGAGCCCGGCTGCTCAGGAATCGTCACGGCCACAATCGCTTCGCGCTGCTCGCCCATTTCGGCTTGCTCGGCGATATAGCGCAGGCGGTCAAAATTCATATTTGCGCCAGATGCTACGGCAATCAGCGTGGCGTCTTGCTTGCCTTCACGCGCTGCCCAAGCTTTTAGGCCAGCAATGGCCAGTGCACCGGCAGGCTCTAGAATTGAGCGATTGTCTTCGAATACATCTTTAATCGCCGCGCACATGGCGTCGGTATCGACCAGAATCACGTCGTCTACAAATTGGCGGCAGAGGCGGAAAGTCTCTTCCCCAACTTGCTTCACTGCCACGCCATCGGCAAAGATGCCGACTTGCGGCAAGGTAATGCGCTCGCCTAGTTTCAGGCTTAAGTACATGGCGTTGGCGTCAGTTGGCTCTACACCAATGATTTTAATTTCTGGGCGCAGGCGTTTGATATATGCCGCCATCCCCGCCAACAGGCCACCGCCGCCTACTGGAATAAAAATCGCGTCGATATGATCGGGGTATTGGCGCAAAATCTCCATCGCCACCGTGCCTTGCCCGGCAATCACATCAGGATCATCAAAAGGGTGAATCAGCGTAGCGCCGGTTTGCTCGGATAAATTAAGCGCGTGCTGATAGCAATCAGAGTAAGAATCACCCACTAACACCGCTTCAGCGCCACGGCGGGTAACGGCGTCTACCTTGATACGTGGGGCGGTGGTTGGCATCACAATGGTAGCGCGGCAATTTAAATACTGGGCGGCCATCGCCACGCCTTGCGCATGGTTGCCAGCGGATGCGGCCACTACGCCACGTTCTAGCTCGGCATGGCTAAGCTTAGACATCTTGTTATACGCGCCGCGAATTTTGAACGAGAACACGGGCTGCATATCTTCACGCTTAAACAGTACTTTATTACCAATGCGGCGCGATAGATTGGGGGCGAATTCTAGCGGAGATTCAATAGCCACATCGTAGACACGGGCTTTGATAATACTTTCCAGATAATCTTTCGACATAGCATGCTACGGGTTGGTGAGTGGGAATGGATGATTCTACCGTTGAAAGTGTGGGCTTGGGGCTTTGCAAAAGCAGGCAGTAGCAAATCGGAGTGATTTATTTTGCTGAAGGGGGATTAGCTCCGTTAGCTTGTGCCTGCAATGGTAGGCTGGGCTAGCAGGCTTATCTCTGCATCTGCTTAGGCTAAGATCATAAGTTTTATTTTTTGTAGGGCGGGTGCAACCCGCGAGCAATGCAAAAAAATACGCGGGTTGCACCCGTCCTACGATGATTCAATGCTTGTTATTGTGCTGCGGTATCTAGCTAAGCTGCACCTGCCATAAGCGATTTACTCCACCCCGCGCAGTGCTTGAATTTCTTTATTCATCATTAGATTTTCAAAAGCGATACTCACATTGCGGCAGAATAATTCGATCAGTTCTTTATCTGGATTAGATAAGGCCACGGGGCCGTCGATAATCAGTAAATTAACCGGCCCACGTTCGGTATGAAAAAAGCCGACAAAATGATCGGGTGCGTAAACGCTGTGGCTTTCTTGCATTGCTTGTTTGATCGATGCATCAAATTGGGCGAGCTGGGCAACTTCTAGTTTTTTGCCGCAAAGCGTCTGATAGCCACCAGTGGCATACATGACTTGAACGCCGCCATCTTGTGACAGGGCTGCCATTCCGCCTTGCACAACGACATATAAAGCCTCTTGCTCAAAAAACAGTAGCGATTGCAATTGCTCCAGCACGCCTTGAGCAAATTGCTGAATAGATTGCTGTTTAAAAATACTGGCCGAGGCTTCGATCACCTTAATGAGCCCTCGGCGATTGGCGGCGAGCATTTGGCGCTGATGTTCGAGCAGCATAATGTCTTTATACGAGCGCAAAGTGCCCAGAATAGCGGTGTAAAGCTTATCGCGGGTGAGTTCGGTTTTGGCTTTGTAATCATTGATATCGTAGCTTTCAATCACCCGCCGCTCAGGGGCAACGCCGGGCTGGCCGGTGCGTAAAATAATACGAATCTGGTGATTGCCTAGGGTTTCACGGATGGCATGGGCTACTTGCAGGCCGGAATCTTCCTGCTCCATCACTACATCAAGTAATACTAAGGCGATATCGTGACGGGTACTGAGCAGTGCCAAGCTTTCTGCGCCAGAGTAGCAGGAGAGAATCTCTAAGCGTTTACCTAAGAATTCGATATTGGCGAGTGCTAAACGTGTGACATGATGAATATCGGGCTCATCATCTACCACCAAAATGGTCCAGAATTCGGCTTTATGATTGTTGCTAGTCGTGTCATCAGTAATATCTTCATCTAGCCAATCATCATCTACGCTATTGCTCATATTTCTCTCTGCGTAAGGCTCACATACAGCTAGTGTAGAACTTATCGGCTTAATTTGTGTGCCTGTGCACATTTTTTTACATATTAATGACGTATTTTCTACGAGTGTTAATTAGGCAAAAAACATTGAAATATCTATCGATTAGGCTTTAAATTTAGCGCCTGTGCCGCCATCTGCTTTTTATATATTGTTAAGGATTGATCATGAGCCATATGACGCCGCAAGAAATCGTTCACGAGCTAGATAAGCATATTGTTGGCCAAGCAGCAGCCAAGAAATCGGTAGCGATTGCGCTGCGTAATCGTTGGCGTAGGCAGCAGGTGGCGGAACCCTTGCGGAGTGAAATCACGCCGAAAAATATTCTCATGATTGGGCCAACGGGTGTAGGTAAGACTGAAATTGCCCGTCGCCTTGCCAAATTATCGGATGCGCCCTTTATTAAGGTAGAAGCGACTAAATTCACCGAGGTGGGTTATGTCGGTAAAGATGTAGACAGCATTATTCGCGATTTAGTTGAAGTTGCTGTAAAGCAGGTGCGGGATAAAGTCATTAGCCGCAATCGCCATCGTGCCGTTGATGCCGCAGAAGAGCGAGTCTTGGATGTGCTCTTGCCACCGGGTGGCAACGATGAATCAGATACCCGTCAGAAATTCCGCAAAATGTTGCGCGAAGGAAAGTTTGACGATAAGGACATTGAAATCGAAGTGGCAGCCAGCGTGCCAACCATGGAGGTAATGAGCCCGCCGGGCATGGAAGACTTCTCTAGCCAGATCCAGCAAATGTTTAAAGGCGCGTTCTCGGATAAAAAGAAAGCGCAGAAGCTGAAAGTGGCCGAGGCGATGAAGCTGCTGACCGAGGAAGAAGCGGGCAAGCTGGTGAATGAAGAAGACGCTAAAACCGAAGCGCTGCAAGCGGTTGAGCAAAACGGCATTGTGTTTATCGACGAGATTGATAAAGTCACCAGCCGTGCCGAAACGGGCAGTGGTGAAGTTAGCCGCCAAGGTGTGCAGCGTGATTTACTGCCGCTTGTAGAGGGCACAACGGTTACGACTAAATATGGCATGGTGAAAACCGACCATATTCTGTTTATTGCCAGCGGTGCATTTCACCTAGCCAAGCCTTCGGATTTAATTCCTGAGCTGCAAGGGCGCTTCCCGATTCGGGTTGAGCTCAATTCTCTGACCGTTGGCGATTTTGCCAGCATTCTGACCGGCACCGATGCCTGCCTTGTGAAGCAGTATCAAGCCTTGCTAGGAACTGAAGGCGTGGAGCTGGATTTCACCGATGCTGGTGTAAAGCGCATGGCTGAAATTGCTTGGCAGGTAAATGAGAGCACCGAGAATATCGGCGCGCGCCGCTTGTATACCGTGATGGAGCGTCTGCTAGAGGAAATCTCTTTTGATGCAAAAAGCGGCAAGATTGTGGTGGATGCAGAATTTGTGAGCAGCAAATTAGGTGGCATTGCCGCCGATGAAGATTTGGCGCGCTATGTGCTGTAAAGCGTAAAGGAAGCGGGCTAAGCCTGTGGTGACCTTATTAAGGCGAAAAAGCAGATGCTTTTTCGCCTTAATTTTTTGCCCCAAAGCATGCAAAGGGCATTGTTTGGGAAGGAGAGGGACCGTTCTTCAGCTTACAATTTACCGTATGAATATTTATATGGAATATATTGCTTCATGAACTAAGCTGATGTTCACCTTTCTGGATAACTCCCTGTTTCTTTAAAACATATTCAAACTTGTCGTACTGATGACACATTACTTGTGATTTTTTTGCTGCAGATCAATGCGTGCTGAGGGTCTTTACACACAGGCAGCTAATGTGTATATGGCTTGATTTCACACCTATTATTGTCCCCGATATTTTGCTGGCTAAATGGCATTAGGCCTGAGTCTTCGCCATATTTCCTTGCTATTTATACGTCCGTATTTCGCTATTTATGTCGCCTTAATTCGCCCTTGATTTTTATCTTACCCACAAAGTTATCCACAGTATTTTTTGCCGGTGTGGGAATGAATAAGGATTAGAATAAAGGTGCTCTATTAGGGATATCCCCGCTTTGTATCTATAGGCTACTTGCCTCTATTATCTTTGACGCAACGGCGCGGTATGCGCCTATCTGCGTAGGTATTTTATTTTCTATGATTTGTTAACTAAAGCAGGTGTCTTACCATTTGCTTGTCATTAAATTGAAAAATAAAACGATTGTTTCATACGCACAAAGCACTATTTATTATTTTTATTAAATTGCCCCGTACATCCTCCCTTGCAAGCTCAATTGAAATAAGGATTTGCCCGATGCTTAAATTATTGAAACCTACTCTTTTAGCTGCACTTGTTAGCTTGTCGTTTACTGTGGGTGCTGCGGACATGAAATCCGTGGCAGTTACGGCCATTGTTGATCACCCTGCACTGGATGCGGCGCGTAAAGGGATTGAAGACGAATTAAAAGCAGCAGGCTTTGAGCCGGGCAAGCAAATCAAATATCAATTTCAAAGCGCCCAAGGCAATACCGCAACTGCCGCACAAATTGCGCGTAAGTTTGTGGGCGATCAGCCAGATGTAATCGTGGCCATTGCCACGCCTAGCGCTCAAGCGGTAGTAGCAGCAACACGTACGATTCCTGTGGTGTTTACGGCTGTGACTGATCCAGTGGCGGCTAAGTTGGTTAAAAGCTGGAAGACGGGCAACGATAATGTAACCGGCGTATCCGATATGCTGCAATTATCCCCACAGATCGATTTAATCCTCAAAGTGAAACCGACGGCTAAGCGGATTGGCATGGTGTATAGCCCAGGTGAAGTGAATTCCACCATCGTGGCCAAAGAATTAAAAGCCGAATTGGCTAAACGCGGCATGACGCTGGTAGAAGCGCCAGCAGCGCGCACTGTGGATATCTCGACTGCGGCTAAAAGCTTAGTGGGCAAGGTGGATGCGATTTACACCAATACCGACAATAACGTGGTGTCTAGCTACGAATCTTTAGTCGGCGTGGCACAGCAAGCGCAGATTCCTTTGATCTCGGGCGATGCCAGCTTGGTTAAACGCGGTGCGATTGCGGCGATGGGCATGAGCTATTACGACTTAGGCCGCCAAACCGGCAAGATGGTTGTGCGTATTCTGAAAGGTGAAAAAGCCGGAGATATCGCGCCTGAAGTGGGCGCTAAGCAAGAGCTGATGGTGAATGCTGGCGCCGCTAAGAAACAAGGCGTGACGCTGTCTGCAGCACTGCTAAAAGAAGCTAAAGAAGTGGTGAAGTAATCGCTTCTTTTTAAGAGGGCTAAATCTTGAACCACAGAGGTCACAGAGAGCACAGAGGTCCACAGAGAAAATCAATGATTTGATGGTTTACTCTGTGTGCTCTGTGTCCTCGTTTTACTCTGTGGTTCAAGGTTTAGCTCTGTATCAAGATCTGCTGAAGACATTTGTTTCAGGCTGTTTTTGTGCTTTTGCTAATATTTTTGACGTTCACCCCTTGGAATACTTATGACTCCCATTGCCTTAATGGGCGCATTGGAAATTGGTTTGATCTTTGCGCTGGTGGCGCTTGGGGTGCTGATTTCTTTTCGCCTGCTGAATTTCCCCGATTTAACTGCTGATGGTAGTTTCCCACTGGGTGGCGCGGTGGCGGCCACTTTAATTGCGGGTGGCCATGATCCTTGGTTTGCCTGTGCAATGGCCGTGTTGGCTGGGGCGGCTTCGGGCTGGCTAACGGCGTGGCTGCATGTGCGGCTGAATATCTTGCAGCTCTTAGCCAGTATCTTGGTGATGATTGGCCTTTATTCGATCAATTTACGCATTATGGGCGCGCCTAATTTACCGCTGATTGGCGCTCCAACAGTGTTCTCCCCTTTTATTGGCGAGCAATTTGAGCGTGGCTGGCTGGTGCAACCCGCGGTGTTGGCAGTGATTATTGTGTTGGCTAAGCTAGGCTTGGATGTCTTCTTTGCCTCGCAAGCAGGCTTGGCGATGCGGGCAACGGGGGCCAATCCTCGAATGGCGCGTGCTCAGGGTATTGCTACTGATCGAATGATTCTGATTGGCATGGCCTTATCGAATGCGCTGATTGCCTTTGCCGGTGCGCTGTATGTGCAAACGCAGGGCGGGGCAGATGTGTCTATGGGCGTGGGCACCATTGTGGTGGGCTTGGCTGCGGTGATTATCGGCGAAACGCTGCTGCCATCGCGCAGCTTATGGGTGATTACGCTGGCGACTGTGCTGGGGGCATTGCTGTATCGCCTGCTGATTGCATTGGCGCTCAATGCCGATTTTATTGGTCTAAAGGCACAAGATTTAAATCTGATTACTGCCGTATTAGTGGGTTTTGCTTTGGTCTTGCCAAAATTAAAAGCCAAAATATTTCGTAAAAAGGGGAAAAAATCATGATGGAAGTTCGTGATTTATATAAAACTTTTAACCCCAGCACACCGATTGAGAACCTGGTTTTGCGTGGCTTATCACTGACGATTGAATCCGGCCAGTTTATTACCGTGATCGGCAGTAATGGCGCGGGAAAATCGACCTTTCTGAATGCGATTTCCGGCGATTTGCAAATGGATAGCGGCAGCATTCATATCGATGGGCAAGATGTCACAAGGCAGTCGGCATGGCAGCGAGCAGGCATGGTGGCGCGGGTGTTTCAAGACCCGATGGCAGGCACCTGCGAAGGGCTAAGCATCGAAGAAAACATGGCCTTAGCTTGGCAGCGCGGTAAAAAACGCGGCTTTGGTCGTGCGGTCAAAAACGAGCAACGGGCGATTTTCCGTGAAAAGCTGGCGACCTTAGAGCTGGGCTTGGAAAACCGACTTGGCGACCGGATGGATTTGCTTTCTGGCGGGCAAAGGCAGGCGGTTAGCCTGTTGATGGCATCTTTGCAGCCATCGCGTTTACTGCTGCTGGATGAGCACACCGCTGCGCTCGATCCCAAAACAGCGGCCTTTGTATTGCAGCTGACGGATCGCATCGTAAAAGAAAACAATTTAACTGCGCTGATGGTGACGCACTCCATGCGCCAAGCGCTGGATCATGGCCATCGCACAATTATGTTGCATCAGGGGCAGGTGGTGCTGGATGTGGCAGGGGACGAGCGCCATACCATGGAAGTGGGCGATTTGTTGGCGATGTTTGAAAAAACCCGCGGTGAGAAAATCGACGATGATGCCTTGCTCTTAGGCTGATTGCTTGGTGTGGGTTAAAAAAAGCGGGCTCACGTTTGGGCTCGCTTTTTTTGTTTAGGATGTGGCCAGAAATAATCTTTCTAAATGTCTTATCAACGCAAAACCGCCATTGCCGCATGTCTTTGGCGGGAAGCTGGCTGAGCTACTGGATCTCTGATAAAAATACTTGGGAATGACTGAATTTCCTCGCGATCCTTAGTGACCGCGCTCAGTAATCACCAAGCCAAGGCAGCGAGGGCAAAAGCAATCACCTGTTGTGGTCGTTACTGATAAAACCGGCGGGAAATCCATACACCAACAGCCGCCCTGCTTGCCTCCATCGCCACAACTAAATTCGGTGCCACAACGTTGGCATTGCTTGCTTTTGATCATTAAAGGCAGGGCGAGTAAGCGTTGCCAGATGATGGTTTTCTCTGCATCTGTTGCCTGCGACCATGCACGGATTTCATCGAGGGTACGGCGGCAACCGGTACACGTTTGGGCGTCGTCTAGCTTGCATTGATTAATACAAGGCGAGGGAATAGCGGGGGAATCTGTCATGGGAAGGGCAGGCAAAGGGAGATTTTACCTGAAGCAAGCGCAGATTATATTTAGCTCAGAGTGTTTTTAGGATTTGCTGCATATTCATTTCCCAACATGACATTCTCGTCATCCCCGAAGCTATTGATCGGGGATCTTACATAGCCGCTGGATTCTGGGTAGAAATACTCGGGAATGACGATGATGGGCGTCATTTTGCCTCGTTATTTCGAGTTCAATTTTTAGGGCCGTCGTGCAATCTACGACGATTACTTTAGCCTAGCCAATCGTCTGCAGATTCGCAGGGTAATAGCTGGATTTCTTCTGATTTTGGTAAGTCGACTAAATGCCGTAATGCATCCTCAGCTCTTGCCAAAGGGTGTTTTAATGTTTTGTGATTGGGCTGCATGGGCGATATTTTTTCTTCGTATTGAATCACGCCCACCATGGCCCATTCACCATATATCCGCTTGAGCTGGTAGCTGGTGCAGTACTCCCAAGGGCTACCGTCTTTTAGCGTGACTCGCCAGCGCAGCCTTGCTGTAGCTAGATTCTTATCCAGTTTAAGCATGCTTACAATCGTATACTGGGCGTTATAAAAACCCTGTTGCTTATACCAATCAAACAAAATGCAGGTGGTGTGATAAAGCTCTTCCAGCTTAGGCCAGTTGGTTTTTTCACCATTGATAAGGGTAAAAAAAGGCAGGCAAAACATATCCGTCACGCCATCGACATCTAAGCGAGCGTAGACCTTTGAAAAACGTTCGAAAAATATTTCTAGGTCGTGTGTTTCATCCATCGTTTCACCACATGTACATAGTATTATGTATGGCAATGGTATACGGAAAGTATTTGAATGGAAAATAGAAAGTAATTTGAAAGATAGTGTTGTGGCTAGAGGGCCACAGCTTGAGGCTAAAGAATAGTAAAAACACAGAAAATTCGTGGTACAAGCCATTATAAAAATGAATTAATACAGCGATTTATCGTAATGTCCTTACAAATCGTCGTTTAATGCTTCCTAATTTTCTACCCTTCATGTAATATGCCGCTCTCTTCAGGGGAGTCGCCAAGTTGGTTAAGGCATCGGATTTTGATTCCGACATGCGAAGGTTCGAATCCTTCTTCCCCTGCCAAGAGCATAAAAATAGCCGCTGAAAAGCGGCTTTTTTTACGTCTAAATATTAGTCACTTTGAGGCTTGAAGCGTCATCCCCGAGTGTATTTGTCGGGGATCCAGCCGCACTACTGGCTTCTTGCTGTTCTGGAATGTCGAACATCTTCAAACAAAGCCTAATAGCTGATCGGCGTACTGTGATCGCCTTCCGGCCAGCTGTTTTCAAAGAAGATTTGTTCCTGCTCCAGGCGGCAGCCCCAGCCTAAGCGCTCCAGCGTGGGTTTTTCCGGGAAGGCTTCGACTTGCCCCAAGCAAAGAATGGCAATCGGCTTTGCGCCCTCTGGCATTTTTAAAAGCTTAGCCAGATCACTAGGCTCAAAGATCGACACCCAACCCATCCCTATCCCTTCGGCTCGGGCCAGTAGCCACATATTCTGAATGGCGCAGGAGGCGGATGCTAAATCCATTTCTGGCAGGGTGCGGCGGCCAAAGATATGTTTCTCACGCCCATCCATTAAAGCCACCACCAAGACTTCGGCGCATTCTGTTAAGCCATCCACCTTGAGCTTCATAAATTCTTGCTGACGGCTAGGCAGCGCCGCCGAGGTGCGTTCACGCTCGGCATCCACCAAGGCATGCACCTGCCCACGCAATGCCTCATCGGTGATATGCAGAAAGCGCCAAGGCTGCATAAAGCCCACCGAAGGGGCCATTTGTGCCGCTTCAATTAAGCGTGGCATCAGCCCCTCTGGCAGAGGCCCAGCTTTAAACTGACGAATATCCCGCCGCTGGCTCATCAGCCGAGTCAGGCTTTCGATTTCGCTATCTAAAAAACGATGTGAGTTGGGCATGGGGAGTCCGAGGCTGGTGGTGGGATTGTTGGTGCGTGGGTAAGCGGTGTCGCTTTAGCCCATCTTAGAGAATTTCTGTTTCTAAGGCGGCTAAATAGTTTTTCATGATTTCAATTCGTCTTAGGCCCTCTGCTTTGCCTGCTTTTGTTTTTAAAGTTTCAGCTGTTTTGAATAATTTCTTATAGAAATGATCAATGGTGAATTGAGCATCATCTGGCGCTCTTACGGTGCAGAAGGGATCATGATCAGCGTAAAAAGCTCTTTTCAATAAGCCTGCAGTTGCAAAGCATCGGGCGATGCCTATTGCACCAAGGCCATCTAGCCTGTCGGCGTCTTGAACAATTTGGGCTTCTAGTGTGGTGACTTCAATATTGGCACTAAAACTATGCCCTTCAATGGCATGGGCAATCGCGGGATAAAATTCTGCCGGATATTGAATTGAGCTTAAAAACTTAATAGCGCCTTCGGCAGATAATTTCGAAGCACGGCTGCGCAGTGGGCTGTCTTTGGGCACGATCACAAAATCATGCAGCCATGCCGCAGGGATAATAGCTTCTAATTGGGCGTTTTCTTCTTTGCCTATTTTCTTAGCAAGTTGAACGACTCTTTTAAAGTGCAGCAGATCATGAGCTGGGTCGTCACTTGTTGCGATGGTAGCCATCTTATTTTCAAATTGTTTTTCCCATTCACTGAGCTGCATTTTTTATCCTTATTTATTTGCCATGGGCATTTACTTTGTATTTTGCGATGAGGGCTGCTTTGTATGCATGCAAGTCATTGGAGCTAGGGCGAGCTTGCACAGGAGTAGAACCTTCCAGTTTAAGGCTGGCGTTGTAATTGCTGAGCCGAGTGCTTGCGATATAGGCTTGTTTCATTAAAAGAAGAGACATTGCCTGCTCCACTTAATTTGATTGTTCATTATGAATCGATGAGGCGTTGCTGTAGATATTTGTTTGCTCTTTGTGAATAACTGATGCAGCGCCATGTATATCTTTTTAGTGCCTTCGGCACCTTGATTTAGGTGCGGCATCCCCGCGAAGTATTTAATTTCTGAACGGCCAAGAAAGTAAGCAAAACCGCAACCTCAAAAACACGAAGGCCCCTCACTGCGGATAATCGGCTCGGCGAAAAAGGCTGCTCGGGAGCAAGCCGCTACCCCTTTTCCGAAACCCCGAGCCGCTTATTCCTCGTGTCGCGGCTTCAAGGGGATTTGAAGCCCCGTGTAGAGAGCCGCGATATATATTTATTTGGCTGAGGTTGAAACTACTCAAACCCATAATAAATGGCCTAGTTGAAAATAGGTTTTCCTCCGTGTTCTCTGTGCCCTCCGTGGTTCAAGACTTGGGTTTGTTTTGAGTAAATTATCCACCCACAAAATCAGGCGTTATATCCCAGATTAGGCGCCAAATCGCGTTCGGCTTGCTCAACTGTTACCCCACGTCGTGTTGCGTAGCTTTCCACCTGATCTTTCTCAATTTTACCCACGGCAAAGTATTGAGCTTGGGGGTGGCTGAAGTAGAAGCCGCTGACGGCTGCGGTAGGCAGCATGGCGTAGCCCTCGGTGAGGCTCATGCCGATGCTGCCCGGGTCGATCAGATTAAACAAGCCGGTTTTTGGCGTGTGATCGGGGCAGGCGGGGTAGCCGGGGGCGGGGCGGATGCCTTGGTATTTTTCGTCGGTTAAATCATCCACATGCAGGTTTTCATCCGGCACATAGCCCCATAGCTCTTTGCGGATTTTCTCGTGCATATATTCGGCAAAGCCTTCGGCAAAACGATCGGCCAAGGCTTTCACCATAATGGCGTTGTAATCATCATCGGCTTTTTCAAAGCGCTCTACATGCTGGTCAATATTCAGCCCGCCCGTTACGGCAAACGCGCCGATATAGTCAGTTACGCCGCTGTCTTTTGGTGCAATAAAGTCAGCCAGACACCAGTTAGGCTTACCTGCCGCCTTGGCATTTTGCTGGCGCAGATTGTGCCAAGTCATTAGCTTTTCGCCGCTGTCTGGGTGATAAATTTCAATATCGTCCTCCACGCTGTTTGCTGGGAAGAGGCCGATTACGCCGTTGGCTTGTACCCACTCGCCTTCTATCATTTGCGCCAGCAGCACTTGGGCGTCGGCAAATAGGGCTGTTGCAGCCTCGCCAACCACTTCGTCGGTGAGGATGCGCGGATATTTCCCGGCCAGCTCCCAAGCGTTAAAGAAGGGGCTCCAGTCGATATAGGGGGCGATATCGGCAAGAGGTACTTTTTCAAAGCGCAGCACGCCCAGCTGCTTAGGTTTGGGCGGGGTGTAGCTGTCCCAATCGATCTCAAATTTATTGGCACGGGCGGTGGCAATCGGTAGTAGCTTGCTCTTGCCTTTGTTCTCATGAATGGTGCGGATATTCTGGTATTCGGCGCGCAGCTTTTCCATAAAGGCGGGCTTTAGCTCGTCGCTTAATAGATTGGAGCATACGCCTACCGCGCGGCTGGCGTCCGGCACATACACCACGGGGCCATTGGCGTAGCCCGGCTCAATTTTGACGGCGGTGTGCACTTTGGACGTGGTAGCTCCGCCAATCAGCAGCGGAATATCAAAGCCTTGGCGCTGCATTTCTTTGGCCACATGGCTCATTTCTTCTAGGCTTGGGGTAATCAGGCCGGATAGGCCGATCATATCTGCGCCAATTTCCTTGGCGGTGTCCAGAATCTTTTGTGCCGGTACCATCACGCCAAGGTCGGTCACCTTGTAGTTATTGCAGCGCAGTACCACGCCCACAATATTCTTGCCGATATCGTGTACATCGCCTTTCACCGTTGCCATCACGATATTGCCCTTGGCGGGCGCGTCTTGCAGGCCCATGGCGATTTTTTCTGCCTCAATAAACGGCTCTAGGTGGGCCACGGCGGCCTTCATCACGCGGGCGGATTTCACCACCTGCGGCAGAAACATCTGGCCGGAACCAAATAAATCGCCTACGTGGTTCATGCCGTTCATCAGCACGCCTTCAATCACATGAATCGGGCGCTCTACCGCAAGCCGCGCTTCTTCGGCGTCTTCCAGAATATAGGTGGTATTGCCGCGCACCAGCGCGTGGGTAATGCGCTCTTGCAGCGTGCCATTGCGCCAGCTTAAATCCTCACCCTTGGCTTGATTTGCGTCGCCTTTAAAGCGCTCGGCAATTTCGATCAGGCGTTCGGTGACATCTAGATTGCCCTCGGTGAGCGGTGCTCCGGCGCTGGTTCCGGCGGGTAACATTCGCACCACGTCTTCAATAATATCGCGCAACTCACGCGGCACTTCTTCGTAAACTTCTAGCGCCCCCGCGTTCACAATCCCCATCGTCATGCCTTTTTTAATGGCGTGATAGAGGAAAACGGCGTGGATGGCTTCGCGCACCTTATTATTGCCACGGAAAGAGAACGAGACATTCGATACGCCGCCGCTGACCTTGGCGTGTGGCAGATTTTGGTGAATCCAGCCGGTGGCTTCGATAAAGTCGAGGCCGTAGCGGGCGTGCTCTTCAATTCCTGTGGCCACGGCAAAGATATTGGGGTCGAAAATAATATCGGCCGGGTCCATGCCCACTTCATCGACCAGAATGCGGTAGCTTTTTTCACAGATTTCGATCTTGCGGGCGTAAGTGTCAGCCTGACCCACTTCATCAAAGGCCATGACGATCACCGCTGCGCCGTAGTCTTTGACCAGACGGGCGTGGTGTTTAAAGGCTTCTACGCCTTCTTTCATTGAGATCGAATTAACAATGCACTTGCCCTGCACGCACTTCAGCCCCGCCTCGATCACATCCCATTTAGATGAGTCGATCATAATCGGTACGCGTGAGATATCTGGCTCGGCAGCGATTAAGTTCAGAAAGGTGACCATGGCCTTATGGGCATCCAACATGCCCTCGTCCATATTGATATCGATCACTTGCGCGCCGTTTTCTACCTGCTGACGCGCCACCACCAAGGCCTGTGGATAATCGCCATTTAAAATCAGCCGCGCAAAGGCTTTGGAGCCGGTAACGTTGGTGCGCTCACCCACATTCACAAATAAATCTTCATCCCCAATATTAAAGGGCTCTAGGCCAGAGAGGCGGCATTTGGCCTCAATCTTAGGCAGGGCGCGCGGTGCGATGTCTTTTACTGCTTGGTACATGGCGGCAATATGGGCTGGCGTGGTGCCGCAACAGCCACCAACGATATTGATCAGGCCCGATGCCGCCCACTCTTTGATCGACTCGGCCATCATCTCTGGGTCTAAGTCGTAGCCGCCAAAGGCATTAGGCAAGCCTGCATTGGCGTGTACTGAAACAAAGCTGTCAGAAATACGGCTCATTTCTTCTACATACTGACGCAGCAAATCTGGCCCCAGCGCACAGTTCAGCCCGTAGCTGATGGCGTCTGAGTGGCGCAGGCTGTTGTAAAACGCCTCGGTGGTTTGGCCGGTTAAGGTGCGGCCAGATTGGTCGGTAATCGTGCCGGAAACCATCACCGGCAGTTGATCGTCTTTGGCAATATTATTTCTGCGGAAATACTGCTTAATCGCGAATACCGCGGCTTTGGCGTTTAGCGTGTCGAAAATCGTTTCAACCAGCAGGATATCCGCGCCGCCTTTCACGAGGCCGTCGATGGCCTCTAAATAGCTTTCAACTAGCGCATCAAAGGTCACATTGCGATAGCCCGGATCGTTTACATCGGGGCTGATCGAGCAGGTGCGGTTGGTTGGCCCTAAAACCCCAGCGCAGTAGCGTGGCTTATTCGGTGTTTTGGCGGTTTGTGCCACGCATAATTCTTTAACCAGCTTGGCAGCAGCAAAATTTAGCTCCCAAACGAGGCTTTCCATTTCGTAATCGGCCATGGCAATCGAGGTGCCGTTAAAGGTATTGGTCTCGATAATATCCGCGCCCGCATCCAGATATCCTTGGTGGATTTCAGCGATGATGTGCGGCTGACTTAGCACCAGCAAATCGTTATTGCCCTTTACATCACAAGCCCAATCGGCAAAACGCGTACCGCGATAATCGGCTTCTTGCAAATCGTAAGCTTGAATCATCGTTCCCATGCCGCCATCCAAAATCAGAATGCGTTGTTTGAGCTGGTTTTGTAATTCTGCATGAAGACTGAGGGGGCGGGTCATGGGCATATACCTTGGATGTCTAAGTAATACGGCTGCAAAGCTGGCAATTTTACCACGCCAGTCGGTGGTTTTAGGCGTGTAGCGTGGCTTTGCTCGTTTATCGTTTTGGCTACTGCGTCGAGCTGCTGGATATAAATTAAATATTGATGGCGGTTCAACATAATTCCGGTGCGGCAAGCTTGCAGTCGCGCTATGGTTCTTTATTTGCCAGTTTATTGTGAGCTGGACATTTTTGTCAGCTTCGCTCAATGTGCTTACTGAGAGGAAATGGTGATGCATCAGGTGATTCGTATTCATGCCCATGGTGATCGTAGTGTAATGCAGCTTGAAACGCTTATATTGGGGGAACCGCAAGCTGGCGAAGTCTTGCTGCGCCAAACTGCAATTGGCGTCAATTTTATTGATATCTACCATCGTTCAGGGCTATATCCGCTGACCATGCCCTCTGGTTTGGGTGTAGAGGCGTGCGGTGTGATTGAGGCGCTGGGCTTAGGCGTAACAGAATTTAAAATCGGCGATCGAGTGGCTTACGCAGGCGGCGCTGTGGGTGCTTATGCCTCGCACCGAATTATGCCTGTGGATAAATTAGTGCCAGTGCCCGCTAAAATTAGCGATGAGATTGCCGCAGGCACTTTGCTGCGCGGCATGACGGCGCAGTATTTGCTTAAGCAAACGTTTCCAGTTCATGTAGGGCAAACTATTTTATTTCATGCTGCAGCCGGTGGAGTGGGGCAACTGGCCTGCCAATGGGCGCGTGAACTCGGTGCTACGGTGATTGGCACGGTGGGCTCGGTAGAGAAGGCCGAGATGGCTAGCCACTATTGCGATCACGTGATTAATTATAAAACCAGTAACTTTGTCGAGCATGTTCGAGAAATAACGGGTGGCAAAGGCGTGTCTGTGGTGTATGACGGAGTAGGTGCAGATACTTTTGCAGGGTCGCTAGATTGCTTGGCTACGCGCGGCATGATGGTGAGTTTTGGCAATGCATCTGGGCCTGTGCCTGCTTTTGAGCCTGCTATTTTGGCGCAGAAGGGTTCACTTTTCTTTACACGTCCTACACTGGGTCATTACACCTCAACAAGAGCCGAGCTGGTGAATACTGCCGCAGACTATTTCCATGCTGTAAGCCGTGGCTTTATTAAGCCAGAAATTGGCCAAAGCTATGCTTTAAAAGATGCGGCACTGGCTCATCAAGATTTAGCCCTGCGTAAAACGCAAGGTTCCACATTATTACGGCCATAGTAAAATGAGAGAACGCCCACACATTGTTTATTTGCATGGTTTTTTATCCAGCCCCCTTTCCAAAAAAGCACAGGAAATGGCTGTGTGGATGGAGCAACAAGGCCTGCAAGATTATTTTCACTGCCCACAGCTGCCGATGAACCCATATGAGGCAGGTATTTTGCTGCAGGGCCTGTTTTTTCAGCTGGCGGGTGAAGATATCTGTGTTGTGGGCAGCTCGCTGGGTGGCTTTTTTGCCACATGGGCGGCTGAAACGTTTGCTTGCCGAGCCGTGCTGATTAATCCTGCGGTGCGCCCTTATGAGCGCCTAAAAGATTATTTGGGGCCACAGCGTAATTATCAAACGGACGAAGTCCATCTGATTGAAGCCGGTTTTTTTGAACAATTAAAAGCGTTTGAAAGACCGCCAAGTCATTTTGATCGCTATTGGTTACTAACCCAAACTGGTGATGAGGTTTTGGATTACCAAGCGGGCGTCGACCACTATTCGGCTTGCCGCAAAACAATTATTGAAGGCGGAGATCATGGCTTTGTTGATTTTCCCCTGTGGTTGCCCGAAATCTGGAGCTTTGCTCAGGGAAAGCAAGGCTAAATCATAAAATAATGAGCAACTGATGTGACGCATCGAAAACCCAAATCTTGAACCACGGAGAACACAGAGGGCACAGAGTTTCACGGAAAAAACCAAGAGCAATGATTAGGTTTTGTTCGTGCCTTTCGTGGATGCCTCCTGGGTAGTTGCAATATTGAATCACTCCCTGCCTTGCAATGGCAGGATGAAGGCTTATTGAATTTGTATCGAATGTTCGACAGGCTCGCTTCCGTTTTTGAAGCCTTCGTGGTGAACTGGCTGCTTATAAATAAAATTGATTGAATTAGAGATACCCTAAAGGATTAGCTGCATGACTCCACAAAGTGGAATTCTTCCCCCTGCGAATGGACACGCCCTTTTTGCGATGTTTCGGCGGCGTTTGGGCAGGCGTGCTGATGCGCGTCTTAAATCATTATTGGCCAGTGTGACTGAGCGTATTGAGCTGCTGCAACGCGAAGATAGCCAAGCCAGTGTTGTTATCGCTTTTGGGCCACATATTTGGCCTGAGCTATATGCCAGCAAGCCCGCTTTACTTCGCGATTTCCCCTCCATTTCAGGTGCAATACATCCAGCACCGACGAGCGATGTCGATGTATTGCTGCATTTGCGTGGTGAGCGCTATGATTTGCTGCATGAATTTGCCGACCAGCTGAGCGCCGATATGGCGGAATGGTTGGAAGTGATTGAAACAGTTCATGGCTTTCGCTACCGCGATTCACGCGATTTAACTGGCTTTGTCGATGGCACAGAAAACCCAGAAGGGGATGAGCGAGCCAAAGTGGCTTTGCTTGCCGATGGGGAATGGGCCGGTGGCAGTTATATTCATTTGCAGCGCTATGTGCATCGCATGGAACAATGGAAAAAGCTACACGTACGCCAGCAAGAAGCGGTAATGGGGCGAACGAAAGAAAGCAATGAAGAGCTCGCTGACGATGATAGGCCGCATACGTCGCATATCAGCCGAGTGATTATTGAAGAAAACGGCGAAGAGCTGGCCATGCTCAGGCATTCCATGCCCTATGGACAGCCAGGCGGAGAAAAGGGCCTCTACTTTATTTCCTACTGTAAAACGTCCGTGGTATTTGAAAAAATGTTGACCAGAATGGTGGCCCCTACCTCCGATGGTAGGGTCGATCATCTGCTTAATTTTACGCGGGCCGTAACAGGAGCCGCATTTTTTGCCCCTAGCCTTGAGCAATTAAGCCAATTACAAAAGTAATACTTAGCTTCCTGTTTACTTGCTTATCGCAGCTATAGCGGGTGTTTTAAGCGGCGTTGCTGCTTAAGCCTGCTTTAGCTGGCATGGCATGAATGAATAAAGCAAAGCCCTGTTCAGGAAACCCCCGATTGCTGTAAAAAATGAACACGCTCACATTGCATAAACACATTCGAGGGGATTTTGTTTATGCAATTCGTTCAAAAATCAGCCGTGCTATCCGCCGCTCTTGCTTTAGCGCTATCTGCTTGTGGCCAAAAGCCAGAAAGCAATACCGCAGCATCCGCCCCAGCCCCTGTTGCAGCCGCAGCGGGTGATTCCTCCGTCGTTAAAATTGGTTTTGCAGCACCGCTGACAGGGCCACAAGCGCATTATGGCAAGGGCTATCAAAATGGTGTGCAGCTAGCGATTGACGATGTAAACGAAACAAAACCAACGTTCGATGGTAAGCCTGTTAAGTTTGAACTGGTCGCCGAAGACGATATGGCTGATCCAAAAACAGCCACCCAAGTTGCCGAGAAATTTGTAGATGCAAAGGTTGCTGGGATTATCGGCCACTTTAATTCGGGCTGCGCTATTCCGGCATCCAAGATTTATTCTGATGCGGGCCTGCCGCAAATTGCCATGGCCACCGCGCCTGCCTATACCGCTCAAGGCTTTAAAACCACTTTCCGCTCGCTGACTTCTGATGCACAGCTGGGCTCGGTGATTGGTAAATACACGGTAGAAAAACTAGGCGCTAAGAAAATCGCCATCATCGACGATCGCTCAGCTTATGGCCAAGGCTTGGCTGATGAGTTTGAAAAAGCAGCTAAGGCTGCTGGTGCAGAAATCGTGAAGCGCGAATTCACCAGCGATAAAGAAACCGACTTCACCTCGATTCTCACCTCCATCAAAGGCGCTAAGCCCGATGTGATTTTCTACGGCGGCACCGATGCGCAATCTGGCCCTATGGCGCGCCAAAAGAAGCGCTTAGCTATCAATGTACCGATTGTTTCTGGTGAAATGACGCGCTCAGACACCTTCTTGAAATTAGCGGGCCCAGATGGGGAAGGCACGATTGCTGCGCTTGCTGGCCAGCCATTGGATCTGATGCCAGGTGGTAAAGACTTTGCCGCGCGTTATAAAGCCAAATACGGCGAGCTAGAAATCTACACCCCATACGGCTACGACTCTACCCGTTTGATGTTGGCCGCGATGCAAGCTGCTGGCTCAGCCAGCCCTGCTAAATACCTGCCTGTGTTGGCTAAAATCAAGCACAGCGGCGTTACCTCTAGCAATATCAGCTTTGACGATAAAGGCGATTTGCAAGACGGTAGCTTGACCGTTTACAAAGTGAAGGGCGGCAAGTGGGAAGTATTGGAAACACTAGGCGGTAAATAAGATTATTTCAGCCTGCTTGCAGGCTGGCTTGCAAGACTCTCTCATAATGCAAACTGGTTCGCTGGTTTGCATTTTTTTATGCGTGGTACTGATCATCCTGCAGCTACCCTCTTTTTAGTGCCTTCGGCACGTTGATTTAGGTGCGGGAGTCCCCCGCGTGGGACTCACTTTCTTGAACGGCCAAGAAAGTAAGCAAAGAAGGCCGCCCCGACCAGCACGAAGGCCCCTCACTGCGGATAATCGGCTCGGCGAAAAAGGCTGCTCGCTCGCTGCCTCGCTA
>JANYCY010000072.1 GCA_025360045.1 Janthinobacterium sp. | reverse complement strand
AAGCTTATTGCATTGGATGCGTTGGCATTTATAGGGTGTACAACGACGTAGTCGGAGCGCAAAGAACGGTGCGCAAGAAAAACGACTTGCACACCCTATATAAAACCAACCATGTTTTGACCTTAAGTTGATAGGATTGGGATTTTAACAGGGCATTTTTGAATGATACGGTATCAGTTGTTAAATCTGCATTAGTAGCTCGGGGTAGACCCAATCTTGAATTGTAGAGGACACCGTGTTTCATTGAGAAAATCAACGATTAGATTGTTTTCTTTGTGAAACGCAGTGCCCCCGTTTTACGCTGTGGCTTAGACTAATTAATTAAACCCGTGTGCCAGTGCTGCCAGTGCTGCACCCACAATCGAGCCCACAACAGGGATCCAAGCGTAGCCCCAGTCGCTATTGCGTTTGCCAGAAATCGGCAGAATGGCGTGCATCAAACGTGGGCCTAAATCGCGGGCAGGGTTCATGGCGTAGCCGGTGGTGCCACCTAGAGAGACACCAATTCCCAGTACCAAGAGCGCTACCGGCAGGGCATCAATTGCACCCAAAGACATTTTTGGCGAAACCATGCTTAAAATTGCAAACACCAAAACAAAGGTGGCGACGATTTCTGAAACCAAATTACCCGCTACATGACGAATCGCTGGGCCGGTGCAAAATACCGCCAGCTTGGTGTCGCCACATTCGGTGCTTTCAAAGTGCTTGTGATAAATCAGCCACATCACCAAAGCGCCTGCCATACCACCTAGCATTTGTGCCACGATATAGCCTGCTACATTGCTCCAAGCAAATTTACCCGCCACAGCCAAAGCAATAGTTACCGCTGGGTTGAGGTGAGCGCCACTAATGGCGGCCACGCTAAATACACCCACAAACACGGCCATGGCCCAGCCAAAGGCAATCACGATTAGGCCACTGTTTTGGCCCTTGGTTTTATTCAGTAATACATTGGCAACTACGCCATTACCTAGCAGGACCAGTAAGGCGGTGCCGATAAACTCAGCAAATAATGGAGTCATTTTAATTCCAGTAAGGAGCGGGCATGGGCCCAGATGATGTGGATGTTGTTTGTGGTTTTTCTTGATTTTTGCTGAGGGCTATCGTCATTCCCGCGTGCCTTTGGCGGGAATCCAGTGGCGTAGCTGGATCCCCGATAACAGCATTCGGCGATGACCTTATCAATCCGCTTCGTGATTGGCCCAAGTTTTGGTGGCTTCTACTGCGCGGTGCCAGCCTTTAAGTAGCTTGCCAGAGTCTTCTGCGCTCATTTTGCTGCTAAAGCGCGTGTCTAGTTGCCATTGGCTTTGCACGTCTTCAATGCTCTTCCAGTAACCCACGGCAAGGCCCGCTAAGTAAGCTGCGCCCAGGGCGGTGGTTTCGGTGATTTTTGGGCGGATGACATCAGTGCCTAGAATATCGGCCTGAAATTGCATCAGTAGTGGGTTGACACTGGCTCCGCCATCCACGCGTAGCTCAGGAATACTGATGCCTGCATCGGCTTCCATCGCTTTTAATACATCGGCGGTTTGGTAAGCAATGCTATCGAGTGCTGCACGGGCGATATGGGCCGATTTTGTACCCAGCGTTGCGCCAAATAGCGAGCCGCGCGCGTCTTGATTCCAGTGCGGCGCGCCAAGGCCAGCAAAGGCAGGCACCAGATACACGCCATCGCTGTCTTTAACTTGGCCCGCCAATTCATTGACTTCGGAAGATTTACTAATCATGCCTAGGCCATCACGCAGCCATTGCACCACGGCGCCGCCAATAAAAATACTGCCTTCTAACGCATATTCAACACGGTCGCCAATTTGCCAAGCGATGGTGGTTAGCAGATTGTTTTTAGAGATGATCGGCGTTTCACCGGTATTCATCATCATAAAGCAGCCCGTGCCATAGGTATTTTTGACCATGCCGGGGCGGGTACATTGCTGGCCAAAGAGGGCCGCTTGCTGATCGCCTGCAATGCCTGATAATGGTACGCGGCTACCCAGCATCGATTCATGGGTGTAGCCGTAAATTTCGCTAGATGAGCGCACTTGCGGCAAGATGCTGGCCGGAATATCCATCAGCTCAAGCAGGTCTTTATCCCAAGTTAGCGTTTGAATATTAAACAGCATGGTGCGGGATGCATTGGATACATCGGTCACATGCACTTCGCCGTGGGTGTAGTTCCAGATCAGCCAGCTATCAATTGTGCCAAAAGCCAGCTTGCCCGCATTAGCCAGCTCGCGTGCGCCTGCTACATTATCTAAAATCCACTTGATTTTGCTGCCGGAGAAATACGCATCGACAGGCAGGCCGGTCTTGGCGCGGATTGATGCTTCAAGGCCTTGGGCTTTGATTTCATCGCAATATTGCGCAGTACGGCGATCTTGCCAAACGATGGCATTGTAAACAGGCAGGCCCGTTTCACGATTCCACACCACGGTGGTTTCGCGTTGATTGGTGATCCCGATCCCAGCGATTTGAGTGCTATCAATATTGGCGCGGGTAATGGCTTCGTGCGCCACGGTGGATTGCCCAACCCAGATTTCTAGCGCGTCGTGTTCTACCCAGCCTGGCTGAGGATAAATCTGTTTGAATTCTTTTTGCGCCATCGAAATGATGTCGCCTGCCTGATTAAACAAAATTGCGCGTGAGCTGGTTGTACCTTGGTCAAGCGCCAATATGTATTTGTTTTCCACTTCTATCCCCTTTGCTTTAGGCGGCAAGCGATGTGTTATTAAACGTGTGTTTTTATGTATGAATTGTCGGCTTCATGGCGCCCCTAAGGCAAGCCATTGAGATCAGGAAGAGCTTGTCGTTGGTGTAATGTTCGTTTCTGATCGTTTCTGATTTTAATCGTTGCATGCTTGATTTATATCAGGGGATGCCGCAACTTGTAATCGAAAAAAAACGACTACAAAAGTGAAATAATGAGGTTTTACGCGGCGTGCAGCGGGGTAAATGTTTCTTTGAATTTGTTGCATTTTTATGCAAAATGAGAAATAAATAGTTCAATTCAAGGCGAATTTACTGTTTTTTTGTGCAGGCGGCTTATCGTTTTTGATTGAAAAAGGTATTTTTCTCTGCATAAGGGGCGTTGGAGATCAAAAATTCTTGTTTCAGTGAGGAGGAAAGTTGGCGATTGTTGGGGGGGCGTCCCTAGGTGCGCTAAGCAAAGTCAAAAAGATCCTTTTAGTGCCTTCGGCACGTTGATTTAGGTGCGGGCGTCCCGCTGGGGACCTTCCTTTCTTGTGTGGCCAAGAAACGAAGCCAAGCCACAACATCAAAAACACGAAGGCCCCTGCTGCGGTCCAATCGAGTCGGCGGCGGGCGGGATTGGCTCGCTGGCTCGCTCCCAAGCGATCCCCCGCCCCGCTTGTTTCAAGGGGAGATTTAAGCCCCATGCTGAGAGCGTGGTCGTTATGTTTTTTCGCTACTTGCTAAGGGAAAAGCAAACGGGTTAGCGCACATGGGGTTTTACCCGCCCTACAAAACCAGTTTCAACCTCTTAATTGGGTGTTTCTGCAATATAGAGTTGGGTTTTTGATTCTTTGATGACCGCTTCCATCGCGGCATCAACGGGCTGATCAGTAAATAGCGCGGTGATTTGTGACAAATGGCCTTGGCGGGCGAGGGCGGGGCGGCCGAATTTGGAGTGGTCGGCGACTAAAAATACATGTCGTGATTGCTTGATGATCGCTTCGGCCGTGCGCACTTCTCTGAAATCAAAATCACGCAAGGTGCCGTCGGTTTCGATGCTGGAAATGCCGATAATGCCGTAATCGACTTTAAATTGGTTGATAAAGTCGATGGTCGCCTCGCCGGTAATGCCTCGGTCCCGCCCCCGCACCATGCCGCCCGCAATAATCACTTCGCAATCGTGATAGGTGCACATCATCGCGGCCACATTCAGATTATTAGTAATCACATGCAGACCGTGGTGGTGGCGTAGCGCTTTGGCGACTTCTTCGGTGGTGGTGCCTAGATTAATAAATAAAGACGCGTTATTAGGAATGTGCGCGGCGACCAGTTCGGCAATTCTTTGTTTTTCTTCGATCAGCAACACTTGCCTTGCTGCATAGGCCACGTTTTCTACGCTGGATAAAGTGCTTACCCCACCATGCAGCTTTTGCACCAACTTGTTTTCAACCAACTGATGAATATCGCGACGAATCGTTTGCTGGGTGACATCAAAATGCTCGGCCAGCTTGTCTACGCTGACATATGCCTCTCTTTGCACCCATTTTAAAAGTTCCTGCTGGCGTAGATTCAAAATCATGCTGCGTCTCGTTGGCTGAAAAGAGTTGTATGGAGTTTAGCAAGCCATTGTGGACTAGGCGATGGGGGAAGCTTACAAGATGCAAAAAATCGTATAGGGGTTTTCCATAGCAAACATATTCGAAAATATAATGTTAGTATTTTGTTGTTTTGTATTTGTTTATGTACAAATAGAATCAATGATGAATTATTGCATCGAATCTGGGGCAAAAAAGCGTGGAAGAGAAAATTTACGATGTATTGGTCGTGGGTGGTGGCATCAACGGGGTCGGGATCGCGCGTGACGCGGCTGGCCGAGGCCTGTCTGTTTGCCTGTGTGAAAAAGATGATTTGGCGCAGCACACTTCATCGGCCAGCTCCAAGCTCATTCACGGCGGCTTGCGCTATCTGGAATATTACGAATTTGGCTTGGTCCGCAAGGCGCTGCAAGAGCGCGAGGTGCTGCTGGATTTAGCCCCGCATATTATCTGGCCGTTACGCTTTGTAATGCCGCACGATCCAACTGGCCGCCCAAAATGGCTGATCCGTACCGGCTTGTTTCTTTATGATCATTTGGCCAGTCGCAAAGTATTGCGCGGCACAGAGTCAATCCGTTTTGATCGCCATGCTTCGGGAACGCCATTAAAAGCGGGTTACAGCCACGGTTTTGCCTATTCGGATGGCTGGGTACAAGACGCTCGTTTAGTGGTGCTCAATGCGATGGACGCCGTCGAACGCGGGGCGGTGGTGCATACCCAAACAGCGTGCGTGGCGGCTAAGCGTGAAAAAGGCGTTTGGCGTTGCACTTTGCAAGGTGCCAATGGTGTGCAGCAGGTGAAAGCGCGCACGGTGGTGAATGCAGCCGGTGCTTGGGTGGAATCCGTGCTTAAAAATGTGGTCGGTCAAAAATCCGCCCATGCGCTGCGCTTGGTGAAAGGCAGTCATATTGTGGTGAAAAAGCTGTTTGATCACCCTGATGCGTATATTTTTCAGAACCCCGATAAGCGCATTATTTTTGCGATTCCCTACGAAAAAGACTTCACCCTGATTGGCACCACCGATGTGGAATACCACGCCGATCCGGCCAGAGTGAACATTGATAAAGACGAAATCGCCTATCTTTGCCAGATGAGCAATCGCTACTTTGAGCAGCAGATCAGTCCTAGCGATGTAGTGGCGACGTTTTCAGGTGTTCGCCCCTTGCTGGACGATGCTTCCGGTAATGCAGCCAGCGTGACCCGTGATTACTCACTGGAGTTTGATGCGGCTGAGGGCTTGTTGTCAGTATTTGGCGGCAAGATTACGACCTATCGCAAGCTAGCCGAGCAGGCTGTTGATCTGCTTGCACCGCATCTGGGCAACCATCACGCAACATGGAGCGCGAGTAAACCTTTGCCTGGTGGCGACTTGGACGGCAGTTTCGAGCAATTTATGCAAAAGCTGGCGAAAGATTATGCTTGGATGCCGCAAGATTTATTGCAGCGTTACGCCCGCACCTATGGTTCGAGAACGCGCGTGCTGCTTAAAGACGCAAGGCGTGTGGCAGATTTGGGCGAGGAAATCCTGCCGAACCTCTATGCCGCCGAAGTGCGTTATTTAATGCAATTTGAATGGGCAAAAAGTGCTGAAGATATTCTGTGGCGCAGAACCAAGCTCAGGCTGCATCTGGCGACCAATGCCGATGAAGTACTGGCTAAGTGGCTGGCAAAATCCGCCGTGCAGTCAGTAGATACAGCGCTTGTTTCATAAAAGGACACCATGATGCAAATAACCATAGATAGCCCAGATGCAACCATTAGCTGTCCGGTTAATTTAGCCGCGCCGCGCGCCAGAATGGTGGTGGCGAATTGGAAAATGTTTGGCAATCTGGCGCTCTGCCGCGAAAGCTTGCCGCGTCTATCCGCCGCAGCTATGGATGGCGTAGAGCTGGTGGTGTGCCCGCCCGCGCCTTATCTGGGTGAAGTGGGGCGCTTGGCCGTGCGATCGGGTGTTCATTATGGCGCTCAGGATGTGGCTGAAGTAACCCACGGCGCGCGCACGGGTGAGTGGTCGGCCGATATGCTGGCGGAGTTAGGTTGCCGCTATGCCATTGTCGGGCATTCCGAGCGGCGAGATCGTCATCGTGAATGCAATCAAACTGTGGCTGTGAAAGCGGCCATGTGTATTGCCGCTGGCGTGATCCCCATCGTGTGCGTGGGCGAAATGATGAGTGATCGAGAATCGGGCCAAACTGAAGCGGTTTTGGCCGAGCAGCTTAGCGCCATCTTGCGGCTTATGAAAAAGAACGCCATGTTTGTGCTTGCTTACGAGCCTGTCTGGGCCATTGGCACCGGCCTTGCCGCTACGCCAGCAATGGCGCAAGACGTGCATGTATTCTTACGCCGGCAATTGGGCCTATTTTCACCCGCATGGGCCGAATCGGTAACGATTTTATACGGCGGAAGCGTAAAGGCCGACAACGCCGCATCGCTATTTGCCATGCCTGATATTGACGGTGGATTGGTCGGTGGGGCCTCATTAAACGTAGATGATTTGCTAACCATTTATCGGGCTGCCAATATCTAAGCGCTCTTTTTACCTAAAGAACCATCCGCCGTGCATCGCTCTGGCGGGTTTTTTTGGCCTTTATTTTTTGTAAGAGTGATTGCTGATCTCATTTTTATTCTTTCTTTCGTTGAGAATATACTTACGTATTTGTATTTTTATGCTGTCTTATAATTAAATATTCCATTGCGATGTGAGGTGCTCAAACTATATTGATCCAACTCATTTAGCTCGCTTCGCCGTCGTATCGCGCCTTGCGCTTCTGATGGGTTATTCGCGATTTTTGTTGGTATTGATTCCGCCAGAATATGGCAAGCCACACCCAAGGCGGCAAGCTGATCTTGCAACCAAGGAAACCAGGGGTTAGAAGGCGCGGCATCATCGCCGTGGATGAGGTAGAGGGTGGGCATGGTGGTCCTGAATTTGCTAAGTTTTATATCTTCTTAGGGCGGGTGCAAGCCGCCGCTTTATGTATGCAATTGAGCTGCCGGCTGCCTTGTCGCTGATGGGCCAAGCTGCCGTCTTATCTGCGTGCTTTTACCAAGCAATATCTTATCTGACTAAAACCCCGTAATAACTATATTTATGCTTACATAAGCATTAGGGTAAAATCGCCTATTCAAAGGCTTTAAGGCCGTATTCGGCCCTAGTTTATTTACACCCGATTTGATCCGGTGCTTTAAAAACACCGGCATAGTAAGGAAAACAATGTTAACCGGCAAAATTCGTAATCAAATTGACCAAGTATGGGAAATGTTTTGGACTGGCGGTGTCGCCAACCCTATCTCGGTGATTGAGCAAATCTCCTACCTGCTGTTTATTCGCCGGCTGGATGAATTGCAACGAACGGCCGAATTGGCCGCCAAAGTGACGGGCGTGCCGCTGCTTAACCCCACCTTTACCGAGCACGAGCAAGCACTGCGCTGGTCTTTCTTTAAAGACAAAGACCCCGACGCCATGCTCGATATTGTGCAAAACCAAGTCTTCCCCAAGATTAAAACCCTGCAAAGCCAAGGCAGCTTTGCCGAGCATATGAAAGACGCGATTTTTATGATTCCGTCGGCCAAATTGCTCGATCAAGTGGTGCAATTGCTCAGCGGCATTGATATGAGCGATAAAGACACCAAGGGTGATTTATACGAATACCTGCTGAGCAAACTGCAGCAATCCGGCGTCAACGGCCAGTTCCGCACGCCGCGCAATATTATCAGTATGATGGTGGAGCTGATGCAGCCCACAATGGGCGACACGATTTGCGACCCTGCCTCTGGCACTTGCGGCTTTTTAATGGCTGCGGTGGATTATGTGACCCAGCATCACGTTAAAGAGCTGGTGCAGCCCAAAAACCGCCAGCATTTTAATAACGATATGTTTAGCGGCTTTGATTTTGATCGGCATATGCTGCGCATCGGCGCGATGAATATGCTGCTGCACGGCATCGAAAACCCCACCGTGCATTACCGTGACAGCCTGCAAGACCATGGCGCGGACAATATCAGCGAAGCCTATAGCCTGATTCTTGCCAACCCGCCGTTTAAAGGCGCGGTGGATTTTGATATCGTCGCCGATGATTTGCTGCGTGCCCTGGGCAAAAACCCCAAGGCTGCCACTAAGGCTAAAAAAACTGACGACTCAGGCGTAAAAGGCCCAACCGAAAAATCAGAATTACTGTTTCTAGCGCTGATTCTGCGCATGCTCAAAGCCGGTGGCCGCGCCGCCGTGATTGTGCCGGACGGCGTACTATTTGGCTCGACCAAATCGCATCAAGCGATTCGGCAAAAAATTATTGTTGAGCAAAAGCTAGAAGCCGTGATCTCGCTGCCATCGGGCGTGTTCAAGCCCTATGCCGGGGTGAGTACCGCGATTCTGATTTTCACCAAAACCAATTCCGGCGGCACCGATCAGGTGTGGTTTTACGATATGCAAGCCGATGGCTTTTCGCTGGACGACAAGCGCACGCCGCTGGCAAAAGAAGGCGAAGCGCCGACCCACCAGCAAAGCAATATCGCCGATATTATCGAGCGTTACCGCCTGCTTAGCCTCGCGCCCAATCTTGAATTAGCCCGCAAGCGTACCGAGCAAAGCTTTATGGTGCCGCTGAGCGATATCGTCGCGCAGAATTACGACCTCAGCCTAAACCGCTACAAAGAAACCGCGTACGCCCAAGTGCAATACGATGCCCCCAAAGTGATTCTGGCGCGGATCAAAGCTTTGCAGGAAAAGATGGCGGCAGGGATTGTTGCGTTGGAGGACTTGCTGTGATTGAGTTTAAGTCCTTGGGGCAAGTTTTAACATTTTATCGGGGAATTACATTTAAACCAGAGGATAAAGTGGAGGTTGGTTCTCCTAACTCTATCGTGTGTTTTAGAACAAAGAATATTCAAAGTGAACTTGATGAGTCAGATTTACTTGCAGTCCCGATTTCTTTTGTGAAGCGAGATGAATTATTTGTAAGGCCAAATGATATTTTAATATCAAGTGCAAATAGTTGGAATCTTGTTGGTAAGTGCGTCCGGGTGCGCGAAACAAAATTTAAATCTACAATTGGTGGTTTTATTTCATTTTTGAGAGCAGATGAAAGCATTGTAGATCCTGATTATCTATTTAGATTTCTAACAAAAAATGAAACCCAACAAGCGATTCGTAATCTTGGAAAGCAAACAACAAATATTTCCAATTTAGATCGAGTCCGTTTTTTAGAATTGAAAATCCCTCTCCCCCCGCTAAAAACCCAAAAGCAAATCGCGGCGGTGTTGGAGAAGGCGGATCAATTGCGTAAAGACGGCCAGCAAATGGAGCAAGAGCTAAACCAGCTCGCGCAGGCGGTGTTTATTGAGATGTTTGGTGATCCGGTAACGAACCCGAAAGGGTGGAGTACGGCCACGCTTGCGGAGATTGTTAAGGATTTTCAGGGCGGGAAAAGTATTGTCGCTGCGGATGATGATTCAAGTACTTATACAAATAGAGTGCTCAAAATAAGTGCAGTGACATCAGGGGAGTTTAAGTCTTTGGAATCAAAGCCTTTACCTAATGATTATGTGCCTCCTGCTATGCATTTTATTAAAAAGGGCGATTTAATTTTTAGCCGAGCAAACACAACCGAATTGGTTGGGGCAACGGCAATGGTTTTTGATGCGCCGGACAATATACTTTTGCCTGATAAATTATGGCGTATCGTTTGGAAAGATGAAGCAAGCCTATCGCCTATTTTCTTTTGGAAGCTGTTCTGCAACGAAGGAATGAGGGCGGAAATAAGTGCTTTATCTTCTGGCTCGGGTGGTTCAATGAAAAATATATCGAAAGGAAAACTTAATACCTTACGTGTTATTGCCCCTCCTTTAGAGTTACAAAATAAATTTGAAGCTATATATTTATCAGTTCGAGCAAACATGTCTGTTAATTCAAAGTTATCTGAAGAAGCAGATCAATCTTTTTCGACATTAATGCAAAAAGCCTTCAGCGGCGAACTCAACCTTAAAGCGGCCTAGGCCAAAAGGCAATGATGACAGCGGTTTCAACCACCTCTAATTTCTCCTTTCTGGCTGGCTGGGATGCTTGTGCCGAGTTGCAGCAGCGGGCGCAAAAGGCCGAAGCACATATCCAGAGTGATCCGCGCGTCAGCGCCTTTTATGCGCGCGCTAGTGTGGAGTTAATGGTTGAAACCGCTTTTGATATCGATAAATGGCTGAATCGCCCTAAGCATGATGTGACGTTGATGGGGCTGATCCACGAGAAAACCTTTAAGGACAGCCTGCCGCACCCCTTGTTTAGCAAGCTGAAGCTGATTATTCAGGTAGGCAATGCGGCGGTGCACGGCAAAACTGCACCCGCCAGCCGTGATGCGCTGCAAGCGGTGAAAGAGCTGCACCATCTGCTCTATTGGTTTGTCCGCAGCTATACGCCGGATTTGGACCGCGCCCGTTTTAGCGTGGGGGAGTTTGATGAAGGCCTTATCCCGCATCGTTTGCTGGTGGATGTGGCCGATGCGCTTTCTACCGGCAAGAAAATTCAAGCCTTAGAAAAACAACTGCTGGAAAGCGATCAGGCCAAACGCGCTGAGCAGCTGCAGCTATTTAAAGAAAATAGCGCTTTAAAAGCCGAAAATCTGGCCCTGATCGAGAAAATTGCGCTAGCCAAAGCCGCCTTGCCCGAGGTGGACGATCTGCACGCCTACCATGAGGCCGATACGCGGCATTATTTGATCGACACCCTGCTGCATGAAGCGGGCTGGGATTTAAATCGCTTTGAAGCCGCAGAGGGCGGGAATAGCCGCTGGCGTGAATTTGCCGTCAGCAGCATGCCGATTTCCGCCGCCAACCCAGCGGGCAATGGCTTTGTGGATTATGTATTGTGGGGCGACGACGGCAAACCGCTGGCGGTGATCGAGGCCAAGCGCACCAGCCACCGGCCCGAGCAGGGCAAAACGCAGGCCAAGCTTTACGCCGATTGCCTAGAGCGGGAATGGGGCGTGCGGCCAGTGATTTTTTATACCAATGGCTACGAAACCATTCTTTGGGACGATGTGCAATACGCGCCACGGCAGGTAGAGGGTTTTTATAGCAAAGACGAATTAGCCCTGATGATAAATCGCCGCAGGACGCGTAAATCATTTTTTGACGAGGCGGGCGTGGCGGCCAAAATAGACGCCAACATCACCGATCGCCATTATCAAAAAGCGGCGATCACCCATATCTTGCAGCATTTTGAGCAGGATTGCGGCCGCAAGGCGCTACTGGTGATGGCGACTGGCACAGGCAAAACGCGCACCATTATTAGCTTGGTGGATTTGCTGAGTACGCACGATTGGATCAAAAACGTCTTGTTTCTGGCCGACCGTAATGCGCTGCTGGCGCAAGCCAAAAAGAATTTTGTTAAGCTGCTGCCGCGCATTAGTTGCTCGATTTTGTCATCCAATATGCGCAAAGGCGGCAGCGATAGCCGCCTGTATTTCTCCACCTATCCCACCATGAAAAACCTGCTGGATCGGGACGCCAATGAGCGCCCGTTTGGCGTGGGGCATTTTGATTTGGTGATTGTGGACGAGGCGCATCGCTCTGTGTATCAAAAATACCGGCAGATTTTTGCGTATTTTGATGGCCTCTTGGTCGGCCTGACTGCCACACCCAAAGACGAACTAGAAAAAAACACCTACGATATTTTCGATCTACCCAGCGGCCTGCCAACCTACGCCTATGAAGACACCAGCGCTTATGCAGAAAAATACCTGGTGCCGCCAACCAAAATATCGGTGCTGACCAAGTTTGTGCGCGAAGGGATTAAATATGCCGAGCTATCCGAGGCAGAAAAAGAACAGTGGGAAACTAAGGAGCAGCTAGAAGAGCGCGATGAAGTGCTGCCGTCCGAGCTAAACCAATTCTTGTTTAATAAAAACACTGCCGAAAAAATGTTTGCCCAATTACTCAGCCCAAATGAAATGGGGGGCATTCATGTGGAAGGCGGCGATGTCATCGGTAAGACGATTATTTTTGCCGCCAATAATGCGCACGCGGTTTTCTTGCAGGAAGTATTTGATAAGAATTATCCAAAATGGAAAGGCAAATTGGCGCAGGTGATTACCTATAAAAACCCCTATGCGCAAAGCTTAATTGATGTGTTTTCGGTGGAAGGTAAAGCGTTTGATGCTAAAAACCCCGACCTGCGCATTGCCATTTCGGTAGATATGCTGGATACCGGTATTGATGTGCCAGAAGTGGTGAATCTGGTGTTTTTGAAAGTCATTCAATCCAAAGTTAAATTCACGCAAATGATAGGCCGTGGTACACGCTTATGCCCGAATTTATTTGGCCCTCATGCGCATAAAACCACCTTTAAAATATTCGACTATTGCCAGAATTTTGAGTTTTTTGATGCGTTTCCAGAAGGCGCACCCATTAGCCTTGCCAAGCCATTAAGTTGCCAAGTATTTGAAAAACGGGTGAAATTAAGCACTTTAATTAATGACGCGCTTAGGATTAAAGCGGATTCTGGCTTGGCGGAATTAAATGCCTATCTGTCAAGTCTCGCCTGTTCATAAACCCGTTTTTTAAATAATTCAGGTTTGTTTTTTTGCCATTCCTTCATCGCTTGAATCGGCGTGGTGTGACCGAGCGCTTTTTGCGGAATATGGTGGTTGTAGATCTTTAAATAATTG
>JANYCY010000060.1 GCA_025360045.1 Janthinobacterium sp. | reverse complement strand
CGAGCTGACTTCCCGCCAAGTAGCGGCACTTTCAACGACCAATATCGCAGCCCTTGAAACGCGTGATTTTGCCGTGCTGACCACAACTGCCGTCGCCGCCATGTCGACCGGCCAAGTTAGAGCGCTGACCAGTGATCAGGCGGTTGCGCTGACCACTGATCAAGCCGCCACTTTATCGTCCTCACAAATCGCCGCGCTCTCAACGGGCAGTGTTGCTGCGCTTGAAACGCGTGATGTGGTGGTGCTGAAAACGAGCGGTATAGCGGTGCTCAATACCGCGCAAATCAATGCCATGACTACTGCTCAGGTGAATAACCTGACTACAGATCAGGTTGTGGCGCTCAATACTGCGGCGTTTTCAAGTGGCCTGACCACAGATCAAATCGTCGCTTTGAATACGGCACAGGCTGCCGTGCTGACAACCCGTCAGGTTGCGGCTCTTTCAACTAATAATGTGGCCGCACTCGAAACCCGTGATCTGGCCGTTGTGACCACCTTGCCGATTGCCGTGCTTTCAAGTAACCAAGTCAGAGCCTTAACGACGGCGCAAGTGGCTAATTTAACGACTGATCAGGCTGTTCAATTAACAACCGCATCGCTGTTGGGCCTGACTACAGATCAAATTGCAGCGCTGACTACAGCACAAGCTGCCGTACTGACTTCTCGCCAAGTCGCTGGGCTAAGCACCACCAATATCGCTGCGCTAGAAACCCGCGATCTGGCCGTGATCAGCACGCTGGCCATTGCCGCACTCTCGAGTGCGCAAGTTAAAGCCTTGACCACCGATCAAGTGGCCAATCTAACCACCGATCAAGTCATCAATATCACAACCAGCTCCTTGGCCGGTTTGACTACCGATCAAGCGGTTGCGCTGACCACAGCTCAAGCTGTTGAGCTGACGTCCAAACAAGTGGCGGCCCTGAGCACCAGCAATATCGCCGCCCTCGAAACCCGCGACTTAGCTGTGTTGACCACCACCGCCGTAGGCGCGATGACAACCAGCCAGATTCGTGTGTTGACGACCGATCAAACTGCTGCCCTGACCACCGATCAAGCCGCTACATTGTCCTCGGCCCAGATTGCCGCACTCTCAACCACGAGTGTTGCGGCGCTCGAAACCCGTGATTTAGTGGTGCTTAAAACCAGCGGCATTGCGGCGCTCAACACCGCGCAAGTGAATGCCTTGACCACCGTGCAAGTGAACAATCTGACAACAGATCAAGTCCGTGTATTAACCACGGCCAGCTTGGCGAATGGATTTACAACGGTTCAAATTGCGGCGCTGACATCGTTCCAAGCTGCTGTGCTTAGCTCTAGCCAAGTTTCTGCCTTATCGAGCAACAATATTGCAGCACTTGAAACAACAGACTTTGCTGCCTTGACCTCCGCTGCGATTGCAGGTTTAACAACAAGGCAATTGAGCGCGTTAACAACAAGTCAGGCGGTCGCCTTTACGACGGATCAAGCGGCGGTCTTGACTTCAGCGCAGATTGTGGGCCTATCCACAGATAGTATTGCGGCCTTGGAAACCACAGATTTGATTGTTTTGAGTACAAAAGTGATCGCGGCCTTGACCACAAGTCAAGCTGCGGCGCTCGTAACGACTCAGATCCAGGCCTTGACGACAACGCAAGTGGCTGCGTTTACCACGACGCAGGTCATGCAAATGACCACGGCGCAGATTCAATCGTTTACCACGGATCAAATCTCTCATCTTGCCTTGGGTAGCCCGCTGATTCTTGATTTGAACAAGAATGGGAAAATAGATACGGCAAGTATCTCTGATGGCGTGAAGTTTGATTTGTTTGCCAACGGCGAAAAAACCAACACCGGTTGGGTGGGCAGTGGAGATGGTTTGTTGGTTGTGGATCGGAATCATGATGGTGTGATTAATGATGGTAAGGAGCTATTCGGGACTTCTACGGTGCTGAATACGGGGGCGAAAGCGGCCGATGGCTATGCTGCGCTGGCTGAAATGGACAGTAATAAGGATGGCGTGGTCGATCTGCACGACGATGGCTTTAATGACTTGCGTGTTTGGCTGGATGCCAACGCGGATGGGGTAAGCCAAGCGGATGAGCTGAAGACCTTGGCGTCTCTTGATATTGCCAAGCTAAACTTGGATGTAAGCAAAACGGCAGAGAAGGATAATGGCAACTTTATTGGGCTGAAATCAACGTATGAGAGTACAGATGGATCTAGCCATGCTGCTGCTGATGTTTGGTTTGTAGCGCAAAATTCTGCAGCCGAGCCTGATATGCGCACACGAGTGGTTGATTTGGTACAAGCCATTGCCGCATTCGAGGAGGGTAGTAAACAGGCTGCGACGAGTGAGGCGAATAAATTGCCGGTTGATTTAGCGGGTGGGGCTTTAGCGGCGGCTGCAAATAGCACGGTCGGACAAATGAGCGATTTGCTGAAACAATTTGATGCAAATGGTAAGTTTGTTGGATCTGCCGCTGATGCACTGGTCGCAACTGATCAGCAGCTTAAATTGAATGGCTTGGCTAATACCAATGTAACTGGAATATTGGCGATTAAATAAACGCCGTTTTGGGTGTGATTAAATAGGCAAGGCCGTAAGGTCTTGCCTATTTTTATTGGCTGTAACGGTGAGAATATTTTTATGCAGATGTGTGTTAAATCGATATTCACTGATGTTTTGGTCAGGAATACAATGTGAGTATGGGATTTGCCTCTTGCTTACAACAGGCCGGTGCTTTGCGCATATACAAAATAGATCAGTGTTTCTTAAAAATAAAATATAATTTTTCAACCCTAAGTTATAATCAAGTAAGAAATGCTATACGGTACTACTTATCTATAATTAAAATAGCGATAAGATGACTATTTCTCTTAGTATCCCATCACTGATCACTGCCATTTATAATGACAGCTAAAGCTCAACATACCGTTATTCAATGTTTGGCTGCCATTGCTCAGCATCATGGCTTGCAAATCAATCCTGAGCGTTTGGTTGATGAATATGCTTTGGGTAATGAAGAGCCAAGTAATTCTGTTTTATTGCGGATTGCTAATGATATAGGCTTAAAAGCAAGAGCAGATAAGCTTACTTGGGCGAGCTTAATTGCCCAAGGTGGCGTTTTTCCGTTGATTGCACGCACGGCATTTGATCGTGCCGTTATTGTGGTTGGCGTTCGCCCTGATGCTGAAGGCGCGGTGAAAATTGCCTTGATTGACCCAAACGCGAGTCAATCTGAGGTGATATTAGAAGACCAAAGCACTTTTTGTAATCGCTGGGAAGGCGAAGTTCTTTTTGCCAAGCGCGAGCATAAAATATCCGACCCTAATCAGCCCTTCGGATTAACTTGGTTTATTCCAGAAATCGCCAAGCAAAGCAGTGCCTTTCGCGATATTTTTATTGCCGCCATTGTGATGCAATTTCTTTCTTTGGCGTCTCCAATATTTTTTCAATTAGTGATCGATAAGGTGCTCACCCATCAAAGTGCGACCACACTTTGGGTGCTGGCCGCAGGAATGGTGATTGCACTTATCTTTGATACAGCGTTTGGATTTCTACGCCAGATCTTGACTTTAGCGGCAACCAATAAAATTGATATGCGTTTAACGCGCCGCGTATTTGGCCATCTACTTTCATTACCTATTGATTATTTTGAAAGCAATTCAGCGGGGGTTGTTGCCCGACATATGCAGCAATTAGAAAAAATTCGTAGCTTTTTAACAGGGCGGATCTTTTTTACTGCGCTAGATTTAATTTCTTTGATTATCTTTATTCCCGTGTTGTTTTCGTATTCAAGCAAGCTATCAATGATTGTATTGCTTTTTACCCTGCTGATTGCGGGAATTATTGCGGCGATGGTGCCTACTTATCAGCGACGTTTAAATAAACTATATGGCGCAGAAGGCCAGCGGCAAGCCATGATGGTTGAAACCATTCATGGTATTCGCACGGTTAAAGCCTTGGCGATTGAGCCTAAGCAGCGCAGGGCGTGGGACCAGCTTTCGGCAGAAGCGATTTCCTTACATTTTAAAGTGGGGCAGATCTCGATTGTTGGTAATGCGGTTACCGATTTCTTGGGTAAGTTATTGCCCGTGGTGGTGATTGTGATTGGCGCACAAGATGTATTTGATCAGACCATGACGGTGGGGGCCTTAATTGGCTTTCAAATGATGTCTGGCCGCGTGGTCCAGCCTTTGATCGCCATGGTGGGACTCGTGAATGAGTACCAAGAAACGGCATTGTCGGTGCGCATGATGGGCGAAGTGATGAATCGTGCGCCAGAAGGGCGCGTGGGCGCTGGCGGATTACGGCCACAATTAGTGGGTGAGATTACCTTTGATGAGGTGAGTTTTCGCTACCCCGGCGCTACGGCTACAGCATTAAATAACGCCAGCTTTACTATTCCATCGGGGGCGGTCGTCGGGATTGTTGGGCGCAGTGGCTCAGGTAAAACGACGGTTACCAAGCTGATTCAAGGGCTTTACCCCTTACAAGGCGGGATTGTGCGCTTTGATGGCATGGACGCGCGTGAAATTGAATTGCCCCATTTGCGGCGGCAAATTGGCGTGGTTTTGCAAGAAAACTTCTTATTCCGAGGCACCATCCGACAAAACTTGGTGGCCACCAAGCCCGATGCCTCTTTTGAAGAGATTGTTGCGGCTTCCGAGGCGGCAGGGGCAGATGAATTTATTGAGCGCATGCCGCAGGGCTACGACACCATGCTCGAAGAAAACGCTTCTAATTTATCTGGCGGGCAAAAACAACGTTTATCGATTGCACGCTCGCTGCTGGCCAAACCGCGAATCTTAATTTTGGACGAAGCGGCCAGTGCGCTGGATCCAGAAAGCGAAGCCATATTTATTAAGAATCTATCCAAAATTGCGGTGGGCCGTACCGTAGTGATGATTTCCCACCGCCTGTCGACCTTAGTAAATGCGCACACCATCTTAGTGATGCAGCAAGGCCAGCTCATGGATAGCGGCCGACACGAAGAGCTCTTAACCCGCTGTGAGACTTACCAACACCTATGGCATCAACAAACAAGCCACCTGTAAAAGCGAAAGCCGAGTCAGTTGCGATCGATTTTCTGCCCGATGCGGATGAAATTGAGCAAAGGCAGCTGCCATTTTATGTGCGCAGCACCTTGCTTGTGCTTTTACTCGCATTTAGCAGCTTTTTGTTATGGGCCAATTTTTCAGAAGTAGAGCAAGTCGTGATAGCCCAAGGGCGTTTGGTCAATCCCTCGCCCAATATTGTGGTACAGCCTTTTGAAACTTCGATTATTCAGCGCATTGATGTAAGGGTGGGGCAGGTGGTGCATAAGGGGCAACGGCTCGCCATGCTCGATCCCACCTTTGCACAGGCTGACGATGCGCAGTTGCGCTCACGCTTACAAAGCTTGGAAACTCAAATTAGCAGCTTGCAAGCTGAATTAACCGGCAAAACCAAAAGCAACCCTCATACCGATGCGGACACGGTACTGCAAGCGCAGATCTTAAATGAGCGGCAAGCTAATTTCCGCGCCCAAGCGACCAAAATAGATCAAAACTTAGCGAGGCTATCGGCGACGATTCAAACCAATCGCAATGATCATCAGGTACTCAGCAAGCGGCTTAAATCAATGACTGAGATTGAAGCCATGCAAGAAAAAGCTGCGGCTCAACAATACGATTCCAAATTGCGTTTACTTGAAGTCAGAGATCGGCGATTAGAAGTCGAGCGCGATTTAGGGCAAGTACAAAATAAAGAATTTGAGCTATTAAAAGAAGTGGGTGCATTACAAGCAGAAAAAGCGGCGTTTTCAAATGGCTGGCGACAAAAAGTGATGGAAGATTTATTGGCCGGTACACGTGAGCGCGACTCCTTAAATGAGCAATTACAAAAATCAGAAAAACGTCGGCAAATGGTGACTTTAATATCGCCAGTGGATGCGGTTGTGCTGGATATTGCTAAGTTGTCGCAAGGCTCTATTATCAGAGAAGCAGAGCAATTCTTTACTTTAGTACCATTAGGCGCGGTGCTGGAAGTTGAGGCAAAGATCGATTCACTGGATATCGGTTATATTAAAGAAGGCGATCCGGTGCATATGAAGCTAGATACTTTCCCATTTCAAAAACATGGCATGCTGGATGGAAAGGTGAGAACGATTAGCGAAGATTCATTTAGAAATGAAACTGCCCCGCGTGGCGCAGATAATTTTTATATCACACGCATTGATTTTGGCGATAACAAGCTTAAAAAAATGACTGGTAAATCACGCTTATTGCCAGGGATGACTTTATCTGCCGAAATTGTCATAGGCAAACGCACGGTTATTTCTTACCTAATTTGGCCGCTGACAAAAGCAATAAAAGAAGCGATCAGAGAGCCATAATGATACAAATAAAAAATAAAATTGGATTTACAGCCCGCTCTATTTTATTGTGAGTACATGCTTGATGAAGCCTTCAAAAAAAAGAGCCCCAAAAATGCCCGTTGCAGACCAACTCATCAAAGCAATAGAATTACAAAATCAAGGTGAAATAGCGGCGGCGGGTAGTTTGTTTATTGAGATTTTGGATCAAGATCCTAATAACGCGGCCGCTTTGTATTCCTTGGGACTGATTGCACTTAATTCTGGTGACAAAATACTGGCATTACAGCTTACAAAACGGGGGATTGAAGCCGCCCCTCAATTTGCACCCCTGCACTATCTACATGGCTCTATCTTGCAAGCCATGGGCAATCGGGAAGACGCATTAAAAAGCTTTGATGCCGCATTAGAAATACAGCCCGATGATGTCAGCGTATTACTTAATAGTGGTGTGCTACTTAGAAATATGTATCGGCATTTAGAAGCATTAGAGCGCTTTCAAAAAATATTAAGAGTTGATCCTGATCATGTGGCCGCCTTAGGCAATAGCGGTATTTTGCTGACAGAATTTAAGCAAAGTGAACAGGCTATTGCCATTTTTCAGCGACTGATTCAAATTGATCCCAATTATAATTATGGTCTAGGTTTGTTGTTTTACGAGCGCATGCATATTTGCGATTGGACTGATTTTGATTTGCTTACTCAGCAAATTGTTGATGGAATCAGAAAAGGCGAGCGCACTTGTAAATCGCTGGCCTTTATGTCGGCCTCGGATAATGCCGCCGATCATTTATTGGCTGCTAGAATCTTTGCTAACCAATATTGCCCAAAAAATGCCAAATCACTATGGCAAGGTGAGCGATATCGGCATAAGAAAATTAAATTGGCTTATCTTTCCCCTGATTTGCGCGAACACCCCGTTGGCCACTTAATGGCAGGCGTATTTGAGCATCATGATAAATCCCGTTTTGAAACCATTGCAATTTCGCTGGGTATTGACGATCAAAGCCGCTTACGCGCACGCATGATTAAAGCATTTGATCAATTTATTGATGTAAGGGAAATGGGCTCAGAGCAAGTTGCGCAAATGCTGCATGATATGGAAATCGATATCATCGTTGATTTAGGTGGCTATACGTCGGACACTCGCACCGATATTCTTTCTTTTAGACCCGCGCCTATTCAAGTGAATTACCTAGGCTACCCCGGCACAATGGGCGCTGATTATATTGATTACATCATCGCCGATCGCTATATCATCCCGCCTGAGCAACAACAGTATTACACCGAAAAAGTGGTCTACCTGCCAGACACCTATTTACCGACTGACAGTAGCGTACAAATTGCTGATCGCACCCCTACACGCAGCGAATGTGGCTTGCCCGATAGCGGCATTGTGTTTTGTTCCTTTAGCCACGATTACAAAATATCTCCACCTGTGTTTGATGTTTGGATGCGGCTGCTTACACAAGTGCCGGGCAGTGTGCTATGGCTGATGTCACGTGGCAACACCTCGCAAGGTAATCTGCGTAAAGAAGCCGAGGTAAGGGGCGTCGATCCTGATCGGCTGGTCTTCGCCAGCCGAGTGCCGCTGGTCGAAGACCATCTGGCCCGTTACCGGCAGGCCGATCTCTTCTTAGATACCCATCCTTACAACGCCCACACCACTGCCGCCGATGCCCTGATGGCTGGGCTGCCGGTGGTGACTTATATGGGTAATTCCTTCCCATCCCGAGTAGCGGGTAGCGTGCTCAATGCTATGGGTGTGCCGGAACTGGCTACTCACTCAATCGCCGAGTATGAAGCGCTGGCCTTGCAACTGGCGACGCAACCCGAACAATTGGCCGAATTTAAAGCCCGAATTGCCGCCAATAAAGCCAGCTTTGCCTTGTTTGATACAGAAGGGCTTTGTTTTAACTTGGAAAGTGCTTACATCGCGATGTGGAGAACTCAAGAGCTGGGCGCATTTAATGATGAATTAGGGCTGTCAATTAAATGACATCAGCCTATGTAAATCCTATAGTGAAAGAATACGCGCAAGCAAAGGGGAGAATATGACACGAAGTTTAGATCTGGGCTGTGGGCCTACACCCAAAAATCCATTTAATGCCGATGAATTATTCGGAATTGATGTGAGGGAGGATTTAGATGCCAATATAAAACGGGCAGATTTGGTGATTGAACCTATTCCCTTTGAAAATGATTATTTTGAATACGTCACTGCGCATGATTTTTTAGAGCATATCCCCAGAATTATTTACGCGCCGCATCGCAGAAATGCCTTTGTTGAATTAATGAATGAGATTTATCGCGTGCTTAAAGTAGGCGGGCAGTTTTTATCTTTCACTCCAGCTTATCCTCATCCCGAAGCTTTTCGCGATCCAACCCACGTTAATATTATTACCGATCAAACATTTCAAGCCTATTTTGATAATGTAAATCGCTGGGCCTCAGGCTATGGGTTTAATGGCGCATTTGAAATTAAACTACAAGAATGGCGTGGCCCGCATTTGCTTACGGTGATGCAAAAAGTAGAAATTCCAGAATAATTTAATCGCTGCATTTTGAATTGATGATGAGATAAAAGGCTGCCGCTATGTCGATGAATGAGATTCATGAAAAGCATTGGGCTGAATTTATGACCGATGCACATCACCGCACCTTATACGATTCATGGTGGACATCAAGCAGCGTGGGCTATTGGCGGCAAACCCGTTTATATGCGGCGGTATTTGAAGTATTAGGCGGCTTAAAAGATTTTTCATGGCTTACCGTGGGCGATGGTGCAGGCTACGATGCATGGCGTTTATTGCAGGCAGGCTATCGCGAAGTATTAGCAACTGATTTGGATGACGCTGTACTGGCAGAAACCAAAGCCGCCGGTTTTATTCAGAATATATCCATTGAAAATGCAGAATCACTCAGTTTTGCCGATAATTCATTTGATTTTATTTTATGTAAAGAAGCATTGCACCATATGAGCAGGCCCTATGCGGCAATTTATGAAATGTTTCGCGTGGCGCGCTACGGCGTGGTGGTAATCGAGCCACAAGACCCATGGGTAGATTATCCCTGCCGCGTGGATCAGAGCCAGCCTCATTATGAATCGGTTGGTAATTATGTTTATCAGTATTCCACCCGTGAATTAGAAAAAATTGCCTATGGTTTAAATATAAGAGGCATTGCCAGTAAAAAAATGATGGATGTCTATACACCGGGCTGCGAATTTGCCATGTGTAATGATGGCGATCCCATATGGGAATCCACCCGTACACGCACCGAGCAATTAACCACGGCCATGCATGCGGGTGAGGTAGTGGCCAGCTATGTGCAGGCGGTATTTTTTAAAAATACAGTGACGCCAGAGCTGTTTGATATGCTGGCTCAGCAAAATCCTGAATGGCGTTTTTTACGAACAGATACAAACCCATTTCTGAATGGAAAAAACGCCTTTTAACAGATGTGGATAAAAAACACGCTCATCGTGGTTCGGGAGGGCTTATGAATGAAATTTATCAGCTGATTGAAAAGCTGGCTGCAACATCAGGACAATTTGCAAGTCTTTTGCAGGACCCTCTGCTGGATTCACTGCTGTTTAATAAAAAGAATGATTTAATTAAAAAATTAACGGCTACTGATTTTTCAAAAATAAGTACGGTGTATTTAGGTGCTCATCTTTTGCATGCCAGATCAATGAGCGAAGATGTGCATTTTGTACATCTGGCCAGCGATTTTTTACATAAACCGCCTGTGAATATCCCCAAAGGCGCTGTGTTTATTTTACTGAATAATGATATAGGCAAAGATTTACCCGCGTATATTGATTTTTATAATAAAAACCCACAGGCTCTTTTTGTAATATGGGATTGGGATTCCCAGCATTGGCTGCAAATGAGCGCTTTGTGTGCCATTCATTGTGATGTTTATATATCAGCATCATCAGAAACCGTTTTTGCTTTATCGCATTTTAACCCCTGCGTAATCGGCCCTGTTTTTGCCTGTGTTCATCAGTGGTCCAGAACCTTTGTATTAAATAATCTGGAACTATTATTATCTGAAAGAGCAGACGGGCCTTTTGGTATGCATGTGCACTATGAAAAGTATGCCAGGCGTAATCGCGCAATTGCTTCGGTGATGCAGCATTTTCCAACAGTTGCATTTGCAAACAATGATTTTAAAGAACGTTCTGATTTAGAAAATATGAAAGAATGGGGGGGGTATAAAACACACTGGATTATGCCTGTCTTAGGGGGGGTTCCTATTCGCGTATATAACGCCCTGCTGACGGGGGGTATTCCTATTTTACCTGCTTTCTATCAAAATATGCCTGAAGTGGCTTATTTAGGCACTGCGCCATTATATTATGATTTAAATGGTCTTGTAGAGCCTCATGAAATTGTAAAATCAGCCATCAGTGCATTTAATGAAAGTGGTGAAAACGGTTTGATTCAAAGAGTGCTTGATGGTTTGGCAAGACATCATGCAGATACACGCTGTAATGATATTTTATTACGTGTGCAGCGTGCTGTTGATGGTATTTTAAAAAATGATTATGCATTTCACGATTCTTATCTGAGTGCTTATCACGCCTAGTGCGATTTTGTAGTTTGCCAGTTTGTTTTTGCTCAGTTTTTACTTATGCGGATCCGGTATTTTTTGAAGCAGAGGTTATTATGCAAATTAAGTTTATTCAACTACAAAAGCATGGGGATGATAGGGGCTCATTGGTTTCGCTCGAAGAGCAAAAGAACATCCCTTTTCCAATTAAGCGGGTTTATTATTTGTTTGGCACAAAAGAAGGCGTTCACCGCGGGTTTCATGCACACAAGACATTGAAGCAGGTTGCAATTTCATTGAGGGGGTCTTGCCGTTTTTTGCTGGATGATGGCAGGGAAAAAATTGAGCTTTTATTAGACAATCCGGCACAAGGCTTATTAATTGAGTCGATGATTTGGCGGGAAATGTATGATTTTAGTGATGACTGTGTTTTATTGGTATTAACCGATGATTATTACGATGAGTCAGACTATATTCGTAGCTATGAAGAATTTACTAATCAAGCCGTGAGTGCCACATCATGATTCATCCTTCTGCAATTATTTCAGAAAAAGCAAAATTAGGGGCTAATGTCACAGTCATGCCTTTTGCTGTGATTGGCGAGTGTGTGATTGGCGATGATAGTGTGATTCATCCCCATGTGGTTATTGCTGATGGGGTAAATATAGGGCGTGCTGTAGAGGTGTTTCCGGGGGCCTTTATTGGCAAAGAGCCTAAGGGAGCAGGTGCTTTGGCACGTATGCCGGAATTTGATAAGGTGGTCCAAATTGGAGACGAGTGCTCTATTGGTCCCAATTCGGTTATTTTTTATGATGTAATTATCGGCAATAATACTCTGCTGGGTGATGGGGCTTCAATCAGAGAGAAATGCAGTGTGGGCAGTTTTTGTATTTTAAGCCGGTATGTGACGGTGAATTACAATACTAAAATTGGCAGCCGTACTAAAATTATGGATTGCAGCCATATTACGGGTAATGCCGTGATTGGGGATGATGTATTTATCAGCCTGCATGTAGGTACCACCAATGATAATGCGGTAAGAGAAGGATATTCATCGCATGTGGTTGGCCCCACAATTGAAGATCATGTGGTGATTGGTGTGGGTGCATCATTATTGCCGGCTATTCGGGTTGGGCAAGGCGCTACGGTAGGCGCTGGTTCGGTTGTGACTAAAGATGTAAAAGAAAAAACATTAGTCGCAGGTGTGCCTGCCCGTTTTGTGAAAACACTTGAATAATGAAAAATAATATTCCTTTTCTGGATTTGAAATCGATTAATGCACTGCATCGTGCTGAATTAATTCAGGCATTTGAGCGTGTGTTGGATTCAGGCCGCTATATTCTGGGAGAAGAATTAAATCTCTTTGAAAAATCTTTCGCCAGCTATTGCGAAACAAAGCATTGCGCCGGGGTGAGTAACGGCCTTGATGCTTTGCATTTAATTTTACGTTCTTTTGGAATCGGGGCGGGTGATGAGGTAATTGTGCCCTCTAATACCTATATTGCCACATGGCTGGCGGTGACTTATGCGGGGGCGGTGCCTGTACCGGTAGAGCCGCTTGAATCCAGCTATAATATTAGTCCTGCTTTAATTGAATCGGCCATTACGCCGCGGACCAAAGCGATTATCGCCGTGCATCTGTATGGGCAACCTGCTGACATGGATGCAATTATGGCTATTGCCAATCGGTATAATTTAAAAGTAATTGAAGACGCCGCGCAGGCGCATGGTGCCTTATATAAAGGCAGAAAAGTAGGGGGGCTTGGCCATGCAGCAGGATTTAGTTTTTATCCGGGAAAAAATTTAGGTGCATTGGGCGATGCCGGGGCGATTACCAGCAATGATGATTTGCTGATAGAAAAAGTGCGGATGCTTTTAAATTACGGATCAAAAGTTAAATATTATAATGATGTACAGGGCTTTAATTGCCGTCTGGATGAATTGCAAGCGGCATTGCTTGGTGTGAAGCTTCCTCATTTAGATATAGAAACTCAGCTGCGTTGCCGGATTGCGCAGCAATATACTCAAGGATTGCAGGGCTTGCCATTGCATTTACCCATTGTGGCTGAGGGTACTTCACCCGTCTGGCATTTGTATGTGCTGCGCTCTGAAAAAAGAGATGAATTGCAAAGTAAGCTTGCAGAGCTAGGCATTGTTACCTTGATACATTACCCAATTGCACCTCATCAGCAAAGTGCTTATAAAACGTTTAATCAATTATCTTTTCCCATTGCTGAAAAAATTCATCATCAAGTGCTGAGTTTGCCTTTAAGCCCAACAATGAGCCAAAGCGATGTGAATCAGGTGATTGCCGCAGTAAGGGCATGTGTAGTGTGATTTTTTAATTTGGCATATTAGCCTGGTCAAAAGGGTTTTTTAATGCAAGAACAAGTTATTGTACTTATTCCGCTATATAAATATACGCTTACAGAAATAGAAAATTATTCTCTGGGTGTTTCTTTGCATGCACTTATGGGACGTAAGGTGCAATTTATTGCACCAGAAAATATTGAGCGTGCGTACTATTTAGAAAACTATCCTGATGTTCCCTTTTCTTTTTTTGAAGATCACTATTTCGAGAGTATTGCTGGCTACAATCGATTACTGTTGGCGGATTATTTTTACCAGCGGTTTGATACTTATGATTTTATTTTAATTTTACAAACAGATGCCATTGTTTTACGCGATGATCTGGATTTATGGATAAGTAAGCCTTTTGATTATATTGGTGCACCGTGGCCGGATGGTAATGAATTGTTTGTAAATCTTGGCCGATTTGAAGGCGATTTTGGCAAGGCGATTAAAGTGTATGTGGGCAATGGCGGCTTAAGCTTGCGCAGAACGCGTAAATGTATGGCCTTATTAAATGAATTTCCAGATGCCATTGCTGTATTTTTAAAAACAGGCTCTAGTGAAGATTTGTTTTTTTCTTATATGGGGGCTTTGTCTGCCGATTTTATTATTCCTAATGAAATTACAGCTTCTTTATTTTCTCTGGAATTAAAGCCTGCTTATTATTATAAGGTGAATGGCGGCACGGCCCCGATGGGGGGGCATGCTTGGTGGAAATATGATGTGGCATTCTGGAAAGCCTTCTTGCCGCCATCGGCGCTTTTAGATGATTTGACCTGATTATGCCTCTTGCTCAGTGGACTATGTGTAGATGGATTTCTTGAGTGCTAGGCTTGGTTTTTGAATTTGTAGGGCGGGTGAAACCCAATCCTATCAACTTAAGGTCAAAACATGGTTGGTTTTGTATAGGGTGTGCAAGTCGTTTTTCTTGCGCACCGTTCTTGGTGCTCCGACTACGTCGTTGTACACCCTATAAATAAATGCCAACGCACCCAATGCAATAAGCTTAAGTTGATAGGATTGGGGTGAAACCCGCGTGCAATGTTGAATAAATACGCGGGTTTCACCCGCCCTACGATATTTATAATGAGATTGAGCAAGAGGAATAATTAGGTGATTTGAAGTAAGCCTGTGCGGGTTAGCACCGCTCCTGCTGTTTCAGAAAAGCCTGCGTTACCGCAGCCGCATCCAGTGTCATCCTTGGTAAAATCGCTTCAATTTGCTCAAAACGATAGCGCTGAAAGCCTGCTACCTCGCCATCGGTATTTTTAGGTACAAAATCATCGGGTAGTTTTAAATCATAGGTATAAATGATTTCATCATGCCAGCCATCGGTCTCTACCCGAGTGGTGCGCAGGCTGCCGCTAGCAACGGCTAGTCTAGCCAGCTGGTCGGGGATACCGGCTTCTTCGGCCAGCTCTCTAATTACACAATCCCAGACGTTTTCACCCGCTGAGATACCGCCTGCGGCGAGGTTATCGAGCTTGTCGGGGTCGATGGCTTTATTGCTTGCCCGCTGAGCAATCCATAGCTCAGCCTTGGCTGTGTAGCCATTGATATGCACGGCGCGGCTGGTGAGGCCAAAGCGGCGAAAGGCGGCGCGTTCTAGCTGAAATAGCGGCTGGGTCAAATCCAAATCACCCGCTTGATTGCTTGCAAATACCGTGTAGCGCTCATTGCGCCAGCCCTTAATCCACCCCGCATCGCGCATCTTAATTGCGGCGTGTTCTAGCAGTGCCTCAAGTGTTTTTGCGTCGAGGCCTGCGTCTATGCAGATTGCTTCGTTGCTTACCTGTATTGCCGTTGGCCCCAGTGTGGCTTGCAAAAATGGTAGGCTGTCGTCTTCCATCCAGCCTAATGCTTGGCTTAGGGCAATGAATCGGCGTAGGGGCTTGGGTGTCATGGGCATCGGTTTAAAATGTTTCGGCTTCTAAGTAGATTTGCACCGCATCGCCGGTGAAATGGGTAATGCCATATTCAATAATCTGGCTATCTGCATCACTGTAAACGCTTTCTACGCAAAGAAGCGGTTGAAATTTGGTTTGTGATAATAGCTGCGCCTGGCCTGCTTCGGGTAGGCGAGCGCTGATTCGCGATGATTTACGCTGGCATTGCTGAATGCCAAAGGCTTTGAGCGCTAGATTGGTATTGGGCTGGCTGGTGTAAAAAGTCTCAAAGCCCTGAAAGCGCGGCAGGGGGAAGTATTGATGGCAAACGCCCACCACGCGCTCATCTACAATATCCAGTGCCTCGATATGCAACACATGGCTTTCTACTGCAAGGCCTAGGTACTGACAAATTTCTGGATTGGCGGCTTCAGTTTTAACGTGTAAAACTTGGCTTTGTCCAGCAAGGCGCTGCTTTTGTAAGCTATGCGAAAATCGAGTACGCCGCCCAAGCTGGTAATCAATCATTTCTTCTTGCACAAAGGTGCCACGGCCTTGCTCAATTCTGACTAGGCCGCGTGCTTCAAGTGCTTGCAATGCACGCCGAATGGTATGGCGATTGACGGCAAATTGCGTTGCCAGCTCGGTTTCATTGGGCATGCGATCGCGCAGGATTTTATTGCTAATATCGCGTGCCAGTGAGTCTTCAATTTGTCGCCAAAGGGCAACGCCGGAGTGACGGTCAAGCATAGTATGGTCTGTTGTGTAAGTGTAATAAAAGCTATTGTAATTGAATAACATTGCAACTAGATGATATTGATCTAAACGTTGAGCTGGCTGTTTGCGCCAATATTTTCTAACCCGCTCATGCGCTACAATTGCGTCATCCTGTAAAACCACTGGGACCAGAAGATGACCACAATACGCCAGCAAGACTTAATCGATAGCATCAGCGATAGCCTGCAATACATCAGCTATTACCATCCTAAAGATTACATCCAAGCATTAGGTAAAGCGTACGAGAAAGAAGAATCACCCGCAGCTAAAGACGCCATCGCGCAGATTCTAACCAATAGCCGCATGTGCGCAGAGGGCCATCGCCCTATTTGCCAAGATACCGGCATTGTCACCTGTTTTGTGCGCGTCGGCATGAATGTGCAATGGGCCGATGCGACCATGAGCCTCACCGATATGATTAACGAAGGCGTGCGCCGCGCTTATTTGCACCCGGATAACAAGCTGCGCGCGTCCATTCTGCAAGACCCAGCAGGCAAGCGCCAAAACACCAAAGATAACACCCCAGCCGTGATTCATTACGAAATCGTGGAAGGCAATACGGTAGAAATTGATATCGCAGCCAAAGGTGGCGGCTCAGAGAATAAATCCAAATTCGCCATGCTCAACCCATCGGATTCGATTGTGGATTGGGTACTTAAAACCGTGCCGCAAATGGGCGCAGGCTGGTGTCCGCCAGGTATGTTAGGGATTGGTATCGGCGGCACGGCAGAAAAGGCCATGGTCATGGCCAAAGAAGCGCTGATGGAATCCATCGATATTCAAGAGCTGATCGAGCGTGGCGCACAAACCCGTGCTGAAGAGCTGCGTATTGAGCTGTACGAAAAAGTAAATGCGCTGGGAATTGGTGCTCAGGGCCTTGGCGGCTTAGCAACGGTACTTGATGTAAAAATCAAAGACTATCCAACACACGCAGCCAGCCTGCCGATTGCCATGATTCCAAACTGCGCCGCCACGCGCCATGTGCACTTTACGCTGGATGGCTCCGGCCCTGCTGTTTTAGAAGTGCCTAAGCTGGAAGACTGGCCCGATGTAACGTGGACACCATCTGCTGAGTCGATCCGCATTGATCTAAACACCGTGACCCGTGAGGACGTCGCCAGCTGGCAGCCAGGCCAAACGTTGCTCCTCAACGGCAAAATGCTCACTGGTCGTGACGCCGCGCATAAGCGTATGGTAGAAATGCTCAATAAAGGCGAAAAACTGCCGGTTGATTTTGCTGGGCGCTTTATCTACTACGTTGGCCCAGTAGACCCAGTGCGCGATGAAATCGTCGGCCCAGCAGGCCCGACTACGGCGACGCGTATGGATAAGTTTACTGAGCAAGTGCTGGCCGAAACCGGTCTCTTAGGCATGATCGGCAAGGCAGAGCGCGGCCCGGCGGGCCTCGATGCCATCAAAAAGCACAAGTCCGTTTATTTAATGGCCGTAGGCGGCGCTGCGTATCTGGTCTCCAAAGCGATTAAAGCCAGTCGCGTGGTTGGTTTTGCTGATCTGGGCATGGAAGCCATTTACGAGTTTGACGTGGTGGATATGCCCGTTACCGTGGCGGTTGATTCGCAGGGCATTTCGGTACACGCGACAGCGCCAAAAATCTGGCAAGCCAAAATCGGCAAGATTCCAGTTGTGGGTTAAGGCGTATATAGAGCAGTAACAAAGCCCACCTTACGTGGGTTTTGTTTTACCTAGAGTGGGGAGGGGCGACATGCAAAGCACATATTTTGGCCCTGCTTGGTGCGGGCATGCCAATTGAGTTGTGGTTTGAGTGTTTAAATAGATTAAGTTTTTTTTGAGCTTCATTTAAATCGCATTGAATTTTGCTAATTATTTGATATTTATAATAAATATGGGTGTTTGTTAAGCAAAGTAGGATGGATGAGTAGAAAAAATGCAAAGAAAATGAAAAATAATCAGCAATAGGGCTTGCGCACTCCCGCTAAGTTGATTATTATTCGGCCTCTTCTCGCGGAGAGATGTATGAGTGGTTTAAGTTAGTCGCCTGGAAAGCGGCCACAGGTGAAAACCTGTCGGGGGTTCGAATCCCCCTCTCTCCGCCATTTACACCTTTTAGATCAAGGTGTTCAAGAAGATTTAGATGTAGCCCAGCATTTAGCCCACCACTTCAACTGGTGGGCTTTTTGTTTTTTAATTTGAATACATTTCATATAAACACAGGCCTTGTGGTGTGTGTATCTTGTCCCCTCAGTTTTGAAAACGCATCAAAAAAAGAAATTTGGAAAGGTAGAAATTCTATTCCTGCGTCAATCGTCAAACAAAGAACCCAACAACTTTCATCATCCCATAAGCAAGCGCTGCCACTGCCACTGACGAAACATTGCCACTCCCGTTACAAGTCCAGTTGTTGTTATCCACTGAATATAGGGCCGTGGTTGAGTAAGCGATTCGGCCTGAAAGCAGATCGCTTTCGTCCTTAGGATATGGCTCGAAATAATTTCCCGATATGACAAACCGTCATCCCCGAGTGTTTTTATCGGGGATCCAGTCGTGCATCTGGATTTCCGCCAAAGGCATGCGGGAATGACGACGTTTCGTTGCGGGAAGTTAATATGAGCCAAATCCTTACGATGGGTATATGGATCACTTTGCTTATGGCGGTAATAGTAAGTAGTTCGACATAAGTTATCACATATTTTTAAAGGAAAAAATATGTGATTTTCTTAGGGTGTGCAAGTGCCTTTCTTGCGCACCAGCCCTTGGTGCGTAACGCCTACGGCGTTTTGCACCCTACGAAAAATGCATGATTTAAAAAGATTGGATAATTTATGCTTGGGTACTTATGACAAACCGTCATCCCCGAGTGTTTTTATCGGGGATCCAGTAGTGCATCTGGATTTCCGCCAAAGGCATGCGGGAATGACGACGTTTCGTTGCGGGAAGTTAATATGAGCCAAATCCTTACGATGGGTATATGGATCACTTTGCTTATGGCGGTAATAGTAGATTAATTAATTGCAAATAATGGCGATTCAGAAGAGCGCAATTATTAACTTCAGTTAAATTCTTAGCGCGTAATGACTTTTTATTGCCACTTTCAAAATCCTACTTCCACATGTCAAACCCGCTACAATACCGGCCATCAAGTATTCTGAATTAGGTCGAAAGCAATGTCACAAACCACCAACAATCTCGCGGCCTATATCTGGTCACTTGCAGACTTACTACGCGGGGATTTTAAGCAGAGCCAATATGGCCGCATCATCTTGCCATTTACGCTGCTGCGCCGTTTGGAGTGTGTGCTGGCGGAGACTAAAGAAGCCGTGCTCAAGCAGGTGGAAATTGTTGAGCTGATGAATTTGCCGGAAGAAGGCCAGGAAAAACTACTGCTGCGTGCCACGGCTACGGCAAAAAACCCAAACGGTCTGTCGTTCTACAACACGTCCAAAATGGATTTGAGCACACTGGGTGAAGCGGGCATCAAGGCCAATCTGGAAAAATACATTCAATCTTTCAGCACGGACGCGCGCGAGATTTTTGACCATTTCAAATTTGCTGAATTTATCGCGCTGCTGAACGACGCCAATCTGCTGTACAAAATCATTCAAAAAGTACGCACCACCGATCTAAGCCCTGCGGCGGTTTCTAATTATGAAATGGGTTTGGTGTTTGAAGAGCTGATTCGCAAATTTGCCGAAAGCTCAAATGAAACAGCGGGTGAGCACTTTACCCCGCGCGACATCGTTCGCCTCACCACCTCCTTGGTGTTTATGGAAGACGACGATGCGCTGACCAAAGAGGGCATCATCCGCACCATTTACGACCCGACTGCCGGCACAGGTGGCTTCCTATCTGCGGGGATGGAATACGTGCACGAGCACAATCCGCAAGCGGTGATGCGCGCCTTTGGCCAAGAGCTGAATCCAGAAAGCTACGCCATTTGTAAAGCCGACATGCTGATCAAAGGCCAGAACGTCAGCAATATTAAACTGGGCAATACGCTATCGAACGATCATCTTTACGCCAATAAATTCGATTACATGTTATCGAACCCGCCATTTGGCGTGGATTGGAAAAAGATTGAAGGCGACATCAAGGACGAGCACACGCTCAAAGGCTTTGATGGCCGCTTTGGCGCTGGCCTACCGCGTGTATCCGATGGCTCGCTGCTGTTTTTGCTGCACCTGATTAGCAAATTGCGCGACGGCGCTGAGGGCGGTGCGCGTATCGGTATTATTCTAAATGGCTCGCCGCTGTTCACGGGTGGCGCTGGCTCAGGCGAATCTGAAATTCGCCGCTATATCTTAGAAGCTGATTTGCTGGAGGCCATCGTCGCGCTGCCAACCGATATGTTCTACAACACTGGCATTTCAACCTATATCTGGGTGCTGTCGAACAAAAAATCGTCCGAGCGCAAAGGTAAAGTCCAGCTCATTAATGGCGTAAACCTCTGCGGCAAGATGCGTAAATCGCTGGGCAGCAAACGCAATGAAATGGGTGAAAACGACATCCGCGAAATCACCCGCTGCTTTGGTGATTTCGCCGTGGTGGATGCGCGTGAGCTGGATAAACCCGCCGAGCAAAAGAGCAACCGTGGCCGCCAGGCAGCCAACCCGAAAGCAGAAGTCGCCAAAACCTTCGCGGCCAAGATTTTTGCCACGCATGAATTTGGCTACCGCCGTATTACCATTGAGCGCCCGCTGCGCCTGTCTTATCAGCTCAGTGATGAGCGCATTGCCGCCCTGCGTTATGAGTCGGGCGCACTGAATGCCGCTATGAAATGGGTGTATGCCGACTATGGCCAGCCTTACTGGCAAGACTCGCCAGAGTGCGAAAACTATGGCCAGCTGGATGATTACCAAGTCGAAATTCGCGCCTACCTAAAAAGCCATTTCAGCGATCTTAAAGAAAAACAGATCAAAGACCTGCTGGATGCTAAAACATGGCTCGCTCAAAAAGCCCTGCTGCTAAAAGCCCAAGCTTTGCAATTGCAAATGGGCAGCGCGCAAAGCGATGATTTCAACGGCTTTGATGAAGCGCTAAAAGCCGCGATAAAGAAATCCGCCATTGCGCTGGATGCCAAAGAGAAAAAACAACTCACCGACGCCGTCAGCTGGAAAAACCCAGCCGCTGCCAAAGTCATCAAGAAAGTTCACAAAGCCACAGCGAAGCCACTCTACGGCCTATTTGCAGTCGGTAATGAAGTGATCGAATACGTGGCCGACGGCGATCTGCGCGATAACGAAAACGTCGCACTTGATCCTAGCCGCAGCGTTAACGACATCAACGAAGCGTACTTTATTAAAGAAGTGCAGCCGCACGTACCCGATGCTTGGATCGATGCCAGCAAGACCGACGCCAAAGACGGCCAGATCGGTATTGTCGGCTATGAAATCCCGTTCAACCGCCACTTCTACCAATACCAACCGCCCCGCGATTTGATAGCCATCGACGCCGATCTGGACGCCATCAGCGCCGAGATCATGGCCTTGCTGCAAGAGGTGCATTCATGAGCGAGCCAATCAATACGCCTGATTTCGCCGAAATTGTCGGGCTAATCGACGCTGCGCGTCAGCAAGCCTACCGCGCCGTCAACACCACGCTATTTGAACGCATGGTACTCAATCCGGTAAAAGTGTCACCACTGGTGACACTCACTCTGCGGCGTCATTCCCGAGTGCTTTTGTCGGGAATCCAGAGGGTTTATTACTCGATAAAATTGCGTGTAAATAACGGCCAGTGCAACTGGATTCCCGCCATCCGTGGAATGACGGCGAAAAGGATGATCGCATGAAAGCCCCAGCCGTTTACATCCTCGCCAGCCAGCGCAATGGCACGCTTTATATTGGCGTGACTTCCGATTTGATCCAGCGCATCTGGCAGCATCGCGAAGGCGTTGTTGAGGGGTTTACCCAGCAACACAGCGTAAAAACACTGGTTTGGTATGAGCAACACGAAACAATGGAAAGCGCCATTCGCCGAGAAAAACAGCTAAAAAAATGGAATCGAGACTGGAAGCTGCGTCTGATAGAAAAACAAAACTCGCAATGGCTAGACCTATGGCCGGAAATTGCTGGCGCAGTGCCACAGCACATCAACCCTAATCCTGCTACTTCGTCATTCCCGAATGCCTTTGTCGGGAATCCAGTAGAGCCACTGGATCCCCGACAAGAGCTCTCGGGGATGACGCCGTTGTGTGGTGATGGCGGCGCTGCCGCGAATGCTGCTACTTCGTCACTCCCGAATGCCTTTGTCGGGAATCCAGTAGAGCCACTGGATCCCCGACAAGAGCATTCGGGGATGACGCCGTGTGGAGATAAAGATAGTGAAGGAGACGCAGAATGAGTCGGTATCAGGCGTATGCGGAATATAAGGATTCTGGGATTGATTGGATTGGCAATATTCCTACAGATTGGGATATGTGGAAAATCGCGCATGCATGCCCATACGTAGCAAGCGGCACAACTCCAAAATCTGATGGCGAAATTTATTATGGCGGTGAAAATCTATGGGTAACAACGGGTGAACTTCGCGAGGATGTTATTTTTGACACCCAAAAGAAAGTTACAGACAAAGCATTGATCGATTTGCCAACTTTGCGCGTTCATCCAAAGGGCTCTGTCGCTATCGCGATGTATGGAGCAACAATCGGCAGACTTGGTATTTTTGGCAACGATGCGACAACCAATCAAGCCTGTTGTGTAATGCCGCCATCTGAAATTTTGCATAACAAATATTTGTTTTACTGGCTCTATGCCACGCGCCAAGAAATTATCAATTTATCTTCGGGTGGTGGGCAGCCGAATGTAAATCAGGAAAAAATAGCTTCACTTAAAGTTAGTGCGCCAACTTTTTTGCAACAGGAAAACATCGCCAACTTCCTCGACCACGAGACTTTGAGGATTGATTTGTTGATTGAAAAGCAGCAAGGCCTGATTGCGCTGCTCAAAGAAAAACGCCAGGCCGTCATCAGCCACGCAGTCACCCAAGGCCTCAACCCCAACGCCCCACTCAAAGATTCGGGCGTGGAATGGTTAGGCAAAGTGCCGGAGCATTGGGTTTCAAAAATAAAATTGAATAGTGTTGCGCAAAGTAATAGGGGTAGCTTTGTTAATGGTCCTTTTGGTAGTGACTTACTTGCACATGAACTCATAGATGACGGTGTTCCTGTCATTTACATTAGAGATCTCAACCGTACTGGATATGTCAGAAAAAGTACGGTGTGTGTTTCTGAAGAAAAGGCACTTCAATTGGATGTATGCCGAGTGACATCAGGCGATGTATTAATTTCAAAAGTAGGCGACCCACCAGGGGAAGCATGTATATATCCAGCCAATGAACCAGATGCAATAATTACACAAGACGTAATAAGGATTCGTATTGATGTAGAAATAGTGAATCCCGAATATTTGATCATGCTATTGAATTCCGATTTTGGACGAATTGTCATTGATGACATCAGCGTTGAATCAACACGAAAACGAGTTTCTCTGGGAGATTTTAAAGGGCTTCGTTTTATTTTCCCTCCTCAGAATGAACAAAATGAGATATTAGAATATTTATTTTTACAAACTAAAAAGTTCGATAATTTAATTGATAAAGCAAATACAACGATTAATTTGATCAAAGAACGCCGCACAGCTCTAATCTCCGCCGCCGTCACCGGCAAGATCGACGTGCGGGATTGGCATGCTTAAACCGTCATTCCCGAATGGGTTTATCGGGAATCCAGTAGCGCGGCTGGATCCCCGACAAAACCGCTCGGGGATGACGCTAGTTTTAAATGGGATTGCCACGTAGATATTGTTTTTAAATGCCAACAAGGAAATACCTGTGGTTTCGTAGGGTGGGTTAGGCGGGTTTTATGCCGCGTACCCACCACTGCGCTCTGGATAAGAACACCGCTTAAAACCGTGCTCGTTTCGGCATAGCCTGAATCGCGCCGTTGCGGTGTTTGTTTGCGGCGCATTCGGCGCAATTCGCTGCGCTCATTGACGCCCTACCAAACCGCCGCCGTCACCGGCAAGATCGACGTGCGGGATTGGCAAGCAAAGCACTAGGTGATGTTCAGATTTGGTGTTGATGACAATGAATAGTCATCTTGGGCGTATAGCAACGGTTTGATACACGATGCTGTAGCTTCCCCCTTAGTAAAAGGGGGATTGAGGGGGATTTGCCCTTGGTTTTATGCATTTATAAATGCAAGGTCAACTGCAAATCCCCCCTAGCCCCCCTTTTTCAAAGGGGGGAACAAGTGCAAAGTGTTTTGTATCAACACCCAATCTGAACATGCCAAAGCAGTAAGGGGTATTGCCATGTAGCCAATATTAATCAATGTCCACAAGCAAATACCTGCACATTAATATTTAACCCGTGAAACCGACCATGTCCGATTATCAACCGCCGTTTAGCATTACGCCTGCTGTGCTTCGCTTGGTCGCGGATGTGGCCGAGGCGACTGGGCGGGTGTCGGTGCAGTTGGAAGTAGAACAGAATTTACGTTTGCGCCGCGCCAATCGCATCCGCACGATTCAAGGCTCGCTGGCGATTGAAGGCAATACGCTGAGTACCGAGCAAATCACCGCGATTTTAGACGGCAAACGCGTCATCGCCCCGCCGCGCGAGATTGCGGAGGCCATCAATGCACTCGCGGCGTATGAGGCAATGAGCGATTGGACGCCAACCAAACGCGCCGATCTTTTAGCCTCGCATCGCATGTTAATGAAGGGATTGCTGGCCGACGCTGGGCGCTATCGCAGCGGCGGCGTGGGTGTGATGTCGGCTGGGCAGGTGATCCACATGGCACCGCCTGCGGATCGGGTGGATTATCTGATGAATAATCTGCTGGGCTGGCTGAAACGCACCGATCAGCATCCGCTGATTGCGAGCTGCGTGTTTCATTACGAATTTGAATTTATCCACCCGTTTGCCGATGGCAACGGGCGCATGGGGCGACTGTGGCAAACGCTGATTTTATCGCGCTGGAATCCGCTGTTCGCCAATCTGCCCGTTGAAAGCCTGATTTTTGATAACCAGCCCGCTTATTACCAAGCACTACAAGACAGCACCGCAGGCAATGACAGCGCACCGCTGATTGAGTTTTTGCTGGCGATGATTTTGGCAGCACTGCACGACACGATTAGCGCGCAAGCCGAAGCGACCCCACAAGTCACCCCACAAGTCACCCCACAAGTCGAGCTTCTATTGCAGGTGTTACAAGGCGAGATGAGCGCGAGCGAATTGCTAGCGGCCTGCGGCCTGCGCGACCGCCTATCGTTTCGAGAACGCTATTTGCTACCCGCGCTAGCAGCAGGCTTGATTGAAATGACGATTCCCGACAAACCCAAAAGCCGTTTACAAAAATACCGTGTACGCGATGCTGCCGAAAAACAATAATCAACTGGTCTATCGACCTAGCTATTAGCAATCAATGCTTAGGCCTACATACCCAACAACAACTTATTGCGACAAAAACTAATGACCGATAAAGCTGCAGAACTCGCCTTTCAAAACGACATCATCGCCCAGCTGATTGCGCATGGTTGGCAGCTCGGCCAAGCCGATCAATACAATCGAGAATTGGCGCTCTACCCTGCCGATCTATTGGGCTTTGTGCGCGAGACGCAGGATGCCGAGTGGCAGAAGTTTTGCGGCAATCACCCGAAAGACACAGATCAGCAGTTTTTAGAATTGGTCGCCAAGCAATTGCAAAAGGCCGACCCGAACGCCACCAGCGGCGCATCGCGTACCTATGGCACGCTGGGCGTGTTGCGGCATGAGATTAAAGATCGCAATGCGCGGTTTAGCCTGTGCCAATTCAAACCCGAGCATGATTTAAACCCCGATACGCGGCAGCGGTATCAACAGAACCGCCTGCGCGTTGTGCCTGAGCTGGTTTACAGCCCCTACGCCACGGCGGCGCATTTGGCGGAAACGGGCGCAAAAGCCAAAGCGTGGCGGATTGATTTGGTGCTGTTTGTGAATGGCCTGCCGGTGGCGACGCTGGAATTGAAATCCGAATTTAAGCAAGCGGTGCACAACGCGATCAAGCAATACAAAACCACCCGCCTGCCCGTTGACCCCATTGCCAAAAAGCCCGAACCGCTGCTGAGCTTTAAGCGCGGCGCAATTGTGCACTTCGCCGTGAGCCAATACGAGGTGTACATGGCGACGCATTTGGCGGGTGAAGATACCTACTTCTTGCCGTTTAACAAAGGCACTGCCGATGGTGGCGCTGGCAATGATGTACCTAAAGATGTGAATCGCTACGCGACGGATTACCTGTGGAATGAAGTGCTGCTGCCCGACAATCTGCTGAATATCTTGGCGCGCTATGTGCATTTGCAGATCGAAGAGCGCGAGGATTTTGAAGGCCGAAAGTACAAAAAAGAATCGATGATTTTCCCGCGTTACCATCAGTGGGATGTGGTGAACAAACTGATTCAAGCGGCACGCACGGAAGGCCCAGGGCAAAAATACCTGATCCAGCATAGCGCTGGATCAGGTAAATCAAATTCGATTGCGTGGGTAGCGCATCAGCTCTCTAGCCTGTACAACGAGCTGGGCAAAAAGCAATTTGATTCGGTGATTGTGGTGACGGATCGCAATGTGCTCGACGCGCAGCTGCAAGATACGATTCACCAATTCGAGCACACGAACGGCGTGGTGGGGCGGATTAATAATACGGACGGCGATGGCTCAAAATCAGAGAAGCTCGCTAAAGCTTTAGAGAGCGCGCAGCCGATTATTATCGTTACGATTCAGACTTTCCCATTCGTACTAAAAGCCATTGAAAATAGTGTCAGCCTAAAAGAGCGCAGCTACGCCATCATTGCCGACGAAGCGCACTCATCACAAACTGGCTCGACGGCGCGGCAATTGAAAGAAGTGCTGATGAAAGACGCTAGCGAGGAAGATGAAGAGCTGAGCACGGATGACATCATCGCCGCAACGGTTGCCTCGCGCCGTGCATCTAAAAACCTGAGTTACCTCGCCTTTACCGCCACGCCGAAACCCAAAACGCTAGAGCTATTTGGCCGCCTGCCGCGCCCTGATGAAGTGGCATCTGCCACCAATAAGCCAGCGGCGTATCACGTGTACAGCATGCGCCAAGCGATTGAAGAAGGCTTTATTCTGGATGTGCTGAAGAACTACACCAATTACAAAGTCGCCTACAACCTTGCGCTAAAAATCCAGAACGCCGCGACAGTTGAGAAGGAAGTCGAAAGCAAAAAAGCCAAGGTGAAACTCAATCAATGGGTGCGCCTGCACGATCATAATATCGCGCAAAAGGTAATGGTGATTGTGGAGCACTTCAAAAACAATGTGATGGGGCTATTGGGTGGCCAAGCCAAGGCGATGGTGGTGACTAGCTCACGTAAAGAGGCGGTGCGCTACAAGCTGGGTTTTGATAAATACATCACCGACAAAGGCTATCAAAAAATCCATGCCATGGTGGCGTTCTCGGGGGAAGTGGAATTTTCTGACAAAGACCCCTATTACTCGTCATCCCCTACTTCGTCATCCCCGAGTGATTTTGTCGGGGATCCAGCAGCGCAACTGGATTCCCGCCCCACGCCTTCGCGGGGGCAGGCTCTTCGCGGGAATGACGGACATAAATATACCGAAACCAATATGAACAAGAATCTAAAAGGCAGAGATCTGCGCAAAGCTTTTGATTCGGACGATTACCAAGTGATGATCGTGGCCAATAAATTCCAGACCGGCTTCGATCAGCCCAAGCTGTGTGCGATGTATGTGGATAAAAAACTGGGCGGCGTGGAATGCGTGCAAACGCTATCCCGCCTAAACCGCACTTACCCAACCAAAGCAGCGACGGGTACGTTTGTGCTGGATTTCTTTAATGAGCCACAAGACATCCTCGATGCATTCCAGCCCTACTACCAAACGGCAGAGCTGGCTGATGTATCAGACCCCAATTTGATTTTTGAGCTATTTGAGAAATTGCGTGCGGCAGGGATTTTTAACTGGCAGGAAGTGGAGCAATTTTGCGCTGCGTTTTATGTAAAAAACAAAAGCAACGCGGCAATCTCGAATATCTGCAAACCAGCGGTGCAACGCTGGCAGCTACGCTACAAATCGGCAGTCGAGGCCTTTAAGCAAGCCAAGGACATGTTCGAGCGTGCCAAAAAATATAACGATGCGGTGTTGATTGCCAATACAGAAAACAGCCTGAAAGACTGCCAGAAAGAAAAAGACGCGCTGGACATCTTTAAAAAGGATTTGGGCACCTTTGTACGCTTTTACGAGTTTATGTCGCAGATCGTGGATTACGATAATCCAGAGCTAGAAAAGCTCAGCCTGTACGCCCGCAACCTGCGCCCGATGCTGCGCGAAACCATTCTTGGAGAAGACGAAATCGATCTCGATAACGTCATCCTCAGCCACTACCGCATCGCCAAAATCCGCCAGCAGGATTTAGTACGGCAAGAAGCTAAAGGCGAATACCCGCTTGAAACGGGCGAAGGGCTGGGTACGGCCAAACCCAAAGATAAAAAAGAAGAATTCCTATCGCAGATTATCAGCCGACTCAATGAGCTGTTTATTACCGATCAGCTTACCGATAGCGATATGGTGAATTACGCTTATACCATCCGCGACAAAGTCGGCGAGAACGATATCGTGATGAAGCAAATCGCCAACAACTCCGCCGAGCAAGCCATGCTAGGCGACTTCTCCAAAGCCATCGACAACGCCATCATGGACAGCAGCGCCGCGCATCAAAACCAGATGATGCAATTGCTATCCGATCCTAAGAAAGCAGCTGGGTTTGCGAGAGTGGTGTTTGATTTGTTGGCGATGGGGAATTAAATGCTTGCTGTTCAATAAAACCAGATTCCAGTTTTTACGCTAATGTTTAAATTTTATCTTTAATCTGTGAAAAATGATGATTAATCGTAAGCCCCCAGCGCGCCCATTCCTTTTAATGTTTTAAATCGGGCATCCTGCATTTTTCAATGCGGGGCAGCAGCATGACTCATCAGCAACGGCGGGCACTTTGGTTTGCACGGGTTCGGGATTGGCGCGGCAGTGGTTTGTCGATGGCGGAATTTTGTCGGCGGCACGATTTAAAACGTCCCACCTTGGTCGCTTGGGTCAAGCGGGATTTGCAGTCCATCGCCTGTGAAGCTAACGGCTTCATCGCGCCGAGCTTTGCGCCATCACCATCACCATCACCAACACCATCACCATCACCATCACCAACACCAACACCAACACCAACACCAACACAGACAGCGCCAGTACAAACCGCCGTCGCCCATCCTGCGCGCATTGCAACCCCTGTGGCTGCCGCAGCTTTATCCACCTTAACGCTGGTTGCCACCGAATTGTCTGCCCAGCCAACGCCATTGTGTTTGCTTCTGCCCGCTGGCGCGCGTTTAACCTTGCCTGTGAACATCTGCGCCGATTGGCTCGGTACGCTGTTACGGGGTTTATCATGATGCCGCCTTTGACTTCACTGCATCTGATCGTCGAGCCGGTCGATATGCGCTTGGGCATTGAGGGCTTGTCGGCCAAAGTGCACGCCGCTTTGCAAAGATCGCCTTGCGATGGGGCGGCGTATGCGTTTCGCAATCAGCGCAGCAATCGACTCAAAGTGTTGCTGTGGGATGCGACGGGCGTGTGGCTGCTGCAACGCCGTTTGCATCAGGGGCGATTTGTTTGGCCACAGGGCGGCGAAGTGTCTTTTGTGCTCGAAACTGCGCAGTGGCAATGGCTGACGATGGGCGTGGATTGGCAACGTTTATCGTCGCCAGCTTTGGGTTCGCGCTTGTATTGATTGTTCGTCAAATCGCATCGATGTGTTGCCTTGTAACCGTTGATTCACATGGCTTTGAGGGCCATATTTTGGTAAAATAGCGGCATGAATCTCATCGCCGAACTCGCCAAATTAGACTTACCACCCGCTGTCCGTGCAGCGATTTTGGCGCAGGCGCACGCTGATTTAGTCGTCAAAACCGCAGCGCAGGCGGCACTCATTCAAGCCAAATCCCTGCTGATCGAGAAGCTGGAATTTGAACTGAGCTATTTGCGCCGCATGCAGTACGGCGCCAAAACCGAGGCGATGAGCGCCGAGCAGCGCAGTCTGTTTGATGAAGAATTTGACGTGAGTGCGGCGGCGATCGAAGCGCAAATCGCCGCAGCGCACACGGATGACGCCAGTACGCCCGCCCGAAAACCACGCATTCGTGCGGGTCGCCAGCCATTACCCGCGCATTTACCACGCACCGACGTCGTTCACGAGCCTGAATCCTGCAGGTGCGGCGAATGTGGCAAGCACTTGGTCAAAGTCAGGACCGACATCAGCGAGCAATTGCACGTTCAGCCTGCCGTGTTTAGCGTGATTCGGCATATTCGCCCGCAATACGCGTGTCGCAGTTGCCAAACCATGACCGCAGCGCCCGTTGCGCCAAGCATCATCGACGGTGGTTTGCCGACGTCTGCGACATTGGCGTGGGTGATGGTCAGTAAATATGTCGATCATTTGCCGCTGTACCGCATTCGGCAGATGGCCGAGCGCAGCGGGGTGAATTTAGCCGAATCGACACTGGGCAGTTGGGTCGGCACCACGGGATGGTGGCTGCAAATGCTGGCGGATCGACTCATCGAACTGCTGCGACAAGAAAAAACGCTGCATGCCGATGAAACACCGATACGGCAACTCGATCCGGGTAACGGCAAAACCAAAACCGCCTATTTATGGGCCTATCGCAGTACACCACTCAGTGGTACAGCCCCTATCATCGTGTTCGATTACCAAACCGGACGTGCGGGTCAGCACGCGCGCGATTTCCTCAAAGATTGGCGAGGCGAACTGATGGTCGACGATTATGGCGGCTACAAAGCATTGTTCAAAGCCGGCGTCACCGAGCTCGCCTGCTGGGCGCATGCGCGACGCAAATTCGTTGATCTGCATAAAGCCAACCAAAGTCCGGTTGCGTTTGAAGCGATGCGGCGAATTGCGGAGCTGTACGTCATTGAAGCGCAAGCCAAAGCGCTCACAACTGAAGAGCGCTATGCGCTGCGGCAAGCCCAAGCCAAGCCTAAGTTAGTCGAATTGAAAGTTTGGCTCAATGAAACGCTCCCCAAAGTCGCGCCCAATGGCGCGATCGCCAAAGCGCTGATGTACAGCCTGCGCCGCTGGGATGCGCTTGAGCGCTACGCCGACAGCGGCCTTGCGCCGATCGACAATAATCCAGTCGAAAACTGCATTCGGCCGATTGCGATTGGCAAGAAGAACTGGTTATTTACCGGCAGCGAGCGGGCTGGTCAACGTGCGGCGGCGATTCAAACGCTACTTGGGACAGCCAAACTGAACGGCCTCGACCCACAAGCTTGGCTAACCGATACACTAGAAAAACTGCCAACCTGGCCCAACAGCCGAATCGATGAACTACTACCACTGCGCCCAGTAGCAGAAAAATAAGCTGTGCAGTCACGGGGCGGCTGGGTGCTTACCATCCGCCAAGCTGCCGAGAACCTTGTTCTCGCAGCTTGGCCTTTAATTCCAGTGCTTGCTTCACGCGAGTACTGAAAACCAACCCTTGTTGATTCAAGGGTATTCCAATAATGCGCATTCACATCCGTGATGCGCATTTTTTTTCATCTTCACGATAGAGGTTTAGTCGTGCCAATTTGATTGATAAGTTTTAGTTTTTCCGTGCGGGTGCACAATTCTCCCGTGCGGCTGGCCGTGGAGAATATTTTTTAAATATCCCCTCCAGCCAGGGTGGATCTCCATCATGAAGAAATTATGTGTCATCGCAGTCATTACCGTTGCATCGTTTTCATATTTTGCACAAGGCGCAACTAGCGCTGTTGCAGCTGCAAAGTTAAAGCATGAACAAGCCATCGCTCAAGCAACCGGCGAGTAAAACCATTGGCCTACGACTCCACGCAATATTAAAAGCTTGGAAGGACTAATTTCATTAGCTCCAACAACACGTCGTAAAAAAATAGGTTAATTTTTATTTACTTATCCCATTGCGGGCCACCCGCTGGGTGGCTGCTATTTACGGAGTCATCCATGAATCTTTCTGATGAATTGACAGTATATATAGGTTGTCTTTGTCTTTTTTTATTGCCAATGGTGATTGGTGGGTTAATTCATGAACACCGGCAAAAAACAAAAGAGCGAAAACAAAATCGACTGTTTTTTAATACAAAGAGGAATAAATAATGGCCGCAAAATTAGAATTAGCGAAGCTAAATTGATCAGTGCACCAAATAGCTAAACCCCCCCTTTTCAAGGGGGGGATAAAGCGGTGCGGAGGCGCTAGCCTCCTGTTTTTGACTTGCCAGTGAAAGCCCCTTCCTTCCCAGCTTGTCTGGCGAAAGCCGACGAAGACGCTTGAGAGGTGGGGGAAGCTTCACTCCGTCGTCTTATCAAGGAAAAGCAAAAGAAGAGTTTAAAAGAAAACTTTCTAATTTTGCTTGATATCAGTTTCATCTAATCACCCCGTAGGGGGGGATTTTTCTAAAAAACTATCTTTGTGGTTTTTTAGAAAAATAGATTCTTCCTTTGCTCAATTTATTGAGGGCGCGACCTGAACGTCGGAAGAAACGCAGTAGGGGCAGTATTTTTCTGCTCAGTTATATCCAACCCCAACGGGCACACCACCCGTTGCGGCGTGGTGTTGTCTTTTTTATAAAGGTAAACATCATGGCTGTTCAAGTACCTGAAGGTTTTGAAGCACGTATGGCCAATGTGTGTAAGCGGCTTTATACGTGGACTTTAGAGCACCCTGTTATTCATAAGGCAAGAATAGATATTGTAGAAAAGAATGAAATTATTCTTTTTTTTGGGAGTAAAGATGAAACCGCAATTGTTTCGTCTCATACGCTACCAAATCGTAAGTTATATTACGATGCAATTGAATTTAAACCAGTTCCACTCTCTCAGCTTAGTGATTCATACGATTCATTAATACAACCTCGTTTGATTTAATGGAGAAAAATCATGATGCGCGAGAAGCAAATCATTTTTCAGGATATTACATTTTCTGAAAATAGTAGAGGGCAGCTTGGCGAGGCCCTTATTGTGGAATCCATGAGAAATTTGCATTTCGCGATAAGAAAAGGAAAACTCTTTCATGAAACGCTTATTTGGTTTATTGACCCGACAAGCGATTTAGATATGTGGGTTGATGCAATGAATAAGTACCATCATTCGCATAATCAGCCCTCACATGATGTCGATTTTTATAGGAGCTTTGTTTGTCATTACTTTAAGGATGATATTCATAAGCTTTCAATTAAATATTTAAAACATACTTTTTCACTGCTAAAAAGTGGTGATTTGATTTGTCAGTCTGAAATTTTGGATTGGATTTATGATCCAAATTCTGACTTTAAAACATGGTGTGGTTACGCAGATTTAGATTGTCGAAAAGGTATTTCGCTTTCGGTTGAATTTTAATCTACGGCACTCCCTTATTAAATACTTCTATTTTGGAATTTATCATGAAATCTAACCTTTTTATGCTTATCGTAAATCCAGCAGAATTTTTTCGTAATTTATTTGTAGCGGAAACACCTGCCAAAACGACTGCTCCTGAAGTATTAGAGCCTAAACCTTCAACTCATCGTGTTGAGTTGCCTCGTTATTATTTTAACGAGGAAGATCGCCATAGTAATAAATCAAATATTTTTGATGGAGCAAACTTTTTTAACGTTTGGATCCAGGATGGAATGACCTTGCAATTGGAGGTCTCCACTACGGCAATTCGACGCACTTTATTGTGCGATGACTTTGTTCAAAAAAAATATAACTTGTCAGAAAAACACGATATGGGTGTTGTTGAGGTGACTGCTTTAATAACAGAAAAAGTTATTAAGTGGTTTTCACTAGAGCAAGTCTATGCAATGTTGGATGGCAAGCCTGATCCTACACTGCCTGAACCTGTTATTGTCTTACCCATTAATGAAACGATTAAAAAAATGCCAGAGAGTTATTCAGGAAGGCAGGATGAAATTGCTGAAACTGTGAATGATATTCCCGCTGTAGCTGAAACTTCTAATCACAGTGAATCGACATTTGTTCGTCGAGGAACTTTAGAATCTTTTGGTGTGGATTGTTATAAACACAACCCAGAAGAGTCTGAGTCTTTTTTCTTGAAAATTAATGGCCGTGAAATTTGGGGTGTTGATCTTGAACGGGCATTGGAAAAGTCAGGCGCAAAAGTAGGTGATAAAATTTCTCTTTCTAAAAACGGGAGAATTCCTGTTGTTATTAAGAAAAATATTAAATCGACTGACGGCAGCCTTGTTCTTAAAAACGTTAATTCATTCATGCAGCAGTATTTAATTATTAAATGCTGATTTGCAAACATAAAATATTCAAGGATTGTAATCATGGCTTCTCTTAATAAAGTAATTCTGATTGGAAATTTAGGTAAAGATCCTGAAAACCGTTTTCTGCCATCGGGCGGCGCAGTGTGTAACTTCAGTATTGCGACCACCGAAAGCTGGAAAGATAAAGCCACCGGTCAAAAGCAGGAAAAAACCGAATGGCACAACATCACTATGTACAACCGCCTAGCTGAAATCGCTGCTCAGTACCTGAAGAAAGGCTCATCGGTTTATATCGAAGGCCGTCTGCAAACGCGTAAATGGCAAGATAAAACCACTGGTCAAGATCGCTACACTACAGAAATCATCGCCGACCAGATGCAAATGCTAGGTGGGCGTTCCAGTGATAGCAGCAGTGGAGTGGATGGCCAGCAAAGTAGTGGGCGGCAACAGCGTCCTGCTGCTGCAGCAACGCCTGCTTCTTCAGTTCCGAGAAACTTTGACGATTTTGAGGATGAGATGCAGTTCTAGTTTCTTTCTGTGAATGAAAGTTTAATGAAATTAATTTATAGGCATGGTAATCAACCTTTCGAGGTTGGTTACCCTGCGTGTTCAATAACATTCGAGAAATGAAATGTCACTTGTTTCGTCTAGACCTGCCGATTTGTAATACTAACCAACAGACCGCCATTCTTTAGGCTTACGCAACAGCATTACCTGAACCATTAACCCACGCGGGAAAGTATCCCGCTTGGGATGCTCCGCGATTTATTCAAGGAGTAAGAAATGGAAAATAATCGGAAACTGTCAAAAACTGACGTTGAGCAAGCGATTGAAGATGCAAGCGAACGGTTGCGGCCTCAAGAGTTGAACGATGTTGAATTACGTGAGCAGATGATGGCGGCGCAGGAACACAACCCTGTAACTGGATTTTTGCAAGATTGTGCAGGCGCAATAGTTTTGCTTGATGAATTCAATCGTCGTCGGAATTTGCC
>JANYCY010000091.1 GCA_025360045.1 Janthinobacterium sp. | reverse complement strand
CCTTCCTTTCTTGAACGGCCAAGAAACGAAGCCAAAGAAGGCCGCCCCACGAAACACGAAGGCCCCTGCACTGCGGACAATCGAGTCGGCGGCAGGCGGGATTGGCTCGCTGCCTCGCTCCCTGGCCGAAACCCCGCCCCGATTGTTCCTCGCTCCGGCGTGTTTCAAGGGGACTTAAAGCCCTATGCGGAGATCGTTGTTATTACGTTTTTTCATTGTTTGCTGAAAAAATGCAAACGGCTTAGCGCACATGGGGCTTAACCGCCCTACGACAGATATAAATAAGGTTTAAGCATGGAACTCTACGGCTATTACCGCTCTACCTCATCCTACCGAGTACGCATTGTGCTGGCGCTCAAAGGGCTGGCTTATGCAGCCGTGCCGGTCAACCTACTTAAGGGTGAGCAAAAAAACGCGGCTTATCTCAGCGTCAATCCTCAGGCACGCGTCCCCGCTTTGCTGGATCAAGCGCAGGAAGCGATTATCCAATCGCCTGCAATTATCGAGTATCTGGAAGAGCGCTATCCAGAAACGCCGCTGCTGCCCAAAGATCTTTTTGAGCGCGCCAAGATTCGCGGCATGGCGGCGCTGATCGCTTGCGATGTGCATCCGCTGCATAACGTCAGCGTGCTGAACTATCTGCGCCAAAACTACCAATGCAAAGAAGACGATATTACGGCGTGGATAAATGAATGGATTGCTCAGGGGCTAGCTGCGGTTGAGCAATTGATTGGCGAGAAGGGCTATTGCTTTGGTGAAATCAGCGTGGCGGACGCCTACCTGATCCCCCAACTCTACGCCGCCCGCCGCTTTAATGTGCCACTGGATGCTTACCCAAAGATACTCAGGGTAGAAGCCCTCGCCAACGAGCACCCGGCCTTTATCGCGGCCCACCCAAAAAATCAGGCAGATAGCCCGGATTAGATCAAAAACTAGAAAACCCAAGTCTTGAAACACGGAGGACACAGAGGGCACTGAGTTACACGGAGAAAAACGACTTCTTAGCCCAGTTACATTGCGAGCCTATTTTTATTTGGGTTTGCTTTTCTCCGTGCCCCTCCCTGTTCTCCTTCCCTCCGTGTTTCAAGATTTGGGTTTGATGTAAGTTAACATAAAGGAATCGACATGCAAGAAGCGCTTTGGACTCCCTCACCTGAGCAGGTTGCTGCTACGCAGATGGATGCGTTTCGCCGCCATATTAATCAGGCGCATAGCCTTGAACTGAGCGACTATGCACAGCTACACGCCTGGAGCGTGGCACATCGGGTGGCGTTTTGGCTGGCGATTGTCGATTTCTTTGCGATCAAATTCAGCCAGCCCGCCAGCGAAGTGCTGACCGAAGGCTCAGAAATGCCGAGCGCTAATTGGTACAGCCAAACCAAGCTCAACTTTGCCGAACATCTGCTACGCCGCCGCGATGTGCATCCGGCGCTAATTTCTATTGCGGAAGATGGCTCGCGCGAAGTGCTTAGCTATCAGGACCTCGCCACCCATGTGGCTGGCCTGCAAAAAAGCCTGAGCGCTGCTGGCGTAGGCTATGGCGACCGAGTGGCCGCCATGATGCCCAATACTTGGCAAACCATTGTCGGCGCATTAGCCACCGCCAGTTTGGGTGCGGTATGGTCTTCTTGCTCGCCCGATTTTGGCACGCAAGGCGTAACCGATCGCTTCGGCCAGATCGAGCCTAAGGTATTGATCGCCTGTGCGGCCTATCGCTATGCAGGTAAAACACTGCAACTTGCCGAAAAAATCAAAGAAATCGTGACGCGCCTGCCCTCGGTAGAGCAGCTAATTATCGTTCCCTACGCCAATGCAGAGGCGCAAGCGGCCAGCTTTAAGGCGGGCAATGCCAAGGTCACGCTTTGGCAGGATTTCTATCAGGCCGGTGGCGAGCCAGAATTCACCCCCACCGACTTTGCCCACCCGCTCTATATCATGTATTCCAGCGGCACCACCGGCGTGCCCAAGTGCATCGTGCACGGCGCGGGTGGCACGCTGCTGCAACATGTAAAAGAGCTGGGCCTGCATACCGATCTCACTATGAGCGACACGCTTTGCTACTACACCACCTGCGGCTGGATGATGTGGAACTGGATGGTGTCCGGCCTCGCCTTAGGCGCAAGCATTGTGCTGTATGACGGCTCGCCGTTTTACCCCAAGGCCGACCGGCTGATTGATTTGATTGATGCCGAGGACATCAGCGTCTTTGGCACCAGCGCTAAATATCTGGCCGCGCTGGAAAAAGCCGACTCCAAGCCAATCAACACGCACCGCCTCGACAAGCTGAAGGCGATTCTTTCCACCGGCTCGCCGCTCTCGCACGAAAGCTTTGAATACGTTTACCGCGATATTAAACAAAACCTCTGTCTGTCTTCTATCTCGGGCGGCACCGATATTATTTCCTGCTTTGCGCTTGGCAACCCAGCCCTGCCAGTTTGGAGCGGCGAGCTGCAATGCAAGGGTTTGGGCATGGCGGTGGAAGTCTGGAACGACGCGGGCCAGCCGGTGGTTGGCGAAAAAGGCGAGCTGGTTTGCACCCGACACTTTACTGCCATGCCGGTTAGCTTTTGGAATGATCCTGATGGTGAGAAGCTGAAAGCCGCTTACTTTAGCCAATACCCCGGTATATGGGCGCAGGGCGATTACGCAGAAGAAACCATCCACGGAGGCATCATTATTCATGGCCGCTCTGATGCGGTACTCAACCCTGGCGGCGTGCGCATCGGCACGGCAGAGATCTATCGCCAGGTAGAAAAGCTGCCCGAAATTTTAGAATCCATCGCCATCGGTCAAGATTGGGATAACGACGTGCGCGTGGTGCTATTTGTGCGTTTACGTGAAGGAGCGGAGCTTTCTGATGATTTGCAAAACAGCATTCGCCAAGTGATCCGCAGCAACACCACACCGCGCCATGTGCCCGCCAAAATTATTCAGGTACGGGACATCCCCCGCACCATTAGCGGCAAAATCGTTGAGCTGGCCGTGCGTAATGTGGTGCATGACAGACCGGTAAAAAACACCGATGCGCTGGCTAATCCAGAGGCTTTGGAAGAGTTTAGAAATAGAGTCGAGCTAGCATCTTAAAAAACCCATCAGCTTAACAACTACAAGAATGGACGCTTTTATAGCGTCCATTTTTACTGCTGCTACTTTAGAGCAACACCTTCAGCCCTATCGCATTAACACAAAATGAATTCAGCATATTGTTAATCAGCGATAATACGGCGCTATTAACTCTAATGCCGTTCACTTAAGCGGTTTTGTTTGAGCTCCCCCCTTTGTAAAGGGGGGCTAGGGGGGGATTTGCAGTTGATGTTGGGTTTAAAATAAGCAAAAAACCCAAGGCAAATCCCCCTCAGTCCCCCTTTTTCTAAGGGGGAAGCAAAACCAATACCTTAAGTGAACGGCATTAGCGCTATTAACTCTTCATCAGCCTGAGCTCAAAGCCCAGCAAGGAACACTGGATATGCGCACTCACTTGCCAAGCCTACCCTCAGGGCTTATCAGCCTGATGTTATTTATCCTTGCAGGATGTGGGGGAGGGGGAGGAGGTGGGAGCACCCCAACAGTAACTCCATCTGACCCTGCCACCAGCAATTTAACCCTGAGCTTAACCCTGCCCAGCCATGCGCTAACAGCAGCCCAAATGGGCGTCATTGTCGCCGAAGGTGATCCCTTATCCGAGGATATTGCTCGCTATTACCAAAACGCCCGAGGAATACCGGCGGCTAATATTATTCGAGTCAAACTCAGCACCGGCAGCGATAGCATTTCGGCAGCCAATTTTGCCGCGATCAAAGCCGAAGTAGACGCTAAATTACCTGCCGGTGTGCAAGCCAGCCTACTCACTTGGAATGCGCCATCCCGCGTTGAAGGGAGTTGCAGCATGAGCATCACCAGTGCGATGGCCTTGGGTTTTGATGCCAAATATTGCTCCAATACTTGCAGCAGCACTGCGGCCTCTGCTTACTACGATTCTGAATCCAGCCAGCCTTGGCAAGATCTTAAAATTCGCCCAGCGATGATGCTGGGCGCAAGCCGCTTGAGTGCCGCCAAAGCCTTGATCGATCGCGGCGTGCAGGCGGACAACAGCCAGCCCATTGGGGACGGCTATTTGCTGCGCACGGATGACCGCAATCGTAGTGTTCGCTACACCGACTATTTGGCGCTACCCAGTGCATGGGCAGGTAGGCTGCAGCTTAATTACCTCGACAATTCCGCAGGCACAGGCAGCAATAGCATCAGCGGCAAAAACAATCTGCTGTTTTATTTCACCGGCCTAAGCAACGTCGCCAACTTGAGTAGTAATCAATTCTTGCCAGGCGCAATCGCCGATCATCTCACCTCCTACGCTGGCTTTTTGCCCTCGGGCAATGGACAAATGCCGATGAGCGCTTGGCTAGAAGCGGGGGCTACCGCCAGCTATGGCACGGTGGCCGAGCCCTGCAACTACCCGCAAAAGTTCTCCCGTGCGTCCGTCTTGATCGACCAATATTATCGTGGCGCAACGCTAATCGAAGCCTATTGGAAGGCCGTTGAATGGCCGGGCCAAGGCTTATTTATGGGCGAGCCACTTGCCCGCCCCTTCCTAGATCAAGCCAGCTTTAAGATCGTGGGCAATCAATACCAAATCAGCACTCGGGTCCTCCGCCCCAATAGCCAATATGCGCTGGAATACCTCAGCGGCAACACTTGGACGACCTTGGCCCGCTTTAACACCGCAGTAGCCAAGCAACAAATCCTCAGTGCACCACTCGCCCCTGCGGCTGCCACCCAGCTACGCTGGCAAGGCCCATGCCCCAATAATGCAAGCCAGCAGTGCACGCTGAGTAGCAGCTAATCGCCACTGGGCCACTAGGCTTGACTTATCCCAAGCTGCCCCAATCTATGTGCTTCGCGGATCTGCCGCCCACACTGTGATCAAGGAACATCATGTCCATTTCTATGTACACCGCCAGCGTTCCCGTTTTTAAACAATTACTCACTGCTCTGTCCGATGTTTTGACCAAGGCCGAAGCCCACGCTGAAGCACGCAAAATCGACCCTGCTGTGCTTCTGCAAACACGCTTATACCCAGATATGTTTCCACTCGTGCGCCAAGTGCAGATCGCTTGCGATTTTGCCAAAAGCGTTCCGGCGCGCTTGGCAGGTGTGGAAGTACCCGCTTACGAAGACAACGAACAAAGCTTTGCCGAGCTGCAAGCACGTATCACTAAAACGCTGGCCTTGATCAATGGTCTGAGTGCAGCACAAATTGACGGCAGCGCAGCCTTGGAAATCGTGCTGCGTCCTGGCACACCAAAAGAGAAAAAACTCGATGGTCAAACCTATCTACTCGCTTACGGCCTGCCGCAGTTTTTCTTCCATGTCACCACCACCTACGCACTGCTGCGCCACAACGGTGTAGAAATTGGTAAACGTGATTTTATGGGCGCTTACTAAGTAAGCAGCTAGTGCTTTTCCTTGACTTGCAAGTACCCTAAATAAGCAATTTCAATGTATAAATTTCACCCAGCTTGCTCTTTGCAAGCTGGGTTTTAATACCGATTAAGGAATAAACACCTTAACCCATCATCTATCAGTCATATTTCTCGCTTAATATCTCCTCCATTAAATCCATCAAAAATAAATGCTAAATACAAGTCCACTTTGTTTAGCAAACAAATACTTACATTTTAATTATTGTAATAATTAACTAGTAAATAAAAATATTAAAAAAATAGGAACTTTTATTCTTACTTAAGTACTAATGGTGAGTGCGAAGGCTGCACGTACATTCATTTTGAATAAAAGAATAAGCCCGCAGATAAAGGTCCGTTTCAACGCTCAATTTGAGCGACTTTATGCTTGCTTGTTATTTAATATTTTTCATAAAAATGATCGAAGCTACATCGTTATATTAATGCCTTATCTAAGGAAGCTCTACATTATCCCCAAGCGAGCGGAAATTCAGTATTTGCACTGTATCTCCAATAAAGGCATGCGGATATGATGATCTATGCAGAGTTTCCCCAATAAAATAACGTCTTGCCAAATTATTTTTATGATGGAGAATCCAATGCCTCCTTTAGTTGCAATAAAACATCGAGATGGAATTATTAGCGTTCCTCAAGGCACATTAAATGATTGGCCTATGGCGCAATTTTCCAGTACAAAAGACCGAGGCATTGTTGTTAAAGCCTTGGGCCTAGAATTAACCAGCGCTTTTCTAGCGGTATTTGATGCACAAACTCAACAAATTATGGGTGAAGAGGCATTATTACGAGCCAGCATTCGCCGCAAAGCCCTTTCTGCTGCCGATGTATTTAAAAGCGCACAGGGAGGAGATTGCTTAGTCGAATTTGACCGCCTTTGCCGCAGTCTGCATTTAATGAATCATTTAGCGGGTTCTAATACACATCGCACCCTATTTTTAAATGTTTACCCAGAATTACTAATGTCATCCGGCACACAGCATATCGAGGCATTTGAGCGCATCTTGCAAGATCAGGGCTTAAGCCCTGCCGATATTGTGCTGGAAATCTTTGAATCAACTGTTCCTGCGGGGCAAACGGCCCACTTAGCTCAGGCAATTAAAAACTATCGTGCTCGGGGCTATCGCATTGCGGTGGATGATTATGGCTTTTTAAATAGCAATTTAAGCCGCCTACTTACACTTAACCCTGAAATTGTGAAGCTTGATCGCGTGGTGATGAATACCATTAGCAAGGAGCCGCCAGAGCAAGCTCAACAGCTGCTGTGTCAATTTGTAGAACGCTTGCACGATATGGGTAGCAAAGTAGTGATTGAAGGCATCAATAGCGCTGAACAATTAGTGCTGGCACAAGAGAGCGGAGCCGATATGCTGCAAGGCTATTTCTTAAGCGAGCCTCGCTACCTGAACAAGGAAAACTTTGTGAATGTGCTACCTACTTAAATGGACTTAACAATAAAATGGAATATAAAAACAATTATTAATTCCTTTTAAGAATATAAAAACCAAGCTTAGACTGAGCCTCATCCACTACAGGGGCTCACCTATGAAACTCATCACTAGCTTAATTCTTAGCCTTGCCAGCAGCAGCATTTTCGCCGCCTCAGTCGAAATCCTGAATGTCTCTTACGACCCTACGCGTGAGCTTTATCAAGATTACAACAAGGCCTTTGCTAGCTACTGGAAGAAAAAAACCGGTGATGATGTCACCGTGCGGCAATCGCACGGTGGCTCGGGCAAGCAAGCCCGCTCGGTGCTCGATGGCTTGCAAGCCGATGTGGTGACGCTGGCCTTAGCTTACGATATTGACGAGCTAGCCACCCCTGCCAAATTGCTTGATGCTGGCTGGCAAAAAAAGCTGCCTGACAACGCCTCGCCTTATACCTCGACCATTGTGTTCTTAGTTAAAAAAGGGAACCCCAAGGGCATCAAAGATTGGGGCGATCTGATCAAAGCCGATGTAAAAGTCATCACACCCAACCCTAAGACCAGTGGTGGCGCACGCTGGAACTACCTAGCGGCGTGGGGCTGGGCCAAGAAAACCTACGGCTCGGACGATAAAGCCCGCGATTATGTCCAAAAACTCTTCAAAAACGTCCCTGTACTCGATACCGGCGCACGCGGCGCCACCACCACCTTTACCCAACGCGGCATTGGCGATGTCTTACTGGCGTGGGAAAACGAAGCCGAATTAGTGGTGAAAGAAATAGGCAAAGATAAATTCGAAATCATCGCCCCAAGCTACTCAATCAAGGCCGAGCCGCCGGTGGCCGTGGTTGATAAAGTGGTCGACAAAAAAGGCACCCGCAAAGTGGCCGAGGAATACCTGAAATATCTGTATTCCAAAGAAGGCCAAGAAATCATCGCGCAAAACTACTACCGCCCGATCGACCCCGCAACAGCAGCCAAATACGCCCATCAGTTCCCGAAAGTAACGCAGTTTGATATCGACGATGTATTTGGCGGCTGGGCCAAAGCGCAAAAAACGCACTTTAGCGACGGCGGTACGTTTGACCAGATTTATCAGCCGAGTAAGTAACACAAACACGCTAGGGTGGTGCATCAGGGCGGGTGAAACCCACCGCTTATTAGCTTTTGAGGCATAAATCTGGCGGGTTTTACCCCATACGCGCTAACAAAAATCAAAAAGACCTTTTTAGTGCCTTCGGCACGTTGATTTAGGTGCGGGCGTCCCGCTGGACCTTCCTTTCTTGTGTGGCCAAGAAACGAAGCCAAGCCACAAACTCAAAGCACGAAGCCCCCTGCTGCGGTCCAATCGAGTCGGCGGCGGGCGGGATTAGCTCGCTGCCTCGCTCCCAAGCGATCCCCCGCCCCGCTTGTTCCTCGCTCCGGCGTGTTTCAAGGGGGTTTTTAAGCCCTATGCAGAGAGCGTAATTATTATATTTTTTCGTTGTTTGCTACTAAAAAACAAATTGCTTAGCGCGTATGGGGTTTCACCCGCCCTACGATAATTCAAAGTTTGCAAACGAGTGATAGTTGGACACAAGAATTTTCCACCATGCCCACTCCAGCTCAGAAGCACGGCCCCATTAGAAAAGAGCCCACCATGCCAGTTCCTATCCATCATGCCAGCGGCACTTTGCATGTGCCCGAAGATACCCTCGCTGATTGGCCTAGTGCCCAGTTTGCCTATACCCAAGAGCGCGGCATCGTGGTGAAGGCATTGGGGCTAGAGCTAACTAGCGTATTCCAGCCTATCTTTGCGGCAGATGCGCAAACCATCGTCGGAGAAGAAGCCCTGCTGCGGGCCAGCATCCGCCGCAAAGCCATGTCGCCTGCCGATGTATTTAAAAGCGCCACCCGAGGCGAGTGCTTGGTAGCTTTCGATCGCCTATGCCGTAGCCTGCATTTAATGAACCACTTAGCTGGGCCGCAAAAAGGCAAAACATTATTTCTAAATGTTCACCCCGAGCTGCTAATTGCCGTTGAAAAACAACACGGCGAGGCCTTCGAGCGCATTTTGCAAGATCAGGGCTTAAAGCCAAGCGATGTAGTGCTAGAAATTCTGGAATCCGCCATTCCCGATGCACAAGAAGCCGACCTTAGCCGCGCTGTAGAAAATTACCGTCAACGAGGCTACCGCATTGCCATCGATGATTATGGGCAAAAAAATGCCAATCTCTGCCGCCTGCTGTCCTTGTCTCCAGAGATTGTAAAGCTGGATAAAGTATTAATTCATGCCACAGACCGCAATAGTAAGGCGCAGCGATTACTCGGCCAGCTGGTTGAAATGCTACATGGGCTCGATAGTCAGGTCGTGATCGAAGGGATAGAAAGCGCTGCACAGCTGGCGATTGCCAAAGAAAGTGGCGCAGACTTCTTACAAGGATATTTTCTTGAAGAGCCAAGATACTTAAAGTTATTTAAATAACACTCAATAGTCTTTGTTAAATACACGCAAGCTGCGTGAAAATAATTGTTATCACTCTTTGCTAGGAAATCATCATGCGTCTTAAGTGCCTGCTCGCTGCCATCGCCCTCAGCACCACCCTGCCCGCTTTTGCCGACAGCACACTGCTCAATGTGTCTTATGACGTGATGCGCGATTTCTACAAAGATTACAACCCAGCCTTCGCCAAATACTGGAAAACAAAATCAGGCGAAGACATCACCCTGCAAATGTCGCACGGTGGCTCCAGCAAGCAGGCACGCTCGGTAATCGACGGCCTGCAGGCGGATGTGGTCACCATGAATCAACACAATGATATCGACGCCATCGCGGATAAAGCCAAGCTTTTACCTGCCGATTGGGCCAAACGCCTGCCTAATGACTCAGCACCATTTACCAGCTTGCAAGTGCTGATCGTTCGCAAAGGCAACCCGAAAGGCATTAAAGACTGGAATGACCTAACAAAACCCGGCGTTGGCGTGATCGTGCCCAACCCAAAAACCTCGGGCAATGGCCGCTACACCTATCTGGCGGCTTGGGGCTATGCCGCTAAATTGCCGGGTGGCAACGAAGCAAAAGCGCGTGAATTTGTCGCCAGCGTATTTAAAAACATCCCCGTGCTAGATGCCGGTGGCCGCGCCGCTACCACCACTTTTATGCAGCGCCAGATTGGCGATGTGCTGGTAACCTTTGAAAACGAAGCCGAAATGATCGCCAAAGAATTTGGCCGTGGCAATTTTGAAGTGGTTTACCCCAGCGTATCGATCGAAGCCGAGCCACCTGTCGCCATCGTCGATAAAGTGGTCGATAAAAAAGGCACCCGCAAACAGGCCGAAGAATATCTGAAATACCTGTGGAGCCCAGCAGGCCAAGAAATTGCCGCGCAAAACTATCTGCGCCCAAGAGACAAAGCCATCGCCGCCAAATACGCCAAGCAATTCCCAGCGATTAAATTATTCGCCATCGAAGAATTCGGCGGCTGGCAAAAAGCCCAAAAAACCCACTTTGAAGACGGCGCAATTTACGACCAGATCGCAGCAAGCATTGCTAAGCGCTGATACGCCACCAGAGTTAAACCTTAAACCACAGAGGGCTCAGAGAACACAGAGTTTCACAGAGAAAAACTAACTAAGGATCTGGCGCGAAATGACACCCCGTCATCCCCGAGTGTTTTTATCGGGGATCCAAGAGTACCACTGGATCCCCGACGAAAGTGGGGAGTTAATACGCGCCAGGCCCTAAAGAGCAGGTTTTCTCTGTGGCTCTCTGTGTCCTCCTTTTACTCTGTGGTTCAAGATTTAACACTCTAAATCACTAGGTGGAATTCCCCCTTTACTCCCATCGGATTCACCATGCGCTTCAAACAGCCAAGCGTGCTGCCCGGTTTTAATTTAAGCCTTGGCTACACGCTGTTTTATTTATCGATCATCGTGCTGCTGCCGCTTTCAGCGCTGCTCATCAAAACCAGTACACTCAGTTGGGAGCACTTTTGGCAGATTATTAGCGAGCCGCGTGTAGTGGCTTCTTATAAGCTGACATTTGGCGCGTCCTTGCTGGCGGCGCTGATCAATCTAGTTACCGGCCTGCTGGTGGCATGGGTGCTGGTGCGTTATCAGTTTTATGGCAAGCGCTTTATTGATGCCATGGTTGATCTGCCTTTTGCCCTGCCTACCGCCGTGGCCGGGATTGCACTGGCGACCATTTACGCGCCTAACGGCTGGATCGGCCAATATCTGGAGCCTTTGGGTTTCAAGATTGCCTTCACCCCCATCGGCATCGTGATTGCGCTGACCTTTGTCACCCTGCCTTTTGTAGTGCGCACCGTGCAGCCCGTCTTGCAAGATTTGGAACACGAGCTTGAAGAGGCCGCTTGCAGCTTGGGTGCAAGCCGTTGGCAGATCTTTTACAAAGTCATCTTCCCTACCATTTTGCCCGCACTGTTAACCGGCTTTGCGCTGGCCTTTGCACGGGCGATTGGCGAGTATGGCTCGGTGATTTTTATTGCGGGCAATATGCCTTTTGTTTCAGAAATCACCCCGCTGATGATTATTTCCAAACTAGAGCAATACGATTATCTGGGCGCAACCGCCATTGCCGTCGTCATGCTGGTGGTTTCCTTTGCCCTGCTGCTCTTGATTAATGGCTTGCAGTGGTGGACAGCGAAGCGCTTAGGGAGAGTTAAATAATGACCTCAACACACCACACCCCTAGCGTAGAGGGGCATAGATAATGGCTTCAACCATTCAGCGCTCTATCGTCACCACCGAAAGCCCTGCTGTGCGCTATTTGCTCACCGGTCTTGCCCTGCTGTTTATCGGTGTTTTTCTGGTGATTCCGCTAGCTTCGGTTTTTGTCGAAGCGTTTCGCCAAGGTTGGCAGCTTTATCTAGCAGCCCTTGTAGAGCCAGATGCGGTACAGGCCATTAAGCTGACGCTGATTGTTGCGGCTATTTCATTGCCCGCCAATCTGATCTTTGGCGTGGCGGCGGCGTGGGCGATTGCCAAGTTTGATTTCAAAGGCAAAAGCTTTTTAACCACGCTGATTGATCTGCCGTTTTCCGTCTCCCCCGTGGTGGCGGGGCTGATTTATGTGCTGATGTTTGGCGCGCAGGGCTGGTGGGGACCGTGGCTGATAGAGCACAACTACACCATTATTTTTGCCGTGCCAGGCATTGTGCTGGCCACTATTTTTGTCACCTTCCCCTTTGTGGCCCGAGAGCTGATTCCGCTGATGGAAGCCCAAGGCTCGGACGAAGAACAAGCCGCCATTGTGCTAGGCGCATCTAGCTGGCAGATGTTTTGGCGCGTCACCCTACCCAAGATCAAGTGGGCTTTGCTGTATGGCGTGATTTTAGCCAACGCCCGCGCCATGGGTGAGTTTGGCGCGGTATCGGTGGTTTCCGGCCATATTCGCGGCATGACCAATACCGTGCCGCTGCATGTAGAGATTCTTTACAACGAATACAACTTCGTCGGCGCATTCGCCTGCGCCTCGATCTTGGCGCTGTTAGCCCTCTTAACCCTCGCGGCAAAAAGCTATGTGGAATGGCGAGGTGAGCAGCAAGCCGCCGCGGATCGGCGACATGCGGTTGAGGAGTAGGTCGGGAAATCGGAAGTCATCCAAATGACCCTTAGCTTTTCTCTGTGGAACTCCGTGTTCTCCGTGTCCTCTGTGGTTCAAGATTTGGGTTTTGCTACGCAACATCAAAAGGCAAGTCAATATGAGTATCGAAGTTAAAAACATCGCCAAGCGTTTCGGTGCTTTTACCGCGCTGGATAATCTGAATTTAGAAGTGAAATCGGGCGAGCTGTTGGCGCTGCTTGGGCCATCTGGCTGTGGCAAAACCACGCTATTGCGGGTGATTGCGGGCCTTGAAACGCCAGATCAAGGGCAGATTTTATTTCATGGTGAGGATGCCACCGACACCCATGTAAGAGAGCGGCAAGTCGGCTTTGTTTTCCAGCACTACGCGCTGTTCCGCCATATGACGGTTTTTGAAAACGTCGCCTTTGGCCTGCGCGTTCGCCCCAAAAAGACTCGCCCCTCAGAAGCGGTCATTAAAGAAAAAGTCCATGCCCTGCTCAATATGGTGCAACTGGATTGGCTGGCAGATCGCTTCCCTGCGCAATTATCCGGCGGACAAAGACAGCGGATTGCCTTGGCACGCGCGCTAGCAGTCGAGCCTAAAGTCTTGCTGCTGGACGAGCCGTTTGGAGCGCTCGATACCAAGGTACGTAAAGAGCTGCGCCGCTGGTTGCGCCGACTGCACGATGAAATGCATATCACTAGTGTCTTTGTCACCCACGATCAGGAAGAAGCGCTAGAAGTAGCCGATCGCGTGGTGGTGATGAATAAAGGCCAGATCGAGCAAATTGGCACGCCCGAGCAAGTCTACGACACACCTGCCACGCCGTTTGTGTACCAGTTTTTAGGTGATGTAAATCTTTTCCACAGCCGCGTGCACGAAGGTTGGGCAGAAGTCGGCGGCGCTCGCTTTGCTGCGCCCGATGCAAACAGCTCAGCGGCGACTGTTTATGTGCGCCCGCACGAAATTGATCTATCCCGCGTGGCGAGTGCAAAAGCCATCGAAGGTAAAATTATCCATGTGCGGCTTTTGGGTGCGACGGTTAGGCTAGAGGTAGAAGTGCCCAACGCCGATATCGTGGAAGTAGAACTCACCCGCGAGCGTCAGCAAGAGGGGCAATGGAAAACGACTGAAACGGTATTTCTTACACCAAGAGAGGCTAGAGTCTATACACAAGCCACATAATCCAAGAAAACAATAGAAAGATAACCCCCTAATTAGCCTGACAACGTAATGACTCCTTGCCCCTAGCTTCTGACAGAGCTAGGCTAAAGAGTCATCATTCTGCGCCAGCATCATGTTACTCGAACCCGTTTGGAATACAGAGCGCCAGTGGGTTGCTTTACGTGCCCACGCAAACGCCGCACAGCTTGCCTTACTTGCCCCAATGCTAGCTGACTCTGCACTGGCAAAGCTCCCCTGCGTATGGGAAAGCATTGATGGCATGCTGCCGCCCGATTTGCCTGAGCCGCATCCTTTTATGGTACTGCTCAATAATAATGAGCTGCCGCTACCCTATCCCCAAACCGCACGCAGACTGCTCACCGCGCCCAGCGAAGACCTCGGCCTGATTTCCGGAGTCACAACGCTGCCCAGCCAATTACCCCCAAAAGTTTGGCTAACCGGTACTTGGCTACTCGCCCCACAAAAGCCGGATGGCCGCCCCAATCCTAGCAAGCCCGTACTGCTTGAATTACTTGGGCTGATCACCAGCGACGCCGATACTCCGGCGATTGAAGCCGTCATTGCCAAAGCACCGCAGCTGGTTTTTAGCTTATTAAGGCTGGTGAATTCGGTGGCCGTAGGCGGTGGTGCTCACGCCGAAAGCCTGCGACAAGCGGTTGCTATTTTGGGCCGACGCCAATTACAACGCTGGTTGCAGCTATTGCTCTATGCCGAGCAATTTGGAGCCGACAGCGGCACACCACCGCTGCTGTTATTGGCCGCATTACGTGCCAAGCGCTTAGAAAACTGGGCGGGTACTGATGCCCTGCCAGGGATTAAGCCCGATGCCGCCTTTATGGCGGGGATGCTATCTTTGCTAGACCGCTTATTTGGCCAGCCACTAGCAGAGATTCTTGGTCCTCTGCCGCTCAGCCCAGAACTCAGCGCTGGATTGCTGCTCGGAGAAGGCGCAATCGGCAACGCCATCAAGGCATTGGCCGCGATAGAAGCCGGGGACGATGCGCGGCTCAGTAGTCTAATCCCCGATACCCACTCCGCCCACTGGCTACAAACAGAGACCAACGCCTGCCACTGGGTCAGAAAATTATTGGCGTCTGGTGAGGCATGAATAATGAGCTAGACAGCGAATCCGGCATTTACGCGGCGCTTGAAGCGTCGCTGATTACCATGGATCTGGAAGGCTATATTACTGGCTGGAACCGTGGAGCCGAATTACTGTTTGGCTATGCTGCAGATGAAGTACTAGGCAAGCATATTTTACTTTTATACGTCGATGCAGAAGGCGAGGAGGAGGAAGACTTCTTTAATGAAGTGCTGGCCAATGGCCATGCCGAAATGGATGTAAAACGACGACGCAAAGACGGCAGTGATTTCTGGGCCCATTTACACCTCACACTGGTGCGCAATAAAGTCGGCCTACCCACAAGGCTGATTGCCTATGTAAGAGATATCAGCAGCCAGCTCGCCAATGAAGAACGCAGCCGGCTGTATACCCGTATCATCGAGTACGCCCGCGAAGCGATTGTAATTACCGATAGCAATAAACTGATTGTGAGCGTAAATAATGCTTACTTAAAAATAACGGGCCGCAGCAGCAGCGATGTACAGGGCACCGTACCTAGCTTTTTAAAAAAGAAATACAGCACAAAAAATATTGAAGCCACCCTTAAAGCCATCGGCCACTGGGAAGGCGAATTATGGGATGCCCGCGCAGACGGTGAAGCTTTCCCCGCTTGGCTGACCATTAGTGCAGTACAAAGCAGCTATGGCACGGTCAGCCATTATTTTGTGGTTTTTTCCGATCTCACCGAAAAACGGCTTGCCGAAGAAAAAATCCATAAACTGGCTTATTACGACACGCTCACCGATTTACCCAACCGCGCTATGTTGTTTTCCCTATTGGCGCAGTCTTTAGCAGAAGCCAAGCGCAAGAAAAAACACGGCTCTTTACTCTGTTTTAATATCAATAGTTTTAAGAACATTAATGACTCTTTTGGTCATGCCGAAGCAGATACATTACTGGCTGAGCTAGCACAAAGAATTAGAAGTGCATTACGCGAAGAAGACGTTGTTTCCCGTTTTAGTGGTGATGAGTTTTATATTGCACTCTTTGAAATAGAGCAAAGAGAAGACGCCATCTTGGTCGCAAGGCGTATTTTACAAGCCACAGCAGCGCCATTTTATTTGAAAAATCAAGAAATTGTTTTATTAAGCCATATTGGCATCAGCATTTATCCAGACGATGGCTATCATGCCGAAACACTGATTAATAATGCCACGGTGGCGATGCAACGCGCCAAAAAAAACAATCAAAACTATCTATTTTATTCCAGCGAAATGAACCGCCGCTCACTCGATAGAATCAAGTTAGAAGCCGAGCTGCATCACGCACTGGACCTCAATCAATTTGAATTATTTTTTCAACCGCAAATAGATTTACCCAGCAAAAAAATCATGGGCGCAGAAGCACTGATACGCTGGCGTCACCCGCAAAAAGGCATGATTCCTCCTGGCAATTTTATTCCTTTTGCCGAAGAAACAGGGCTGATTGTGGCTATTGGTAGCTGGGTACTGAATGAAGCGATTAGCCAAATTGCGGAATGGAAAAAAATAGGTCTTAAATTAAATCGCCTCGCGATTAATTTATCCGCCCTGCAATTTAAACCTCAGCTTCCTGATGAGCTAAGCGCAATTTTAAGCTATCACAAAATACCCGCTGAATTGGTCGAGCTAGAGCTGACCGAAAGCCTGCTAATGGGAAATGGCCAATCGAGCCTACTCAATCAATTACACACCACGGGCTTTAGCTTGGCGCTGGATGACTTTGGCACGGGCTATTCTAATTTGGCCTATTTACAACATTACCCCATCGATTATTTAAAAATCGACCAATCCTTTGTCCAAGCCCTGCCGGATAACCAACACTCCGCAGCCATTGTTCGCTCCATCGTCGATATCGCGAGTAATTTAGGGCTAAAACTCATCGCCGAAGGCGTAGAAACCCAAGCCCAAGCCGATTACCTAGCCAAACTAGGCTGCCACTTAATCCAAGGCTATTTCTGCTACAAACCCATGTGCGCAGCGGACTTTACCCAACTGCTGATTGAGCAGCAGGGTAAAGAAAATCAAGCTTAGAAAACCCAAACCTTGAACCACGGAGATCACAGAGAACACGGAGTTTCACGGAAAAAACATTGTGTATGTCTTTCTCCGTGGCCCTCCGTGTTCTCCTTTTACTCCGTGGTTTAAGGTTTGGGTTTAGGCCTTAACTCTGCACCACCATCCGCAGCAAGGCGTATTTCACTTGCCCTGCTCGGCCTTCTTTGACGATTTCCCAGCCTTCCCGATCCGGCCAGTTGGCTGTCTCGGCATAGATCACAGCGCCTGTATTTAAGATGCGTGGTAGTTTTGGTAATACTTGCGCTAAAAAATCTGAGTCAAAAGGCGGGTCTAAAAACACCACGTCAAAGCGATCGCTTGTAGTGTCTAAAAAGCGCAGTGCATCGCCCCAAATCACTTCGATGTTGGCGGCTCCCAGCAACGTTTGATTTTCTTTTAAGCTCGCTGCCACGTTTTTAGCGCGCTCTACCATCACCACACGCTTGGCATTCCTTGATGCGGCCTCAAAACCGAGCGCACCGCTGCCAGAGAAAAGATCAAGGCACGTTAAATTAGTGCACTCTTGGCCTAGCCAATTAAATAGCGTTTCACGCACCCGGTCAGGCGTTGGACGCAGGCCTTCTGCGTCAGGAAACTTCAATAAACGGCGTTTATAGTCACCGCCAATAATACGAACCTGGTTTTTGAACTGTGCGGCCATGTTAAAATCCTAGCAATCTGTAATTAAATAGCTCAGCAGCCTGTTAAATACACAGACCTAGTCGGTTTTGTATGTATGAAACAGACTTAATGTCGGCAGGCTGCCTGCATTTTCCGCCATCTTTCGGAATACCCGCAAACTCATGTTCAGTTTTTTTCGCAAAAAAAAGCCGGTTGCACCGGTCACCCCAGAAACACCACTGGTGGTAGAGCCTGTCCAAATCGACACGGCACCGATTAATCCAGCCGCTGCGCCTGTTGTTGACGTAGCCGAAATGGCTATCGAAGCGGTAAGCGCTGAGCCGCTGATTGTTGAAGAAGTAGCGCCTATCGAAGTAGTCGCTGCTCCTGCTGCCATTATTGAAGTCGCACAGCCTCAAGCCAAGCAATCTTGGGCGGATCGGTTAAAAGCGGGTCTCTCTAAAACACGAGATCGCTTGGGCAAAAGCTTGGCGGGGCTGTTTGGCGGCGGACAGATTGATGAGGATCTGTACGAAGAACTGGAATCCGTGCTGCTTACCGCCGATATGGGCGTCGATGCAACACAGCATTTGCTCAGCGATGTACGAAATCGTGTAAGCCTTGCTGGGCTTAAAAATGGCTCAGAGCTGAAAGGTGCATTACAAAGCTCCCTCACCGATCTCATCAGCCCCTTGCAAAAACCGCTGGATGTTAGCACGCATAAGCCTTTTATCTTGATGGTAGCGGGTGTAAATGGTGCGGGTAAAACCACCAGCATCGGCAAGTTGGCTAAATATTTCCAAGGCCAAGGGCTGAGCGTGCTCCTCGCTGCTGGAGACACTTTCCGTGCCGCCGCGCGTGAACAACTGGTGGTGTGGGGCGAGCGTAATGGCGTACAAGTGATTGCTCAGGATGGCGGTGACTCTGCTGCGGTGGCTTTTGATGCGGTAAACGCAGCTAAAGCGCGTGGCATTGATGTGGTGATCGTCGATACCGCTGGCCGCCTGCCTACGCAGCTGCATTTGATGGAAGAAATCAAAAAAGTAAAACGCGTGGTGCAAAAAGCCGACCCAACAGGCCCGCACGAAATCATGCTGGTGCTGGATGCTAATAACGGCCAGAACGCGCTCAGCCAAGTAAAATCATTCGACGACGCACTCGGCCTGACGGGTTTAATCTTGACCAAGCTCGACGGCACAGCCAAGGGCGGGATTATCGCGGCGATTGCCAAACAGCGCCCCATCCCACTGCGCTTTGTAGGTGTAGGCGAAAGCATCGACGACTTGCGCCCCTTTATTGCCAAAGATTATGTGGAAGCGCTGTTTGATTAAAAACCCAAGATCTTGGGACACAGAGGACACAGAGAATAAAAAGCGAGAACACCGAGGAAAAACAAATAAATTTGTAGGGTGTGGAACGGCATTTTGTTCCGCACCGCCTCGCGGCCTAAGCAAGTTCATAGGGTGTGCAACGACGCAGCGCAGAAAACGGTGCGCAAGAAAAGCGACTTGCACACCCTATAAAAACAAAAGCCACCAACTCCTGCCAAGGAAGTAAATGGATCACTCCCTTGTTTTACGCCCTGCCGCAGCGGCTGATGCGCACAACCTAGCAGCGCTGGCGATTCAGGTTTGGTTGCATACCTATGCGCGCGCAGGCATTCGGCAGGATATTTCGGCTTATGTGCTGAGTGAATTTACACCGGCCAAATTTGCAGACTTAATCAGCAATCCTCAGTACCAAATATTGCTTGCCGAAATCAACCATCATCTGGTGGCTTTCGCGCAAATTGATTTTGCGTCCAAAGAGCAGCCTGCGCTTGGCTCTATTGAGCTACAAACGCTGTATGTTCAAGAAACCTTTACCGGACAAGGCTTAGGCGGCAAGCTGCTGGCTTATTGCGAAGAAATCATCAGCTCTCGTGCTTACTGGCTGAGTAGCAATAGTAACAATCACCGCGCAATTGCTTTTTATGCCCACCAAGGTTTTGTTCAGCATGGTGTAACATACTTCGAATTCGGCGGTAATCAGTACGAAAACAAAATATTAGTGAAAGCGTAAATAAATATATAAAAACATTAGGCCACTACCGTAGCTTGGGTTAGCTGGTTTCGTGGCTGATTTTGGCTACGCAAACCAGCGTAACCCAACATGCTTGGCGGAAAAGGATGTTGGGTTACGCGATAAAGCCCGCTAACCCAACCTACGAAATACATTATTCAGGGCAGTTATTTCGCTATATATCCTAAGTAATATTTGTCATACCTTTCTCCGCGTAACTCAATGTTCTCGATAGTTCAAGATTTAGGTTTAGCGTATTCGTGGAAAACAAATTAGGGCTCCTATGATCCAGTTCCAACAAGTCAGTAAGCGCTATCCTGGCGGCTTTGATGCCGTTAAGAATTTAAGCTTTGAGATTCCAAGTGGCGAGCTGGTTTTTTTGGCGGGCCATTCTGGCGCGGGTAAATCGACGCTGCTCAAACTGATCGCAGGCATAGAAAAGCCCAGTGGCGGTGCGGTGATGGTGAACGGGCAAAATATGGCGAAAATGAATCGCAGCTCGCTACCTTATATTCGACGCCATCTAGGACTGATTTTTCAGGATCATAAAATTCTGTTTGATCGCAGCGTTTTAGATAATGTCAGCCTGCCGCTAGATATTGTTGGCTTCGATCATCGAGAAGGCCGCCGCCGTGTTTTGGCCGCGCTCGATAAAGTAGGCTTGGCTGGCAAAGAAAAGCTTAACCCGATCTCGCTATCGGGAGGCGAGCAGCAGCGGCTATGTATCGCCCGCGCCGTAGTGCATCGGCCCGCTATTTTGCTGGCAGACGAGCCAACCGCCAATCTGGATCGCGATTACGCCCACGATATTCTGGAGCTGTTTAAATCCTTTCATCAGGTTGGCGTTACCATCGTGATTTCTGCTCATGATGAAACCCTGATGGCAGATTACGGCCGCCGTATTCTGCGCCTAAAAAATGGTCAATTTACTGCTTGAGGCGCTATGAAACACTGGTTCAGACTCCATCTACTCTCCTTAGCACGCACCTTGGGTGCTTTAGTTCGCCATCCTTTCTCCAGCGCACTTAATCTTTTGGTGATTGGTATTACTGCAGCTCTGCCCTTGGCGCTGTGGCTGCTTATTAATAGCTTGAGTAATGTGGCTAGCCAGATCCATGTTGAGCCACAAATTTCAATCTTCATGCAGAACTCGGCCACGGCAGAAGATGTTGCCACTTTAAAAGCACAATTAAAAAAAGATCCGCGTGTCGCTAACAGCCGTTTTATTGCTAAAGACGAGGCGCTTAAAGATATGCAAGCTTCATCAGGCGCTGCCAATCTGTTAGCAGGGCTGAGTGAGAACCCACTGCCAGATGCCTTTGTGCTAAGCAGCAAAGACGGCCAAGCCAGTGCCTTAGAAGCATTACAAAAAGACATGATCAGCCGCCCTGGGGTTGAAGAAGTGCAGCTCGATTCGGCTTGGGCACATCGTTTAGAAAGGCTATTGGCGCTGGGCCAAACTTTATTTGAAGTCATTGCCGTGCTACTGGCTACCGCACTGGCGCTGATTACCGGCAATGCGATTCGCATGCAAATTTTAACGCGTAAAGAAGAAATCGAAGTGGCACGACTTATTGGCGCGACCGACGCCTTTATTCGCCGACCGTTTGTCTACTTTGCCATGGTGCAAGGCTTGCTCGGAGGTCTGCTTGCTTGCGCCATCGTCGCGGCCGCTTTATCCCACCTCAACCCCGCAGTGAATGAATTGGCCACCGCCTACGGTCAGAAATTCAGCCTCCTGTCACCAGACCTTAGTACGATTGCCATCGTATGTGGCCTGTGCACCCTGCTCACGTTTATCGGCGCATGGCTGGCGGTATGGCGGCATTTACGGCAATTTACATAAGCAAAATTAACTCACGCTATGGGGCAGATAGGAAAAATTGCCGTGCCTCCGCCCCGCAGAGTGTGATTGAATCAAACCATTAAGAAATGAACTTCGTCATTTTTTAGCACTCTAGCAAATCAAGTGCTAAAATTAATGAGCATTATTGCTAGGAGAGATTGAAACATGGCGTCTGCACTTACACTTCCCGTTCTGTCCGGTGGCGACAGCATCGAGAGCTATATCCAGCGTGTAAATACCGTACCCATGCTCTCGCAGGAAGAAGAAATTAGCCTCGCTGAGCGCTACCACCAAGATAACGACTTGGATGCCGCCAAGCAGCTGGTTATGTCCCATCTGCGAGTCGTGGTATCCATTGCACGTGGCTACTCTGGCTACGGCCTGCCTCAGGCAGACTTAATCCAAGAGGGCAATATCGGCCTGATGAAAGCGGTAAAACGCTTTGAACCCGGCCGCGGCGTACGCTTGTTTTCCTTTGCTGTGCATTGGATTAAAGCCGAAATCCACGAATACGTACTGCGCAACTGGCGCTTGGTTCGTGTTGCCACAACCAAAGCCCAACGCAAATTATTCTTTAATCTGCGCTCTATGAAGCCTGGCTTTGCCGCACTCACCACCTCTGAAGCGCAAAAAATCGCCGACGATTTGGGAGTAAAGCGCGAAGAAGTACTGGAAATGGAAACGCGGATGAGCGGTCAAGATATTTCCTTGATCGCCGATGACAACGATGACGAAGGCTACGCACCCATCGATTGGCTGGCCGATCACGATAGCGCACCAGACGCCACTTTGGCCCGCCGCGCTGTCGATAAGCTACATACCGAAGGCCTGCAAATGGCACTCGCAAGCTTAGACGAGCGCAGCCGCCGGATCGTGGAAACACGCTGGCTTGCGGATGAAGGCACATCTTTAACACTGCATGACTTAGCCGCAGAGTTTAATGTCTCGGCCGAGCGCATCCGCCAAATCGAGGCCAAAGCCCTCAGCAAAATGAAGCAGGCTTTATTGCCAGCATAAAAAACGGAGCCAGCGGCTCCGTTTTTTATTAGCTGTTTTCTTCTTACCAAAAGCTTATTGACTTACGCGATGGCGATCCTCGCTTCCAGACCTGCTAGCCCTAGCAGAGCTAAACCTTGAACCACAGAGGAAAATGAGAGCACAGAGGAAAATGAGAGCACAGAGTTCACAGAGAAAACCTAAGTAAGTTCTTCGACGGCCTCTGTGAAACTCTGTGTCCTCTGTGATCTCTGTGGTTCAAGATTTAGCACTGAGTCCACGCACACAAACTCTAAGAAAGAAAAATCCCTTTCCGACCTCTACTATCCTCTGTGTCTACAGACCTTTTAGACTCTCAATCTTTCAAAACAACTTCTTCAAATCCATTCCCTTATACATTCCCGCCACTTGATCGCCGTAGCCATTAAACATTAATGTTTTGCGTTTAAAAAATTCGCCAATTCGCCGCTCGGTGGCTTGGCTCCAGCGGGGGTGGTCTACTTCGGGGTTTACATTGGAATAAAAGCCATATTCATTCGGCCCCGCTTTATTCCATGACGTTTGCGGTTGTTTCTCGGTAAGGCGGATTTTCACGATGGATTTGGCGCTTTTAAAGCCATATTTCCACGGTACCACCAAGCGAATCGGTGCGCCGTTTTGATTGGGTAATACTTTGCCATAAAGGCCAACCGCCATAATCGCCAAAGGATGCATCACTTCGTCCATGCGCAATCCTTCGGTATAAGGCCAATCGAGTACCGATCGATTAACGCCTGGCATCTGCTCTTTATCGGCCAGCGAAATAAACTCGACGTATTTTGCTTTAGAAGTAGGATTCACTCGCTTAATCAGCTCAGAAAGTGGGAAACCTACCCACGGAATCACCATTGACCAGCCTTCTACACAGCGCAAACGGTAAATTCGCTCTTCCAATGGCGCAATTTTTAGCAATTCCTCTATCGAAAAGGTCTGCGGCTTTTCGCACTCGCCCTCAATCACAATATTCCAAGGCCGCGTTTTTAAACTATGTGCGGCTTTAGCCGGATCATCTTTACCCGTACCAAATTCATAAAAATTATTGTATTGGGTAATTTGCTCAAAACTATTTTTATCATCTTTGGCTGAAAGAGGGCTAGAACGATGGGCCAATTCGCCTGCAGCCTGTGCAGGCAAAGCGGCGGCTAGTCCAAAAGCAGCAGCACCCGTCATGATTTGGCGGCGATTTAGCCAAATACCCTCAGGGGTAATTTCGGAAGGTAATATTTCTGTCGATGGACGGATCAGCATGATGTTCTCCTTGGCAATAGGGATTAGTCGAATAGAACAGCAAGTGCTGACAGCCACTTCTACATTTTATTTACGATAAGACGAATGACCAGCAAGAAATTTACGGCGGCCAAACACTTTACTCCCTATGCACGGGATATCAATCCATATAAAAAAAGCCATCAATACATGTGAAAAAACAAGGCGCTAGCGGCAGATAGCAATAAAACGATCGATGCAATCTTCATCGTACGGTCGATTTCTGAGCGCACAGCAGGGCTAATTCGTCGCCAAAGCGCCCAAACAAGCAAGCCAAACAAGCAGATATTCAGTAATTTTTCTGTCACAAGGCGTAATCAATATTAAAGAGGGTAAAAGACGTATTATTCGCGAATAAAGTTAAAGTTTTACTTTAACTTTATTCGTTTAACTCTTGCTTATGCTAGATAAAACAAGTGAAAAATGTACATTACATATTTTGCAGCTAAGTGATTGTATCAAAAGAACAATTAAAAAACGGGCGCTTGTGCGCTCTTTTTTTTTACTCTATAGTGGGAAGTAGTGGGTGAAAGTGGGTAAAAGTGTTGTTTTAATCCTTACAAAAGAGTAAATCATCATGTTTGGCGGCGTGGCATCTTTAAATCTCGACAGCAAAGGACGATTGGCAATACCTGCCAGGCATCGTGATGCGCTGGGGATTCATTGTGCTAACCAATTAGTCATTACGGCTGAGCCATCTGGTTGCTTACTTCTTTACCCTGCCCCCGATTGGTTGCCTGTGCGCGATCAACTCAACCGTCTTTCTGGCGCTCAGATGCCTATTCGTCGTTTTATCGTCGGCCATGCCGAAGAGATTGAACCCGATAGCGCTGGGCGCATTTTAATTCCGCCCCGTTTACGCCAACTGGCGGGGCTCGATAAAGAAGTCGCCCTCGTTGGCATGGGCAATAAATTCGAACTTTGGGATGAAGCTCGCTGGGCTGCCCAAGTTCAAGCCGTTATGGATATCAGTCCAGACGATTTAGCAAAACAAATGCAGGACATTGTGCTTTGACACTTATACACACCGCTGCTCACCTTGAAGAAGCCGTGTGGAGTATCGACGGCCACATTAACTTTTTACAAGGCACGTCACTTTGACGCTTATACACACCACCGTTTTACTTGAAGAAGCCGTGCACGCACTGGCGATCAAGCCAAATGGCATTTATGTCGATTGCACTTTTGGCCGAGGCGGCCACTCGCGGCTGATTCTTTCCAAGCTAGGCCCTGATGGCCGTTTGATTGCTTTTGATAAAGACCCGATGGCGATTGCTGAGGCAGCCAGCATTAACGACCCACGCTTCACCATCGTGCACGAAGGCTTCGTCAATCTGCAAAAAGAATTAAATCTGCGTGGCATTGACAGCGTAGATGGCGTGCTGATGGATTTGGGCGTGTCTTCCCCACAGCTAGATGACGCCAGCCGTGGCTTTAGTTTTCGCTTTGATGCTCCGCTCGATATGCGTATGGACACCACGCGCGGCATGACGGCGGCCGAGTGGCTGAATTTGGCCGATGAGAAAGAAATTGCAGAGGTGGTAAAAGACTATGGCGAAGAGCGGTTTGCTAAACAGGTTGCAGCAGCGATTGTTGCGAGTCGAGCGGGAGAACCGATTTGCACCACCGGCCAGCTTTCCGCGATTGTCGCAACAGCCGTCCGCAGCCGCGAACCGGGGCAGAATCCGGCGACACGTACCTTCCAAGCTATACGGATTTACATCAATCGCGAACTTGAGGAGCTTGCGCTAACCCTGCCGCAAGCTTTGGAAATGCTGAATCAAGGCGGGCGTTTTTCGGTGATTGCGTTTCACTCACTGGAAGATCGCATCGTTAAACGCTTTCTACAAGATGCCGCGCAAGGCGACAAGCTGCCTTCTCGCTTGCCCGTGCGTGCGGCCGATATTGCCGAGCCACCGGTCAAAATCATTGGCAAACCGATCCGCGCCAGTGAAAAAGAAGTCGATGAAAACCCCCGTGCACGTAGCGCCATCTTGCGCACGGCAGAAAGAACAGAGATTGCTCTGTGACACGTTTAAATCTTTTTTTGCTGCTCATACTCATTGCGTGCGCGCTGGCTTTAATTACTAGCCAGCATAAGGCACGCAAATTTTATGGCGAACTGCAAAAAGAAGCCGTTTTAAGCCGCAAGCTCGATGTGGAGTGGGGGCAATTACAGCTAGAGCAAAGTACTTGGGCCATGCATTCGCGTATTGAAGCAGAAGCAACACAAAAATTGGGTATGCAAGTGCCTGGGGTAAACCGTACGCAAGTGATCTTGCCTCACGGTGAACACGTAGCTAAGCCGGTGACTGAATGAAGTTAGCTCGGCCACCTAAGCAAGCCGGCGGTCAATCTCGCCACCAACGTTTTGCACCACCCCACCCCAAGCTAGAACGTTGGAGAGTATGGGTCGTTGTTGGTTTTTTACTTTCGCTGTTTGCCATATTGCTAGGCCGTGGCCTGTATTTACAAGCGTGGAATGAAGGCTTTTTGCAAGAGCAAGGTGACGCACGTTATATGCGCAACCTCAGGCAAGCCTCTAACCGCGGCATGATTACCGATAGAAATGGCGAGCCATTGGCGATTTCTACCCCAGTGCAATCGATTTGGGCTAGCCCACGCGGAATGACCCTGCTAACCGCAGGTCAAGAGCGCCCAACAGATTGGGAGCCAAAATCAGAAAAAGATCCTGTACCGGTTTCGCGGAGTGAGATCAAAAAGCTAGCGGCTGCATTACAGCTGAGCGAAGACGAGATCACCAAGAAACTAAGCGCATCTCGTAAGAATGCCAAAGGCGATATTATCCGCCCGGATTTTTTATGGCTACGTCGGCATATGTCGCCGAACGATGCCAAGACCGTGATGGCGCTCAATGTGCCGGGTGTTTACACCCAAACCGAATACCGCCGCTATTACCCAGCGGGTGATGTGATGGCGCATATCGTGGGCTTTACCGATATCGACGGTAAGGGGCAAGAAGGCTTTGAATTAACCCGTGAAGCGATGTTGGCGGGTAAACCCGGCAGCCGCACCGTGATTCGTGATCGACGCGGTTATATCGTTGAAGACGTTTCAACCATTGTTCCAGCGAAAGACGGCGAAACATTGCAATTATCGATCGACCGCAAGATTCAGTATTTGGCGTATCGAGAGCTTAAAAAAGGCATTGAAGCAGCAGGTGCAGTAGCGGGAGCCGCCGTGGTGTTGGATGCAAAGACGGGTGAAGTATTGGCGCTGGCCAACCTGCCCTCTTACAACCCCAATAGCCGTGAACGCGTTGATTTAGCCAGAAAACGTAACCGAGTGCTGACTGATACTTACGAGCCCGGCTCGACCATGAAGCCTTTTGTGGTTGCCGCCGCTTTAGAGCAAGGAATTATTAAGCCATCCAGCATTATCCAAACCTCGCCGGGGCGGATGACGATAGGGCCAGCCACTTTTAAAGATACCAAGGATTATGGCGCACTTAATCCTGAAGGCGTTTTAAAACACTCCAGTAATGTGGGCGCGGCCAAGATTGGCCTAATGATGAGCCGCGAAGAATTATGGGGATATTTTAATAATTATGGTTTTGGTGCATCGACGCATAGCGGTTTTCCGGGAGAGGCATTTGGCCGAGTTCGCCCTTGGAAAACTTGGCGACCCATTGAACAAGCCACGATGTCATTCGGGCACGGTTTATCGGTCAGCCTGATGCAAATGGCCCGTGGCTATTCGGTATTTACCAATCACGGCGAAATGAAGCCGATCACCTTTACCAAAATGGTCGCTCCCAGCCCAGGCAAACAAGTGGTCTCTGCCCAGACGGCTGATTTAGTAAAAAACATGTTAGAAGCGGTTACCCAAGCAGGCGGGACGGCAGTAAGGGCGCAGATTGTAGGCTTTCGGGTTGGCGGCAAAACGGGGACGGCACGCAAGATTGTGAATGGCCAGTATTCCCGCGAAAAGTACGAAGTATCTTTTATTGGCTTTGCACCGGTTTCCAACCCGCGTTTGATTGTGGCGGTCTTGATTGATGAGCCGTCCACGGTAGGGAATCGTTATTACGGCGGTACAGTTTCCGCCCCCGTGTTTCAAGAAATTATGTCAGGTAGCTTGCGGATGTTAGGTGTTCCGCCCGATGCCCCGATTACTAATATCTTGTTGCCAGGGCTGGATGCACCAGAGTTGAAAGAAGAAACGTAGCGCCCCATACGTTGCCGAAACTGGATGCACGAGCGTTGAACGAAGAAATATAAGGCTGCTGACTTACACCAGCAATTCGAGAAGACCGCCCCAATAACCCTTGTTCATGGTTTTAAAACCACGGAACTAAAGGAAGAAATATGAAAGCTGTGAGCTGGAACCTCCCTACTCTCGACCTTCCTGCGATTGATGCCATCGCGGCGGGCGCACGCCTTGTGGTTGATAGCCGCAGCGTTCAGCCTGGCGATGTGTTTCTCGCTTTTCAGGGCGAATATGCCGATGGCCGCAGCTATATTAGCGATGCCATTGCCGCAGGTGCCGCCGCAGTACTGTGGGAAAGCGACGAGTTTGTATGGAACCCAGCTTGGAGCATCCCTAATTTGGCGATTCCACAACTCCGCGCTCAGGCCGGTATTGTGGCCGCCCATTTACTTGGCAATCCGTCGCAATCCCTCTTTGTGACTGGCATTACCGGCACCAATGGCAAGACCTCGATCGCGGTGTGGTTGGCGCAAGCCTTTAATTTACTCGGCAACAAAACCGGTGTGCTCGGCACGCTGGGCAATGGCTTTGTGGATAAATTAGAAAGCTCGACGCATACCACGCTCGATCCTGTGACCTTGCAAGGTTGGCTAGCCCGCCTCAAAACAGAAGGCGCTAGCCATATTGCAATGGAAGTTTCCTCGCATGGCTTAGATCAGGGCCGTGTGCATGGCACAAACTTTGATGTAGCCGTATTTACCAATCTGACCCGTGATCATCTGGATTACCACGGTGATATGGGCAGCTATGGTGCAGCGAAAGCACAGTTATTTAATTGGCAAGGCTTAAAAGCCGCCGTCATCAATACTGATGACGCCTTTGGCCGCGAGTTAGCCTCGCAATGCAAAGCACCGCGTGTGCTGACTTATGGCTTAGAAAATGGCGGCATTCGCGCCACTAAAATCGTGCTCACGCTCTCTGGGCTAGAGATGGAAGTTGCAACGCCTTACGGCCTATGCAATATCAACTCGCCAATGCTGGGCCGCTTTAATGCCAGCAATTTACTCGCCTGCCTCTCTGTCTTACTGGCTGCCGATGTGCCCTTGGCCAAAGCCGCCAATATACTCAGCCAAATTCAGCCCGCTGCGGGCCGCATGCAAAAACTAGGCGGTGACGAACGCCCGCTAGTAGTGGTTGATTACGCCCATACCCCTGATGCCTTAGAAAAAGCGCTGGCGACCCTGCGTGAATCCATGCCAGAAAAAAGCCGCCTCTATTGCATCTTTGGCTGCGGTGGCGACCGAGATAAAGGCAAACGTCCATTGATGGGCGAGATCGCCTGCCGCCTTGCCGACGCGGTGATTATCACCTCAGACAATCCGCGTAGCGAAACGCCACAAGCCATTATCCAAGACATCGTGCGCGGCGTTTCCGGCGTGCCAGGCACAGGACACGCCAATTACAGTATTGATTCAGATCGCTCTTCAGCCATCAGCGACGCCATTGATGTGGCCACCGCCAAAGACGTTGTACTGATTGCAGGCAAGGGCCACGAAACCTATCAGGAAATCGCCGGCATTCGACATCCTTTCGATGATGTCGCCATTGCCAACCGCGCCTTAGCAAGGAAGAAAAAATAATGTCGCTGCAACTATTCGCTCCGGCTCTCAAAGGCCTCATGACCACGCTCATTCCGCGCGGCCAATCAGCAGGGAAGAAAAAATAATGTTGTCGCTGCTAGAAACCGCACAGGCTATCAAAGGCACGCTTAAGGGTAAGGGTGAGGCACGCTTTACGCGGGTCACCACCGATAGCCGTGATATCCGTGCGGGTGATTTATTTATTGCTTTACGTGGGGACAACTTCGACGGCAATGTCTTTGCCGAGGCAGCCATTGCCGCCGGTGCTATCGCCGCCATCGTCGACACGCCCATTGCTGGGCCGCATATTTTAGTGGCCGACACACTGGCCGCCCTTGGTCAGCTGGCGGCGTTTTGGCGTGAACTGTTAAAAAATAACGTCGGCCAAATCGTCATTGGTGTCACCGGCAGCAATGGTAAAACCACGGTAAAAGAAATGATTTCCGCCGTGCTCAGCCACTCTGTTGGTGAGGATGCGGTGCACGCCACCTATGGCAATCTAAATAACCATATCGGCCTGCCGCTGACGCTGCTGGCGGCAAGAGCAAACCATCGCTATGTGGTGGCCGAAATGGGCATGAATCATTTCGATGAAATCAGCTATCTCACTCATATTGCCAAACCCGATATCGCCATTATTAATAATGCCGGTCGCTGCCACTTAGAAGCGCTTGGCAGCGTGGCCGGTGTGGCCCAAGCGAAGGGTGAAATTTTTGCAGGGCTAGTGGCCGGTGGTTACGCCATTATCAACGCCGATGACGACTACGCTCCCCTTTGGCGCGAGCTGGCTAAAGATCATCCGCAGGTTAGCTTTAGCCTGAGCAATGCCGATGTGTATGCCCGCAATCTCTGTGCGCATACACAGGGCGCGCAATTTACCCTATGTACGCCGAATGATTCGGCCCAAGTCGATTTGCAAATCCCCGGCCTACACAATGTGCTCAATGCCTTGGGCACAGCGGCCGTGAGCCACGCTTTAAAAATAGGCGCAGAAGATATCGCCAGCGGCCTCGCCAACTACCAAGGCAGCAAAGGCCGTTTGCAAAGCAAGACAGCCTTTAATGGCGCAAAAGTATTTGACGATACCTACAACGCCAATCCCGATTCAATGAAAGCGGCTGTGGACGTGCTCGCCGAAACTGGAGCTGAAACGCTACTGGTTCTAGGTGATATGGGCGAAATTGGCAGCGATGGCCCAGAGCGCCATCAGGAAATTGGCGCTTATGCTCGGGAAAAAGGCATTCAATCGCTGTACACGCTGGGAGAACAAATGCAGCTGGCGAGTGAGGCATTTGGCGAAAGCAGTAAACATTTTGCCGACGTTGCAGCCTTGATTGCAACGCTGCGCACCGATTTAACGCCAACGGCCACCGTTTTGGTCAAAGGCTCGCGTTTTATGCGCATGGAACGCGTCGTTGATGGCGTAGTGATGAACACTCTGGAGAAGATGTAAATGTTGTTGCTGTTAGCTCAATGGCTTGGCGAATCAGTTCGCGCCTTTCACGTTTTTAACTACATCACCCTTAGAGCGGTACTGGCGACCATGACGGCGCTCGGCATCTCATGGTCGATGGGCCCTTGGGTCATTAAAAAACTCACCGATTTAAAAGTAGGCCAAGTTGTTCGCACCGATGGCGTGCAAAGCCATTTGATTAAAGCAGGCACGCCCACCATGGGCGGCACGCTGATTCTGCTGGCGATTGGCCTCACCACCCTGCTATGGGGCGATTTACGCAATAAATATGTTTGGCTGGCGCTGATCGTGACCATGGCCACCGGCGTGATTGGCTTTGTTGATGACTACCGCAAAATTGCACTGAAAGACCCCAAGGGCATGTCGGCCAAAGCCAAATTATTCTGGCAATCCTTGATCGCCATTGGTGCGGGGGTATTTCTGGTGCATGCCGGCGGTAGCCTGCCTGCCAATACCGGCTTTGTTGTGCCCTTTTTCAAGCAGATTCTCTATCCATTCGGTGCGATTGGCTTTTGTACCCTGACTTACTTTGTGATTGTTGGCACCAGTAATGCCGTCAACCTTACCGATGGCTTAGATGGCTTGGCGATTATGCCTACTGTGCTGATCTCATTTGCTTTCTGTGTGTTTGCCTATGTAGCAGGCAATGTGGTGTTTTCCAAATACCTCGGCGTGCCCTTTGTACCCGGCGCGGGTGAGCTAGTGATTTTCTGCGCCGCCATGGCGGGTGCAGGTTTGGGATTTTTATGGTTTAACGCCTACCCCGCCGAAGTCTTTATGGGCGATGTGGGCGCATTAGCCCTCGGCGCTGGCCTTGGGATTGTGGCAGTGATTGTTCGCCAAGAAATCGTTTTGCTGATTATGGGCGGTGTATTTGTGATGGAAGCGCTGTCGGTAATGATTCAAGTCGCCAGCTTTAAGCTACGTGGCAAACGGGTATTTAGAATGGCCCCGATTCACCATCATTACGAATTAAAAGGCTGGAAAGAAACACAAGTTGTCGTGCGCTTCTGGATTATCACCATGCTGTTGGTATTGGCCGGTTTAGCCACGCTGAAGCTGCGTTAATTATTGAAAGACAAACCTAGGTTTTGAACCACGGAGGAAAAGGAGAACACAGAGGGCCACGGAGAAAGGCAAGAGAATCACACCTGCATTTATCCGTTCTGAAGGTTTTCTCCGTGTAACTCCGTGTTCTCTGTGCCCTCCGTGGTTCAAGATTTGGGTTTTAGCTTAGCTTGTAGACATTGAAGAGAAAAAAATGAATTACCAAGGCAAACATTGCATCGTTGTGGGTTTAGGCGAATCGGGCTTTTCTGCTGCTAAGTGGCTGGCCGCCCAAGGCGCGCGCGTGACTGTGGCCGACAGCCGCAGCGCTCCGCCTAATGTTGAGCAACTTCATGCCGCCCATGCAAACATCGAATTGCGCTTAGGCGCGTTCAGTGATGCCACGTTTGTTGATGCCGATGCGCTGATTGTTAGCCCGGGTGTGCCACTTGCCACGCCAGCCATTGCCGCTGCCATCGCCCGTGGTGTGCCAGCTTTAGGTGATGTGGAATTGTTCGCACAAGCGATTGCAGGTTCTGCCGCTAAAGTCATTGCGATTACCGGCTCTAACGGTAAATCGACAGTCACCAGCATGGTTGGCCAGATGTGTGCAGCCGCCGGTTTAAAAACCGTAATGGCGGGCAATATCGGCCTGCCGGTACTGGATGCGCTAACTGCAACGCCGGATGCTGATGTGTTTGTACTTGAGCTTTCCAGCTTTCAGCTTGAAACCACCCGCTCTCTCAATGCCGATGCAGCAACGGTGTTGAATATCAGCGAAGACCATTTAGACCGTTATAAAAATCTGGCCCATTACGCCGCCACCAAGGCGGCTATTTTTGCGGGCACAGGCGTCGTGGTGCTAAACCGTGAAGACGCTCATTGTCTTGCCATGGCGGCTGAGCTGGAATCACGCCAGACCGTGTGGTTTGGCGCAGATGAGCCACGCACAGCAGATGAATACGGTCTAAAAGGCAGCGAATTCACTTTAAGCTGCGGCAAGGAAGCATTCTTTAATGCGGCCGATCTGCCTGTAGCTGGCTTACACAATGCAGTCAATGCACTTTCCGCCATCGCGCTTTGCCGTGCCATTGGCTTAGAAACCGCCCCGCTGCTCGCTGCACTGAAATCATTCACAGGCCTTGCGCACCGGGTTGAGTTTGTTGCCACGATCAATGGCGTTGCATACTTCGACGATTCCAAAGGCACCAATGTCGGCGCTACCGAAGCGGCGCTCAAAGGCATGACTCGCCCCGTTGTATTGATCGCTGGCGGCGATGGCAAGGGCCAGGATTTCCGCCCACTTAAAGCTGCTTGTGAGCGCATTTGCCGCGCAGTAATTTTGATTGGCCGTGACGCACCGATTTTGGCCGAAGCACTCAACGAAGCTCAATCGCCATTTATAGATGCTGATGATTCTGATGACTCGGAAGCAGAAAACCTGCTGCCCGTGTTGCAACTGCCCACCATGGAAATGGCCGTGCAATTTGCCAGCAACTTTGCTGAAAGCGGCGACGTAGTTCTGCTTTCTCCTGCTTGTGCCAGCCTCGATATGTACCGCAACTATCACCACCGCGCCGAAGTCTTTATCGCTGCGGTTAAAGGCTTAGGGAGCTAATATGGCCCAGCTATTCTCTCTGGCTATCAAGCGATTGCGCCTAATAACTACGGCTTATGCTCCGAGTCATGCTGAACTCAAAGGTTTGGGGGCCTGATGCGCCAGTTATTCTCTCAAGCGATCAAGAAGCTGCGACCTAATATGGCCGCCTATGATCAGGCCTTGTTCTGGTGCATTACCCTATTGCTGACGATTGGCTTGGTGATGGTGTACTCCTCGTCCATTGCGATGGCCGAGGTGGATAAAGACACGGGGTTTCGCTCTAACTACTTTCTGATTCGCCATGTGATTTTCTTAGTCGTTGGGATTGCAGGAGCATTTATTGCGTTTTCAATCTCCACCAAAACATGGCAGCAGTATTCGTCCACCTTGTTTTTAATCGGCATGATTTTGCTGCTGATGGTATTGATTCCTGGCGTGGGGCGTGAAGTAAACGGTAGCCGCCGCTGGCTGTCGCTCGTGGTGATTAACTTGCAGCCATCCGAGCTAATGAAGCTGTTTGTCGTACTTTATGCGGCGGACTACACCGTGCGCAAAGCCGTCAGCATGACCGGCACGTTTATGCAAAGCGTGACCAAAGTGCTGTTTCCGATGTTTATGGTCATGGTGGTGGTCGGAGCGCTTTTATTGCTCGAGCCTGACTTTGGTGCCTTAACCGTCATTACTGCCATTGCCATGGGCGCACTGTTTTTAGGTGGCTTTAACTGGAAGCTATTTGCAGGGCTGTTTATCTTTTTAGGCGTGGCCTTCGTTGGCCTTGTGGTCAGCTCGCCTTACCGTATGCAACGCGTTTTAGGGTTTTTAGATCCGTGGAAAGACCCGTACGGCAAGGGCTATCAGCTGAGTCACTCACTGATTGCTTTTGGCCGAGGCGAATGGAGTGGCGTGGGCCTTGGTGCCAGTGTGGAAAAACTCTCCTACCTGCCCGAAGCGCATACCGATTTTTTGATGGCGATTATTGCTGAAGAGTTTGGCTTTTTTGGCGTTGCCACGGTGATTTTGCTATTTGTATTTTTGATTTTTCGCGCCTTTATGATCGGCGTGCAAGCCGCCAAGCTAGAGCGCCACTGGCAAGCTTTAGCCGCACAAGGCGTTGGCATTTGGATGGGTGTGCAATCGTTTATCAATATTGGCGTGAATATGGGCCTGATGCCCACTAAGGGTTTGACCTTGCCGTTATTGTCTTTTGGCGGCTCGGGCATTGTGGCCAATTTGATTGCTTTAGGCGTGTTAATGCGGATTGATTATGAAAATCGCCAAATGATCAGGGGGTACCGAACATGAGTAAACGTACCCTGCTCGTGATGGCTGGCGGCACTGGCGGGCATATTTTCCCTGCGCTAGCGGTAGCTAATGAGCTAAAAGCACGCGGCTGGAAGATTATCTGGCTGGGTGCGGCTGGGCGCATGGAAACACGCATCGTGCCTGAACATGGCATTGATCTGGTCACGCTCAAAATTGATGGCGTGCGTGGCAAGGGGCTGCTGAAAAAGCTCAGCCAACCGGTGGTGCAGCTCAAAGCACTCTGCGGCGCGTTCAAAGTGATTTTTGAGCATAGGCCCGATGTGGCGATTGGCTTTGGCGGCTTTACAGGATTCCCCGGCGGCGTAGCAATGCGCATGTTGTGGCTGCCTTTGGTGATACACGAGCAAAACTCGGTGGCGGGGCTGACTAATAAAACGCTATCCAAAATTGCCAACCGCGTGTTGTTTGCTTTCCCAAGTGCATTTCCAAACAAAGAAGGCTGCATTGGCAACCCTGTCAGGGCCGAAATACAAGACCTAGCTCTGCCTGAAGCACGCTTTGTTGGGCGCACTGGGCCACTTAAACTACTGGTGGTTGGCGGCAGCTTAGGCGCTCAGGTCTTTAACGAGGAAGTCCCTAAGGCGCTGGCCTTAATGCCTGCAGATCAACGCCCGGCAGTGATTCATCAGGCAGGCGAGAAGCATATCGACGCCTTGCGCGCCAATTATGCCGCAGCGGGAGTTAGAGCAGATTGCGTGGCCTTTATCAGCGATATGGCAGAGGCCTACGCCAACGCTGATCTTATTTTATGCCGCGCTGGCGCACTGACCGTGGCCGAGCTGGCTTGCGTAGGAGCGGCAGCAGTACTCGTGCCTTTCCCGCATGCAGTAGACGATCACCAAACCGGCAATGCCCGCTATTTAAGCGAAAACGGAGCGGGCCTCTTATTGCCACAAAAAGAATTTAGCGCCGCTGCGTTTGCCCAATTACTGACCCAAACCAACCGTGAGCAATGTTTGGCTATCGCCACGCTAGCCCGCGGTTTGGCAAAACCGGATGCCACGATGCGCGTGGTATCGGTGATTGAAGAATTAGCCAAGTAGAAACGATGATGAAACACAAAGTTAAACGTATCCATTTTGTAGGCATCGGCGGCGTCGGCATGAGCGGCATCGCTGAAGTCTTGCTCAACCTCGGTTTTGAGATCAGCGGCTCAGACTTGGGCCATAACGCCAGCGCGCAGCGCCTAGCTGCCGCGGGCGCGCATGTGCACTTGGGCCACGCCGCCGAATATGTCGCCAATGCAGACGTGGTGGTGATTTCTAGCGCGGTAAAAGACGATAACCCCGAGGTGATCGAAGCACGTAGCCGCAAGATTCCGGTGGTGCCACGAGCGCAAATGTTGGCCGAGCTGATGCGCTTAAAGCAAGGCATCGCCATTGCAGGCACGCACGGCAAGACCACCACCACCAGCCTGACCGCTTCAATTTTAGAAGCCGCAGGGCTTGATCCTACTTTTGTGATTGGCGGCAAATTACACGCCGCAGGCAGCAATGCACGCTTGGGCCATGGCGACTTTTTAGTGGCCGAAGCCGATGAAAGCGATGCGTCATTCCTGCTGCTCACACCGGTGATTTCGGTGGTGACCAATATCGATCAAGACCATATGGATACCTATGGCCATGACTTTAATAATTTAAAGAAGGCGTTTATTACCTTCTTGCAACATCTGCCCTTCTATGGCCGTGCCGTGTTATGCATTGATGACCCCTATGTCCGCGAGATTTTGCCGCAGGTCACCAGCCCAATCACCAGCTATGGTGTCAGCGCGGATGCCATGCTGCGCGCTGAAAATATCGTAGCGCTCGATGGGCGTATGCAATTTGATGCAGTTTGGGAAAACGGCGAATCACGCCGCCTCGCCATCACGCTGAATATGCCCGGCATGCACAATGTGCTCAATGCACTCGCCGCGATTGCTGTGGGGATTGAAATTGGCGCAGATGAAGCCGCCATTCAATCCGCGCTGGCGGGCTTCCAAGGCGTTGGCCGACGCTTCCAGCGCTATGGCGAAATTGCACTTGAAACAGGCGGCAGCTTTACGCTGGTGGACGATTACGGCCACCACCCTGTTGAAATGGCCGCCACCATTGCCGCTGCGCGTGGCGCATTTCCTGGCCGCCGCCTAGTACTGGCTTTCCAGCCGCACCGCTACAGCCGCACCCGCGATTGCTTTGAAGATTTTGTACAAGTTTTATCCACGGTTGATGGCCTATTGCTTGGCGAAGTTTATGCTGCCGGCGAAGCGCCAATTGTGGCCGCAGATAGCCGCAGCCTAGCCCGCGCCGTGCGCGTAGTGGGCAAGGTAGAGCCGCAATTTGTAGCAGATATCAATGATATGCCTGCCGCCATCATGGCTGCGGCCAAAGAAGGCGATGTGATTATCACCATGGGCGCAGGCACGATAGGCGGTGTTCCGCTAAAGGTATCAGCGATCAGGTAACAGGGATCAGCGAGCCCAAGCCCGGATAAAAAGATCAGGGGTCATATGTAGAGTGGGCACGGTTTTGTGCCCACGCGGAAATAACAGCTTGATTGAGCATGCAAAAATGAATAAATACGGAAAAGTAGCGGTCGTGATGGGTGGTACTTCGGCAGAGCGTGAAGTGTCATTAATGAGCGGCAAAGGTGTTTTGGAAGCCCTGCAAGCGCGTGGCGTGGATGCGCATGCTTTTGATCCAGCAAACAAGCCACTTGAAGCATTAAAAACTGAAGGTTTTGATCGTGCTTTTCTGATCTTGCACGGCCCATTTGGTGAAGATGGCACTTTGCAAGGCGCGCTTGAAGTGATGGGCATCCCTTACACGGGTTGTGGTGTATTGGCCTCGGCGCTCGGCATGGATAAGCTGCGCAGCAAGCTCATTTGGCAAGCCCTTAATCTACCGATTCCAGCCTTTGAAATTCTCACCCCAGAAAGCGATTTTGCGGCTGTTGAGCGCAAGCTAGGCTTGCCGCTATTTGTAAAGCCCGCTTGCGAAGGATCGAGCATTGGCGTGAGTAAAGTAAAAAATGCCGGGGATCTTGCCGCTGCGTTTACAGAAGCTTACAAATACGACAAGATTGTGATTGCCGAACAGTTCATTGGTGGGGGAGAATACACCGCAGCTGTACTTGGCGACCAAGTGCTGTCATTTGTAAAGATCGAGCCTGCTACAGAATTCTACGATTATGAAGCCAAATATATCCGCGATGACACGGTTTACCGTTGTCCTGCAGGTTTGTCTGCACAACTCAATGAGCAAATTGCTGGCTACGTCAAACAAGCCTTTTGGGCACTTGGCGGCCGAGGCTGGGCACGTATCGATTTTTTAATGGATGAAGCGGGTAATCCTTATTTATTAGAAGCCAATACCGCGCCAGGAATGACGACACATAGTCTATTTCCAATGGCAGCGCGTGAAGCGGGCCTAAGTTATGAAGACTTGGTATTAAAAGTATTAGCAAGCACGCTGGAATAAAGACGTTGAAATCATTAAAACGCCTCAGCCCGTTTTATCCATTGCACAGCTTGCAATGGATGGCTGCGCAGGCAATAGCCGAGAGGAAAACCCATGTGGGATAAGCCTCAGCTTTTAATGTGGTTTGCGAACCTACTTACGGCTTTAGCGCTGCTGTTATTGTTTTATGCCTTACTTTTTTTAACGGTGCATTCGCCTTTATTTCCAATTAAGCGAATCAAAGTAGATGGTGAATTAGTTCATGTCACCCGCGAGCAATTGCAATACGTGATTAAACACGAACTAAAAGGGACGTTTTTTACCCTTGATTTAGATAAAACGCGGCAAGCTTTTGAAAAGCTACCGTGGGTAAGACAAGTCACCGTACGCAGGCACTGGCCAGATCGTGTTGAAGTGACAGTTGAGGAGCACAAAGCCATGGCCCGTTGGGGCTCGGTGGCGCTGTTAAATAGTTATGGCGAGCGTTTTGATGCCGCTTCAAATGATCAATTACCGATTTTAGAAGGGCCAGAAGGCACTGAGAAAGTCATGATTGATGGTTTTGTAGAGCTACACAAAACACTGCAGCCATTGGGTAAAAAAGCCACCCATGTTTGGCTGTCAGAACGACGAGCTTGGCGATTTGAATTAGATCACCAGCTCACCATTGAAGTAGGCAGGGACGAGCCAGTAGCAAGGACCGCGCGTTTTGTAACCGCGTACCCAAACTCACTCGCCCTACTGAAACAACCTTTTGAATATGTAGATTTACGTTATCCCAATGGCTTTGCCGTCCGCTTACCGGATTTCAAGCCTGCAGATAGCAGCAAACCAATGAATAAACCTGCGGCAAAGCCAGCAACACCACCCGCAGTAGCTGCACCCAAACATTCAGCAGCATGAGTTCGTAGGGCGGGTGCAGCCCGCCAGTAAGTAGTAAACATTCAGCGTCATGAGTAATACATGTCGTTTTTTAAGTTTGTAGTGATGAATTGTATAAAGGTTGTCAGATGACCAGGGATAGCAAAAACCTCATCGTCGGGCTAGACATAGGCACCTCCAAAGTGGTGGCCGTGGTTGCCGAGATCAAGGAAGACGGCGCACTCAATGTAGTTGGCCTTGGCTCAGCTGCGTCGCGTGGTTTGAAACGTGGCGTGGTTGTCGACATTGAAAAAACCGTTGCAGCCATCCAATCAGCGTTAGGTGAAGCTGAGCTGATGGCCGATTGCAAAATTCGCGAAGTCATTACCGGCATCGCGGGCAGCCATATCAAGAGTATTAACTCGGATGGCATGGTGGCGATCAAAGATAAGGAAGTCACCTCCGCCGATGTAGATCGCGTGATTGAAACGGCCAGCGCGGTCAATATCCCCACCGATCATCAAGTGCTGCATATCTTGGCGCAGGAATACATGATCGATGGCCAAGAAGGCGTGAAAGAGCCTTTAGGCATGTCGGGTGTGCGCTTACATGTAAACGTGCATATCGTCAGCGGTGCAGTCAGTGCGGTGCAAAATATTACTAAGTGTGTGCGGCGCTGCGGCTTAGAAATTGAAGAAGTGGTATTACAGCCACTGGCTTCAGCTTATTCAGTTCTTACCGAAGACGAAAAAGATCTTGGCGTTTGCCTCGTTGATATTGGCGGCGGCACCACCGATTTGGCGATCTTTATTGGCGGCGCAATCCGCCATACCGCAGTGATTCCAATTGCTGGCGACCAAGTCACCAACGATATCGCCATGGCGCTACGGACCCCAACTTCCGAAGCAGAAACGATCAAATTGCAATATGGCGTAGCACTACGCCATATGAGTGATCCAGCGCAAATGATAGAAGTACCGGGCGTGGGTGAGCGCGGTGCTCGGCAAATGAGCCGTCATACCTTGGCCGAAGTGATTGAGCCACGAATTGAAGAGCTGTACGCCTTAGTTCAACAAGAACTTCGTCGATCTGGTTTTGAAGGCCGCCTATCCAGCGGCATCGTCATTACCGGAGGGGCTGCCATGATGCCTGGCATGGTGGAGCTAGGTGAAGAGATTTTCCATATGCCACTGCGGATGGGCACGCCAAAGTATGTTGGCGGCCTAGCCGAAGTGGTGAAAAACCCACGTTATTCCACCGCGGTGGGTTTGCTATTGATCGCGCGTGAACAGCTACTCAAGAACCCCGTCCATCGGGGCAAAGAAGGCTCCATGGGGGATGTTTTTGGTCGTATGAAGTCTTGGTTTCAGAACACATTTTAATTCTGTAAAAATAAGGGCTTAGGGGATCTTTCGGGCTCTTATAACACTTTTGTTTCAGAACACATTCTGATCTTTCGGGTAAGTATCAGCCGCTTGTTTCAAAAACGGATTAATTTTTGTGGTTGATTCGTAATAAGTGGCTTAAATCGGGCAATGCAAGGAGAGCAACATGGCTTTAACTTTCGAAGTGCAAGAAGTTGCACATCACGTCAATATTAAAGTGATCGGTGTAGGCGGCGCAGGCTGCAATGCCATCAATAATATGATCGAGCACGCATTGAGTGGGGTGCAATTTATTGCCGCCAACACCGATGCACAGGTGCTTAAATTATCCCAAGCCACCGATGTTGTGCAGTTAGGCACCACCGGTTTTGGCGCAGGTTGCGATCCTGAAGTCGCTCGCGAAGCGGCTGAAGCCGATCGTGAACGCATTGGTGAGCTGATCAACGGCGCAAACCTGTTGTTTATTACCGCCGGTATGGGTGGTGGTACAGGTACAGGCGCGTCCCCTGTGATTGCACAGATTGCCCGTGAAAAAGGCATCTTCACCGTAGGCGTGGTGACCAAGCCCGGCCTTGATGAAGGCTCGCGTCAGAAAGTGGCACAAGCGGGGATCGACGAGCTGGCCCGCCATGTGGATTCACTAATTATTGTTTCCAACCAGAAGCTAGAAGAAGTGCTGGGCGAAGACGTAACCGTTGACGAAGCCTTCCGCGCTGCTGACGATGTACTGCGTAATGCCGTGGCATCGATCGTAGAAATCATTCAGTACCCAGGCTTGATTAACGTTGACTTTGCTGACGTTAAAACAGTCATGCAAGAAAAAGGCATGGCGATGATGGGCTCGGCTTTCGCTGCTGGCGAAAATCGCGCGATTCGCGCCACCGAAGAAGCGATCAGCTGCCCATTGCTAGACAATATTAACTTCAAGGGTGCACGTGGCGTGTTGCTGAATATCAGCGCCAGCCGTGCCAGCCTGAAGAAAAGCGAAATCACCCGCGCACGCGAAATTATCCAATCGCATGTCAGCGACGACGCCATGGTTAAACACGGTGTGGTTTATGACGAAAGCTTGGGTGAGCAAATCCGCGTCACCATTATCGCCACCGGCATGGGTAACACCACCAAGCCACAGCTATCCGTCGTGCAAACTCCACAACTTAAAACCGGCACTGATCATCATTCTGCTGGCGAGCCAAACTGGAGCGAATACGATCTGCCACCGGGCTTTCGCCCAAGTGCTCGCAGCACACGCGGTGCAGGTGGTGATGTTGCTACGGCAACACGCGGCGCGACATCAAATGTGGATATGGATATCCCTGCATTCTTGCGTCGTCAGGCAGATTAAGCATGAGTCGCATCCTGTAAGGTGAGCACAGCCGTATCGTGCCCACCTTACAAGCTCGATTGCAAATAGATGGAGATGAAGGCATAGCCTCGACAAGACTGTAAAGATCACAGCCAGCGCACTACCCGGTGCTGGTAAGATTGAGGTCTGTTGATTAACGAGACCAGCATGTTCCAACAACGCACTCTAAAAACGACTATCCGCGCCGTGGGCGTGGGCCTGCACTCTGGCGAGCGCGTTACCCTCGTCTTAAAACCGGCCCCGATCAATAGCGGGATCGTCTTTCAACGCGTCGATTTGCCCGAGTCGACGCCATTTAGAGTGACGCCAGCGCTTGTCAACGACACGCGGCTCTCCTCCACGCTCGTCAAAGACGGCGTACGTGTCGGCACGATTGAGCACATCATGTCAGCATTCGCGGGGCTAGGCATCGACAACGTCATTATTGAAGTCGACGCCCCAGAAATGCCGATCATGGATGGATCTGCTGCGCCTTTTATCTATCTACTGCAATCCGCAGGCATTGTGGATCAGCATGCGGCCAAGCAATTTGTCCGCGTGCTCAAACCCATTGAAGTGATTGAGGGTGATAAGTGGGTCAAGCTACTCCCACATGAAGGCTATAAGGTGGCGCTGACCATCGACTTCGCCCACCCAGCGTTCAAAAAATCGGCCCAAACCATCAAGCTTGATTTTGCTAACACCAATTACGTCAGCGAAATCGCCCGCGCCCGCACCTTTGGCTTTATCCATGAAGTGGAATACCTGCGCATGAACGGCCTAGCCCGCGGCGGCAGTATGGATAATGCTATTGTGATTGACGAATACCGCATTCTGAATGAAGGCGGCTTACGCTTTGAAGACGAATTCGTTCGCCACAAAGTGCTCGATCTGATCGGCGATTTATACATCCTTGGCCGCCCGCTGATTGCCGCTTTCGAAGGCTATAAATCAGGCCACGCCATGAATAACAAACTACTACGCGCCTTACTTGCGGACGAATCCTCTTATGAAATCGTCAGCTTTGAGAATCGAGAAGACGTACCCAGCTCATTCCACGATCTCCCCGCCTTAGGAATCTAATGTTTATCGTCTTGCGCCTGCTATTTGTCATCGCCGTCCTAGGCATCGCCTACTGCGCTTTCAAATACCAGCGCAGCCAAGACCCAAGCTGGCTACGCCGGATCAAATGGATTCTGTATTCAACGCTAGGTTTGCTGGTGATCTTTTTTGTGGGGCTGGTGATAGAGCGGCTAGTCGGGTAGGTTGGGCTAAAGCTTTACCAGCCCAACATTTTTATTCACGGACATTCGTTGGGCAGATAAAACATGCCCAACCTACAGAGCTACAGAGCTACAGAGCTACAGAGCTAAGGATATGGCTCGAAATAATTTATCGATAAGTGCCCTAATAAAAGTTTTCGAGCTTCGTTATCCTTCCTCGCCGTATTATTCATACTGCCTTCGTCAGGATGCCTTGCTCGAAAACTTTTACTTAAGTACTTATAACAAACCGTCATCCCCGCGTTTTTTTATCGGGGACCTTTTGCGCCGTTGGACTCCAGTCAAAAGCATGCGGGAATGGCGACATTTCGAAAATGGGAAGTTAAGTAGTTCAACATAAGTTATAAGGTATTTTAAAATGCAAAAAAAAAGTGATTTTTGTAGGATGTGAAAGCGCCTTTATTGTGCGCTAGCCCTTGGTGCGCAACGACTTCGTCGTTTCACACCCTGCGAAAAATGCATTATTTAAGAATGTTTGATAATTTATGCCAAGACACTTAATAAGAACCAAATCCTAAAATGCACCATTAAAATGGAAAATTCAAAAATAAATCATCTAGGGATGGCTCTCTTGCTATTTTCTGTGTTCTTAAAAAACGTTTCAAGCCTTGTATATTTTGAACCGCACTAAAATCGCGCTGCACATCGCGAATATATTTTTCTAAATCATTAATTGAAAATTGCAAATCCCTTAATACGCCTTTAGGTGTTAACTTTTTGTCAGGGGCCATTTGAAACTGGACATTGAATGACATCTCAATCCCCGCTAATTCTTGCTGCAATTCTTCAGACTGATCTTTTAATACTTGATTAAAATGCTTTAATCGCTCATCAGAAATCGTATTAATACTGTCCTGATCAATTTGCTCGGCTTCTAATTGCAATTGCAGCAGAGTCAGCAAATCTTTATTGGCATAGGCCACGTTAACTCTTTGCATTAGTGCGGTTTTGCGAATACGTTCGGCATCATCTTGTTCTCGATCAGGATGCAGAGCTGCGGCTAGCTGACGAAACACCGCCCGAATCGACTGACTGACTTCTTTTTCTGCCAGCTCTTTTTTGGCCTCGCTAGCTAATTGCTTGGCCGTTTTTTTACGCGGCGCTTGCTGACTTTCAGCCCGTTCCATCTCGGCCTGTTTCTGCTCAAAAATCTTCCCCATGGCTTCCCGCATGCCATCGGGCGTACTGAAATCAACATCATCGTCCAGATCAACACCAAACATTTGCTTCATCATCGCTTGCAACTCAAGCTGGCTGTCCGCCAGCTCTTCATCAAAATCTGAGCCACTATGCTGGGTATAAATTTGTTTTAAATCCTCATCCTGAGTCTCTTTAATCACCAGAGGTGCAGTCAGGCAAATGATGTCGCTGATTTTATCTTTCTCCATTTGCGTTAAGGCTTTATTTGACATCGCCACATTTAGAAAGCACAACATCTCAGAGCGGTGTTGGTTAAACGTTACCCATAGCGGCTCGTATTCCTCGCGGTGCTTAGCACCGTATTGCGGAATCGTCGCCTGCCACAGCGCTAGCTCCAAACGCTGTTTATCAATTTTTTTGCGCAGGCGATTAAATGTTTTTTGGGCACTAGACAGCTCGCCCTGAGTAGGGGGAACCGCAATATGAACGACGTGAGACTTGGCAGAGGTCATAAAAATCCACATGAATGATAAAATTTAATTACCCAGATTTTACCCCAAAATGGCATTAGAGCTGTGCAACACCTAATGCATCACCACCCGCCGCATTTTCTGTGCGGTGTAGCTCAGGCTTGCCAGCAGAATCACCACGCAAACCAATACGGGGATGAGCACTTCTGCAAGGCTCAGGGTTTCGCCATTCAGTATTTTGATAATCAGCTGGTTTTGCGCTAACAGCGGCGTCCAAGAAAACCAGACGGGATCTGCCCCCTGCTTTAGCATGCCAATCACCAAAGCCAGTGGAGCAAGCAGCATCAGCATAGAATTTCTAGCCTGCGCTTCTTTGTGGCTTTTACCGTTAATCGCCACGGCAATTTGCAGGGCGGCAATGGCCAGTGCCAGCGGGCACAGCACGGCCAAAAATACAAAAGCGTCTTTGATTGAGAATTGAAAAGCGATTTTTAATACTTCGTTTTTAATTAAAAATAGCGAAGGGAAAATGCTCATTACATTAAAAAACAATACACAAACCGTGAGCGTGCCCACCGCTGCCCATTTGCCTAAAGCAAAATGCCAGCTCGATACCGGATTCATCATTAAAGGCTCTAATGAACCACGTTCGCGCTCGCCTGCCGAGGTATCAATCGCCGCATACATGCCCACGCCTAATAGCGTCATGATAAACATAAAGGGCAGCATTTCTTTAAGCCCCGCACTCTGTTGATTTTGCGCGCGGCTTAAATGGCGCTCTTCTACTTTAATCACACTGAGTATTTCGGCAGAAATGCCACGCAAGCTTAGATTTAAACCTGCCTGCTCCTGCATAAAGCCTTGCAACAGCACCTTAATCGGCCGCACGCCCATTTGCGTATCTTTATTCGCTAAATCACTGACAATCTCTACCTTGGGCGCAATTCCTGCGGCATATAGTCTGGCAAAATTTTGCGGTAATAACAGCACTGGCTCGGTATATTCTTTGCTGTGTAATTTCTTTGCATAATCAGCCCCGGCGGCTTTAATCTCAAAACCTTGCCGGGCAATATAATTGATTAACTCTGGCGCATATTGGGCGCCGACTACGCGAATAAAGCGTTTTTGCTCATCCATTCTGGAATAAGCTTCAGAGCTAATAAATAAAAAAAAGGGCATACCCATTAAAGAAGACAAAATCACCACCAGCATGGTGCGCTTGTCTCTTAATGAATCGACCCATTCTTTTTTAAATATTTCCCAAATCATCATGCGATCATATCCAGTTGATTTTGTATTTAAAACCCAAGTCCTAAACCACGGAGTTAAGGAGAACACGGAGGGTCACGGAGAAAAACAAAACATAGAATGATTTTCTCCATAGAAATCCGTATTTTAAGGCTTGGGTTTCGCGTCTGCGGTGAGCACAAAAACGTGCCCACCCTACATATTTGCTAACTACACAGGAACACAAAAAAACAAAGCAGATGCCCACGAAAGATACACAAAACCAATTACTCCTCTTGGTTTTCTCCGTGTAACTCTGTGTCCTCCGTGTTCTCTGTGGTTCAAGATTTGGGTTTAGCTACGCGTGGGCACAAAAGCGTGCCCACGCTACATTTATGGCGCTTTTTTCCGTGATACTTCAAGCAAAGGCCAGTTTCACAAAGGCATCTTCAAAATTGCTTTCTGCGGCCAGATCTAATAGCTCGGCTACCGTGCCCTGCGCGACAGTTTCGCCGCCAGCCACGATCACCACATGGTCGCAAAGCCGCTCTACTTCTTGCATGATATGGGTCGAAAACAGAATGCATTTACTGCCGCCCGCTGGCGATTTTAGCCATGCTAGAAACTCGCGTAGCGCTCGGGTGGCCAGCACATCAAGGCCGTTGGTTGGCTCGTCCAGAATGATATTTTGCGGATCATGCACCAGCGCCCTTGCTAGTGCCGTTTTCATTTTTTCGCCCTGACTAAAGCCCTCGCAGCGCCGCTCCATTAAGGCACGCATATCCAGTGCATCAGCCAGCGCCGTGGCTCGCTCATTGGCCTCATCCTTGCTCATGCCGTGCAGCACACCGTAGTAGGCAATATTTTCACGGGCGCTCAGCCTTGGGTACAGGCCCCGCGCATCGGACAACACGCCCATCCGCGCTTGCGTGGCCTGCTTGCCTGCCTCCACCTGCACACCATCGACCAGCACCCGCCCAGAATCTGCAGGGAGCAACGCGGCAATCATGCGCAAAGTTGTAGTCTTGCCCGCGCCATTTGCGCCCAACAAGCCTGTGACCACGCCGTTCGCCGCGCTAAAGTGAATATCCTTCACCGCCTGCACCACGCTGGTAGATCGGCGCGGCCAAGCTGTTTCACGAACAAATTGCTTAGATAATTGCTCGACAATAATCATGGCACTATCACAAACATTGAATCCTTCCTTTGAGAACCCAAACCTTGAACCACGGAGAAAAGGAGAACACGGAGGATCACGGAGAAAACCTTGAATTACTTTTTTCCGTGTAACTCTGTGTTCTCTGTGCCCTCCGTGGTTCAAGATTTGGGTTTAGCTTAACCCTTAGGCAAGACCCACACCATGGGCCTTGGGATGGGTTTTACGCAGCTTAGGTCTACTTTCTGCACGTCTTCTGCATTCACAAAGCGGTACACCAGATCATCCACGCAGTTTTGCATCAGCATGCCGTGGCCGGAGTTGCCCAATACCACGTGCTTGGCCTTGTCTCCCAGCGCTTTGGCGACGCGTGTCGCATGCTGGGGGGGTGTAACCGGATCCAGCCCGCCGCTCAGTAGCAGCACAGGGGACGCGCTTTTAGGCAGGGTATAGAAGGCCGCTGGCACGATGCCGTGCGGCCAGTTGGCGCAGACTTTGCGGTAGGTTTCACTACGAAAGCGACCAAAATCATCATCCACTATCGACAAGCGCCCCGCTTCCTCGGCGCACCATACCGAGTAATGCATGCCTGTAAAAATCTTGCCCGCATTGGGCAAAGCCGTCTGCCCGCTAAGCGCCAGCAGCGGATTAAACCGCCCGGCCTTGGCCTCTGTAATGGCAAACGGTAGGCCTGCGCTATTCACCGGCGAATACAGCACGGCCGACACCATGCCCAGCACGCTGTCGCGGCTGATGGTCACATTGGCTTCGGTATTTAAACGGGGGTGTTTTAATACGGTGGCTTTAGGCGTGCTGGCCAGCAAATCTCGCCAACTCTGTGCCAAATTGGGATAAGCGTGTTGGCAACGCGAGTCGCTTTTGCAATCGGCAAACAGATTATCCAGCGCCTTTTGTATATCGCTGCCGGATATGGCGTAATCGGGTGGCAACACGCCATCGAGCACCACACGCCGCACCGCTTGCGGATATTGGCGCACATACTCTAGCCCCACCCGAGTGCCGTAGGAAATACCGACCAGATTAATGCTCGGATAGCCTTCGGCCTTACGCACCGCTTCTAAATCTTGCACAGCAATCGTAGTGGTAAAAAAGCGCAGATCGCCATAAGGCAGTTTTTGTAAAGCGACTTGGCAGCGGCTAATTTCACGCATCGCACCATCGGTGTCGGCCAGCTTACTTAAATCTTGTGATTCTGGGCATTCCAGCGGTGCAGAACGGCCCGTGCCTCGCTGATCGACAAACACCACATCACGGCGTAATTGCAATTTATTGAATAAATGCTCGGCCCAACTCGCCACATTGATCGCACTCTGCCCCGGCCCACCAGCCAGCAGGAAGATGGGATCGGCCAGCTTGTTTCGATCTTGCGCCCGCAGCACCACATAATGAAGCTGGATTTTCTTACCCTGAGGCGCCGCAGGATCAAGCGGCCTAGCAAGCTGCCCACATTGCACTTCCTGAGGAAATCCATCGATACGGCAGGGCTGGGTGGCGGCTTGTGCAGAGGAGAGTAAGCCCAAAAACAGCAGAAAGACAAAAGCTTGCATCAGCATCTTTAGATTAATAAGATTGATGCAAGCATGTCAAAGAAACGCGGGGAAGTCTAGGGCGGGAGCAACCCAATCACATCCACTTAAGTGATATGGCATTGCAAAACCCAAATATTGAACCACAGAGGCCACAGAGAACACGGAGTTTCACGAAGAAAAACAACGCTTAGAGTAGGCACGTTTTTGTGCCCACTATAGGCATCACCAAAAACAAACAAAAGCTGCTTTTTTCTAGGGTGTGCAAGTCGTTTTTCTTGCGCACCGTTTTGCGGTGCGCAACGACTACGTCGTTGTACACCCTATAAAATGCCGATTCACTCCATGACAAAGGCTTAGCTTGATACCTATAGGGCACATTTTTATGTGCCACCCTAAGTCAGCTCACCATTTCCCTCGGGTAAATCCTCACCAGCACAATCCTTGGCCCGTTCATTTTTTTGACCACGGCGTCGAAGTGGTCAAACTGAATACGCTGGCCCTCTGTAGGCAAATCACCCAGCTGCTGCATAATCAAGCCACCTACCGAATCCACATCAGTGTCTTCAATATCAATCCCCAAGGCACGCTCTAGGGTAAAGATGGTTAAGCTGCCCTTACCGATCATCGAGCCATCGTCCAGCTTGGACCATTCATTCTGTGCCTGGCGAAATTCGTCACGAATCTCGCCCACCAAAGCGCCAAGCAAATTATCTAAGGTGATAAAGCCGAGCGGCTGCCCGTCTTGATAAGCCACTACAGCAAAATGCGGTGCGCCGTGCTGGAAGCGTTTAAATAGCTCGGATGCGGATAAACGCGGCGATACGGTTTGTACCGGACGCGCCAATTTATCTAAACGCGCTGGCATCTCGCCCTTACGCATGGCAAAGAAAATATCTTTGAGATGGACCACTGACTGCACATGGCCGTTTTCGTCCAGTAGCGGATAGCGGCTATAACGGTGCTGAACAATTTTATCTAGGCTGGTTTCAATATCGGCACTGGCCGATAGAGCCACCGCTTCGCTAAATGGGTGCATTAAATCGGCCACATCCAAATCGCGGAAATCCAGCGCCTGCGCCAATACGCGCCAATCATCTTCAGAATATTGATCATCTGACTGAGAGGTGCGCAAGATCAGCTTGAGCTCTTCAGAGGAGTAATGACTATCGTGGCCAGGAGCCACATCCAAGCCCACTTTACGCAGCACCCAGTTGGCGCTGTGATTAAGCGTCCAGATTGCGGGGTACATCAGCCAGTAAAAGCAATACAGCGGCACGGCAGTCCACATGCTGACTTTACCCGGCATGCGAATCGCCATCGATTTGGGGGCTAACTCACCCACCACAATATGCAAATAGGAAATAATAAAGAAGGCAACAGCAAAGGAAATAGAATGCACCAGTGCTTCGTTCACAATGCCAACAGCCCCTAAGAGGGGTTGCAGCAGCTGCACGAAAGCAGGCTCACCAATCCAGCCAAGACCAAGGGATGAGAGGGTAATACCGAGCTGGCAAGCTGAAAGATAGGCGTCTAAATCGCCATGCACTTTCAGTAAAATACGCCCGCGCCAGCCCATTGTTTTGGCAATGGCTTTAACACGAGTAGAGCGTAATTTAACTAAACCAAACTCTGCGGCCACAAAAAAGCCGTTCAGAAGTACCAGCAGAAAAGCGAGAACAATCAGTAAGATACTACTACCCATATCCGGAGTTTCAAGAAACTCCTATCCTTTTTTGTTGTTAAGTTAATCCACATTATGCAGCAACAAGGCCTGTTTCGCCGCATTGCCTTGGTAAATGGCAAAATTTTGCGCAAATCGCATCCTTATCCGGCGATCAGGAAAACACCTCGGCTAAATCCACACTAGATAACTTACCCAGCTTAAGATGGTTTTCCTCCAGCCATTTTTGCCCAGCCTCGCGGCCCAAGCTTTTAAGTGTGGAAAAAAACTTTAGATTTACGGTTAATTTTGATTCGGCATCAAATTGCGCTAATTCCGCCTCAATTAAATGAAAATGAGTGCGGGCAATATGCCGATCTAATTTAGACCAAACAAAGAGCGGCCGACGCGCTTTTAAGCGAGTAAACATTTGCATTTCACGCAAAAAACCCGATTGAAAAGTAATGTCTAAAATTCTGCTTTGAATTTCTCTAGCAGAATCAGGTGTAGCTTCGAGAGACAAAGGCTGCAATAAAATCAGTAAAATATCGCAGGCATCGCAGTAGTCAAATAAGGGAAACACTGCTGGATTAGCTGAATAAGCGCCATCCCAATAAGGCTCGCCATCGATTAATACGCTGCGGTAAATCGTCGGCAAACAAGCCGAGGCCAGAATCACATCGGCGCTCATTTCATGATTCTGAAAAATCCTTAACTTGCCTGAATTAGCATGGGTGGTGGCAATAAATAATTTAACTGGGCTATGTTTTTGTAAAGCGGCAAAATCAATTTGATTCTCGATTAAATCACGCAGCGGATTCAAATCAAAAGGATTCATTTGGCTGGGGGATAAATAACGCGTCCACTGCTGCATTGCCTTGGTCACCGAGCTGATGCCTGCCCCGTCGCCTTGGCCTAAATCCCCCGGCATACTAGCCGCCAGCGCTTGCCAGAACTGATCCAGTGCCAGCCTTGCCCCGCTAGCGCCGCCATCCATCAAGCCCTGCGCCAGCACCACAGCATTCATCGCCCCCGCACTGGTGCCGCTGACGCCTTCAAACTGAATACGCCCGTCTTCAAGCAGGGCATCCAGCACGCCCCAAGTAAATGCGCCATGCGCACCGCCACCTTGTAAAGCAAGATTAATCACTTTCTTAGTCATAGCCAGCCCTCTACGCCTTAAATCCTGCAATACAGGATTCAAACCGTGGTATTTAGCGTTTGATGTAGCAAAGCCATTTAGCTTAAAGCATGGAGATTAAATTTATGCTGCAATGCAGCATAGCAGTAAATACACTGACAACTACGGCATAAAGTCACTTACAATCAAAGCAATTAATTCAGGATCATCTGCATGTCATCTATCATCCTGATCGAAGACGAAGCGGCCATTAGCGATACGCTACGCTTTGCGCTGGAGCGAGAAGGTTTTGCCGTAAGCTGCTACACGCTAGCCCGCGAAGGCGAGGCGGCCATTCAGGCGCAAAAACCTGATCTGCTGATTTTAGATATCGGCCTGCCCGATGATAGCGGCTTGGAAGTGCTCAAACGCCTGCGCCGCCATAGCGAGCTACCTGTGCTGCTGCTCACCGCCAGAAGCGAGGAATTCGATCGAATTTTAGGTTTGGAATTAGGCGCGGACGATTATGTGCTCAAGCCCTTTAGTCCGCGCGAAGTGGCAGCAAGAGTTAAAGCTATTTTAAAGCGCAGCAGCCCAGCCATTCCGCAAGCCATAATGGGCTTTTTGTCCACGGCAAAATCCATATCGGGCTGACAATTGAGGCGCAAAGCTTGCAAATTGCCATCCACAACCAAGGCGAGCCCATCCCCGATTACGCCCTCAGCCGCCTATTCGAGCGCTTCTACTCCCTACCCCGCCCCGCCACCGGCCAAAAAAGCACCGGCCTAGGGCTAGCACTGACCCGCACCATGCTGGAATTACATGGCGGGAATGTGAGCTTGGCGAATCATGCGGAGGGCGGCGTGGTAGCGAGGGTTTATTTGCCATTGAGTTAAATGCCCCCAACACTGAACAGACAAGAAAACTTGTCATTAAAAAACAATTCCCAATAGAAAAGCCTTTGTTTATCAAGCATAAAAAGCTAAAATTGCAAAGACAACGCTGAAACATCCATCTTGCAATACTTAATACGGGGAGCATCGATAATGCTTAAATTAACAGTGACATTAGAGACTATCCGCCGAGTAAACCAAGACCGTGTAGAAGGCAAACGGATAGCTGATTACTCTTTACCCGAAAAAGTCAGAGCTGAGATTTTGCAAACTCGCTACTCAGAAAGCCAAATCAACCAAGCTTTTGCCGCCATTACCCGCCCCCACGCCACCATCGGCTAAGCCCATTCAATGAGTAATCATCGTATCTACACCGACTTTCAAGACTTTGTCGGTCGTGTGGCGTATACGTTTTACAAAGAAGAAAAAATCAATTGGATAGAAACATTTAAAACCAATAATAACGGAGCAGAACCTCCCCTCGATCAGTTTCATAGTTTTGCCAAGAGCCCTCAAAAGATTCTCGAATACCGTGAACGAGCCGAGCGCGAAGTAAATGAAATTGTAGATCAAGTCGCCGCAGTAGAGATCCAACAACAAGTCGCGCGATTACGTGACGATAAAATCGTCCAAACAGTCAATAAAGGCTGGGGCAGATCAATTGCCGAAAATGTGATTGCTGGTTTAATTGGCTCTCTTATTACAATCGCTTTTTCAATGTTTGCGTGGCTTTATCTGCAAATGCAAGACAGCGAAAAACGTGAAAAATTAAGCAATGCCGCTATTGAGCAACTTCAGCAGCAGGGTGTTCCATCCATTTCGGCAAGCCGCCCTGCCAGCAAATAAAAATCCCCTTCTCCACACAATCTCCACATTCCCCGCATTTTCCCTCCACATCAGCCATCCACAATGCCCCATCACTCAAGGGGAAGATCATGAAGTTCAAGTGGAAAATCATTACCATCGGCCTGCTGATGCTGGGGATGCTGTTTGTTTTAAATCTGGTGCGGCATTTGGTTTTTGAGCGGCAACAACGCGCTCAGGAAGTGCGCCAAGAAATTTCACAATTTAGCGCGGGTGAACAAACGGTGAAAGGGCCCTTCTTGGTGCTGCCACTCACCGAAACCACCAGCAAATTAGTCGAGCAAACCACGCCTCAAGGCAAAGTCAGTGCTTGGGAAGACAGCACAAGCAGCCGCAATATCATCATCAGCCCCGAGCAGTTTTGGGCCAAGGGGCAATTGGCGGTAGAAAGCCTGAAACGCGGCATTTTTGAAGCGCCGATTTACCGCAGTGATTTAATCCTATCCGGGCGCTTTGCCTTGGCCCCGCTCCCCAGCTACGAGCAACATCCTAGCTCCAGCCGTGAAAAAATCAGCAGCCGCTGGGGCAAGCCATATCTGGTGCTTAGCTTATCGGATGTACGTGGTATTCAAAATATGGGCGGCACGCTAGCGGCCGACACGCTGAACTTTGAGCCGGGTACAGCTCAAGCGGCTATCGGATCTCATTCCACGGTAAATACTTCAGAAAAAAGTGAGGCTGTTGTTGCAGAAGCAGCAGCGAGCCCCGCCGTCGCTAAAACAAGCCTCGGCAATGGCGTGCACGCCATGGTGACCCTGCCAGAAAATGCGCAATCACTGGATTTCAAGCTCAATCTAAAACTCAGCGGCACAACGCAATTACTGATCGAGCCTGTAGGCAAAGAAAGCCATGTAGCCCTAGCCGGCAACTGGCCGCACCCTAGCTTTAGCGGCAACTTTGCGCCGATCGAACGCAGTGTGACGGCACAAGGCTTTAGCGCACGCTGGCAAACCAGTCAGCTAGCCACTGGCGGCGTACAAACCAGCAAATGCAGCGAAACAGAATGCTCATCCGCCTCGGTAGGCCTGCGCCTTGTCGACCCTGTAGATCGATACGTCTTAAACGAGCGCACCATTAAATATGCCGAGTTATTTGTATTGGTGATTTTTGGCGCGGTGTTTTTAATGGCGCTGATGAGACGAATCGAAATCCACCCTGTGCAATACGCCTTAGTCGGCGCGGCCTTAGCCCTGTTTTTCCTGCTGACATTATCGCTATCTGAACACCTAGGCTTTGCCAAAGCTTATTGGAGCGCCGCAGCCGCATCGGTGTTATTGCTTGGCTATTACGTGAGTTTTGTCTTGGCCGCATGGCAACGAGGAGTGGGGTTTGCCGCAGTTTTAGCCGCACTGTATGGCCTGCTCTATGGCATATTGCAATCAGAAGATATGGCGCTACTGATGGGCAGTATCACGCTATTTGGCTTACTCAGCTGCGTGATGATCCTCACCCGTAAAATGGACTGGCAAGCGCTGCGGCCAGCGAGTGCAGAGACTGTGGTTTAAATATTTGGGTGGGCAAAGGTGCCCACCTTAAAATGCATATCACCCCAAACCAATGCCCTAAGCTGAATTTTTCGTAGGGCAGGTGCAACCCATACGTGCTAAGCAAATTGTTTTGTCATTAGCAAACAGCAAAAAACGTAATGACTACGCTCTCTGCATAGGGCTTTAAAGTCCCCTTGAAACACGCCGTAGCGAGGAACAAGCGGGGCGGGGTTTCGGCAAGGGAGCGAGGCAGCGAGCCAATCCCGCCCGCCGCCGACTCGATTGTCCGCAGCGTAGGGGCCTTCGTGTTTCGTGGGGCGGCCTTCTTTTGGTTCGTTTCTTGGCCGTTCAAGAAAAGAACGCCCCCGCGGTGGCAACCGCTCCAAAATTAACGTGCCGAAGGCACTAAAAAGATCTTTTGGACTTTTCTTAGCCCGGATGGAGTTAACCCCACCCTGCGAATATAAATAAGCCTAGCCCCCCACCGCAGTCGCCACCATACCCGGCTTAATGCCGTCCATTTTTCTAGCCAGCACTTTTGTGCCAGCGTTTAGGCCGGTGGTGATTTCTACTAAGCCGCTGCGCTCGTCATTACTTCCCAAGCCAACTTTTCTTTGGGCGATTTTGCCGTTTTCTAGGCTATAGACATAAGGGTCGGTTGCGCCACCGAGTACGGCGCTATTGGGAATCGTGAGTTTGGCTTGTGATTGCCCAAGTGCGAGCTGTCCTTTGGCAAACATGCCGCCGCGCAAAGCGCCTGCAGGGTTTTTCACCGCAATAAACACGGTAATGGCACGGGAGTTTTTCTCGACTTCTGGGTTGATGCGCTGCACCGTGCCATTAAATACTTTGCCGCTAAAGCCATCGACTTGAAACTCGGCCAGCTGGCCTGCCGATACATTGGCGATTTGGCTGGCTGGCACGGCCACTTGCAGCTCCATCGCGGATAAATCAACGATATTAAATAGCTCAGAATTCTGATCAACCTTTTCACCAGGCTGAATAAAGCGCTTACTGATCTGCCCGCCAATTGGGGCATGCAGCACCATATCGTCCATGGCGTTTTTGGCCACGGCCACTTGCGCCTGAATCGCTTTTAATTTAGCGAGGCTAACGGCAAGGCTGCTGGAGCTGCTATCAAAGGCATTACCAGAAATAAAGCCCTGTTTTTGTAAAGTCTGATTTTTGCCGTGGGTTTTTTCGGCTAGGCTCAGCTCGGCCTTGGCCATTTCCAGATTGCTTTGCCGCTCGTTTAATTGCGCCGCAATATTGCTGGCATCAAAGCGCGCCAAGATCTGCCCCGCTTTGACTTCCTCGCCTTCACGCACCAAAACTTGATCGACTTGGGCTGATACTTTAGAGCGCAGTGCAGCATGGTTCACTGCCTGCAAAGCCCCGTTGATAGGAATGGATTGATCCAAAGGGCGCAAGGTAACCACCGCCAAATCTGCCGCAGCAAACTCCAATTTACGTGGAGCGTTTTTGTCTTCTGCTTTAGGCTCTTTCGCCTTGCCCTGAGTAAACGCTACGCCCCCCGCAGCCAGCACCACAAACAATAAGCCCAGGCCAATACTTCTTTTTTTAAATACAGTCATCGCATTTATTCCTGATTAATGATGAGAGCAAGGTCAATCATCTTTGAACGCTACAATTTATGCGGAAACGACCGCCAGTTTCAGCGCCTTACGCGCTTTACGCTTGACGGCCCAGCCGTCGAGATAGGCGTATAAAATCGGCACCACAATCAAGGTCAGCACGGTGGAGGAAATCACCCCCCCAATAATCGCCCGGCCCATTGCGGCTTGTGTTTCTCCGCCCTCGCCCAAACCCAGCGACATGGGCAACATGCCAAAAATCATCGCCGCGGTGGTCATCAAAATCGGGCGCAAACGAACTTGCCCAGCAGAGAGCAAAGCGTCTTTTACCGTCTGCCCTTCCCGCTTGGCGGTGTTGGCAAAATCCACCAGAAGAATCGCGTTTTTAACCGCTAAACCGAGCAGCATCATAAAACCGATCATGGAGAATAAATTGATGGTGGTGCCGGTAAAGAATAAGGCCAATAACGCGCCCGTCAGTGAGAATGGCAGGGACGCCATAATCGCCAGCGGCTGTAAAAAGCTGCCAAATTGCGAAGCTAAAACAAAGTAAATAAAGATCAGCGCTAGGCCAATTGCACCAAGGAAGGCAGCAACCGCTTCTTGCATCTCGGCCTGCTGGCCGCCTGTACCAAAGTGATAGCCAGCGGGTAATTCGGTTTTATCCAACAGCGCTTGCACTTCACCACTGACCGTACCGCTAGGACGACCTTGCACATTAGCGTAGAGCGAAACACGGCGTTGCATATCGAGGCGTTTTAATTGCTGGGCACTGGTGCTTTTTTCTAAGCTAGCCACTTGGCGCAAAGACACTAGCTTGGGCGAGCCATCGCTATTGCTTTTACTGCTGCTTAAATACAAATCGCCCAAGTCTGAAGCCGTGCGGCGGTCTTGTTCGGCCAATTGCACCACCACATCATAATTTTGCCCATCGCTTGCCAAATAATGGCTAATGGTTTCGCCAGAAATCAATGAGCGTAATGCATTGCCGATCTGGGCATTATTGAGGCCTAAATCGTTGGCCGCTTCATTATCAATTTTGATGGCTACCGTCGGAGTAAAGGCTTTTTCGCTGCTTTCCAAATCAACCACGCCTGGAATCTTGGCGATTTTCTGCATTAAATTACTGGTAATTTCGCTGAGCTTGCCTGCGTCTGGGCCAAAAACGCTAATAAAGATCGGCTTACCGCCACCGCCGCCTATGGATAATTCAACACCTGCTACACGGCCCACCGCCTTACGAATTTCTTTTTCGATATCGTCTTGTGATCTGCGTTTTTTACGCTCGATTAATTTGAGCGTAATTTCCGCCATATTCTTGCTGTTTTGTACGCCCACAGCCGTTTGCACCGAAGCAATTTCTTTAAATGATTTTAAAGAGGCTTCAATCTGCTTCACCTTATCGTCGGTGTACGTCAGGCTAGAGCCAATCGGCGTATTCAATTGCATACGCACCAAACCCAGATCCTGCTTGGGCTCAAACTCTGTACCAATAAAGGGTAGTAAAAATAGGCTGCCAATAAAAAAGGCACATGCGGCGGCTAATACCGTTTTTCTTTTGCCCAAGGACCAAGCCAGAAAGCGCCCATAGACCACGTGCAAAGATTCAATCTTGCGCTCAAAAGCCGCCATAAACCGGCCCATCCGTGGCCAGCTTTTAAAGCGATTACCTTCAGGATCGTGCCAGATAGAAGACAGCATCGGGTCAAGCGTAAAGCTAACAAACAGCGACACCAGTACCGCCACCGTGACGGTAATCCCAAACTGAAAGAAAAACTGCCCGATAATGCCGTGCATAAATGCCACTGGCACAAACACTGCCACAATGGCAAAAGTGGTTGCCATCACCGCAAGACCAATTTCCTCTGTCCCCTCGTGCGCAGCTCTGAGGTGGTTTTTACCCATGCCTAAATGGCGGACGATGTTTTCTCGCACCACAATCGCGTCATCAATCAATAAGCCTATCGACAAGCTCAACGCCATCAACGTCAGCATATTCAAAGAAAAGCCGCAGGCATGTACCACAATAAACGTCGCAATCACGGAGATCGGTAGGGTTAAAGCGGTAATCACCGTACTGCGCCATGAATGCAAAAACATAAACACGATCAGCGTCGTCAGAATACCGCCTTCTAATATCGTGATTTTTGTGTGATTCAGCGCGCTTTTAATTTCATCCGAACTGGCCTGCACAATGGTCAGCTCGGCCCCTGCTGGTAAGGAAGATTGCATCTTCTCTACCACCGCCTTTACGCCATCGCCCAGCTCAACAATATTGCTTCCTTGAATCGGGAAGATATCCAAGCTGATGACGGATTGCCCATCAAGGCGCGAAATCGACGTGCGCTCTTGCTCGCCATCAATCACATCGGCGACCTGCTCTAGATAAACCGGCGTATTGGCTTGGCGAGCCACAATGATTTTGCCAAATTGCTTAGGGTCTTTAATCTTGCCTTCGAGGCGCACCAGCTGCTCGTGATCGCCATTCACAATCCGGCCCGCAGGCACGTCTTGGTTGGCTTCGCGCACAGCATTGATTACCTGATCAACCCCAAGCCCATAGCTATTAAGCGCATCACGGCGCAGGCGCAGTTGAATTTGGCGGTTCACCAAACCATTACTATTAATGCTGCCCACGCCAGGGGCTGTGCGTAAGCGCTTCACCACCACCTGCTCGGACAACATACTCAACTCACGCAGGCTGAGCGTGCCGGATCGCAGTGCAAGCTGGACTACAGGCTGATCTTCTCCACTGATATCTGCCTTTAAGACCAGAGGATCTTTGGCTTCCTTAGGAAAGTTAGGCTTAATCAAGGCCACTTTATCGCGGATTTCTTGTAAGCCATTGGCCGAGTTCGCATCCATACGAAACTCTATCGACATAAAGGCCGAGCCTTCACGCGCCGTGGCCCAGATACGCTTCACTCCGTTCACGGTATTGATCTGCTCTTCTAGCGGCTTGATCAAATCGTTTTCAATTGCCTCTGGCGATGCACCCGGATAACTGAGCTGTATAAATACCTGTGGACTGGCCACGGGCGGCATACGCTCCACCGGCAGCAAGCCATACGACGCCATACCCAATACCAGCAGCGCCAACATCACCATCGTTGCAAAGACCGGATGTTTGATACTTACCTTGGTTATCCACATACAGAGAGGCTTCTTTCAAAAGGGGTTTAACGATAGGCATACGGCTCGAAATACATCCCGAGATAACTTTACCGTCATTCCCGCATGCCTTTGGCGGGAATCCAGCTGCGCGGCTGGATCCCCGATAAAAACACTCGGGGATGACGGGCTAATCACCTTAGAAATTAATATCAACCAAGTCCTAAGTACCAGAATAATGCCACAGCCAAGCAGTCCATCAGCATATTCTGCTTCAATTTGATGTCACGAGGCTTATAAACATTGTATTAAATTTGTACTTAATCAAAACGTCATATCCAAACTCAGGGCATGCTCAGGGCGCAGCTTGATTTCTAGCCCCTAGCAGATCAGGCAAAATCCCTGCCAGCACTTGAATCCCCTGCCTCCTTGCGGTATACCAAGTCCTCAAATGTACGAGGTGGATATGCCTAGATTTTTCCTTGATATGCCGCTGGCCGCTGGCCTTGGCTTTAACCTGCCAGAAAGTGTTGCCCGCCATGTACAAGTGCTGCGCTTGCAGCCTGATGACGACATCATCTTGTTTAATGGGCAAGGCGGTGAATACGCCGCGCGCGTCACCGAAATGGGCAAGCGCCATGTAGCGGTCGAAGTGCTCGCTTGGGACGAGCAAGATAGGGAATCGCCGCTGGATCTCACGCTGGTTCAAGCAATCTCGGCCAGCGATCGTATGGATTACACCATCCAAAAAGCCAGCGAGCTGGGTGTCAGCCGTATTCAGCCGGTGATCTCCGAGTATTGCCAGCAGCGCCTTAGCGGTGAGCGCGCCGAAAAACGCCTTGCCCATTGGCAAGCCATCGCAGTATCGGCCTGCGAGCAATGCGGCCGTACCCGAGTGCCGGTCATTTTGCCTGCCATCAAGTTTGAGCAAGCGCTGGCACAAGCTGCCGAACTCAAGCTACTGCTCTCGCCGATAGGCGCAATCCGGCAAAGTGAACTGCCACCCAGCGCCCGCAGCGCCGCCGTTTTAATCGGCCCGGAAGGTGGGTTTTCTGATGCCGAAGAAACACTTGCGGTGGCCGCTGGCTACACCCCGCTGATCCTTGGCCCCAGAATCTTTCGCACCGAAACGGTAGCGCCGGTGATTGCGGCTATCTTGCAAAGCAGATACGGGGATTTGTGAGCCGCTAAATATGTAGGACAGGTATGGCCCGCCCTAAAGGACATTAAATTCCCTGGCCCAAAACGGCGAATTCCTCCCGCCCATGAACGGCCAGCTACAGCGTATAATCCGCCCCTGTCCGAAAAACCTGAACCAAGGCACGCCGATGTCAGCGATGAATAATCGAGCTCTTTATATGCGCATCCTGGGCGAAATTCGCCCTTACTGGAAAATGGTCGCCATTTCCATTGTTTGCCTTGCTGTGGCAGCAGCCGTGGATGTGGCCTTGGGCGGCTTATTACAACCTTTAGTCGATAAAAACCTAAAATCCACCGCCGCCGCCGAGGCCCTCGCCAGAAGCCAAGCGTGGATATTGCCTGCGCAGATTTTAGGCCTCGCCCTGATGCGATTGATTTCCAACTTTGGAAACGACTACACCAGCGTCTGGATTTCATCACGGGTCATGCACAATTTGCGCAGCAGAATGTTCAGCCGTCTGCTCACTCTGCCGGTTAAGTTTTACGATCAAAACTCGGTTGGCGTCTTGCTATCGCGAGTCACTTACGACGTAAACCAGATTATGGACGCAGGCACAAAAGTGCTTACGGTACTGGTTAAAGACTCGCTTTTCCTTGTGTTTCTGATCGTCTATATGCTGTATTTGGATTGGCAGCTCACCCTGCTCTGCCTAATTTTATTGCCCGGCGTAGCGGTGAGTATCAGCGTAGTAGGTAAGCGCCAACGCAGGCTTTCGCGTGAAACTCAGGCAGCCATGGGCCAGATGACGCAAATCTTAGACGAGAGCTTGTCTGGGCAGCGCATGATTAAAATCTTCGGTGGCTTTTCATACGAAACTAACCGTTTTGCTGATACCAATAGCAATGTGCGCCATCTTTCCGTCAAGCAGGCCATCACATCCAGCACCAACTCGGGGCTGATTATGTTTTTAATCGGCGTTACTTTGGCTGTCATTGTGTATTACGCCAGCTTGCGAGCACAAAGCGGCGCGCTGACGGCTGGATCGTTTGTGGCTTTTATGGTGCTTATGATGATGTTGCAACAGCCCATCAAAAATCTAACCAAAATTAATGAAAGCCTGCATAAGGGCCTTGCTGCGGCTGAATCAGTCTTTGCCATTTTGGATGAGCTGCCAGAAGCCAATCAGGGACAGCACCAACTCCCCCGCGTGCAAGGGGCTATTTCTTTGCAAGACATTCAGTTTGCCTATGGGAACGATGGCAAAGCGGCACTCGATGGCATCTCACTCGACATTCTACCAGGTGAAACCATTGCACTTGTTGGCAGCTCGGGCAGCGGTAAAACCACGCTGGCAAATCTATTGCCGCGTTTTTATGAGCTGAATGCTGGGCAAATTTTAATCGATAAAGTGCCGCTAGCCGATTACCAGCTTGGCAACCTGCGTCAGCAAATCGCCCTCGTTTCGCAAGATGTGATTCTATTTAATGATAGCGTGATCGCCAATATTGCTTACGGTAGTGAAGTCGATCTAGACCGTGTACGTCAGGCGGCCATTGCAGCACATGCCTTAGAGTTTATCGATGCCATGCCAGATGGCATGAATACTCTGCTGGGTGAAAATGGCATGCGTTTGTCTGGTGGCCAGCGCCAGCGCCTCGCCATTGCTCGCGCCATTTATAAAGATGCGCCGATTTTGATTTTGGATGAAGCCACCAGTGCGCTAGATACCGAATCCGAACGCAAGGTGCAAGACGCACTAGAAAACCTGATGCAAGGCCGCACCACGCTGGTGATTGCTCACCGCCTTTCTACCATCGAAAACGCCAACCGGATTGTAGTCATGCAACAGGGCAAGATTGTTGAAAGCGGCACACATCAGGCCTTGATGGCGAGCAAGGGCATGTATAGCAGAATGCATGCAGCGCAATTTGCCAATTCTTAGATAAAAAAAGACGCTGGGAAGCAAGCCTCCCAGCGTATCAAGTTCATTGCAAATTACACGGTACATGCACCGCGGTGCGCAGAATGCCTTAGCGGCTATGACAGGTCAATACATTTATTAGAATTTGCTAATATTAAGTAAAAAAGGACGCTTTTCCATCTGGAATCGGCCGTCCAAGCAATGAAGTGCAGTACTCTTTGGGCTACAGGGCAATTGAAACTGTCCCTTATTCTCATTTTTTCGGTAACATTCATTCTTTACACGGGGAAAACCCATGATTCAAGTCGGCGTTGTAATGGGTAGCAATAGTGACTGGGAAGTCATGCAGCATGCCGCTAAGCAACTAAAAGCCTTTGGCGTGGCATTTGAATGTCGCGTTGTTTCTGCGCATCGCACCCCTGATTTGCTGTTTGAATACGCCGAAACGGCTGCAGCTCGCGGCTTGCAATGCATTATTGCAGGCGCAGGTGGTGCAGCGCATCTGCCAGGGATGATTGCAGCGAAAACAACGATTCCAGTGCTGGGCGTGCCTGTTCCATCTAAATATCTGCGTGGTGAAGACTCGCTGCTTTCCATCGTGCAAATGCCTAAGGGTATCCCTGTTGCTACTTTTGCGATCGGCGAAGCGGGTGCTGCTAATGCGGCGCTATTTGCTGTTTCTCTACTCGCTAATGCCATTCCTGAGCTGGCCACCAAGCTAGCCGCATTTAGGGCTGAGCAAAAAGAAACCGTGCTGGCGATGGAACTGCCCGAAGTAGAATGAAACCCACCAAAGAACTGCTGGCAGAGCTGGAAGAAAAAGGCTTTTTGTTCAGCGTCTTTTACCGAGGGGCCTTCTGCTGGGGGCTTCCCTTTGGTCTGCTGTTTTCTTTAGCAATCAGCTTTTTGGAAAGAAAATCACTGATCGCCGCCACGATACAAATTCTGCCATTAGCCCTCATTTTAGGTGCGGTCTTTGGCTGGGGGCTTTGGGGTGTTGCTCTGTTGCAGGGCGTAAAACAACGGCAAGACAAAGATTGAAGATGGTTTTTAGAGCGTACGTGGCCAAGGTTATGCCATGCTGGAATTGACACAAGAAAGGATTTAAAAATGGCCGTTAAGCCGATTCTCCCACCCGCCATGTTAGGCATCTTGGGTGGAGGCCAACTAGGCCGCATGTTTGCTATGGCAGCGAAGACCATGGGCTATGGTGTAACCGTGCTCGACCCAGATCCAAGCGCCCCCGCTGCCGAGATCGCCGATGTCCATCTTTGCAAACCCTATACCGACCCTGAAGCACTGGCCGCCCTTGCTAAGCATTGTGCCGCCGTGACCACCGAATTTGAAAACGTCAACGCCGACAGCATGCGCTGGCTAGCAAGCCAAGGCGTAAAAGTCAGCCCATCTGGCGATTCAGTCGCCATCGCGCAAGATCGGATGAAAGAGAAAAACTTCATCCGTGATGCAGGCCTCGCCACTGCGCCTTTTCTTGTTATCGAGAATTCCGGCGATCTAGAACAAGAGCTTAGCCCCTACCTACCAGGTATTCTAAAAACAGCCCGTAATGGCTACGATGGCAAGGGCCAAGTTCGGATCAAAAGCTTAGAAGAAGCCCGCTACGCCCTATCCGAGCTAAAGCATCAGCCTTGCGTGCTAGAAAAAATGCTGCCACTTAAAGCCGAGGTTTCGGTGATTGTGGCCCGTAGTGCTGCCAATGAAATCGCCTGTTTTCCGCCAGCAGAAAATATCCATACCGATGGCGTATTAGATATCTCCATCGTGCCTGCCCGCATCAGCGAAGAAATCACTGAACGTGCCCGCGCAATGGCAATTCAACTGGTTGAAAAGCTCGACTACATTGGCGTGATCGCAGTTGAATTCTTTGTGCTAGAAGACGATACGCTGGTCATCAACGAAATGGCACCGCGCCCGCACAATAGTGGCCATTACACGCTAGACGCCACATTTAGTAGCCAGTTTGAGCAGCAAGTACGCACCATGTGCGGCCTCTACCCCGGCAAACCAGATTTGCACACTCCAGTGGTAATGGTGAATCTGCTGGGTGATGTTTGGCACGATGATGGCAGCGAGCCGCATTGGGAAATCATGCTCACCGCGCCCAACACCAAGCTGCACCTCTACGGCAAAAAAGAAGCCCGCGCTGGCCGCAAAATGGGTCATTACAATGTGCTGGCTAGCAATGTGGATGCCGCTTTAGAGCAGGCTTTGGCCCTAAAAGAAACGCTGTAGTTCCAGCAAAAATAATCGATACCACCGCCTCGTAGGGCGGGTGAAACCCGCCAAGCTTTGCTATGAAATACGAAAAACGGCGGGTTTCACCCGCCCTACCAAGTCTTAGCAATCTTGAAATAGCAGCTATCGTTTTACGATCTTGAGCAATCAATTGGAAAATATAATGAGTGAAATGAATTTAATCAGCGATTTACAAGCGCGTGGCCTGATTGCCCAACTGACTGATGGCGATGCGCTAGAAAAACGGCTGGCTGAGAAATCTATTACTCTTTATTGCGGCTTTGATCCAACCGCAGATAGCCTGCATATCGGTAGCTTAGTGCCGATTCTGGTGCTCAAACGCTTCCAAGAAGCAGGCCACAAGCCGATTGCTCTGGTTGGTGGTGCTACCGGCATGATTGGCGATCCTAGCTTTAAAGCCACCGAACGCAAACTCAACACCCTTGATATCATCGATAGCTGGGTTGGCAAAATCCGTAAGCAAGTTGAGCCTTTCCTCAATTTTGAAGGCAGCAATGCCGCCATTATGGCCAATAACCACGATTGGTTTGGCAAGATGGATGTGCTGACGTTCTTGCGTGACATCGGCAAGCACTTCTCCGTGAACGCCATGATCAAAAAAGAAGCCGTGCAACAGCGGATTAACCGCGACGATTCCGGTATCTCTTTCACCGAATTCACCTACAGCCTGCTGCAAGGTTACGATTTTGTAGAGCTGAATAAGCAACACGGCTGCGAGCTACAAATTGGTGGCTCTGACCAATGGGGCAACATCACCGCCGGAACAGACCTCACCCGCCGCATGAATCAGCAGCAGGTGTTTGGCCTGACCATGCCACTAGTGACCAAATCTGACGGCACTAAATTTGGTAAGACTGAAAGCGGCACGATTTGGCTGGATGCGAAAAAAACCTCGCCTTATAAGTTTTACCAATTTTGGCTGACCACTGCCGACGCGGACGTTTATAAATTTCTGCGCTACTTCACCTTCCTAAGCACGACCGAAATTGATGCTATTGAAGCCGCAGATAAAGAAGCCGCTGGCAAACCGGAAGGCCAACGCATTCTGGCCGAACAAGTCACCACCTTGGTACACGGATCTGATGCCGTAGTTGCGGCACAACGCATCAGCCAAAGCCTATTTTCAGAAGATCAAAACTCGCTCACGATCGACGATTTTGAGCAGCTGGCGCTCGATGGCCTGCCACATATTGAAATCAATAAAGACCAAACCGGCCTACTCGACGCGCTGGTAGCAGGCGAGCTAGCCACCTCCAAAAGCCAAGCGCGTGGCTTTATCGAAAGCGGCGCGGTGATTATCAACGGCGCTAAAATCACTGACGTAGCTTACAGCCTCAGCGATGCAGACCGTCGCTACGGCAACTACACCCTGCTACGCCGTGGTAAGAAAAATCATTGCCTGGTGATTTGGAAATAAGCTAAATTATATTTAGACAATAAAAAACCACGGCAAACAGGCCGTGGTTTTTTATTGGGTACGGATAATCTATAGCAATCTAGAAATCAATCGATCTGCCCTAAAGCGCGACAATCGAGTCAGTAATTTTTTAACCGGTGGCGGGTAATCCAGCACGGTTTCTAGCTCACGATAATAAGCAATACGCGTGGTGTTTTTTGCAATTTCAGCCTTTTCCTGCTGCAATTGTGCGGTTAATTCATGCTTTGGATCATGAATTAATAAAGCATTTTCTAAATCCAGACTAAAAGCACGTGGGTTCAGATTATTGCCGGTGAGTAAAATATAATCATCGTCCACCCAAATACCTTTCAAATGATAACTATGGCCAGGGTCGTTCCACAGCATTAAATTAAGCTGTCCACGGTGAATATCGAGTTGGTGTACTTTGGCAAAGCGGCGTAAATGCGTTTCGTATAAATAAGGCAATGCACCAATGGTTTTAAATGGCTCGTTTTCAGGGATATAAAAATCATTGGCTTTTTTCTCGCCAACAATAATATCGACCTTTACCCCACGCTGCAGCAGGCGGTTAATTTCTTTGATTACGGTACGAGGCAAATTAAAATAGGGCGTGCAAATTTGTACATGCTGCTTTGCTGAAGCCAGCAGTTTAATAATTAAACGATTTAATGGATTACGCTTACCTACGCCTACAATAGGCGTAATACCTAGGCCTACAATAGGCGTAATACCTAGGCCTGAAACTTCATCTTGAGCATGATGCGTTGCATAATTAGCCGATTTAAGCCGCTGGCGGAATTGACGAATATCCGAGCTGATTTGCTTAGTGCTTGGAATCGGGTTTAAATCCAACCGATATACTGCGCTGCTATTTAAAAATTCAGTCTGTAAAAAATTAACCATACTATCGGCTAATGCCGAATTGTTAATTACATGATATCGATCGTAACGATAGCGCTCGCCCACATGCAAATACACATTATTTAAACTCGCACCGCTATACACCACGGTGTCATCAAAAATAAATCCTTTCAGATGCAATACACCAAATAGCTCGCGAGTTTGCGCTGGTACGCCATAAATGGGCACATTAAGATCATGCTTTAAGCGCTCTCGCTGATACCAAGCGGCATTACCAGCCTGTGCCCCAGCCCCAATCAGGCCACGCTGGGCGCGATGCCAATCAACAAACACACGAATATCTAAGTCAGGGCAACGAGCACGAGCGGCATATAAAGCGGCCAAAATCTGCGCCCCTGCTTCGTCCTCCTGCAAATAAAGTGCCGTAATATAAATACGTGTTTGTGCCTTACTAATCAGATCGAGTAGCTTTAAGCGAAAGGCCTCAGTCGTTAGTAAGGTCTGAAATTGAGCTGGATCTTGTGCAAAACGCGGCAAAGATGCCAAATATGAGCGATTAGTTTCAAAAAGCATAAATGATCTGCAAAAAGCAGGGTGACCTATCAAGCATATTGAAGCCTGCTATCTTAGCACTATGCTTTATAAGAAAGGAGCTGTATTAATTGCCCCTAGCCAATATTAAAAAAGATTCGATTACTGCCTTGTCGTTTGAAACACGTCGCATAGATAATTAAGAAAGTTTTCATCCTCACACATCCCCTTGCCAGGGGTATCGCTCACCTTCGCAACAGGCTGGCCATTACATGACACCAGCTTCATCACAATTTGCAATGGCACTTGCCCACAATCATTGGATAAATGAGTTCCAATCCCAAAGCCCGTGCGGGTACGGGGTGCAAAATGGCGATATAGCGCGATTGATTTTTCAAGTGTTAAACCATCACTAAACACTAATTGCTTGGTACCGTAATCAATGTTCATTTTTATATAATGGGCAATCACCTTTTCGCCCCATTCATAAGGGTCCCCCGAATCATGGCGTAATCCATCAAATAGTTTGCAAAAATATAAATCAAAATCACGCAAGAATGCATCTGTTCCCACCACATCAGTTAGCGCAATACCTAAATCACCACGGTATTCACGCACCCAATGCTCTAGCGCATTAGTCTGAAAATCACGCAAACGTGAACCAAAACATTGAAATGCTTGCATATACTCATGTGCCATTGTGCCAATAGGCGTCACACCATATTGCATGGCCAATAAAACATTACTCGTGCCACGAAAATAAGGAGCGGCTTCTTTTGCCAATAAACCCACCATTTCTGCATGCCACACTCTAGAGAAACGTCGGCGCGTGCCGAAATCGAAGAACACGAAAGGATTCTTTAGCATATCGGAGGGCGATAATGTTTTAAGCGTGATTAATTTAGCCTTTAAACGCCTGCGGCCTATCACTAAGGCGTCTTGCAAGGGAAACTGCCTAAAGTAAATTTCATTCACAATCGATAAAAGATAAATCTCAAACAACATGCAATGCAGCATAGGCCCTGAGACTCGAATATCTAAATCATTAGAATCACTTTCGCGAATAGAAATACTAATAAACCGCCGTTGCAATTTAAATAAACGCAAAAAATCAACAAAATCTGACTTAATAAAACGTAATTTCGCTAAATAAGCTAATTCTGACTCACTAAAACGTAAAGAACATAAATGATCAAGCTGAGCTTCAATTTCATTTTTCAGCGAAGCTAATGGCAAGGCCGGCTTATTGCGGCATTTAAATGCATAAGCGGCTTGTGTTTCAGGCTGATGATGCAGTATTTCTTGCATCATGGTGAATTTATACAGATCTGTATCCAATAAAGACTCGATCACCGGTATAAAACCTAACATGGAATACTCCATTAAGCTAAGCAAGCAACTCATTACTTTATTTAAGAAAGCGCTAATCTATTCACTTTTGTCATTTCCGTACGGGCAAACATCCAGCGCCTGTACTGAATCCCCAACAAAAGCATTCATGAATATCGATTTAATTAGAACGCCCTTAATGCTTTATATCAAAAAACGCCTATTGCTAGGGGCACACAGTAAACGACTTTAGCCATACCTACGTCAAGCCTATCTCCAGCACATTTTATTGCAATAAATCCACCTTGCCTCTACTTACGTTCTCTGCAGCACAGCAAAATACGCGCATACGAATGTCATATTTGTCGTTTAACTTGTCAGTATCTTTACAATTATTTACTATCAGCTATCACATACCTTGTATTTTTAAAAAGTAAACTTACTAAAGATAAAATAAACTAACGAAATCTTAACTTTTAGCGAGTGGTGCAATGACCCAAACTGCCTTTGCTTCTCCCCTAGCCCTTATCGAACAGGCTTGGGAGTACTGGATAGACACCACTCAGCGCTCGACGCTGTTTCTCGATGTGATGCGAGAACGCGGCAATATCTCGATAGAACACGCCAAGAATGGCAAACCACCACTGCTTGCCTTTGATAGCGAGCTATTAATCGATGGCCGCAGCTTGGCAAAGCCTTGCAACTATATGCTGCTGCGGGTCTTACCTTTGCAGGGCATCCAGAGCGACGAGAGCAAACGTCCTTATGTGATTATCGATCCGCGTGCAGGCCATGGAGCAGGCATTGGCGGCTTTAAGGCCGATTCCCAAGTTGGCGTAGCATTGCGCGCAGGCCATCCAGTTTATTTTGTCGGCTTTTATCCTGATCCTGTTCTTGGGCAACGCTTGCAAGATGTGATGCAAGCAGAAGCGCTATTTATTGAAGAAGTTATCAAACGCCACCCTCAGAGTAGCGGCAAACCTTGCATTATTGGCAATTGCCAAGCGGGCTGGGCCGTGGCGGGTCTTGCCGCTTTACGGCCAGAAATCATGGGGCCAATTGTATTGAATGGCGCGCCCCTTTCTTATTGGGCTGGCTCGGACGAGCAAAACCCAATGCGCTATGCGGGCGGTGTCAATGGTGGCTCTTGGATGGCCGCGCTGACTGCTGATTTGGGCGGCGGGATTTTTGACGGTGCGCATTTAGTTAAAAACTTCGAAAACTTAAACCCTGCCAATACCTTATGGGGCAAGCCCTATCATCTGTATGCCAACGTCGATACTGAAGCACCACGTTATTTAGAATTTGAGCGCTGGTGGGGCGGGCATTTCCGCATGACGGGGCATGAGATTGAGGCGATTGTTAACCAGCTATTTATCGGTAATAAACTAGCCAGCGGTGAAATACAAACGCCAGATGGGGGCACGCTCGATTTACATAAAATCACCTCCCCCATTATCGTCTTTGCTTCTTGGGGTGATGATATTACGCCACCAGCGCAGGCTTTAAACTGGATTATTGACCTCTACGGCCATGAAAGCGCGATTGTGGCCGAAGGGCAAATCATTGTGTATTTGCTGCATAAAGACATTGGCCATCTGGGCATTTTTGTCGGCAGCAAAGTGGCGCGTAAAGAGCACGCCGAGCTGGTTAATGTGATGGAGATGGTGGAATCCCTGCCTCCAGGGCTGTATGAAATGGTAATCGATGCCAAAGCCGCCGACTTAGCCTATTCAGAGCTAGAACAAGGAAACTACAGCGTAAGCTTTGAAACGCGCACCATCGAGCAACTCCGCCAAGTTGATCCTGACACCCGCGAAGACGAAGCGATTTTTAGCACCGTGGCACAAGTTTCTGAAATCAACGATACCATCTATAAAAACACCCTGCGCCCCATTTTACAGACCGTTATTACCCCAGAAATGGGCGAATGGTCACGTAAGCTTAATCTAGATACCTTAAAACGCTACGTTTACTCTGACTTTAACCCTCTGATGGCAAGCGTCAGCCAGCAAGCCGAACAAGTTCGCCAATATCGCCAGCCCGTCCCCGCTGATAACCTTTTCCTAGGCTTAGAAAAACAAGCTTCTGAGATGATTACTGACGCGCTCAATACTTATCGAGATTTGCGCAATGCGGCCAGCAGCAGCTATGTCAAAGCGATCTATGGGCCACTAGGACTAGGTGCATTCTTCCCGCCAGCAGCCCCAATAGAAACAAAAGTACGCGCAGAAGCCGAGCAACGCTTGGATACACTTCGAGATGAAGCCGAGCCTCAGTTTGAGCAAGGCGACTTTACCGAAGGGCTGGCGCGGTTATTTGTACTGGCCATGCATCACACTGGCAATATCGAACGACGCTCTTTTTTAATTGGCGACAGCATTAAAGCAAGCTTGCCTGAAATCGATCCGACGGCTTGGCGACAAGCACTTGAAGCGCAAACGCTGCTGATTAGTTTAGATGCTGAGCGCTCAGTGACCACCCTGCCTAAACTCTTAAAAACGCTGGCTGAGCGTAAACGCGCCGTAGAGATCGTCGCCAAAGTGACCATGCTGGCACCCGAGCTAGAAGACCCGACCTCCCCGCTCGCCATTAAGGCAAAAGAGCTATTAGGTATTAAAGCCAGCCGTGCTAAACCTGCTGCCAAAAATAGCTAAGGATATGGCTTGAACCCTCAATAAAAACGTCATTCCCGAGTGTTTGTATCGGGAATCCAGTAGCACGACTGGATCCCCTATAAATACATTCGGGGATGACGGACATGCCATTTTGGGCAAATTAATCTGAAGCTAGTCCTAAGGGGCGGAATGGATGAGTTCAATTACCTTACAAAATCGCTGCTTTGATGAAATAGAAATCGGCGATTACGCCAGTGTGCAGCACACCTTGTCGATGCGTGATATTCAGCTGTTTGCCACCGTAGCAGGCGATTTTAATCCAACGCATCTAGAGGCTGCTTTTGCTAATCATGCGGGGTTTAGTGGCGCAACCGCCCCCGGCATGTGGCTAGGGGCGCAAATATCGGGGCTGCTAGGCAGCCAGCTACCGGGGCCGGGCACTGTGTATGCGGGGCAAAGTTTACAATTCCATGCTGCGGCTATTTTGGGGGATACGCTGGAAATCAGTATTACCGTGCGTGAGAAATACCCAGAAAGCCACACCATCAGTTTTGATTGCCAATGCAGTAATCAGCATGCCCAAACCATTATGACGGGCATTGCCAAGGTCGTAGCTCCCACAGAAAGAATCAGCTTAAGCCGCCCTGATGCTGGACAGGTCAGTGTGCAAACCCATAATGCCTTTGAAGTGCTCTTGGAGCGGTGCAATCACATGCCCGCGTTCACCGTGGCAATGGCTCATCCTTGTGATGAATCATCACTCAAAGTCGCCATTGATGCTGCGGCACTAGGCTTAATGCTGCCTATCTTAGTTGGCCCATCAGCCAAGATTCAGGCCGTGGCGGAGCAGTTTGGCCTCAATATTAGCGGCCTACGCATTGAGGATGTACCGCACAGCCATGCTGCGGCCAGCCGTGCTGTAGAGCTGGTCACCAGTGGTGAAGCCAATATCCTGATGAAGGGCAGCCTGCATACTGATGAGCTAATGAGTGCGGTCGTTAACAGCAGCCTGCGTACCGAGCGCCGAATCAGCCATGTTTTTATTATGGATGTACCCACCTACCATAAAACACTCTTGGTCACCGATGCAGCGATCAATATCTACCCCGATCTGCTGGCGAAACTCGACATTTGCCAAAATGCCATTGATCTGGCCCATATCCTTGGCATAGCCCAACCCAAAGTGGCAATCCTATCCGCCGTTGAAACCATTAACCCAAAAATCCTCTCCACCTTAGAAGCCGCTAGCCTATGCAAAATGGCCGATAGAGGGCAGATCACGGGCGCAATTCTTGATGGCCCTCTGGCCTTAGATAATGCGATTAGCTATGAATCGGCCCGCATCAAGAAAATTACCTCGGCGGTGGCGGGTGACGCGGATATTTTGCTCGTCCCCGATCTAGAGGCAGGCAATATCCTCGCCAAGCAACTCACCTTTATGAGTAATGCAGATGCAGCAGGCATTGTGTTAGGTGCTCGAGTGCCCATTGTGCTGACTAGCCGTGCCGATAACGACCGAACCAAGCTCGCCTCCTGCGCCATTGCCTGCTTAATGGCCAATGCCCCCCGTCTTGCAAAAACACTCACGCCAACACAGGATTAAAGCAATGACCAAGGCCATTCTGGTTCTGAATGCGGGTTCATCCAGCCTAAAGTTTTCTTTGTTTGAATATGAAGCCGCGAGTGATTTGCATCTGATGGCTAAGGGGCAAGTTGAGGGTATCGGCAGTGCGCCTCACTTTATTGCCAAAGATCATCATGACAAAATCTTGGCAGATGAGCATTGGCAAGGAGAAGACAAAGACCATGACCATTGCTTGCAAGCCATTGCCACGCTCTTAAACCAGCACTATCAAGGACTCAAACTCCTGGGTGTTGGGCATCGTGTTGTGCATGGCGGCGCGCACTATGCGGCCCCAGTGCGACTCACACCCGGCATTATCAATGCACTCGATGCGCTCACGCCTTTGGCCCCCTTGCATCAACCGCATAATTTGGCCGCCATTCGCGCCGTTGCAAATGCTCTACCTGATTTACCGCAGATAGCCTGTTTTGATACTGCGTTTCACCGCAGCCAAAACCAAATCAACCAGTTATTTGGGCTTCCCTACAGCTGTTACGAGCGTGGCATTCGGCGCTATGGCTTTCATGGTTTGTCGTATGAATACGTCTCGACCACCCTCAAGCAGCGAGAGCCAGAAATTGCAGCAGGCAAAGTTGTAATCGCCCACTTAGGCAATGGTGCCAGCATGTGCGCAGTGCAAAATGGAAAAAGCGTGGCCAGTAGTATGGGCTTTACCGCGCTCGACGGGCTGATGATGGGCACGCGTGCAGGGAGTTTGGATGCAGGAGTGGTTTTGTATTTGCTACAGCAAGAACAACTCAGCATTTCGCAAGTAGAAGAGCTGCTTTATAAGCGCTCTGGGCTACTAGGCTTGTCGGGTATCAGCAGTGATATGCGGGTGCTCCTTGCCAGCAGCGAGCCACTCGCCGAGCTTGCCGTAGATTATTTTGTACACCGCATCAGCAAGGAACTAGGCGCACTCGCCGCCAGTATGAATGGCCTAGATGCGCTGGTCTTTACCGCAGGCATCGGTGAAAACAGCGCCATTATCCGTCAGCGTGTGTGCGAGCAAGCGCAATGGCTAGGCATCGATTTAGACACTCACGCCAACGATGCAGGCGAGCAATGCATTAGCATGATAGACAGCCCCACTACCGCATGGTTAATTCCAAGTAATGAGGAACTCATGATTGCTCGTCATACTCGAACCCAACTCGGTTTGTGATCTATGCGGGCAATACGCCCGCTAAACCCAATCACTTAAGGACGCAAGATGACCCAACTCAGCCTCTCTCCGCATGAAACATTGGCAGGCAAGAAAGGCATTATCATCGGCATAGCCAACCAGCACTCCATTGCCTATGGCTGCGCTAAAGCATTTCAGCAAAGAGGAGCCGAGTTAGCCATTACCTATATCAACGAAAAAGGCCGGCCCTTTGTTGAGCCACTGGCCGCCGAGCTAGAAGCCTCACTCTTTCTGCCTATGGATGTGCTGCAAGCCGGACAAATGGAAGCCGTATTTGAAGAAATCCGTAAAAAATGGGGCCGCTTGGATTTTGCCATCCACTCGATTGCCTTTGCCCCCAAAGAAGCCCTACACGGCCGTGTCGTCGATGTCACCGAAGCAGACTTCCATACAGCAATGAAAGTCTCCTGCTACTCCTTTATCGAAATGGCCCGCCTTGCCGAGCCGCTAATGGATAAAGGCGGCACACTGTTTGCTATGAGTTATTACGGCGCAGAAAAAGTCATCAAAAATTACAATATCATGGGGCCAGTAAAAGCCGCACTTGAATCCGTCTGCCGCTATACCGCAGCGGAGCTTGGCCCTAAGGGGATACGCGTGCACGCTATCTCGCCCGGCCCGCTCAAAACCCGTGCGGCATCAGGGATTGCAGAGTTCGATGAATTACTCGATAAAGCCGCTGCCGAAGCCCCCACCCGCTCGCTCGTGAGCATCGAAGATGTAGGCGCAGCCTGCGCAGGCCTTGCCTCAGACAGCGCCAAGCTGATTACTGGCGGCACTATTTATATTGATGGTGGCTTTCATATCATGGGCTGATAGATACAAGCCCTGTTCCACGTGAAACGGCTTTGCTGCAATCGCAGCAAAGCCGTTTTTATTTAAACCTCATCAAAGACCCGATGAGCTTAAAGCACCTTGTAGCAGCACCGCTGCTACAGGTCCAATTAACGCTTCATTTCTTTCAAATACGTCGCTCTTGCAGCCACGGCCGTACCCGCAAAATCAGCAAACACACCATCTACACCCGCACGGTAGTAAGCCAAGAATTCAGCCGCTGGGTCACCTTTATACACACCAGCCAAACGCTTCGCTTCATCACGGAAGGTATAAACATGCACAAACAAGCCAGCCTTATGTGCATCTGCAATCACGCTGGTCGGCGCAACATTGGTCACTGCAGCTAAGCCACTTTTTTCAACATAAGGCACAACCGTGTGCGCCATCACCTGTGGCTTCCATGGGCCAATACCATCTGCGTAAGTTTTAATTTCAGCCAAGCCAGCAGGCGTAAGCATTTCACCAAAGTAACGTGCCTCGCCCGCCACAGTCCAGCTATAAGGGCGACCATCCACAAAATTGTATTCATCAGGCTGCTGATAAATCACTTCGCCTGTTTTGTAATTGATATCGTTACCATCAATCAGCTGTACCGAACGAGCCGTCATACCTGCTGTGCGTAAATACCTAAGCGTGCCCGGCTCAAAACTCTGTACAAAAATCGGAGCCGTTTTGCTATTAAGCTTATTGTCATTAATCAGCTTAAGGAAAGCGTCTTCAAATGGGCGCTCACCCGTGCCACAACCATTCGCCTTGGCTTGAGCATTATTCCAAACTGGATTTTTTAATTCTGGATAAATACTAATAGCACGGCCTGTTATTTTAGTTTTCGCATTAGCAATATCAATCACTTCCTGCATAGTTAAGATTGGATATTTACCATTTTGAGCCGTCGCCAGCACACGCTCAGCCGCATTATCATAGCTGGTACCACCAAACCATTTTTTCAGCTCTGCTACGGTAAAGTCCGTAATAGACCAATCATTTATATGATTTTCACCATCAACAACTAAAGCTTTCAAAACTGATTTTGGATCTTTAGCATCGACTACATCACTTAGATATTGTGCAGGGCCACCAAATTTCGCCACATCATATTTCACATTAACCAGAACACCCGGCGTTGTACGCTTACGTGCCGCCACTTCTGGCACAGTCTTTGCCACATCTGCCACATTGGTATTGTCACTTAGCCACGGATTATGGCGAGCCACCAACACACAATCCTTAGTCATATGCAGATCCAGCTCCAAAGAATCCGCCCCTGCATCCGCAGCACCTTCATAAGCAGGCTTGGTTTCTTCAGGAAACAATCCTGGCAAACCACGATGACCAATCACTAACGCTTGCTGACCATCCAGCGTTAATAAAGCAGGCTTTGCTGCCTCGGGTGTTACATCATCACTACCACAAGCGCTTAATGCCAGTGCAATACTACAAGCCAGAATCGAAGGTTTTAACATGGTGTATGGATCTGCCAATAGATAAAACAGGCATTTTATAAACTATTCGTTGCAGGATTAAGTCATCCACATGACGTCTAGATGAATCCAAATATAGATCTGTAAAAGTTTAAGTATTTGAATGCAAAACCATTCCATATTTTTTATGTAATAAATAAAAGCTAGCATTCATTACGTCACCTCCCAAAACCTATTCTTTATATAAGCAGGTGCTATGGCTGCCAATCTTGTGGGCAATTATGGATCAGATCAAACAGGTATGATTTGCGGCTATCTATTTTTACCTGGCTTGCCCGGCAAACAAATAGAATCCGAGCAAATCAAACAATACCTAGCCGATGCATGTGCAGGAACATCAGAAGAATATTTATGGCTGCATTTTAATCTGAGTAATACCGCGGCAGAAAAATGGCTTAAATCTAATTTCACGCTTTCAGAGCAATTTTTTGAAGCCTTGCATGAAGGATCTCAATCCACACGCATTGAATACGCTGATCACAGCTTAATTGGCGTGGTGAATGATGTTTTATTCGATTTTGCTTTTAATGCATCTGACACCGCAACACTATGGATGAGTGCCGATCGGCATTTACTGATTACCGCCCGCAGTAAGCCACTGCGCTCGATAGACAAACTACGCGACCATGTACGGGCAGGCGTATTGTTTCGCTCTCCCGTTGATTTAATGGTCAATCTATTACGTGATCAAGCCGATGTCTTAATGCAAATCGTGCGAGAAGCGGCCATCAAAGTAGATAAAGAAGAAGACCAATTACTCACCGATCGCCCCAAGATCAAGCGTGGAGATTTAGGTGCGCTACGTCGTGTATTGGTTCGCCTATGTCGCCTATTAGCCCCAGAGCCTGCCGCTCTGTTCCGGCTATTAAGCCGGCCTCCCGAGTGGATTAGCCCGCACGATATACAAGACTTACGCCAGTCCACCGAGGAATTTTCCGCCGTTCTAAGCGATATCACGGCTCTCGTTGAGCGTATTAAACTACTACAAGAAGAAGTCGCGGCGAAGGTCAACGAGCAAACCAATCGCAGTATTTATATTCTGACCATCGTCACGGTGCTCGCACTACCCGTCAATATTATTGCAGGCCTAATGGGCATGAATGTAGGTGGCATTCCTCTTGCCCAGCATCCGCATGGCTTCTGGATGATAGTAGGGATCATTATTATCTTTTTAATATTTGCCGCAGCTTGGGCATTTCGAAAAAACGATTAGAAACTGCAGCCCTTAGCGACTTATCGCAGCGTTTTATTTAAACCCGCTAATTTACACCAAGCATTTTGTGCATTTTTAAATAATGGTTTTTTCAGCTTCTTTTCAAGCATAAATTGCGCGATCAATTCCGCATCATGCAGCTTGCCAATCGCGGTTTGCGCTTTTTTAAGTGGCAGCTGCAAATCGTTTATTTTTTGAGGCAACCATTTGGCCGCAAGTAGCGACAAATAGCGCAGGCGTTTAATCGTAAGGCGCCTATCATGCCATTCTTCCAGCGAAGGTCGCTTAGTTTTATCTGCCTTATCTATTAATTTCACATAATCTTTGGCCTGCATTTTGATTCGCCGTTTTAAAAAGCAAGGATCACACTCCTTTATTCTTAAGCGACTTTGCTGCAAAGTAATCTGAGAAAGCACCGCAAAATCCGGCCCAACTAAAGCGGCATTAATCGAAGCCAAGCCTTCACGATGGCTTTTCCCTAATGCCTCCTGCTGTACCACGCTCATCCGCCCAGCTAAAAGTAATAACAGCACTTCAGCATCACGTACAGGGCTAGTAAATTGAGCCAAGGCCTTCCAAGCGGCAAGAATCCTACTATCCAAACGCTTAGAGCGCTTAAGCACAATCGGCAGTAATGAGCGCAAACTACGCAAGGCCACGCGAAAATCATGCAAAGCTTCAGTATCCTGCCCAAGCAGCAAACGCTCACGCCCTGTATTCAACTTGCTTAATTGCACTGCAATAATCTGCAAAAAATGATTCGCCATACCCCCATCCTTTGCACAAGCACACGTCAGTATTTAGACAGATTACACGACTTTAACAAGGGGCCTAGGTCTTGTAGGTTTTGTAGGTTGGGTTAGCCGCTCTGCGTGCGAGGTTTACCTCGCCCAGCGATAATCGCGTAACCCAACATGCAAACCACAGGTGGTTCTTGTATCTACATTCCTTTCGCCCAAAGCAAAACCCCCGCCTCTTTCGAGTACGGGGGTTCTGTTTACTACATAAGGTGTCTGGCGATGACCTACTTTCACACAGGTAATCTGCACTATCATCGGCGCTAAGGTGTTTCACTGTCCTGTTCGGGATGGGAAGGAGTGGGGCCACCTCGCTATGGTCGCCAGACGTTTTAGGGTTCAGGTCACAGCAGTCAGGTTTCAGTAAAACCCGAATGCTGTAGCCTTGCAAATAGAAGAAGTAATCTTTAGATCTAAATAAGGTAGATTGTACGGTGTCGGATTTATATCAGTGCAGCTTCAGTTGTGACTGAATCCTGCCTCCTGATTCCTGACACCTATCGCAACACGCGCTTCAGGTTATAGGATCAAGCCTTACGGGCAATTAGTATCGGTTAGCTTAATGCATTACTGCACTTCCACACCCGACCTATCAACGTCCTGGTCTCGAACGACCCTTTAAAAGGCTTAAAGCCTTGGGGAAATCTCATCTTGAGGCGAGTTTCGCGCTTAGATGCTTTCAGCGCTTATCTCTTCCAGATTTAGCTACCCGGCGATGCCACTGGCGTGACAACCGGTACACCAGAGATCTGTCCACTCCGGTCCTCTCGTACTAGGAGCAGCCCCCCTCAAATTTCCAACGCCCACTGCAGATAGGGACCAAACTGTCTCACGACGTTTTGAACCCAGCTCACGTACCACTTTAAATGGCGAACAGCCATACCCTTGGGACCGGCTACAGCCCCAGGATGTGATGAGCCGACATCGAGGTGCCAAACTCCGCCGTCGATGTGAACTCTTGGGCGGAATCAGCCTGTTATCCCCGGAGTACCTTTTATCCGTTGAGCGATGGCCCTTCCATTCAGAACCACCGGATCACTATGTCCTGCTTTCGCACCTGCTCGACTTGTCTGTCTCGCAGTTAAGCCGCCTTATGCCATTACACTATCAGTACGATGTCCGACCGTACCTAGGCGACCTTCGAGCTCCTCCGTTACAATTTGGGAGGAGACCGCCCCAGTCAAACTGCCTACCATGCACGGTCCCCGATCCGGATAACGGACCAAGGTTAGAACCTCAAAGGGGTCAGGGTGGTATTTCAAGGTCGGCTCCACACAGACTAGCGTCCATGCTTCAATGCCTCCCACCTATCCTACACAAACCACTTCAAAGTCCAATGCAAAGCTACAGTAAAGGTTCACGGGGTCTTTCCGTCTAGCAGCGGGGAGATTGCATCTTCACAAACATTTCAACTTCGCTGAGTCTCAGGAGGAGACAGTAGGGCCATCGTTACGCCATTCGTGCGGGTCGGAACTTACCCGACAAG
>JANYCY010000086.1 GCA_025360045.1 Janthinobacterium sp. | reverse complement strand
TGCAACCCGCGAGCAATGCTGAAAAGAACGCGGGTTGCACCCGCCCTACGATGATTTAATCTTTGTCATTCCCGTGTGCCTTTGGCGAGAATCCAGTAGTGCGACTAGATCCCAGATAAAAGCACTCGGGGATGACGGTTTTATGTTGATAAGCCATCCAGTGATTTATTTCGAGCCACATCCTTAGGGGGGATCTGCTTTTAGCCCTTAGCGCATGGCAAATGCTTCATGGTGAAATCGCGGTGGCTGGCTCATTTTGGCTATGTGTTGGCTGATGGCTTTGCCTAGGCTTTGTGGGCCGCAGTACCAGATATCGTCGAGTGTTTCGGCTCTGATTTGGCTGATATAACCATTTACTTGGCGGCTTTTGCCGATTTTGCCGAGCAGCGAGTAGATTGCGCAGATTGATCCGCTCATGAGCAGTGCCGCCATGAGTGCGCCCACCGGTGTCAGCCATATGCTGCGTGGCATCAGGATCACGCCGTGAAATGCGCCCATTAAAAATAGCGGGGCGAATAGCTGATGCACTTTGCGCCAAAAGCGGTAAGGCACGGCGCGTAGCAGCGCCAAAATCACCATCGCTAGTACGGCCCAAGCCGCCCATTCACCCACATCTTTGGCAAAGGAGATAAGCGGGTCTTTTACTCCGCCGCTGCGTTTGATGCGCGGTGCGGCCCATTCCATCGCCATAACGAGCTTGGGGGATAATTTAATCAGCCAGTGCGTTGCCAGCAAGATGCCCGCCGCAATGCCTAGCTGTTTATGCAAGCCGTACATTTTATCCAGCCCGTGCAGTGGTTTTTCTAGCCAAGCGGGGCGAGTGGCGAGCAGTATGGCGCTGGACATGATGGTCATTAATTGCACGCCGCTGAGCAGTACCAATTCATGCGGCCAATCCCAATAGCTAGCAGGAATATCGTTTTGAAAGTAACTGCACAGGCTGTAGAGCAGGGTGCTGATAAATAAGAGTAAGGGGAGTGGTTTCATGATGGCTGATTCGCTATTGGAAGCCATGAATATGAATTGAAACTTAAGCGGCGTGGGTATTAATGGCAGTGCGCGTGGCGAATGAAAGAAGTTTACTGCCATGAAGGCTGGGGCTTATGTAGAATGCCTCGCACAGTTTTCTATCCGAGCGCTATGAATATTGCCGTATCACACGATTCTCAACGACATTCGTCCTGGCTATGGTACGGCTTAGCGGCTTCTATCCTTGTGCATCTCTTATTTTTGCTGCTGCCCGCTGCCGAGCCAAAGGTATTGCCGCAGCAAGCGGGCAGCCAGGAAATTCAGCTGCAATTGCAGCCTAAACCTGCTCCAGCCCCAAAGCCCACGCCCGAACCCACGCCTATTCCTACGCCGCCACCGGTCATGACGAAAGCGCCACCTAAAGTGCCAGTGAAAAAAGATTACTCGGTGCCTGCACGCCCAGCCAGTCAGGTTGCTGCCAAAGCTGTGCCAAGTAAGGAAGTGGAGATAGATCTGGGGGACGCGCTAAGTGGCAAGCCGAGTAGTAAGCCTGCTGAGCTGATTACTCGTTACGCTGATCTAAAGCCAAGAGAAGAAGATCCGCAGGAAAACGGCGCAACGCGTGCGCAGCAAAGTGTGGATACTCAAGCGCTGTTTAATATCTGGGAGCCGCAAATTCGCAAGAAGGTAGAGCGAATCGGGCAAATGAATTTCCCTAAGGATGAATACGGGCGCTCGATGTTCGGCACTTTGCAGTTTCGCCTTGTGCTCAATGGCGATGGCAATATTGCATCGCTCACCTTAGAGCAAACATCGGGTAATCCTGCTTTAGATGCTGCGGCCTTGCAAATCGTAAGACGCTCCGCCACCTTCGGCCCTGTGCCTGTGCCGCTATTGGATAAGCGCGGCCAGATTATGCTGCTGCGCTATTATCAGTTTATTAATGAGAGAGCGGTGTGGGGCAGGTCTTGAGGCCAAGGTAGGGTGGGCTTTGTGCCCACGATAAGGCGTAATTTTAAGAGAAGGGTATGCAATGCATCTTTTGTAGGGCGGGTGAAACCCGCGAGCAATGTTGAGTAAATACGCAAGCTTTACCCCATACCCTAACTAAATTCAAAAAGTTCTTTTTAGTGCCTTCGGCACGTTGATTTAGGTGCGGGCGTCCCGCGGGACCTTCCTTTCTTGCGCGGCCAAGAAACGAAGCCAAAGAAGGCCGCCCCTAAAACACGACACCCCCTCGCTGCGGACAATCGAGGCGGCGTCAATTCAACTCGCTTCGCTCAAACACGAATTGACGTCTACCCCGCCCCGCTTGTTCCTCGCTCGGCGTGTTTTCAGGGGGGGTAAAAGCCCCGTGCTGAGAGCGTGGTTATAACGTTTTTCGTTGTTTGCTAATGTAAAATTAATTTGGTTAGCGCATATCGGGTTTTACCCGCCCTACGAATTGCGCTGTACCTACGTGCAATAGCCGCATTCTGAAATATACAGACGAAAAAAACAGGCTGAGCGCCTGTTTGTTTTGGTTTCTGGTGGGGGGGGAAGGATTCGAACCTTCGAAGGCTAAGCCGCCGGATTTACAGTCCGGACCCGTTGACCGCTGGGGTAACCCCCCCACAGAGGCCCGAATAATACGATCCCTCTGGCGGCTTGTCAACGCCCTTTCAATAAATTAGTCATTTTTTATTCATAAATCAGTCAGAAATAGCGGGTTTGCATGGTTTAGATGCGTCTGCATTGCTAGCTAGCCTCTATCCGCGCAATGAACACTAAAGCCTAACAGGCTGTTAGACTGCCGCTGTCCAGTTTCTACCTTCAAAAATATCATGATGAAAAATGCTTTAGGTGGCCTTGTTTATTCCACCGAACACGGCACGATGTGCCCAGATTGCAGCCAGCCCAAAGACGCGTGCATTTGCAAAAAACAGCCGCGCCCAGTGGGTGATGGCGTGGTGCGCGTTTCTAGGGAAACCAAGGGCCGCAAGGGTAAGGGCGTAACGCTGATTAAAGGTGTGCCGCTGGATGATGATGAATTAGCCCTGCTGGCCAAGCAGCTGCGCACCCGCTGCGGCTCTGGTGGCACCGTCAAAGACGGTGTGATCGAAGTGCAAGGGGATCATTGTGATGTGGTGCTGGAGTTTTTAAAGCCTAAGGGCTGGGTGGTAAAGCGAGCGGGGGGCTAGGGGGATTGATGTTCAATTAAGGTGTTGGCTTTGCTTCCCCCTTAGAAAAAGGGGGATAGAGGGGGATTTGCTTTGGGTTTTTTGTAGATTGAAGCCCAACATCAAAGCAAATCCCCCCTAGCCCCCCTTTTACAAAGGGGGGAACTCAAGCAAAACCGCTTAAGTGAACGGCATTGCAGCCATGCTGTAAATTAATTTCTACCCTAGTCTGCCACCGATAAAGCCGCTTGCAGGTATTCAATAAAGCGGCTAACTTTGGGTGGAACAAAGCGGCTGCGTGGCGCGATGGCCCAGATGCCGTCTGTGAGTGCAAAGGGTTCGAGCACGCTAATTAGCTGGCCGCTTTGCAAATAAGTATCGACGTAATAATCCGGCAATTGCACCAGTCCCAAGTTTTTTAAAGCAGCTTGTACTAGGCTGCCTCCGCTATTACAGCGCAAGCGCCCGTTTACGGATATTTCGCGGTGCTGCGTGCCTTCCTTAAATCGCCACATATTTACCGCGCCAATTAAGCACTGGTGTTGCTTTAGCTCGGCCAGCGTATGCGGGGTGCCGTATTGATCTAAATACTGCGGTGAGGCGCAAACATGGTGAATACGGCTGCCTAGCTGCGTCACCATCAGGGACGATTCATCCATCGGCCCTAGCCGAATCGCCAAGTCGATATGATCGGCCACCAGATCGGCCTTGCGGTTATCTAGCAGTAATTCTGCATTGAGCTGGGGAAAATCAATCAGGTATTGGTGCAGGATGGGGGCCACCACGGTTTCGCCATAGTAAACCGGCGCGCTGATGCGCAGCTTGCCTACTGGCTTATCTTGTGTTTGCAGCAGCGCTAGCTCGGCCTCGTGCAGGCCATCGAGTAGTGGGCGGCAATATTGATAATAGAGCTGGCCTTGCTCGGTCAGGCTGACTTTACGCGTGGTGCGGTGTAATAAACGCGCGGCAAGGCGCTGCTCTAGCGCGCTGACTTGGCGGCTAACCTGCGCCACCGACATCTCCAGCTTTTGCGCCGTCAGCGTAAAGCTTTGCGTTTCAGCCACGCTGATAAATTCAACGATACCTTGCCATTGCATTGTTTGATTCTCGGTTAAAACGGCGGGTTTTACCCAGTCCTATCAATTCAAAAATACCAGTAGGTTGGGTTAGCAGCTTTATCGCGTAACCCAACATTGCGCCTAAATGTTGGGTTACGCTGGTTTATCCGCCCTACACGGCGAATAAACCAGCTAACCCAACCTACTAAGCACCGTACGTACTCGAAGCTCTGCGTACAACTCGAAGAGTTGCTAAGCGAAAGCACAGTACGTCAGCCCCCAATTATTGCACACTAGTAACAATATCTTTCTTATTAGGTTAATTATCTTTAATTGAGTAATGGTTAAAATACGAAGCATCAAAACGCAAGGATTCGCCATGAAGATGCTTAAAACACGTGCTGCTGTGGCTTGGGGGCCTAATCAGCCTTTAGTGATTGAAGAGCTTGATCTGATGCCGCCGCAAAAAGGCGAGGTGTTGGTGCGTATCGTGGCGAGTGGGGTTTGCCATACCGATGCTTACACCTTATCGGGCAAGGATTCGGAAGGGATTTTCCCTGTGGTGCTGGGCCATGAGGGTGCTGGCGTGGTGGAGGCGATTGGCGAGGGCGTAACCAGCGTTGCGATTGGCGATCATGTGATTCCGCTTTACACCCCGGAATGCGGCGAATGTAAGTATTGCACGTCGGGCAAAACCAATCTGTGCCAAAAAATCCGCGCCACCCAAGGGCGCGGTGTGATGCCGGATGGCACCACGCGTTTTTATAAAGACGGCCAGCCGATTTATCACTATATGGGCACGTCTACTTTTTCTGAATACACCGTGCTGCCAGAAATCTCGCTGGCAAAAATCAATAAAGAAGCGCCTTTAGAAGAAGTCTGCCTCTTGGGCTGCGGTGTGACTACCGGCATGGGCGCGGTGATGAATACCGCCAAAGTAAAAGCCGGCGACACTGTGGCGATTTTTGGTTTGGGCGGCATTGGCTTGTCGGCGGTGATTGGTGCACGCATGGCGGGCGCTAGTCGGATTATTGGTGTGGATATCAATACCAGTAAGTTTGAGCTGGCCAAACAGCTGGGCGCGACCGACGTGATCAATCCTAAAGACTTTGAAAAGTCGATTCAGGATGTGATCGTAGAAATGACCGATGGCGGCGTGGATTTCTCTTTTGAATGCATCGGCAATGTGAATGTGATGCGTTCTGCCTTGGAATGCTGCCATAAGGGCTGGGGCGAATCGGTGATTATTGGCGTGGCAGAAGCCGGAGCAGAAATTGCTACTCGACCATTCCAACTTGTTACTGGCCGAGTATGGCGCGGCTCAGCCTTTGGCGGCGTGCGTGGCCGAAGCGAACTGCCAGGCTATGTCGATCGCTATATGAAAGGTGAATTCGCTCTGTCTGATTTCATTACCCATACCATGCCGCTGGAAGAAATCAACACCGCCTTTGAGTTAATGCACGAAGGCAAATCAATCCGCTCGGTTATCCATTTTTAATTTTTAGCCATGGCTTAGGAAACCCAAGTCTTGAAACGCTTCGGTCCCAGAGAGTACGGAGTTTCACGGAGAAAATCGAAAGCTAGGTTTTCAGGTTTAGCTGTAAGTTGCGTAAGTAGTGGCATGGCAAGGTTTATGGGTTTTCTCCGTGTATCTCCGCGTCCTCCTTCTCTCCGTGTTTTAAGGTTTGGGTTTTCATTTAATTGAAAGGATGGTTATGTCTCTGGAACTTATCAGCAGTAACCGCAGCTTTGGTGGCTGGCATAAGCGCTATAAGCATCAGGCCAGCAGCACTTCGTGCGAGATGACGTTTGCGGTGTATTTGCCACCGCAAACGGCGCAGGGGGGCAAGGTGCCGGTGGTTTATTGGCTATCTGGCCTGACCTGCAATGATGAAAATTTTGCCACCAAGGCGGGTGCGCAGCGGGTGGCGGCGCAGCTAGGGATTGCTTTAGTGATGCCAGACACCAGCCCGCGAGGTAGTGAAGTCGCCGATGCGGGGCGTTATGATCTAGGGCAGGGGGCGGGTTTCTATGTGAATGCCACCGAGGCCCCGTGGCAGCGGCATTACCAGATGTACGATTATATCGTTAGCGAACTGCCTGCTTTAATCGAAGGGCATTTTCCGGTAACTAATCGCAAGTCTATTAGTGGGCATTCGATGGGTGGGCATGGCGCTTTGATGATTGCTTTGAAAAACCCGCAAGCCTATCGCTCTGCTTCGGCTTTTGCGCCGATTGTAAACCCCACCCAAGTGCCCTGGGGTGAAACGGCGTTCAGCGAATACCTTGGGGACGATAGAAGCGCATGGCTGGCTTACGACAGTTGCCACTTAATGCAGCACGCCACGCAAATGTTGCCGCTGCTGATTGATCAGGGCGATCAAGATAGCTTTATGCCGCAGCAATTGCAGCCCGATGCTTTAGAGAAAATAGCAAGGGAGCGCCAATGGCCGTTCACTTTAAATATCCAGCCCGGCTACGACCACAGCTATTACTTTATCGCCAGCTTTATTGAAGCGCATTTACGCTTTCATGCGGATCATTTGGGGGCTTAGTTGAAAACGCGGGTTGCACCCATAAGTGCAAACCAAAGTCTAAAAGCCCTTTTTAGTGCCTTCGGCACGTTGATTTTGGTGCGGGATCCCCGCTGGGACTCACTTTCTTGCTTCGCCAAGAAAGTAAGCAAAGAAGGCGACCCCACGAAACACGAAGGCCCCTGCGCTGCGGACAATCGAGGCGGCGGCAGGCGGGATTGGCTCGCTGCCTCGCTCCCTGGCCGAAACCCCGCCCCGCTTGTTCCTCGCTACGGCGTGTTTCAAGGGGAGATTTAAGCCCCGTGCCACGAGGGCTATATGAATCCTTATTGCTGGGCTTTAAAATACTCAAAACCTACAAAACAACATAACTCAAGCCTTGTTTCTCTCCGTGAAACTCCGTGTTCTCCGTGGTCCAGTATTTTGGTTTTGCAACTTCAAAGCACAATAAAAAACGCGGGCCCCAGCCACCCTTTAAGATCAATCATCTTGTAGGGCGGGTGAAACCCGCGTTTTATCGTGCATCTATCGGCAGGATCTTGCCTGCAGAATATTAATTACTTCTGTGCGCGATCGTAGCTTTCCATGATCTCTGCATGGGCTGCGGCTTTGTCGCCCCAGCCTGTAATCTTCACCCACTTGCCTTTTTCTAAGTCTTTATAGTGCTCGAAGTAGTGTTTTACTTGAGCTAACAGCAGTTCTGGCAGGTCTTCCAGTTTTTGGATATGTGCGTACATCGCACATACTTTTTCTACGGGTACGGCAATTACTTTTGCGTCCATACCGGCTTCGTCTTCCATGTCCAATACGCCAATCGCGCGGCATTTGATAACCATACCTGGCAGCAATGGAAATGGTGTGTGAACCAGCACATCCACAGGATCGCCATCTAGCGACAGGGTGTGCGGCACAAAGCCGTAGTTCATTGGGTAGGACATCGATGTGCCAACAAAACGATCGACGATGATAGCGCCCGATGCTTTATCGAATTCATATTTGATTGGGGGTGCATTAGCAGGGATTTCGATAATGACATTGAAATCGTTTGGTAAATCTTTGCCTGCGGCAATTTTGCTGATGTCCATTGGATGATTCCATAGTTTCAATTGAGAACGGCGGCAATTATAAGGCTTGCGGCGGCGGCATGCACCATTGCTTGTAGGTATTTTGCTCCATATATAATAAGCACTCCTTACACAGCAATGAACACTTGGGCGGTATACACTACGCAGCAATCCTTTATGATTTGTCAGCCATGAAACCACACTATCTTTCTCCCTTGTTTGACCCCTGCTCGGTGGCGGTGATTGGTGCATCTGAAACGCCAGGTGCAGTGGGCCGCACGGTGTTTGCTAATTTGCTCGATGCAGGCTATTCGGGGAAGTTATTTCCCGTTAATTTGCATCATGATCAGGTGCAGGGTATCGCGGCATTTAAATCACTCGCCAAGGTGCCGATGGTGGTGGATTTGGTGATTATCGCGACCCCAGCTAAAACCTTGATCGATTTAATTGAGGAGTGTGGCAAAAAAGGCGTTAAAGCTGTGGTGATTATGTCTTGCGATTTTGTGGGGACAAAGAGCCAGACTTTACTGAATAAAATTATGGAGAGGGCACGGCATTACGGCATTCGGATAATGGGGCCAACGGTATTTGGCCTCTGCCGCGTGAGCTCTAAATTTATGGCGGGCAATTATCAGGGCAAGCTTAAAAATGGCAGCATGGCCTTGGTATCGCAATCCTCATCGATAACCTCGGCGATTTTAGATTGGGCCGAATCGCACGATGTGGGTTTTTCTTCTGTGGTGTCTTTAGGCTCGGCGGCAGATGTGGATGTGGGCGAGGTGCTGGATTATCTGGTGGCAGACCCTAAAACTCAGAGCATTTTGCTGTATATCGAAGATTTGCAAGAGGCGCGCACCTTTATGTCGGCAGTGCGGGCTGCGGCGCGCTCTAAGCCGGTGATGGCGCTAAAAGTCGGCCGTTATAACGATGTCTCTGCCGCGCATGGCCGCACTCATTCCGAGCGCTTGATAGGCCGAGATGATGTGTTTGATGCCGCGCTCAAACGCGCCGGTGTGCTGCGCCTACGCTCGATTAATCAGCTGTTTACCGCTGCAAAAGTATTGAATGGCACGTTCAAAACCAAGGGCCGCCGCTTGGCCGTGGTCACCAATGGCATAGGCGCGGGGATGATGGCGGTGGATAGGGCGCGTGATTTACACGTGTTGTTACCCGAGCTGGCCCCTAGCACCGTGGCTTGGCTGGCTAAAAATCTGCCCGCGCAAGCCAGCCGCAATAATCCGGTGGATATCTTAGGGGACGCCTCGCCCGAGCGATTTAAATTGGTGGTTGAAGCCGTACTGGCCGACCCAAATATCGATGGCGTGTTGGTGGTGTTTACTCCGCAAGCAGGCACAGATCATCTGCGCACGGCGGAGGCGATGATTGCGCTGAAAAAAACCAGCGACAAACCGCTGCTGATGGCGTGGATAGGCGGTAAAAAAGTCGATGCCAGCCGCAAGCTGCTGGTTAAGGCAGGATGCGCCAGTTTTTCTGCGCCCGAGCACGCCGTAGAAGTGTTTTATTCCTTGGCAGCGTGGCAGCACAATCAGCAGCTTTTATTGCAAACCCCTGCCCCGCTGGGCGAGTGGGAAGCGCCGGATATGGAAACGGCGCATATGGTGATCGATAAAGTGTTGGCCGATGGCCGTAGTCTGCTGGATGAAATTGAATCAAAAGCGATTTTAAGGGCGTTTCATATCCCCGTCGCCATGACGGTGCGTGCCAATAGTGCCGACGATGCGGTGAATGCCGCCATGGGCATGGGCCTGCCGGTGGTGCTGAAAATAGATGCTATCGATGTGATGCACAAAACCGATATTGATGGCGTAGTGCTCAATTTAAACAGCCTGATTGGCGTGGCCAGTGAAGCTAATAAAATGCTCAGCCGTGCCCACGATAAGCTGGGCGTTGAGCGTGTGCGCGGTCTGACGGTGCAACCTATGCACGGTAAAAAATACGCCCGTGAGCTGATGGTGGGGGTTGTCAACGATTCGGCCTTTGGCCCGGTGATTAGCTTTGGTGCGGGTGGGATTGCGGTAGAAGTATTTAACGATATTGCCGTATCACTGCCGCCCTTAAATGATTATCTGGCAGACCATTTGATCCGCCGCACGCGGATTAAAAAAATGCTCGCCCCTTTCAGAAACCAGCCTGCAGTGAATATCGAGGCAGTTAAAAATGTGTTGTTACGCGTTTCTGAAATGGTCTGCGAATTACCACAGATTCAGCAGCTGGATATTAACCCGCTGATCAGCGATGAAAACGGCGTGATTGCGGTGGATGCCAGTATTATTGTGGCGGCGGTGAGCCCCAAAGCCCGCCGCTACGCGCATATGGCCATTCATCCCTATCCATCGCATCTGATGCAGCTCACTCAGCTCAAAACCGGCATGCCGATGATCTTGCGCCCGATTCGGCCAGAAGACGCCGAGTTGCTGATTCAGTTTGTCAGCCGCCTATCGGATGAGACGCGCTACAACCGCTATATGAGCGTGCTTAAATCCCTGCCGCAAAGCCTGCTGGCGCGCTTTACTCATCTTGATTACGCACGGGAAATGGCCATTGCCGCCACGGTGCAGGCAGGCCAGGGCGAGCAAATTATCGGCGTAGCCCGTTATACTGCCAACCCCGATAAAGACAGCTGCGAATTTGCCGTGGTGATCGACGATGCATGGCAAGGCAAAGGCCTTGGCAACCGCCTAATGGAAGCCCTCTTCACTGCGGCCCGTGATATGGGTTTATCCATCATTGAGGGCGAAGTGCTCACCAGCAATAAAACCATGCTGGCTTTTATGAAACACCTTGGCTTCACGATTCAAACTCATCCAGAAGACAGTGGGCTGAAGTGGGTGGTGAAGGAGTTGTGAGGCGTTTATGCTTTTGTAGGGAGGGTGAAACCCGCCGGATTTACACATAGCATTGGCAGGTTTCACGCCAAGTGCACTAAGCAAAGTCTAAAAGACCTTTTTAGTGCCTTCGGCACGTTGATTTTGGAGCGGTTGGCCACCGCGGGGGCCTTCCTTTCTTGAACGGCCAAGAAACGAAGCCAAAGAAGGCCGCCCCACGAAACACGAAGGCCCCTGCGCTGCGGACAATCGAGTCGGCGGCGGGCGGGATTGGCTCGCTGCCTCGCTCCGGCGTGTTTCAAGGGGATTTTAAAAGCCCTATGTGGAGAGCCTGGTCAGTATGTTTTTTGGTTGTTTGCTATTGCAAAACTAATTGCTTAGAGCGTATGAGGTTTCACCCAGCCTACGCATGACGCAATGTTTATAAAATTGAATCTCACAGAACAATCGAGTGAACTATGTCTTCCGCCGTATCCTGTACTACCTGTAAAGCCTGTTGTTGCCAGCTAGAAGTGATGCTGATTGCTGGGGATGATGATGTGCCGCCGGAGTATGTCGAGCAAGATGCTTGGGGTGGCGAGATTATGCACAGGCTGGAGGATGGCTGGTGCGCAGCGCTCGATCGTCGCAGCATGATGTGTACCATCTACGAGCAAAGACCGTGGATTTGTCGCGATTATCAAGAAGGCGATTTTGATTGCATGGAGCAAAGAAAGCGCATCCCTATTTTGACGGCGCGCTGGCAGCTTAATCAATAAATACTACTTGTTGTGATCTGAGTGTTTTCGCCTGAAGGGTAGGGCTCGAAATAAATCCCGAAAGGGCATACTCAATAATATCGTCATTACTGAGTGCTTCTGTCGGGAATCCAGTGGCTCTGCTGGATCCCCGATCAAACCATTCGGGGATGACGCTTAGTTCACCCCCTGCTTTCATCTCATCCGTTTCAAATCGAGTCAATCACAAATTTAGGTGTGAGCATTCGGCATGCCTGTGTAATAGTTTTTGTTTATAGCAATTATCAATGTGCAAGATTAAAACTATCAATTGGACCTAAGAGAGGCAGGGGCTTAAGATGACTTCACTGCTTCACAAACAACACTTTCTCTACTTAGGAGTTACACCATGTCTTTGATCAATAGCGAAATTAAACCATTTAAAGTTAACGCATTCCATGCAGGTAAATTCACTTCAGTCAGCGAAGCGGATCTGAAAGGCAAGTGGTCGATTGTGTTCTTCTACCCAGCCGATTTCACTTTTGTTTGCCCTACCGAATTAGGCGACTTGGCTGATTTTTACCCAGAATTCCAAAAAATGGGTGTAGAGGTTTACTCGGTTTCTACCGATACCCAGTTCACCCACAAGGCTTGGCACGATACATCGGACACGATCAAAAAGATCAACTACCCGATGCTGGCTGACCCTACCGGTACGCTGACTCGCAATTTTGATGTGATGATCGAAGAAGAAGGCCTCGCACTGCGCGGTACTTTCTTGATCAACCCAGAAGGCCAGATCAAGCTGTGCGAAATTCACGATAACGGCATTGGCCGCTCTGCCGCAGAGCTGATGCGCAAAGTGCAAGCCGCTCAATATATCGCCAAGCACCCAGGCGAAGTTTGCCCAGCTAAATGGCAACCCGGTGCGGCCACCTTGGCTCCATCGCTTGATTTAGTGGGCAAGATTTAATTAATTAATCTTGTGGATTCGTAGGGCGGGTGCAACCCGCGAGCAATGCTGAAAAGTACGCGGGTTTCACCCGCCCTACGATGATCCAATGTTTGTAATGTGCAGTAATAATATTTTTAAGTCAGTAGGTCTTATTAGCCATACAGCCACGCCACACAACCTTCGCTTTTATTGCAAAAGCACTTTTCTCTATCAGCGCAAAGCGCTTTTTCAATAAAAACTATTCCGGAGAATTCATCATGCTTGAATCAAATATTAAAACCCAACTCGCTGCCTATTTAGAAAAACTGCAATTCCCAATTGAGCTGATTGCCTCCGTAGATGAAAGTAGCGCTGCGCTAGAAATGCAAAGCTTATTGCAAGAAATCACTGAGCTATCAGATAAAATTACCCTGCGTTTTGACGATGCTGTGCTGAAACCTTCCTTTGGCATTGCCCGAATTGGCGAAGAGCCTCGTGTGCGCTTTGCTGGGATTCCGATGGGGCATGAGTTTACTTCCTTGGTGCTGGGCTTGCTGCAAGTCGGTGGACATCCTCCCAAAATTGAAGCTGCGCTGATTGAGCAAATTAAAGCGCTGCCTGGCGAGTTACGCTTTGAAACCTTTATTTCACTGACCTGCCAAAATTGCCCGGAAGTGGTGCAATCGCTTAATTTAATGGCGGTACTTAACCCAAAAATCAGCCATGTAATGATCGACGGTGCGCTGTATCAGGATGAAGTGAACGCTAGGCAAATTATGGCGGTGCCTTCGGTGTATCTGAATGGCGAAGCTTTTGGTCAGGGCCGGATGGGGATTGAGGAAATCGTTGCCAAGCTCGATACCGGCTCGGTGGCGCGTCAGGCGGAAGCGATTTCAGGCAAGGATCAATTTGATTTACTGGTGATTGGCGGTGGGCCAGCTGGCGCGGCGGCTGCTGTTTACGCTGCACGTAAAGGTATCCGCACCGGTGTGGTGGCCGAGCGCTTTGGTGGACAGGTGCTGGACACCATGAGTATCGAAAACTTTATTTCGGTGCAAGAAACCGAAGGGCCAAAGCTGGTTACAGCGCTGGAGCAGCATGTAAAGCAATACGATGTAGACATTATGAATCTGCAACGCGCCGAATCGCTCAGCCTCGATGAAAACGGCATCAGCCAGATTCGCCTTGCTAGTGGTGCCACGCTTAAAAGCAAATCGGTGATTATTGCGACTGGTGCACGCTGGCGTGAAATGAATGTGCCTGGCGAAAAAGAATACCGTGGCCGTGGCGTGGCTTACTGCCCGCATTGCGATGGCCCGCTGTTTAAAGGCAAACGGATTGCCGTCGTAGGCGGTGGCAATTCTGGCGTAGAAGCGGCGATTGATCTGGCTGGGATTGTGGAACACGTTACCCTGCTGGAGTTTGGCGCAGAACTGCGCGCCGATGCCGTATTGCAGAAAAAACTCTATAGCCTGCCGAATGTGGTGGTGATTAAACAAGCGCAAACCACATCCGTATTGGGCGATGGGCAAAAGGTCAGCGGCCTGCAATATACCGATCGCCAAACAGGTGAATCACATCAGGTCGATTTGGCAGGGATCTTTGTGCAAATTGGCTTATTGCCGAATACTGATTGGCTAAAAGGCACTTTGGATTTAAGCAAACATGGCGAGATTGAGGTGGATAACCGAGGTCAGACCTCGCTGGCTGGTGTCTTTGCCGCAGGAGACGTGACGACCGTGCCATTCAAGCAAATTGTGATTGCCATGGGCGATGGTGCAAAAGCTTCGTTGGGTGCATTTGATCATTTGATGCGCAGCTAACAAGCACGGCTCCGATAAAACAGCCGCGAAGACCTTATAGGTTTTCGCGGCTGTTTGCATTGCCACTCACTTGTAAGCATTGCATCATTTATATGGCGGGTTTTAACCCATATGCGCTAAGCAAATACAAAAAGTTTTTATTTAGTGCCTTCGGCACGTTGATTTTGGTGCGGGATCCCCGCGGGGACTCACTTTCTTGAACGGCCAAGAAAGTAAGCAAAGAAGGCCGCCCCGACCAGCACGAAAGCCCCTCACTGCGGATAACCGGCTCGGCGAAAAAGGCTGCTCGCTCGCTGCCTCGCTACCCCTTTTCCGAAACCCCGATCCGCTTATTCCTCGCTTCGGCGTGCTTCAAGGGGATTTTTAAGCCCCGTGTAGAGAGCGTAGTCATTATGTTTTTTCGCTACTTGCTAAGGCAAAAGCAAATTAGTTAGCGCACATGGGGTTTCACCCGCCGCCCTAAAAGATTTACTTCTTGCAAGCGCCCAAGTCTTTCCATACGCCCCACTGGCCACTTTTTGCCGGCTCTTCACCAACTGTCCACCATTTGTTTTGGTAGTTACGCAGGTTCTGGCTGACCTTGGTATTGACCGTGGCATAGGTGCTGCCTGCCTTCCAATCAGGTGCGCAGCTGCTGGATGGCGGAGGGGTTGGTACTGGTGTAGGAATCGGAGTTGGCACAGGCGTTGGTACTGGAGTCGGCACAGGTGTCGGCACAGGTGTCGGCGTCGGAGTTGGCACAATCACGCCGCCAATATCCACTTTAAAGTTGTATTCCCCATTATTGCGGGCATACACACGGTTGTCTTGTACCGATTTAACTGGGGATACGCTGCCGTTGCTCGCTAGTACGCCCACGCTGATATAGCGCGAGTTGACATTCACTTTCTGCGCCAAATAGAAAGGCCAGTTGGCGGCCAAAGATGTATTTTCGCCGGTTTGGCTATCGTAGCCTGTGGTAATCGAGAAGCTTTCTAGGTCGCGGCCATCTTTATCAAAGAGGCGGAATGTGACCTTGGTATCGGCTTTTAAATCTTGCTGGGCGCGAATTTGGCCTAGTTCTTTGTAGGTGGAAAGCGTGCCAGAGAAATTAACATCGGAGCAGGAGTAAAACGCCTCATCACTATCGCTGCGCTGCCACACATTATAAATAATGTGTATGCCAGTCTTTTTAGGCAGCGGGCAGCTTAGTTTGTATTTTTTATCGACGGCGGCCGTATTGCCCAAGGTACAAAAAGGGGTTTCTTCTAGATCAGACCAAGCTAATGCTTTATTTGGGTTCCAGCCATCTTTGGTGATAAAGAATTGCCAATTGCGGGTTTGGTGCATGGCTGGGGCGGTATAGATAAAGTCGAATTGCCCATTGGCATTGGCGGCAATCGGCGTGACTGGCCAGTCGGTGCGGGCTAAATTCATCCCCGCATAATTAGATTTACCCCCGGCGCAAAGCTGACCATCGGGTACAAAGGCTTTGTGATTGCCATTGGGTAGCTGATTAACACCAGACCAGTCATAAAGCATCTGCGGGCCAGAGAGCGCAACTGCTGCTTGGCAAGCTGCTGATTTTGGATTCTCTGGACCTTCGTTAAAGCAGCTTAAGATTCGGCTGATTGGCACTTCCATTGTGCCGTGGGCACTGGCAAGTGGGGCAAGCAGACTAGCCAGCAGGGCTGGCAGAGCATATTTATTCATTGCGTTCTCATCCATCGTTATAAGGGGATTAGGTCTTTGATCTGTGCCAAATGACCGTCATCAGCTTATTGAAAGATATGAGAAAACTCAATTGGGGTTAGGTGGATAAAACCTATAAATTTTAATTACATAGGTTGTCTGTAAGGTGTTGGGCTAGTTTGCTTAAGTCTCTTCATTCAGAGTATGTATCGTAGGAGCGGCATAAGCTGCGAGTGCTTTTAATACACAGCGCTTTCGCTGCTAAAGCCATTCCTACGAAAAACGTCATATATTCTGGTTTTGCGTAAGTTGATTGGATTGGGGAATTGCTCCCGTCCGCTCTTATTTCTTCAGCCAGCCTTCAATCTTACTAATAATTTCCTTATCGTCCGGCTCGGTGATCGAGCTATAGGCGGTGACTGTTTTGCCATCTGGGGCAATCAGGTATTTGTAGAAGTTCCATTTTGGGGAGGTATCTGATGCCGCTGTTAATCGCTTAAATAAGAGATTAGCGTCTGTGCCGCGCACGCTAGATTTCTCTAGCATGGGGAATTCTACAAAATAGGTAAGGCGGCAAAAGTCGCCAATTTCCGTATTGTCGGCTAGCTCTTGTTTGAAATCATTCGATGGAAATCCAACCACCAATAAGCCTTGTTCCTTATATTTGGCATAGATTTTTTCTAATTTATCAAATTGCGGGGTAAAGCCGCATTTGCTGGCGGTATTGACCACCAGAATAGGCTTGCCGCTATAGCTGCAAAAATCAAAAGATTCTCCTTTTAGTGTTTTTGTCTGGTAATCCAAGAGCGGCGGGCAGGCTGCCATGCTGATTGAGCTGCAAAAACTAAGTAGGGCAAGTAAGCGCATGGGGAATCCTTTGAGGGGGAGCTTAATTAAAGAGGATGAGCAGCCTGTTCAATTCGTATTGTAGGGCGGATAAAGCCAATCTTATTAACGTAAGCAAAATGTTATTCCTAGGGCGGGTGCAAGCCGCGAGCCATGCTGAATCAATACGCAGCTAAGTACCCCGCCTAGGGTATTTATAATGAGTTTGGTAAATCGACATTATCAGGAAAACTTATGCGCTGCCGTGTTTAACTAGCGATCAAGTAATTGCATGCGTCGAAGCTGCTCGCAGCTTTGTTGAAATAATGATTTTAATGCTGCGATATCATTTATTTTTTCTTCTAAAGCTTGCTCTTCTTTTTCCATTTTTGCTAGTAATGCGCCTAATGGCATTGCTCCGATGGTGAGTGCAATGGCCTTTAAACGATGACACTCTTGGCTAAGCAATAGGTAATCATGATTGGTTTGGGCTTGATCTATACTTGCAAGCCCTTCTTGCATGGCGGCGGCAAATTTGATGCAGTATTTTAATTGGCGTTCAGTATTATCCCCGATCATGGATTGCAATTCTAATATGTTGATTAATTCAACTTGTGTTGGCATTGATTCTTTTGATGATGCAGGTGTTTTTGTATCGAGCATGACTTGCGTCATGGCGACATTTTCTTGTTTTTTAAAGCTGATCATTAATGTCAGATATAGTTTTTTAGCTTGGATGGGTTTACCAATAAAGTCATTCATTCCTGCTGCAATACAGCGTTGTCGATATTCCGCTGATACATTGGCCGTCATGGCGATAATTGGCGTGTGATCGAATTTGGGGTTTTTTCTGAGGGTTTGGCAGGCGGTAATTCCATCCATTTCAGGCATTTGCACATCCATTAAAATAGCATCGAAGCTGGATTGGTTAGCTAATTGCACCGCTTCAAGGCCATTATTGGCGATCATTACTTTTGCCCCCATGAGTTCGAGTAATTCAGCGCCTATTTGCTGGTTAAACGGGTGATCATCGGCCAGTAGTATGTGTTTACCTTGTAAAAAGAGTGTGTTTGGGCTGCTTGCATCTTGAGGAGAGGGAACGTCCGCAGCGGCTTGAGGCAGGCAAAGCTGAAAATTAAATTCGCTCCCTTGGCCGAGTTGGCTCTGCATGCCAAGTTTCCCTCCCATGAGTTCTACCAACTGGCGGCTGATCGCTAAGCCTAAGCCGGTACCGCCGTATTTGCGGGTAATCGAGTTATCCGCCTGTTGAAAAGATTGGAAGAGTTGAGTTTGGGCGGATGGGGAAATGCCGATGCCGGTATCGACAATGCTAAATAAAATATGATCCTCGCTAGGCATTGCCGTTGCCGACAGGGTAATAGCGCCGTGCGCGGTAAATTTAATGGCATTGCTGAGCAGGTTAAGCAGTACTTGTTTGATGCGTAAATCATCGCCGTACAGCGCTTTGGGGATTTTTTCATCGATGATAATGTGGAGTGCCAAGCCTTTTTCTACTGCTTTGTGCTGGATAAGCCCGCAAACATGATGGATCAGCTCCGGCAAGCTAAAGTTACTGGGGTTCAGCTCGAGCTTGCCCGCTTCTATTTTTGAAAAATCAAGAATGTCGTTGATTAAATCGAGCAGCAGCGTGCCCGATACGCTGATTTTTTGCAGATAGTCACGTTGTTTGCTGTTTAAATCGGTCATTAGGGCTAGATGCGCCATGCCTAATACGCTATTGAGTGGGGTGCGAATTTCATGGCTCATATTGGCTAAAAAAGCACTCTTTGCTTGGTTGGCGTTTTCTGCTTGCAGCTTGGCGGTTTCTAATTCTTGGGTACGGCTAATGACGCGCAGCTCTAGTGTGGTGGCAAATTGCATCAAGGCTTCATCAAGTGCTTTGCGCTCGGTGATGTCGCGCACCATGGCGGTGAAAATGGGATGTTTTTCGTTTTCTAAATAAGAAATCGTCACTTCGGCAGGGAACTCATGGCCATCTGCATGCCGCCCCAAGACGGGTCGCACTGAACGGCCGCGCATGAGTCGTGGGTTTTCTTTTAGCTTGGCAAATTCGTGCATTTGCTCGCGGTGGCTGAGGGCTAATTTAATGGGGATGAGCGCTTCAATGGGGCAGCCCAAGATCTTATCCGCAGGATAGCCAAACATTTTCTCAGCTGCGGCATTGAATAAGATGATATTAAATTGCACATCGGTGCTGATAATGGCATCCATCGCGGTGTCTATCATGCCTTGCAGCTGTGCTTGATTGGCGAGTAGCTCAGCTTCGGCATTTTTTCGAGTGGTGATATCTCGAGTAATGCCGATAAAGTGAGTCATTTCCCCCTGTTTATTGAAGACGGGGGAAATGCTTAAATCATTCCAAAAGACGCTGCCATCTTTGCGATAGTTGAGAATTTCACCAGAGAATTCCAATCCATTTCGCAGGGCGACGCGGATCTGAGCGACGGTATCAGGACTGGTAAGTGGCCCTTGTAAAAAGTGGCAATTACGCCCTAGGAAGTCTTCTTTACTAAAGCCGGTAATGGTCAGCAGGGCTTGATTGACTGAAATAATATTTTGCTCTGCATTACCAACGAGCACACCTTGGGAAATCGCTTTGAGGGTAATGTCGCTTAATCTAAGCTGCTCTTGGCCGTGCTTGATGGTGGTGATGTCGGTGAGTAATACAAAAAAACCTTGAATCACGTTTTCTATTTTGTGCGGAATATATTGGGCAAAAAGATAAACGCTTTCACCATTGGCTTTGGTCATGGTGCGCTCGTAGTGTTGCTCTTCACCTTGCAAGGCGCCACGAACATAGGGTTCTATTTTTGCAAATAGCCTGTCATCTAATAATTCCTGCATGGGGATATTTTGCATTTGTTCTAAAGTGCGATCAAACCATGCGCAATAAGGCTTATTGGCAAAAGAGCAGTGTAGTTCGGTGGTCCAATAGGCCAGCATACCGGGGATGTTTTCGGTGATGGTTCTAATAAAGGATTCACTCTTTTTGAGGGCCTTTTCTCGTTCTGCCAAGGTGGATAGCAGCTGATTAAAGCTGCTGAGCAGCTGGCCAATTTCATCATCTCTTTCGATGGGCAGCGGGGGTAGCGGGTGATCGGTATGGGCCATTTGGGCCACAAGGCTGACAGCAGAACGTAGCGGCGAAAGCTGGCGTCTCAGCAACCAGCCGCTGAGTAAGCTTGCGAGCAGTGTCATCACGCCCGTGATCAAGAACATTCGCCGCTCCATGCTTAGAATCGGCGCAAAAGCTTCAGAGGTAGGTAGGGAGATCGCGACATACCAGCCAGCCACAGGGACTCGTTTAGCGGCGGCGAGTACTTCAATATTGAGGGTGTTAACCAGAATACCCGTACCCTCATCGCCTTGAATAAATCGATCAACGAGGGGGCTCACTCCTAGCGCTGGAGTGTGGGTCATAATTAGTCGTTTATCCGTGGCAGTGACAATTAAGCGTTGCTGCGGGGCGATCAAGAGATAGCCACCTGTTTGGCCGTAGCGGTGGCCAATAATGGTATCTAAAAAATTGGGTAAGCCTAGATTGATGACGCCTGCCAAGCAGCCAATAATTTGGCCTTGCTGGTTTTTGATCGGCACGGTCATCACAAAAATAGGGGCATGCAACTGCCTGCCCATGATGGGCTGGCCGATCATGGTTTTTCCTGATCGCAGCGTGGCGGCAATAAAATCACTATCGATATAATTAACGCCGCGTCGCTTGGCTGAGCGAGGAACCGAGGCCGTTACCGTGCCTGCTATCTGGGTGATGAAAGTGCCGCCATTAAATAAAGACTGGAATAGGGTATTTTTTTCTAAAAGATCTTGCAGCTCATCGTCATGGCTAAAGCGGGAAGGGGGGATGCTTGCTGCTATGCGTGCAAGTGCTTCAAGCCGATCTTGCAGATGTTGATTGATATCGGTCGCAACAATTGTGGCCGTGGAAAACTGCTGATCGTTGAGTAAGCGCTGCATATCTTCGTGCAGAATCCGCCTTGCATAGAAGACTTGCACCCAGATACTGATAATAAAAATAAGTAGCGTAAAAAGGGTGACTCGGGTGCTGAGCGAGCGCAATAGCCAGCGTGTCATGCCTCTCTCCATTGATGCAGGTGGGGGAGAACAATGCTCAAAATATGGCTACTTTTGTCTCCACAATAATAGCCAACCATGCAATAAGCCGAGCTTTCAAGGCCATCACCCTTGATGGTTGGAGCGTAGCTTGGGTGAATCCCAGTCCCATCAACCTACGTGGGCATCAATCCGATTGGTTTTGCTTAAGTTGATAGGATTGGGTTTCATCTGCACTAGCATTAGCTTCGTTGGCTTAACTACTCGCCGCGGTGTTCTGTAGTGCTTTAATTGCCTCGCTAAGTTGATCTTGAAAGTCGGCATCGGCATGTAGGGTGTTGGAAACGTCTTCTAAGCCAAAACGAACAATATCGATTAAGGACGTTTCTTGGCGCTCTGTGAGCTGTAAGCCGACTAAGGCGGCTTCTATTCTGGCGGTGACCGTGCTTAAAATAATAGCGACTGAGGCGCGGCCGTTTCTTTGTTTTTCATCGATATTGCCCAGGGCTGTTGTCAGTGATTTGATGGTTTCTGCAATGGCAATATCGCGTTGCTTGGCTTGCACCATGATATTGAGGGCCTCGAGTCGATATTCTGTGGATTCTATTAAGATGGCTAAGTTGTCGCGCAAGCGGCCGCAGAGGTCAGGATTATGTTCGGGCATATTGCTGATAAAGGCGCGAATATGCGGGTAGCTAATGGCCATTCGACTTTTAAATTGCGTGATGCGATCCATGGTCGACATATGGTGCATGATCGATGTTTCTAGCGCACTGGCAGGGCCGCGCACATTCATGGCGAGCGATTCTCCATTGGGTAGAATTAACTCAACTACGCTGTCAACTTCAAATAGTGCGATGGCCATGATGAGGGCTTTGGCCAAATCGAGTGGCGTCGTACAATTATTAAAATACTTGATGCCTTCAATCAATAAGCCAGTTTCACTCATGCTTGCCATGGCTAGCATGGCGGTATTGGTGGCATATTGGGCTTGCGATTTTAATTGCTGCCGCTCTTCAATCAGTTGCAAAACATGGGCGACTTTAGCTTGTAGCACTTTAGGGTTGGCGGGCTTGAGCACAAAATCTTCCCCGCCTACATCAAAGCCTTGTAGCCGATCTTCGATCTCATCGAGTGCTGATAAAAACAGCACGGGTGTATCGCAGATATCAAAATCATCTTTGATTTGTCGACATAACTCATACCCATCCATTTCTGGCATTTTTACATCGGCCAAGACTAGCTTGGGGTGCTGTTGTTGCACCAGTTGCAGGGCGGTTTTGCCGTTTTCAGCGGTGATGACATTACACGTTTCACTCAGGGCGTCGAAAATAAAATCCAGCATAAATAGATCATCATCAACGACGAGTACCAGTGGTTTTTCATTCATGAAAAATATCCTGTAAAAGGAAGCGTTGTGATGATTTGAAAAAGTGAAAAATGGGTATCAATTTGTCAGTGTGCTTGGTTGGGAGGGGCTATTGCCTCCCAATTTTTTTTCCAGCTCATAAAGTCGGCAGCGGGCATGGGGCGGCCGATGAGGTAGCCTTGCACTTCATTACAGCCAATTAAGGCGACCAAGTCCCAATCGTCTTGCGTTTCAACGCCTTCAGCGACTAGGTTGAGTGCAAATTTTCGACCTAGGTTGGCGCTGTGTTCCAGTATGGTTTTGGCAGAGAGATCTTGCGTGGCGCCACGCACAAAAGCCTTATCGATTTTTAGCTCGGTAAAGGGGATTTGAATCAAATGCTCCATGGTAGAAAACCCGGTCCCAAAGTCATCCACCGATAGGCCAAACCCCATAATGCGCAAGCGGGTGAGGATGTCGAGGCTCAGCACATAATCGTGGGAAAGCTGGGTTTCGGTAATTTCGAGCGTAATGTATTCGGGGCTAACATGGTTTTCTTGCAAGATGGCGGCGAAGCGCTCGGGTAGCTCTAAGCAATGAAGGTTACCCATCGATACATTGATCGAAAGCTTGATGTGTTCGCCTTGTTCCTGCCAGATATGAAGCTGCCTTGCAGCTTGGCGTAGCACGCAAAAGGTAAGCTCATCAATTAAGCCCAGCGCCTCAATGGCAGGTACAAAGAGGTGTGGTCCTAATAAGCCACGGCTAGGATGACGCCAGCGAGCCAAGCTTTCTGCACCAATCACAATCCGCTGACTGGTACTGACTTTGGGTTGGTAATACAGCTCGACTTCGCCCTTACTTAGGCCGCTGCGTAGTTCTTCTTCAATTAGCTGCAGCTCTGGCTCGATATGATTTTTTAAGGTGGCTTGAGCGGGGTGTTGGAGTAGTAGTGTGGCCAGCTCGCTCTTTCTAACCGGCTTGGTAAGTACACCACCGAGATTGAGATTAAAAGAATGGGTGAGTAATTCAGCCGCTTTTAGCACTTGCCTGTCCATGGCGGATAGGATCGCGATATTGCCGGTGTAATGGAGAACGCCAAGTTGCCGCAAAAAGGCGACGCCATCCATATCGGGCATTTGTAGATCACAAAATACCCAGTTGGGAGGATTAGCTTGGGCGAGGCGTGCTAAGGCTGATTTTGCATTTAGAAAGGGAATAACTTGCGCAATGCCTAAATCGCTTAAATGTTGCTGTATGACTTCCAGCATAAAATGATCATCATCCACCAGTAGCACGCTGATGGATTGATGCTGTTCATTTGAAGTAGCAAGGGGGGCTGGCGTGCTATTGAGCAAGCCCATTTGCTGTAGTTGTTCACAGCTTTGCTGCTGCAAAATATGCAGTTGCTTAATTTCACTTAATAGCCACTTAGGGTCAGTGTTGGGGTCGATTTTTTCCAGCTTAGCAAGTTGCTGACCTAAGCGCATGGCGCCAACGGTGCGGGCAATCGATTTTAAGCGATGGCATTCTTGTGCAATTTCATAAGAAACAAACGGTTGCTCTTTGTTTCTTAAGGGGCTATTTTCGCCGTTTTCAGGGCTAAGACACGCTGCACTATTGAGCTGGGCCTCGGTGATGATGCTTAGCCCTTCTTGCATGGCTTGGGCAAATTTTGCACAGTATTTTCTTTGGTGCAGTGGATCGTCGCCCAGCATGTTTTGCATTTCGGTCAGATTAATCAAAGCGGAATCAGTACTGGGCTCTGGCGAATAGATTAATTCGGCTGGCTCTAAGTCTTGGGTATTATGGTTGGGTTTGGACTGGGATCCCAACCAGTAAGCCAGTGTTCGGTAGAGTTTTTTTGCTTGAACTGGCTTGCCAATAAAATCATTCATGCCTGCGTTGAGGCAGTGCTGCCGGTATTCTCTAGACACATTGGCGGTCATGGCAATAATAGGCAGCGCGCTAAATTCTGGGTTTTTTCTGAGGGTTTGGCAGGCGGTAATGCCATCCATTTCAGGCATTTGCACATCCATCAAAATAGCATCGAAGGTGCTTTGGCTGGCGAGCAGCACGGCTTCAAGGCCATGATTAGCAATCACCACATCGGCCCCCATTATCTGTAACAACTCCGCCCCAATTTGTTGATTAAAGGGATGATCATCGGCCAATAAAATACGTTTGCCAGCCAGAAAAGAGGCATCGATATCAGTGACCGCTGGGTGTGTTTGTGATGGCGAGTGTGCTTGCGGTAGTGTGAGTGAAAATTTAAATTCACTCCCAGCGTCAAGCTGGCTTTCTACGGTTAATTCGCCGCCCATCAATTGCACCAATTGGCTGCTGATGGCCAGCCCCAGCCCCGTGCCGCCGTATTTACGGGTAATGGAGTTGTCCGCTTGCTGAAAAGATTGAAATAGCTGGGTTTGAGCACTGGCGGTAATGCCGACGCCGGTATCTTGTACGCTAAATGAAATTTGACCAGAAGAGGGATCAAAGAGGCTGCTGAGCGTGATTTTGCCGCTGCCGGTAAATTTAATGGCATTGCTGAGTAAATTAAGCAGCACTTGCTTAATACGCAATTCATCACCGTGAAAAAAAGTCGGCATTGGCTCACCCATTGTAATCATGAGCTGTAAGCCTTTTTCTTCTGCTTTTTGTTGGATCAACTCGTAAACATTATCTAGTAGCTCGGGCAGGTCAAAATCATGACTATGAATTTCAAGCTTACCGGCTTCTATTTTTGAAAAATCGAGAATGTCGTTGATAAGATCAAGCAGATGCGTGCCAGATAGCGTGATTTTTTGTAGGTAATCTTGTTGCTTGGGGTTTAAAGGGGTGAGCTGTGCCAGATGCGCCATGCCCAGCACGCTATTGAGCGGGGTGCGAATTTCATGGCTCATATTGGCTAAGAATGCACTCTTGGCATGGGTGGCATTTTCCGCGAGTAATTTGGCCGCTTCTAACTCCTGTGTGCGCTCGATGACGCGATGCTCTAATGTTGTGGCCAATTGCAGCAAGCTGGTTTCATAAGCCAAACGATCGGTAATATCGCGCACCATGGCGGTGTAAATCGGGTTGCCAAAATTATCTAGATAAGAAATGGCCACTTCTACCGGAAACTCATGTCCATCGGCGTGCAGTCCCATCACTTGGTGCGCGGTATTCCCGCCCATTTTTCGATGCCCTTCACTTTGCTTGGCAAATTGATGCATCAGCTCGCCGTGCTTGGCGGCCTGTGATTTAGGGAGTAATTGCTCGATGGAGGTGTACAGCACTTTTTGCGCGCAATAACCAAACATGTTTTCTGCCGCTTGGTTAAATAGAATAATGTTGAATTGGCCATCGGTGGTGATAATGGCATCCATTGCCGAATCGATCATGCCAGCCAGCTGTCTGCGATTGGCTAAGAGTGCATTCTCATTGTTTTTGCGTTCGGTAATATCATGTAGCGTGCCTATCACACGCAGTGGCAAGCCTTCCATATCACGCGCAACGACCATGCCCCTATCCATGATCCATTTCCAACTGTCATCTTTATTGTGAATCCGGTATTCATGACAGAAGTGCGGTGTGTTGCCATTGAGGTGCGCTTGTACATTGGCAATTACACGAGGGAAATCAGCGGGGTAAACGCGTTTTTCCCATTCATGAAAAGTATTGCTAATTTCATCGTCAGAAAAGCCAAGCATTTCTTTCCAGCGGCGGCTGTAGAAAATCGTATTGTCTTGAACATTCCAATCCCAAAGCCCATCACCAGAACCCTCGATGGCAAATTGCCAGCGGCTTTCACTCTCTTTTAGCTCACTAATATCTTGAATGCTCACAGGAACAATTCCCGCTTCATCCATCGAGGTAGGAATAGGGTAGGAGAGCAGCGCAGGAAAAGATTTGCCTTGTAAGGTTTTAAGGTTGATTTCGCTGCGAAAAATAGCGTCTCCTCGCCAAAAAGCCAGTAGCTCTTGACGAATGACTTCAAGGGCATCTTGTCCAAAAAGTGAGGTAAATCCCCGCATAAATTCAGCTTTGCTCTGGCCCTCAAACAGCAAAAGGGTGGCGGGATTAATATCAATCACGCGAAACATGCTGATCATATTGAGTAAAGCGGTCGGTGTTTCATCGAGGTAAGCCGCCAAATCAGTAATACCCGCTTCCCTTAGTGCGGTGATATGGGTTAAGAGGGTCGTCATGTCCTGATTCCAGATCGATAGATCGGCATTATCGAATAACTGCCGATAACGCTGTGCCCGCTCTTGTAAGGTCGCTTTTTGCTGATGTAGCTCGGTGAGATCAAGCAGCGTAATCAAAATGGCGTGTTCAAATGGCAAGAGGGTACGGCTTACGGTCACCGTTTTATAAAGGCCATCTTTGCAGCAGACACGTAATTCTAAAGTGGGAAAAACGTAATCGTCTGTTTGGGGGAGCAAACTTTGCTCCATCACCCATTGCCGATAAGCTGGATCAGGATACGCTTGGCTCCACCAGTCTTCTAGTTTGGGAATATCGTTCAGAAAATAGCCAAAAGTACGACTAAAGGCGGGATTGAGATAGATTATTTTTCCCCCTGTATCGTAAATAGCATTGGGCACGGGGGAGGCTTTGATAATGGTATAAAAACGGCTGTCATCTTGCTCTTGCAAATTGAGTGCAAGCGTAGGCGTAAGGTCTTCCACCGTACCTATAAAGCTAGAAATCTGGCCGTGGGCATCCCAGATAGGCTTTGTTTTAGAGCGTAAAAAACGAACTTCGTGATGGGATTTTAAAATGCGAAAAGAAATCTCAAACTCACGCTGAGTAACGGTGGCTTTTTGCCACTGCTCATGGACGGCTTTGCTATCTTCTGGATGCAGTTTTTTTAACCACCCATAGTCGAGGCACTCTATCTGCGATAATCCAAACATCCCTTGCAGGGCAGTATTGGTGTAGCGGCACTGCCCGTTGGCATTACATAGATAAATGCAGCAGGGGAGCTGGTCAAGCAGTTGCTGTTGGGCAATTTCATTTAAGGTAGCGAGCATTCGTAGATTACCTTCTGAGCGGAATATTCATCTCTTCCCTTAAAGTAGCTTAGGTTGGTCTAAAAATCATTCAAGGTTCTTGTAATTTAACGGTAGATGTTTTTTAAGTTTTTAGGCTATTAGTTTGTAAATTTTGTCGGTATTTTGTAAGTTTATGGCTGGAAATAAAAAAAGGCCCCTATAAGGTGGGCGCTTTGTGGTGTAGGAGGATGAGGGGCCGCACATTTGCAGGTGCTGTGTTATTCGTATCGCGGATTAAACCCGATGTGTTCGTAATTTCATGCCAACGTCCGGCGGGTTTTACCCGCACTGCAAAACGGCATGGTAATGGCTTGAGTGATCTGCCCTGCTTAAAAAAATAGGCGTAAAAAAACCCAGCAAGCTGGGTTTTTTCACAGAAAAAGTGTTACTTCTTTTTCTGCGGTGGTAGATCGGTACATACGCCTTTGAATACTTCGGCGGCCATCCCGATTGATTCGCCCATGGTTGGGTGAGGGTGGATGGTTTTGCCGATATCCACGGCATCGCAACCCATTTCGATGGCAAGGCAGATCTCACCGATCATATCGCCAGCGTGCGGGCCAACAATCGCGCCGCCGATGATTTGCTTGGTGTCTTGATCAAAGATCAATTTGGTAAAGCCTTCGTCACGGCCATTGGCAATGGCGCGGCCGGATGCGGCCCATGGGAATACACCTTTACCGTAGTTGATGCCATTCTTCTTGGCTTCATCTTCGGTCACGCCTACCCAGGCGACTTCCGGATCGGTATAGGCGACGCCAGGAATCACGCGGGCATCAAAGAAGGCTTTGTGATCCGCTGCATTTTCAGCAGCAACGTGCGCTTCGTGCACGGCTTTGTGTGCCAGCATAGGCTGGCCAACCAAATCGCCAATTGCAAAAATATGCGGGATGTTGGTGCGCATTTGATTATCGACGGGGATAAAGCCGCGATCAGTCACGATCACACCGGCGTTTTCTGCGCCGACTTTACCGCCGTTAGGCACACGGCCAGTAGCGTGCAGCACGAGGTCGTAGCATTGCGGCTCTTTCGGGGCGTTTTCGCCTTCAAAAGTGGCCCAAATGCCGTCTTCCTTGGCTTCTAGCCCTACGGTTTTGGTCTTGAGCATGATGTTGTCAAAGCGATGGGTATTCCATTTTTCCCATACTTTAACCAAGTCGCGATCCGCGCCTTGCATCAGGCCGTCGAGCATTTCCACCACATCAAGGCGTGCGCCCAGTGTGGAGTAAACCGTGCCCATTTCCAGACCAATAATCCCGCCGCCCAAAATTAGCATGCGTTTTGGCACTGATTTGAGCTCCAGCGCGCCAGTTGAATCGACCACGCGTGGATCATTCGGCACAAAGGGTAGCTTAAATACTGAAGAGCCAGCAGCGATAATCGCTTTCTGGAACTTGATGATTTTGGTCTCGCCAGTCACTTCTTTGCCATCACCCGAAGTGATTTGCACTTCCATATGGTGAGGATCAATAAAGCGCGCTACACCACGTACGAATTCTACTTTACGGGCCTTGGCCATACCGGCTAAGCCAGTAGTCAGCTTGCCAATGACTTTTTCTTTAAAGCCACGTAGCGCGTCGATATCGATCTCTGGCTCGCCAAATTTAATCCCGTTGGCCGCCAAGTGTTTCACTTCATCAATCACCGCCGCATTGTGCAGCAGCGCTTTAGAAGGAATACAACCCACATTCAGACACACACCGCCAAGCTTGGAAAAGCGCTCAACGACGATGGTTTTCATGCCAAGGTCAGCAGCACGGAAAGCCGCGGAGTAGCCACCGGGGCCACCACCGAGTACCACCATTTCGCATTCGTAGTCGGCTGTGCCGCTATGGCTGCCAGCAACGGGAGCGGCTTGTGGTGCTGGGGCGGCAGTTGAGGCTGGACTTGGTGCTGCGGCTGGCGTAGCTGTGGCAGTGGCTGCCACTTCTAAAATCACCAATAAGCTACCTTCGGATACTTTGCCGCCCACGGCGACTTTGATTTCTTTAATTACACCGGCATGAGTGGAAGGCACTTCCATCGTTGCTTTATCGGTTTCTAGCGCAATCAAGGATTCTTCAACGGCCACCGTGTCGCCGACTTTAACGAAGACTTCGATGATATCCACATTGTCATGGCCGCCGATATCGGGGACTTTAATTTCGATTAGATTGCTCATCATTTATTCCATTTGATCTGTGCAAGGGGCTAAGTCTGGAAAGATCTAAAAATTCTGTAGCATCGTAGGTTGGGTTAGCTGGTTTGCCTGCCATTTTTAGGGCAGGCAAATCGGCGTAACCCAACATGCTCAATTGGCAAAATGTTGGGTTACGCGATCGCTGAGCGAGGTAAACCTCGCACACAGACCGCTAACCCAACCTACAAATGCGGTGTTCTCTGTTTCTACAGAAGTTTTATCTTTGTCTGCTTACAACACCAAGCGGCGGATATCGCTTAGGAGCTTGCCGAGTTGCACGGTGAAGCGGCCGGCCATTGCGCCGTCGATCACGCGGTGATCGAAAGACAGCGACAACGGGCACATCAGGCGTGGCACAAATTCTTTGCCATTCCAGATCGGCTTAACTTGTGATTTGCACACGCCAAGAATCGCCACTTCAGGTGCGTTGACGATAGGCGTAAAGCTAGTGCCGCCAATGCCGCCAAGGCTAGAAATGGTAAAGGTTGCGCCTTGCATATCGGTAGGCTTGAGCTTGCCCTCACGCGCTAAGGCGGAAAGGTCGGTCAATTCTTTCGCGATTTGCTTCAGGCCTTTTTGGTCGACATTTTTGATAACAGGTACAACCAAGCCATTTGGCGTGTCAGCAGCAAAGCCGATGTTGTAATACTGTTTTAAGATCAAATTGTCGCCATCGAGGCTGGCGTTAACGGTAGGGAAGGCTTTAAGCGCTTCAGCCGCAGCCTTAATAATAAAGGCCAGTGGCGAGAGCTTCATGCCGCTCTTTTCCCACTCTTTACCAATGGATTTGCGGAATTCTTCCAGCTCGGTGATATCGCATTCGTCGTTAAACGTCACATGCGGGATCACTACCCAGTTGCGGTGCAGATTTGCGCCAGACAATTTCTGGATGCGGGTGAGTGGCTTGGTTTCGATTGGGCCAAACTTGGCAAAATCAACTTTTGGCCATGGCAGTAAATCAAGGCCAGAGCCTGTACCCGCTGTAGCTGCTGCATTGGGTGCAGCGGCAGCGCCGCTCATAATTGATTTCACATAGGCTTGCACATCGCCATGCAGAATGCGGCCCTTAGGGCCTGTGCCGGTGATGCGGGTCAGATCTACGCCAAGTTCACGGGCAAAGCTGCGGATCGAAGGAGACGCGTGCGCTTTTTTAAAGCCTGTTTCGTCGATGCTGCGTGCTACCGGAGCAACTGGAGCGGCCGCTGCCGGTGTTGCAATATTTGCGACGGGTGCAGGGGCTGCAACGGCTGCGGCTACTGGAGCTGCTGCCGAGACCGTACCTTTCAGAACCAGAATCAAGCCACCTTCGCTGATTTTATCGCCTACTTTTAGCGTGATACTTTCAACGATACCCGCTTCAGGGGAGGGCACTTCCATTGACGCTTTATCGGTTTCTAGCGTGATCAGTGATTGTTCTTTCTCTATTACATCGCCCACTTTTACAAACACTTCAATCACATCAACCGCATCGTGGCCACCGATATCCGGTACGCGCACTTCGATGCTGCTGGCAACGGCTGCCGGAGCAGGCGCTGCAACAGGGGCGGACGGAGCAGGCGCTGCAACAGCTGGAGCCGCTGCTGCGCTGGCGCTAGCCGCTGCTTCCAGCAGTAAAACTACGCTGCCTTCAGATGCTTTATCGCCAATCTTAATTTTCATTTCTTTAACAACACCGGCGTGGGTCGATGGGACTTCCATCGTGGCCTTGTCGGTCTCTAAAGTAATGAGAGATTGCTCTACTTCAATGGTATCGCCAACTTTTACAAAAACCTCGATCACTTCAACGCCCTCATGGCCGCCGATGTCGGGGATTTTTACTTCAATCAATGTGCTCATATATACGAATCCTGTGAGGGGTATGGAGTGAGAGGGGAGAAGGGACGAATCCCTTCTCCTTGTCTTTTAAGCGTGCTGCTTAAGACAAAGTCTCACTGCTTTACACGGTCCAAGGCGCTGGGCGGTTGGCAATGCCGTACTTTTCGATGGCCTCTGCTACCTTCGCAGCAGGAATTTTACCTTCGTCAGCCAGGGCTTTCAGTGCAGCAATCGCAACGTGGTAGCGATCGACTTCAAAGAAGCTACGCAATGCTTTCCGTGAATCGGAGCGGCCATAGCCGTCACAACCCAGCACTACGTATTTAGCAGGAACGTATTCACGAACTTGATCAGCAAACGCGCGTTTGTAATCGGTTGCCGCAATCACTGGGCCAGTACGGCCAGTCAGGCATTCGGTTACGTAAGGCACTTGCTGTGCAGCCAGCGGGTTAAGCATATTGTGGCGCTCAACCGCCATACCATCACGGCGCAATTCGTTAAAGCTTGGGCAAGACCAGATATCTGCATCAATGCCAAAATCAGCTTTAAGTAAGGCTGCGCCAGCAATTACTTCGCGGAAGATCGTGCCTGAACCCATTAGCTGTACTTTCAGTGCCGCGTTTTTGCTACCTTCTTGGAACATATACATGCCGCGCAAAATGCCCGCTGCCGAGCCTTCTGGCATCGCTGGGTGGCTGTAGTTTTCATTCATTACTGACAAGTAGTAATAGATGTTTTCCTGATCCTGATACATGCGGCGCATACCGTCTTGCACAATCACCGCCAGCTCGTAAGCGAAGGTTGGATCGTAAGACACGCAGTTCGGGATAAACTCAGCAAACAGATGGCCGTGACCATCTTGGTGCTGCAAGCCTTCGCCGTTTAGCGTGGTGCGGCCAGCCGTACCACCAACCAAGAAGCCGCGAGCGCGTAAATCGCCCGCTGCCCATGCTAAGTCGCCGATCCGTTGGAAACCAAACATCGAGTAGTAGATGTAGAACGGAATCATGGTGACGCCGTGGTTGGCGTAGGAGGTTGCCGCAGCAATCCAATCGCTCATCGCACCGGCTTCGTTAATCCCTTCCTGCAATACTTGGCCGGTCTTGGATTCCTTGTAGAACATCAACTGATCGGCATCTTGTGGCTCGTACAGCTGACCCACATGCGACCAAATACCCAGCTGGCGGAACATGCCTTCCATACCAAAGGTGCGCGATTCATCCGGCACGATAGGCACGATGCGGTTACCGATTTTTTTGTCTTTAACCAAGGTGTTCAAGATACGAACAAAGGCCATGGTGGTGGACATTTCACGCTCACCGCTGCTACCCAATAAGCTTTGTAATGCGTCTAAGCCAGGCACTTCGAGTGGCTCGTCGATTGGCTTTCTGGATGGCACAAAGCCGCCGAGTGCCGAACGGCGCTCGTGCATATGCTTCAGTTCTTGGCTGTCGTCAGCAGGGCGATAGAATTTGCAAGCAATCGCTTCTTCGTCGGTCAGCGGGATATTAAAGCGATCACGCAGGTAAAGCAGATCGGTATCGGACAACTTTTTGGTGTTGTGCGCTACGTTTTGTGATTCGCCCGCCGCGCCTACGCCAAAGCCTTTCACGGTTTTAACCAGCAATAGCGTCGGTTGATTTTTGTGCTCGGAAGCGGCTTTATAAGCTGCGTACACTTTATAAAGATCGTTACCGCCGCGAGTCAGACGCCAGATATCGTCATCCGACATGGCCGCAACCAAGTCGAGCAATTCTGGGTAAGCACCGAAGAAGTGTTCGCGTACATAAGCGCCATTTTTGGATTTGTAAGTCTGGTATTCACCATCGACTACTTCCATCATGCGTTTTTGCAGCAGGCCTTTTTTGTCCTGAGCAAGGATGGCATCCCAGCCTGTGCCCCAGACTACTTTAATCACATTCCAGCCAGAGCCACGGAAGTCGCCTTCCAGCTCTTGAATGATTTTGCCGTTACCGCGTACTGGGCCATCAAGGCGCTGCAAGTTGCAGTTAATCACAAAGATCAGATTGTCGAGCTTTTCACGGCCAGCGAGGGAAATCGCACCTAGCGATTCTGGCTCGTCCATTTCACCATCGCCGCAGAAGCACCAAACTTTACGATCGCCTTTTTGCTTAAAGCCACGATCGTCCAGGTACTTCATAAAGCGCGCTTGGTAAATCGCCATCAGTGGGCCAAGGCCCATCGATACCGTTGGGAACTGCCAGAAATCAGGCATCAGCCAAGGGTGCGGATAGGACGACAAACCGCCGCCTTCTACTTCACGGCGGAATTTATTCAGTTGGTCTTCAGTAATGCGGCCTTCAAGGAAAGCACGTGCATAAACGCCAGGTGCAGAATGGCCTTGGAAGTAAACTAAGTCGCCGCCGTGGTTTTCTGAAGGCGCATGCCAGAAGTGATTCCAGCCGATATCGTATAAAGTAGCTGCGGAGGCGAATGAAGAAATATGCCCGCCCGGCTCTGCTTCATCGCGATTGGCTTTAACCACCATTGCCGCCGCATTCCAGCGGGTATACGCCAGAATACGTTCTTCCAGATTAGGCTTGCCAGGGTGCTTGGCTTGCAGGTGCGCTGGAATGGTATTGATATAAGCTGTAGTAGCTGTATATGGAATATTGACGCCATCTTGGCGTGCGTGATCGACTAGCTTTTCAACCAGGAAATGGGCGCGCTCTGCGCCTTCTTTTTCGAGGACGCTATCGAGTGACTCTAGCCATTCTTGCGTTTCTTGGGGATCGAGGTCATGAAGCTGCTCTGCCATTGGTCTCTCTACCTTGTGAGTGGGTTAATTCTTCGCATTGTGCGAAGGCAGGCTGGTTGTGTGGACCCGCCTACTTTTAAAAGGCCTGCATTGTAATCGGCCAGAATAAATACATCCCATTTAACGGGGGGTATTTCGCTTGTAATAATTCACCAGACCATTGGTCGAAGCGTCATGGTTTGTGGTTAAACCCGGAGTAGTTAAATCGGCTTCAATGGCTTTTGCCAATTGTTTGCCAAGCTCAACACCCCATTGGTCATAGGAATTAATATTCCAGACCGTGCCCTGCACAAATACTTTGTGCTCGTACAGAGCAATCAATGCACCTAAACGTCGCGGAGATAAACGCTGCATTAAGATGGTATTAGTTGGGCGATTACCTTCAAATACTTTATGTGGAACTAAAGCATCTTGGGCTTCGCCGGTAATGCCTTGAATATCTAATTCTGCCCGTACTTCGGCTTCATTTTTACCGCGTAAAAACGCTTCTGTTTGGGCAAATACATTGGCCATCAGAATCGTGTTATGCGGTTCAGGAATATCTGGATGCTCGATTGTGGCAATAAAATCGACAGGGACGATTTGGCTACCTTGATGCAATAACTGGTAATAAGCGTGCTGACCATTAATACCGGTGTCCCCCCATACAACAGGCCCGGTGCGATAGTTCACGCGTTTGCCATTCAAATCAACCGTTTTACCATTTGATTCCATATCCAGTTGTTGCAAATAAGCTGGGAAGCGATAAAGCGATTGATTGTATGGAGAAATAAGCTGGGTAGATGCGCCAAAGAAATTAACGTACCAAACCCCAAGCATGCCCATAATCACTGGTAAATTTTGCTCTAAAGGCTTGCTGCAGAAATGCTGATCCATGGTGTATGCACCATGGAGGAGGTCTTGGTAATTATGCTTGCCCAGATAAATAGCAATCGGTAAACCAATTGCGCTCCATAGGCTATAGCGGCCACCAACCCAATCCCAAAACTCAAACATATTATTGGTATCAATACCAAATTCACCCACTGCTTTGGCGTTGGTAGAGACCGCTACAAAATGCTTGGCAATATGTTTTTCGTCCCCCGAAGCTTTTACAAACCAAGCGCGTGATGTGCGGGCATTGGTCAGTGTTTCTTGGGTGGTAAATGTTTTGGAAGAAATAATAAAGAGCGTTGTTTCTGGATTAAGTTCCGCCAACGTAGAAACCACTTGGTCGCCGTCTACTGTCGAAACAAAGTGCATTTTTAAGCGTTTGTGGCCGTAATCTTTGAGCGCTTGGCATACCATCAGTGGGCCAAGGTCGGAGCCGCCAATCCCAATATTCACAATGTCGGTAATCGCCTTGCCGGTATAACCCAGCCATTCACCCGAGCGAACTTTATCTGAGAAGTCGCCGATTTTTTCTTTGACGGCATTGACCTTGGGCATCACATCTTCGCCATCCACAATCAGCGGATGTTTATCTAGATTGCGCAATGCGGTGTGCAGCACGGCACGATGCTCGGTGCTATTGATCTTTTGCCCAGAAAACATCGCCTTGATGCGCGCTTCTAATCCAGATTGACGTGCTAAATCCATCAGCAAAGTCATGGTCTTGGCGGTGATGCGGTTTTTTGAGTAATCAAAAAACAAGCCGCCTGATTCAAGCGAAAATTTGTCAAAGCGTTGTGGATCGTCGTTAAACAAATCACGCAGATGCAGTGGCGACACTTCATTAAAGTGTTCTTCTAACGCCAGCCACGCTGGTGTTTGAGTGAGGTTTGACATCTTGCTATCCTTATCTAATCAGCTGTAATTATCATGACCACGAACGCGCTTTTCTTTAAGGCTGCGCTTCATTTTTTCGAGTTGGTCTATGAGTTCTGGCCCACGTCTGAGCGCTACGCCAACGGCAAGCACGTCGATAATCACCAGATGCACGATGCGGGTAATCATTGGGGTGTATAGATCTGGGTCTTCCATCGTGTCGGCATAGAGGCAAAGCGTGCAACGCTTGGCTAATGGCGATTTGGAATGGGTAATGCCGATCACATCGGCTCCTGCATCGCGGGCAATTTCTACTGAACGCAGTAAATCTAAAGTGCGGCCTGAGTTTGATACGGCAACCACCGCATCTCCTGGCCCAAGCATCGATGCGCTCATGCCGTGCATATGCGGATCGGTATAGGAAACGGTGGGCACGCCTAAGCGGAAAAACTTGTTTTGCGCATCAATAGCCACCGCACCTGATTGCCCTTGGCCATAAACTTCAATCTTTTTGGCATTCGACAGAATAGTGATGGCGCGCTCTAAGACTTCGGTATCCAGCTCATTGCGGCAACGCAGCAGGTGCGAAATATTGTTATCAAATAATTTGCGTGCTAGATCGTGCGCTGAATCATCGCGGCTCACCATAGAGTGCACATAAGGCACGCCAGACACCAAGCTGCGTGTAAGACGCAGCTTGAAATCTTGTAAACCAGAGCAGTTGAGTGAGCGACAGAATCGAATCACGGTCGGTTGTGAAACCAGTGCCAGTTCGGCAATTTGAGCGATCGGTGCGTTAGCCACCAAATTAGGCTGCTCAATCACCAATTCTGCGACTTTGCGTTCTGATTTGCTGAGGCTATCGAGTGCGGCCTTGATACGTTCGAGCATGTATTTTTCTCACACAATTGTAGGGTGGGTTAGCCCAGCGGTTTTTGGCTGGGCGTAACCCACCATGGCACCTAGGGGCACATCGTTGAACGAGGTAAACCACGTACTCAGATCGCCTAAGGCCGCGTATCAAGTAGCCCAAAATACCTGTTTGAGTCCATTGCACTTATCTAGCACACGGCGGATCGGGAACAGCTCGGTTTCTGGTTTTTGTTCAAGTAAGGCAGCTTGCAATAATGCTTTTTTACTGTCGCCAGTGATATGTACGATTACCGAACGGGCTTTTGCCAGAGTAGGTAAAGTAAGCGTAATTCGCTGATGGGGGGCTGCAGGTGGAGTGACCGCTGCACACAGCGCATCCGATGCACAGGCGGCTTCTAATTCGGCGGCATTAGGAAATAGCGATGCGGTATGGCCATCATCTCCCATACCTAAAATCAAGATATCCAGCGGTGAGGGCAGGGCAGCAAGGCGTGCTTCGATTGTTGCTTGGCCTTCATGTGCGGTCGCTGCACTAGACACTTGTGAGATAAAAGTCGCGCTCGCGGCTTTGTCTTGTAGCAAGTTTTCGCGGGTAAGGCGCTCATTGCTATCTGCATGATCCGGTGCTACCCAGCGCTCGTCAGCCAAGGTAATCACCACTTTTGACCAGTCTAATTCTTTCACTCGCAAGGCTTTAAACATGCCGGCAGGGGTTCTACCGCCTGATACGGCAATTCCTGCTTGGCCACGTGTTGCAATGGCTGCGCTTAATTGCTCAGCAATGAAATCAGCTAGTTGTTGATCTAATTCATCTTTTGACGAACATTCGTGCCATGACAACATGTTTTACCTCTTGATAATGAAAGAGCGGGCCAGAAAACCGGCCCGCTTGATTCAGTGCTTAATTATTCTTCTTCATGCCAGCAAAGGCCATCACGAGATAGCAGGGCAGATGATGCCGCTGGCCCCCACGTGCCTGCCGTATAAGGCTTAGGACTGTCGGAGCTGTTTTCCCAGTTGTCGATAATCGGTTCAACCCAACGCCATGCAGCACGTTGCTCGTCACGACGTACAAACAAGGATAGATCGCCACGAATCACATCCAGCAACAGGCGCTCGTAAGCTTCTGGACTGCGGGTTTGGAAGGTTTCTTTGAAATCCATATCCAAATGCACAGGACGCAAGCGGCCTTGATTACCCGGTTCTTTTGCCATCATATAGAGGCGCACGGATTCATCCGGTTGCAGTTGAATCACTAAGCGATTCGGCGTGCTGGCGGTGCGACCATAGATAGAATGTGGCGTTTCGCGGAAGTTAATCACGATCTCGGCAAGGCGGTCGGAAAGACGTTTACCGGTGCGTAGATAAAACGGCACACCTGCCCAACGCCAAGTTTGGATTTCTACCTTGAGCGCAACAAAGGTCTCTGTTTTGGAGCCAGCAGGCACATCAGGCTCGTTCAGATAACCAGGGACTGGTTTGCCAGCCACGGCACCTGCGCGATACTGACCACGAACTACTTTGGTATGAACGTCTTCAGTAGAGAGAGGCTTTAAGGCGCGTAAAATTTTGAGTTTTTCATCGCGAACCGCATCGGCATCGATCGATGCAGGTGGCTCCATCGCAACAATCGTCAGTAGCTGCAAGAGATGGTTTTGCACCATATCGCGCAGCGCACCGGTCTTGTCGTAGAAATCGGCGCGGGATTCAACGCCAACTTGCTCGGTCACGGTAATTTGTACGTCGCGTATCCATTCACGACGCCAGAGTGGCTCAAGCAAGGTGTTGGCAAAGCGTAAAGCCATCAAGTTTTGGACGGGTTCTTTGCCCAAATAATGGTCGATTCGGTAGATTTGATGTTCTTGGAAATATTCACCGACTTCATCATTAATTTTGTTTGATGAGGCTAAATCGTGTCCCAATGGCTTTTCAAGCACGACGCGAGCGTTGCCAGCGGCAAGGCCTACTTCGGACAAGCTCTTAGAAATTGGCGCGAATAAATCGGGAGCAGTCGAGAGGTAAAACACGCGTACACGCTTTGGAAAGGCGTTTAGCGTATCGGCTAGCTTGGTGAATTCTGCAGGGTGGTTGGCATCGAGTTGCAGGTATTCAATACGCTCGGCAAATGAGGCCCAATCGGCGTCGTTGTAGTGGCTGCCTAAGTAGCCAATGGCTAAGGCATGGGCTTTCTTGAGGTAAGCAGCGGTATCTGGAACACTGCGGCCCAAACAGACGATACGTCCTTCTGAGGGCAGATTGCCTTCTTGATGTTGGTGATAGAGCGCAGGTAGCAATTTACGCATTACCAAGTCGCCAGTGCCGCCGAACAGCACCATGTCGAAAGCGTCGATCTGAGTCATCCGCGAGAGTCCTTATTCTTGAATCGGTTTTCGGGCCTTGGCGGGCACGTAAGACTTTGTAATCTTACTACACCATTAAATAGTGGCGCAAACGAAATTCGCCAAGGCCCCAGAATGATGGGGGTTAACACGTAGCGCAGAATGGTAACCCTGTGTAAATGTTGACTATTGATGCAGAGCAATGAAATGAACAATCCACGCTGATGCGGTTGAAGTTATAGGTGCTTTGTAGTAAAACTACGATCAATTTTATAGAAACGCACGTGGCGTGCTGTGATCGCGCCGTAACTCGGAGCCTTTGTCTATGTCCGTTCATCCCAAGCTTGCCGAAGTCACTGCGCGCATTATCGCAAGAAGCCAAGGCCCACGCTCTCGTTATTTAGCCCTTCTCGAAAAGGCCGCCAGCAAGGAGCCATTGCGTAAAGGATTAGCCTGTACCAATCAGGCTCATGCCTGGGCTGCGGCACCTGAAAACGACAAAATCATGATGCGTGAAATGCGTCAGCCCAATCTGGGAATTGTCTCTGCTTACAATGACATGCTGTCGGCGCATCAGCCTTTTGAAGTGTTCCCTGCGATCATTAAAGAGGCGGTTCGTCAGGCGGGTGCAACAGCACAATTTGCAGGCGGCGTGCCAGCGATGTGTGATGGTGTTACTCAAGGCCAGCCGGGTATGGAACTCAGCTTGTTTAGCCGTGATGTGATTGCTATGTCGACGGCTGTGGCGCTTTCACACAATGTATTTGATAGTGTGGTTTGCTTAGGCGTCTGTGACAAAATTGTGCCGGGTTTGTTGATTGGAGCCCTGCAATTTGGCCATTTGCCAACCGTGTTTGTTCCCGCAGGCCCGATGACTTCGGGCATTGCTAATAGCGAAAAAGCCAAGGCGCGTCAGTTATTTGCTGAAGGCAAATGTGGCCGCGAAGAATTACTCGCTTCAGAAGAGGGCTCTTACCACGGCGCAGGTACATGTACCTTCTTTGGTACAGCCAACTCCAATCAAATGTTGATGGAAGTGATGGGCCTGCATTTACCCGGCGCAGCTTTCGTTAACCCAAATACTCCCTTACGTGACGCCCTGACTGTTGCAGCGGCGCAACGTGCGATTGCCATTACTTATAAGGGCGATGAATTTACGCCGGTAGGTAAGGTGGTCGACGAAAAATGTATCGTGAATGGCATTGTTGGCTTGCTTGCAACAGGCGGCTCGACCAATCACACCATCCATATGATCGCGATTGCTCGTGCAGCAGGCATCATTATTGATTGGACTGATTTTGATGATTTATCCGCCATTATTCCGCTGCTCGCCAAAATCTATCCAAATGGTGGGGCCGATGTAAATCACTTCCACGCTGCGGGTGGAATGGGCTTCTTGATTCGCGAATTGCTCGATGCGGGCTTGCTGCACGAAGACGTGCTAACCGTTGCGGGCAAAAGCCTGCGCCCTTACGCCAATGAGCCTTTCCTTGGTGAAGATGGTAAGGCGGTATGGCGCGCTGCACCTCTAGAGCCTGTGGACGATAATGTGGTTCGCCATGCAAGCAATCCATTTAGTGCTGACGGTGGTTTACGCTTGTTGGCGGGTAACTTGGGCCGCTCTGTCATCAAAATTTCTGCAGTTAAGCCAGAAAATCGCTGCGTAGAAGCACCTGCGATTGTGTTTGATGATCAAGACGATGTGTTGGCCGCCTTTAAGCGTGGCGAGTTGGAAAAAGATTTTGTCGTCGTGCTGCGTTTCCAAGGCCCGTGTGCTAATGGTATGCCTGAGCTGCACAAACTCACGCCTGTGCTAGGACTCTTACAAGATCGCGGCTTTAAAGTGGCCTTGGTTACCGATGGCCGTATGTCGGGCGCGTCCGGCAAAGTGCCTTCAGCCATTCATATGACGCCAGAAGTCTTAAAAGGCGGCCCACTGGGTAAGGTGAGAACAGGCGATATGATCCGCCTCGATGCCGATGCTGGTGTGGTTGAAGCCAAGGTTGATGCCGCTGTTTGGGCTGCTCGCACCGTGGATACGGCAGATCTCTCTGCTAACGAGCATGGCATGGGGCGCGAGTTGTTCGCCACCTTCCGCGCGGCTGCAACTGGCGCTGAAGAAGGCGCAATCAGCATGGGCTTGGCTCATTAATTAAGTTTTTTTTGATGGGGGAGCATCGCTGAGTGAAGATTCGTGCTCAGCGAGATACTCATCGCATAGTCATCTCTGATGGGTGTCCCTAAGCTCCTCCCATCCTACACATCTAATCTTTACAGAACAGGAAGAACAACCCCATGCAAATTCGCGAAATTATGCGCTCTTGTCCGGTGATGCCGGTTTTGGTAATCGAGAAAGTAGAGCACGCAGTTCCATTGGCAAAAGCCTTGGTTGAGGGTGGTATTTGTGTGCTTGAAGTGACTTTGCGCACCGATGCAGCTTTAGCAGCAGTGCGTGCCATTGTTGATAACGTACCCGGCGCGATTGTTGGTGTGGGCACTGTAGTGCGCCCAGAGCAATTTGCTGAAGCAAAAGCCGCTGGTGCGGTATTTGCGGTGACGCCTGGCCTAACACCTAAGCTGGCTGCTGCGGCCCGTGCTGCCGATATCCAATTACTACCCGGTGTAATGACCCCATCTGAAGCAATCGCTGCTTTGGAAGAAGGTTTTGATGCCTTAAAACTGTTCCCAGCTGAGCAGGCCGGTAGCATCGGCATGCTTAAAGCAATGGGCGGCCCATTGCCACAAATCTTATTCTGCCCAACTGGTGGTGTAAGCCCAGAATCTGCGCCTAAACTCTTGGCTATGCCGAATGTAGGTTGTGTAGGCGGCTCGTGGTTGGCACCAAAAGAAATGGTTGCGGCGGGTGATTGGGCAGGTATTACCGCTCTGGCTCGTGCCGCTGCTGCATTTAAAAAGTAATTAAATTGTAAGGTGGGTATAAAAACTTGCTCACCCTAAGATTTAAATCAATATTTCATTACTTATAGGGAATAGCCATATCGTCAGCAAGGCGACAGTTGGGTATTCTTTGTATTCAATTTTTTTATGCGCGGCTCTGTAGCGAGCGCGTTTTTTCTGAACTCTCTGAGGAGCACCAGGCAATGGCAGCAATTCGTATCGCAATTAACGGCTACGGTCGTATCGGTCGCAATGTACTGCGCGCTTTGTATGAGTCTGGCCGTACTGATGAATTCCAAATCGTGGCAATTAACGATCTGGGCGACGCTAAGACCAATGCTCACCTGACTCAATACGATACCGTGCACGGCAAATTTGCCGGCAAAGTATCGGTTGATGGCGATTTCATGATCGTAAACGGCGACAAAATTCGTGTTTGTGCTCAGCGTAATCCAGCTGATCTGCCATGGGCAGAAATCGGCGTTGATGTGGTGATGGAATGTACTGGCTTCTTCGCTAGCAAAGCAAAGGCTTCGGCTCACATTACTGCTGGCGCGAAAAAAGTCATTATCTCCGCGCCTGGTGGTAATGATGTCGATGCAACCATCGTGTTCGGTGTAAATCACGACACGTTGAAAGCAAGCGACACTGTTATTTCTAACGCTTCATGCACAACCAACTGCCTTGCGCCGCTGGTTAAGCCATTGCACGATAAAATCGGTCTGGTTTCTGGCTTGATGACCACCATCCACAGCTACACCAATGACCAAGTTCTGACCGACGTTTATCACGAAGACCTGCGTCGCGCTCGTTCAGCAACGCATTCAATGATCCCTACTAAGACTGGCGCTGCAGCTGCGGTTGCATTGGTATTGCCAGAGCTGAAAGGCAAGCTGGATGGTTTCGCTGTTCGCGTACCAACGATCAATGTGTCCCTAGTTGACCTGACTTTCACTGCTGCTCGTGCAACGACTGTCGAAGAAATCAACCAGATCATGAAAGAAGCTTCAGAAGGCCCAATGAAAGGCGTATTGAACTACAACGACCTGCCATTAGTGTCGATCGACTTTAACCATGATCCAGCGTCTTCTACCTACGAAGCATCGCAAACTAAGGTTTCCGGTGGCACGCTGGTGAAAGTATTATCTTGGTATGATAACGAGTGGGGCTTCTCCAACCGTATGCTCGATACCACTAAGGCTCTGTGGAACGCTAAATAAGCGCTTTGGCTTGTTTTTGCTTTCAATAAGTATTGAGTTTTATAAAAATACCCGCTGCGATGCGGGTATTTTTTTGTCTGCTGAATAGAAAGACTCGTGAGGGGGCTTGTGCTTGCTTGTACTAAGGTGATTTTACTTTAGGTGTAAGTCAGTGTTCTTAGGGTGCATCGCTCCCTAGTGCCGCTCTAAGAGGGCCGCACTCACAATCCTCTCTACGTAAGTACAAATGCCATAGGAACGGCTTTAGCCGCAAATCGCTTGAAGGGGTATTTTCGCGGTTAAAGCAGCACCTAAGAAAAGCATCGGAGCTCCCTAGATTTACATGAGATTGTGCTAAGTCCACTCGCTATGCTTGCTTGCGGCACTATATTTCCCGATTTTTGATAAGAAAATATGTTGCAAATTAGCAACGCGCATGGCTTGTTGGCTCAGTTTTAGGCGGTTGTTTTGAGGGAGAAAAAGTTCAACTTGTATAAGTTTGAAAACGAACGCACTAAAAATTAAATGACGTTTGATTATGCCAATTAAATTAAAATTTAAATAATGCCAATTTACATACATTAAAAACAATTAAAAGTACGTGTATTTTTTTATATTAATTTGTAAATTATTTACCACATTTAATTTAATTTTTAATGTATTTTTGCGCTCGATTATTTATCTATAGGTTGCATTACTTAGTGTATGCCAAGTTAATACTTGTTGGTATTTTTACTTATAAGGGTTTGGTACTTTTACAGCAGAACAAAAATTATCTCTGTGGTTATATACGGGCTTCGGAGCACTTAACACGCTCAATTTTTTATTAAGTAGATTCAGTTTTTTTACTGAGTTGGCTTTAAAAAATTAGTGCTTGAGTGGTCTTTCAAATCCTATGGATCCGAATTCAACTATGGATTCGTGGCTCTTAAAATTGATAAAGGAATCTCAGTATGTTTAAGCGCGTTCTTATCGCTACTGCCGTATCCGCAATGTTTGCAGCTCCTGCATTCGCCGATGTAACCATCAGCGGTTCTGCTGAAATGGACTTGATGTACAAAACCAACCAAGCTGGTACAGATGGTAAGGGTAAATTTGCTGAAGAAATCGCAGTTGTAATTAATGTTGACGGTACAGATAAGCTGGATTCTGGCGATACACTGAAATGGCGCATCGCGCAAAAAGTAGCGACTCCAGACCGTTACGATAGCTTCGGTCAACGTGAAGCTTGGATCGGTTACGAAACTAAATTCGGTGAAGTTCGCTTCGGTAATCAGTTCTCTAACCAATACCTTGAATTAGATGGTTTTGCATCTTCAGGTCAAGGCAACTTGTGGGCTGATTTTGGTTCACAACAAGTTCAATACGCGAACGGTATCAGCTACTTCTCACCTAAATTCAGCGGCTTTAGCTTTGCTGGTCAATACGATTTAGGTAATGGTCGTAACACTGCCCGCGCTATGGAATTGACAGCTAACTACACTGGCTACGGTTTCAATGTTTCTGCTGGTGCTGCTGAAGCTAAAAACGCTAAGAACATGTCTTCTGATGCTGGTGCTTTTGGTGGTAACGGTACTTGGGGTCATTCTGGTGAGTTCACTACCAATGATTCACCTGCTGAAAACTCAGCACGCACTTACAACATCGATGCTAAGTACAAAACTGGCGCATTTGATTTAGCTGCTGGTTACAAACGCAATGAATGGCGTGGTGTAGTAAATCTTGCTGGTATTGCTGGTGATAAGGCTGGTAGCAAGACTACTGTTGACCAATTCTTGGTTGCTGCTGGTTACACCATGGGTAAGAACAACTTCAACCTTGGTTATCAGCGCGTTCAAGACAGCAAAACTGATGGCAATAAAGCTGATAACGGCATGAACGTTATCAATGCTCAGTACAACTACACACTGTCTAAGAACACTGTTGCCTTCGCTCAAGTTCGTCATCACATGCTTGATTCAGCTGACAAGGCTAGCGTAATGACTAATCCTTGGCAGTTAGATGGCTCTGTTGGTGCTACTGCTGGTAAAGATAGCTCAACACGCTTCTTAGTAGGTACATGGACAGCGTTCTAATTACAGAACCTGCCCTGAAAGTGATAGATAGGCATTTCATGCTGGTTTAGCACTTTAAAGTCTAAAAAAACGCCACGATGCAAATCGTGGCGTTTTTTCGTGCGCGCTAGTATCTACGCCACTCTTGAGGGATCTGTGTTGCATTTGGGCCACACAATGTTGCAGATACGCGACGCAATATTGCATGGGTTTGTACCTATTGAGTATTCTAGCTTCGTAACACAAGCAAATATGCCTTGATGTACCGAAGTTAAAAAAACCATATCCCTTTAAGAGAGAGATGAATAATGTTTAAACGTGCTCTGATCGTCGCTGCTGTTGCAGCTGCATGCTCCGCATCTGCTTACGCAGAAGTTACTATTAGTGGTTCTGCTGAATTGGATGTAATGTACTATTCCAACCAGACCGTTGATGGCAAGGGTAAGTTTGCAATTGATACCCCTGTTGTTATCAATTTTGATGGTGCAGATAAGTGGGATAACGGTGCGTCCACTATCTGGCGCATCTCGCAAAAGCCAGGCCCAGGCGGCAGCAACAAAGCAACTGGCCCAGCTCAATTTGGCACTCGTGAAGCTTACATTGGTGTGAAAGGCGGCATGGGTACAGTTAAGTTTGGCCGTATTTTCCAACAAACTTACCTGCAAAAAGACTGGCCTTACCTGACAGATGGTTCGGGTAATACTGGTGAAGACCGTGGTGTTGGTTCAGGCGCATTCTTTGATAACGCAGTGGGTTACGAAGGTACTTTTGGTAATGTGAACGTTTTTGCATCTGCTGATTTGGGTAATGGTTTTACTGATAAGAATAATGGTACTCAGGGTTATGAGTTAGGCGGTGGTGCAACATTTGGTGCTTTCCATATTGATGCTTCTTACTTGGCTCAAAAGAATGCAACAGCAGAAGAAAAAGCAACATTTAAGCTTGACGGTACAATTGATAAGGCTGGTAAAGCTGCACTGGCTGCATCAGGTTACGACAGCACATTCTTCCTTGGTGCACGTGGCGCGTTTGGTCCGGTTACACTGTCTTTGGACTGGGCTCACGACAAGTTTGACCGTACTGATGTCAAAGAAGATGCTATCCACGGTAAAGTGGGTTACAGCTTCAATGACAAATTGTCTTTGAATGCGGGTTGGACTCACATCAAGGATAACGGCGGTGGCGATAACAAGGCTGATCAATTTAGCACTCAGCTTGGTTATAACGTTTCTAAAAATACAATGCTATTCGCTCAATACCGTTACATTAAACTGGGTGCGGCTGATAAAACTCCAGTTGGTTTTACATGGCAAAATCAAGAGATTGCAGCTGGCAAAGACAGCATGCAGCGTCTGGTTCTTGGTTCATGGACAGGCTTCTAATCGTTTAATTCAATTAAATGATATTAAAACCCCACTTCGGTGGGGTTTTTTGCGTTCTAAGTATTGCTCAATATTTACTTAAATGACTGTATTAAGAGGGGTTTGGTGGCGATCAGTTTGTATCTGCAGGAGTTTTTGAGGTGTGATTGGCGGCTATATCTGGTATTGAGGATTATGAGGCTCTGCTTTTCTAGCGCTTATTTATCTGGCGTATAAACGCATAAAGCCCCTGATTCTCATCAGGGGCTTTATTTTGAATCCTGGCGGAAGCGGTCGGATTCGAACCCACGGAGGACTTGCATCCTCGGCAGTTTTCAAGACTGCTGCCTTAAACCACTCGGCCACACTTCCTTTCTTCTTTGTCTTGCAACTCAGACAGGAACGCATTATAGCGGAACTTTTTAGAATGTGTAAAGAAAATTATGAAAAAAGATTTAAACGGGGTTGGCGTCTTAAAGTTTTTCTAGCACGGTAAATTTAGCCAGTACAAAAGAGGGGGTGTGCTCAAGCGCAGGGGATAGCCGAATGCGGTAGCTTTTACCTTGGGCAGTGAATTTATATTCTCTGTTTTCAGAGTATGCCGCATTGGGGATGATCAGAAAACGCGCGGGGCTGCTGCTAGGGCCTTCGGGGGCATAAATGCACTGAAAGCTGTTTTCACTGAGTAGGGGGGTGAGCTCAACCATTACAGGGCTTTGTGTGAGTGTTTCTACCCCAACACTCACAAAGCCTTTATGACTTCGATTGAAGCGGCGCACTATACCAATGGTAAATGGGTAGTTGCTTAGATTGGCTAAGCCTAGCAATTCACCAATTTCGAGTTGAGTGTCACTATGGTAATTTAAGCCAAAGCCGCTGGTACTTTCGTCGCCTAATTCCCATTTTTCGGTGCTGATATGATCGCCACTATTGCGGGATGTTTTTCCTTGTTGAGTCATATAGGGAATAGTATTTTGAATCCCGATAATGACTCGAATTGATTTATTATTGTTTTGCCTTTGGTGTTTGCGTACAGGTGTTTCTGCGTCGCGTGACCATAGAGAGCTGAGAATCTGTAATTGTTCTAAATTAATGGGGGATGCTGTTTCTGTGGGGAGGCCTAAACTATTAGGCGTTTCACCTTGTTTGAGCTGTGTAATGAGGCGGTGGATTTGTTCTGTAATAGGATCTGCTGACCAATAGCGCCAGTTTTCTCCCACCATATCGCGGCGGATACGCTTGGGGGCCGATGTGCCGGTTAAATTAATCGCAAATAAGTGTTGTTGTGTTTGTAGCGCTGTTTCAAGCTTAATCTCTGCACTCCATTTTTGTAGCCAGATTGCAATGAGCTCTATTTGGGCGGATTGAAGTTTTTCTGGGTTAGAAAGCGATAGCATGAGGGCTTGAATATAGCAGCGTTGAATACTGGTATTTTCTGTATTTAGTGATTTATTGGCAAAATTGCTTTGTTCTGAAAAGTGATACAGGCGATTGAGATTGCGCCAAATTTGATGATCAATTTCTAAGTGGCGCATATAAGAGTATTGCGCTTGGATAGCGTATAGCTCCATTGCTCTTAGCGTAAAAAGCTCAATTTTTTTTTCTTGTATAAGTGTAAACTTTTTTTGATTTACTTGTTTAATACAGCTCAGATATCCGGTTGCCATTTCATGCCAAAAACTTAATATAGTGGGCAAAACTTGGTGGGCGCTGATGCCTTCTTCAATGAGGCGGCCATGATAGATATCCAGTAAATGGTTCTGTAGTGGCTGCGCTTTTTCTTCAAGGTAGGGGATGGTTTTAAAGCGCTCACTCATACTGACTTTTGGAGTGCTATTGAGCTGTTTTAGTGCCTTAACGATCTCTATTTGCGCTTGTAAAATATCACTCTCAGGCAGCTCTTCCATAAATATTGTGGCGGATTTCAGATCAAAAACACCTTCTTGTGTGTTTGGCTGAAAGAGTGAGTTTACAAGGCCTTTGATATCAAACATTGCGTGGTCCTACCTTGCTGCACAAAATCGGTTGAAGAATATGACTAAGTCGCATGCTATGCGGAAAAAAAGGGCTGAGGTGTTTTTTTTGAGAGATCGCAATTGTTTTATTTTACGATCTGCCTCTGCTGATCGGTGTAATTTATTTCTTTTTTATTAATAATTAAGAGCTAAGTAGTTCGACATCAGTTATCACGCATTTTTAAAAGAAAAAACATGTGATTTTCGTAGGGTGTGCAAGTGCCTTTCTTGCGCACCAGCTCTTGGTGCGTAACGCCTACGGCGTTTTGCACCCTACGAAAAACGCATGATTGAAAAAGATTGGATAATTTATGCTTGGTTACTTACTTTACTAATCAATTAAATTTAATATTGTTTTATTTTACATAGTTAGAAAGGATAATGCTTATGTCATTGTGCATGTCTTGGTAAAGTTGATATTTGTTGTGAAAGACACCACATCAGTATAGGTATGGAGTAAGAAAGTCGCTTTAGTATAGCGTTGCTAGGCTTACAACTTAAAGCCTTGCTTACGCAATTAATGCCACTAAGACGCTTGTTTTGCCTTTTCTACACACATTTGATCGGCTGCTAGGGATGGCATGGCGATCAAGTGGCTGTGCTGTGATAAAATCCCACCCTTTATGCTGGCGTAGTCTCTTCTTTGAAATTGCGACAGCGCATCTTTGTTTGACGAATCAGTAAAAAATAAATTTTCTTAAATTTAATACAACGATGTTTTTGTGCAGTTGAGGGTAAACGGACCATGATTAGTACGGCTAATATTACGATGCAGTTTGGCGCAAAGCCTTTGTTTGAAAAGGTTTCGGTCAAGTTTGGCGACGGTAATCGTTATGGCTTGATTGGCGCAAATGGTTGCGGTAAATCAACCTTTATGAAAATTTTGGGCGGCGATTTAGAGCCGACCGGCGGCAATGTGATGTTAGAACCCGGCGTGCGTCTGGGTAAGCTGACACAGGATCAATTTGCATTTGAAGACTTGCGTGTGATCGATGTGGTGATGCAAGGTCATGCAGAGTTGTGGGCGGTATTGGCAGAGCGTGATGCGATTTATGCCAATTTAGAAGCGACTGAAGACGATTATATGCGCGCGGCAGAGCTGGAAGGCAAAGTGGCTGAGTACGATGGCTATACGGCTGAAGCGCGCGCCGGTGCGTTATTGCTGGGTGCGGGTATTCCAATTGAGCAGCACTCTGGCCCGATGAGTGATGTAGCACCAGGTTGGAAATTGCGTGTATTGCTGGCGCAAGCCCTGTTTTCTAACCCAGAAGTATTGCTGCTCGATGAGCCGACCAATAACTTGGATATCAACACGATTCGTTGGTTGGAAAACTCGCTGAATGAGCGCGATTCCACCATGATTATTATTTCTCACGATAGGCACTTTTTGAATCAAGTGTGCACTCACGTGGCCGACGTAGATTTCCGTGAAATCCGTATTTATCCGGGTACTTACGACGATTATATGATTGCATCAACACAAGCGCGTGAGCGTTTACTGACTGATAACCAAAAAGCCAAAGAAAAAGTAGCTGAGCTTAATTCTTTTGCTGCGCGTTTCTCAGCCAATAAATCAAAAGCACGTCAGGCAACAAGCCGCTTGAAGCTGGCGGATAAGATTAAAGAAGGCATGGTTGATGTCAAACCATCGAGCCGCCAAAATCCTTATATTCGCTTTGAAGTGGAAGAAAAATCCAAGCTACATCGTCAGGCCGTTGAGCTGTCTTTGGTGTCTAAGTCTTTTGATAAGCCGTTGATCCAAAACCTAGACCTGATCATCGAAGCAGGTCAGAAAATCGCCATCATTGGTGGTAACGGCGTGGGTAAATCGACCTTGATGAAGCTGCTGATGGATGTGATTCATCCTGATAGCGGTAAAATTAAATGGGCAGAAAAAGCTCAGCTTGGTTATTTTGCTCAGGATCATGAAGCCGATTTTGAACAAGAAATCACTCTGTTTGACTGGATGAAGCAGTGGAGCCAGCCCGGTACTGATGATCAAGTGATTCGCAGCATCTTGGGTCGCTTGCTGTTTGGCGGTGATGATGTGAAGAAAATGGTGACCGTGCTGTCAGGTGGTGAAAAAGGCCGCATGCTATACGGTAAGCTCATCCTTGAAACGCCGAATGTGCTGATTATGGATGAGCCGACTAACCATATGGATATGGAGTCGATTGAATCTTTGAATTTGGCACTGGATTTATTCAAGGGCACGCTGCTGTTTGTATCGCATGACCGTATTTTTGTAAGCTCGCTGGCAACGCAAATCTTAGAGCTGAATGGCGATGGCACATATAACTACTATGTGGGTGGTTATGAAGATTACTTGGCGAGCCGAGGTCTTGATTAAAAGCTTTAAGTGATTTCAAAGTAAGCACTCAGGCTTACGAAATAAACCCAAATCTTGAACCACAGAGGACACAGAGTACACGGAGAAAACCAAGAGAAATCATCGGTTTTCTCCTTGTCTTTAGTGCTTTGGATAGGGGGAGAAATAAACCCCGAGATGGCTCACTTCTTTTGATCGTCATTCCCGAGTGCTTCTGTCGGGAATCCAGTGGCTCTGCTGGATCCCCGATAAAACCATTCGGGGATGACGGACAGATCGGCGTGGGAAGTTAATATAAGCCAAGTCCTTAGCTGTTTTTAGTGGATCAGAGCAGTTGTATTTCAAAATGCTTATTTTTTTGAAATCTAAAGAAAACTTTGTGTAAGTTTTGGTGTTAAAATTAAAGGGGCGTTTATTCGCCCCTTTTTTTCTGCATTGCCTCTTTGGATATTTCTCTCGCTATGTCTCGTGCCCTTCCTTTTTCTGTACCGGCTTATCTAGCCCCTGCATGGCTGCCGGGCGGGCATGCGCAGACGATTTATCCTGCCACCATGATGTGGAAAAAAATGCCGGCGTATCGAAGAGAATCATGGATCACGCCCGATTTAGATTCTATTGTGGTCGATTGGGTTGATGGCCGAGCAGGCACACCTTTGGTGGTGTTATTTCATGGTTTAGAAGGCAGCTCACGCAGCCATTACGCTACTTCCCTGTTTGATTATCTGTATTTGCAAGGCTGGCGGGGCGTTGTGCCGCATTTTCGCTCATGTGGTAATGCCATTAATCGCTTACCTAGGGCTTATCACGCAGGGGATTCTGCTGAAATCGATTGGGTGTTATGCCGGATTCGTGCCCAGCATCCCGATGTACCGATTTTTGCGGTGGGTGTGTCGCTTGGAGGGAATGCTTTACTCAAGTGGCTAGGGGAGCAGGGTGATGCGGCGGCGGCGGTGATTGATGGGGCTGCGGCGGTTTGCGCACCGATGGATTTGGCGGCAACAGGAGCTGCTTTAGATCAGGGCTTTAATCGTCGTGTATACACACGTGAATTTTTGCGCAGCTTACGCAAAAAGACTTTTGCTAAACTGAAGCTGGTTGATAATCCTTTCCTTGATCAGATAGGCTTACGTCGCGCAACCACTTTGCGTGAATTTGATGATTTAGTAACGGCTCCAATTCATGGCTTTAAAGGTGTTGACCATTATTGGCAAGCTGCCAGTAGTAAGTCTTATCTTGCGGCGATTCGTTTGCCGAGTTTAGTGATTAATGCAAAAAATGATCCTTTTGTGCCTTTTGAATCTTTGCCTTCGAAAGCGGATGTATCTGATCACGTTACGCTGATGCAGTCCTTAGAAGGCGGGCATGTTGGCTTTGTTTCGGGGGGGATGCCAGGCCATTTGCAATGGCTGCCGCAAACTTTGCTTCGTTTTTTTCAGTGCCATCTACCTCGTTAGGAAGTTGCTTGTGCCTATCCTTTCTCCGTCCCTCTTTAAAGCTTACGATGTTCGCGCTAAAACTTCCTTGCTGAGCCCAGAGGCGGCCCATTTTATTGGCTTAGGCCTCGGGGCCGAAGCACATGCACGGGGGGTTAAGCAGATTGCCGTGGCAAGAGACGGTCGTTTTTCTAGCCCTGCCTTAGCTCGGGCTTTGATTGATGCGCTAGTTCTGAGCGGAATCACGGTTTTAGATATGGGAATGGCAGCCACGCCCTTACTTTATTTTGCGGCCCGTCGGTGGGCGAATGGTTCAGGGGTAATGATTACGGGCAGCCATAATCCTGCTGACTACAATGGTATTAAAATGACGTTGGCAGGTGAAACCATTGATGGTGAAGCCTTGCAGGCTTTACGGCTACGGATTGAGGCGGATGATTTTATTGTTGGGATCGGCCAGATTCAGCCGCTCAATATTGCCGCTGATTATTATGCTGCTGTGGCCGCTACGAGTCCTTTAGCACGGCCTTTTAAGATTGTGGTCGATTGTGGCAACGGCGTGCCAGGTGCATTTGCCCCTGATTTATATCGCGCTTTGGGCTGTGAAGTGATTGAGCTGTTTTGCCAAGTGGATGGTGCTTTTCCTCATCATCATCCCGATCCACAGGTTGAGGCGAATCTGGCAGATTTAAAACTGGCGGTACAAGCGCATGGTGCAGATATTGGTTTGGCGTTTGATGGCGATGGCGATCGATTAGGCGTGGTGACCCGCCATGGCACGAGTATCCCTGGCGATCGATTACTGATGCTATTTGCCGCCGCCGCCCTAGAAAAGCAGCCGGGTCATATCTTATACGATGTGAAATCGAGCGGCTTAATTGCTGAATGGGTGAAAAGCAAGGGCGGGAGTTGCGCAGCGATTCCGACGGGCCACGGGCATATGAAGCGTCATTTACACGCCTCCCAAGCTTTGCTGGCTGGCGAGTTATCGGGGCACTTTGCTTTTATTGATTGGCAAGACGATGACGCTTTGTTTGCAGGGGCGCGTTTTTTAAGCCTAATGGCTGAGCATGATTTGGAGCAAATGTTACTCAGCTTGCCTACTTCTGTTTCTACGCCGGAGCTACAAGTGGCTTTAGAGCAAGATGGGCATCAGCTGGTTGCCAAAATTTCTCAAAATGCCGTTTTTCCACAGGCTTTGCGTATTTTTACGATTGATGGCTTACGCATTGAATATGCGGATGGCTTTGGCCTGATTCGCGCATCCAATACCACACCGGTCTTAACACTCAGGATAGAGGCGCAAACATCCTTGGGCTTAGCGAGGATCCGCTCAGAATTAGCGACTGCAATCGCACCTCTGAAGTTTCCGTTAGCTTAGTGATGATGGCGGCTAGCGTATTTTTTTAGAGAAATATCACCTAGGGTAGATGCTGCTATATGTATCTCCATTGGGGTATGTACATCACCCTTATAAGGATCGACTTAGGTATTTGGGCATTTGTAGGGCGGG